>CAWHEM010000008.1:0-270354 GCA_963828535.1 uncultured Solirubrobacterales bacterium
AGCGGGTCGCTCATGAAGAGCGGCCTGACACCTGCCTTCCTGCTCGCGCGGGTATGCGCGCTGGCGGCGCAGGCGTGGCTGCCTGTGTGCGACACCGGGAGCGCGCAGCTGGCCCCGCGGAGTCGTCGTCGTGACCGCGTCGCTCGGCGAGCGGCAACGGGGTCAACGGCGAGCGCGCGATTGAGATCGTGACAATGCGGGCGTCTGACACGGCGGCCACGCGGCTTCTTCCGGCTGCGCGAATAGTCCTGGGGTCGACGCTTCCCCTACGCGCCGACAGCGCCGCCGTGGCGGGGCTGGTGCCCGTATGCTGTTGCAGTGTGAAGTTCTCTATCGTTCTGCCAGAACACCTCCAGTGGCTCACCCGCCCGCACGAACCCGGCGAGCCTGCTCGACACGTTGCCGAACTGCAGCCATCGGTCGGCTTTAGGGACAGTCGCGCGAACGTCTGGCGCTACGAGCCGGGGGCGCGGGGCAAGCGTCACGTGCACGACGAGCAGGAGGAAACCTTCGTCGTTCTCGCTGGCCGTCTGACGATGCTTCTTGGTGATCCGCCAGAGCGCCACGAGGTTCCCGTTGGCGGGGTCGTCCACGTTCGAGCGGGAACTCCGCTGCAGACCGTCAACGACGGTGAGGAGGACCTCCTCGTATATGCATATGGGTCTCCACCCGACGAGGGCGCCGAGGTGCTCCCCTCCGCCGGGTAGACGTTGGCGGCAGCACTTGACGCGTCGCTGCTTCGCCGCTACAGCGGCCAGGTCGCACACCCCCGAGACGTCGCTCCTCGGCGCGGAATGCGGCCACGAGGTGAGCGCCGACCGCGTGACCCTATAGGCGTGCAGGAGCACGCGCGGCGATGGTCGATGAGGCCTGCCTTCGTTGTTGCACGGGCATCTCCTCGGCGACTACACGGGCCCTGCTCTGCGCGGCAAGCGGGGAAGTCGCGCGCCGATCGGCGCCGCGACCGGCGTCGCTGGTGACGGTCGTGGCGAATCCCAAAAGGATGGTCGGTTGCCGGTTGTGACCCGTGTCGCGGCGTTCGTCGGACTGCGCGACATCTCGTGCGAGTGTTTCGTCGACGGCCGCCCACGTGCGGAGCGGCGCTGTGGGGTTCTGCTCGACCGCGGGGATCGAGCGGACCTTGGGGGCGCCGGCGCGTGGAGTCAGTCGGCGACGTAGAGCGCTTGCCTGCGGTGCTTTGGGTTCTCGATGGCGTCTAGGAGTGCTTGGGCTAGGTCGGCGTAGGTGATCGCTCGCGCCTTTGGCAGCGGTCTGCTGTCCAGGCGGTACGCGCCGGTCGGGTCCTTCTGTACGAGCCGGGGCGGACGGAGAACGATCCAGTCCGTGGAGCTGTCGTGCAGGATCGTCTCCATGCGTCGCATGTCGTGGTATGTGGCGCCGAACAGGCGGTCAAGCACGGGCATCAGGATCCATCGCTCCAACCACGCCTGCTCGCCACGTGGACCGGCGGGCGCGGCGGAGACGACGGCCAGCTTGGCTTTGCCGTTGGCCGGTAGTGCCTCGAGCGTGTTGGCTAGACCGTGCGAGTAGAGCTCGGTCGGCGCTCGGCTCGTTCCCACCCCAAGCGTCGAGATCACTGCTTCACAGCCCTCGAGCGCCTCGCGGAGGCGCTCGGCGTCGAGAACGTCGACCGGGATCGGCGTGAGGTTGGGCTCATCCTCGCGGATCGCGTCGACGTTGCGAGCGATCGCGCGGATCTCGTGGCCGCGTTCTAACCCCTGTTTGACGACATGCGCGCCGGTACGACCGGACGCGCCGATGACGGCAATTCTCATGCTGCCTCCTTCAAGGATGGGTTCGACGAACTCAATATCTGTCACTATAGATGACAATCATCAAAGGGTGCATAATGCGGGATTCATGGCTTCGCCGACCCAGTACTCCCACTCCTTGGCGTTCCTGCTCTCCCAAGTCGGAGCTCAGTCCGCGAGCCTGTTCGCCCAGGCACTTGCAAATCTCGGCGCCTCCCCCCGCGCGTTCGGGGTGTTGAGCAACCTCGCCGCGGCCGAAGGCCAGACCCAGCAGCAACTCGCCGACGCGCTCGGCATGCACCGCAACAACATGGTCGATCTCGTCGACGAGATGGAGACCGCGGGGTGGATCCGCCGGCAGCGCAGCGATACAGACCGGCGAGCGTTCGCATTGCGGCTCACCCCGGCCGGCCGGACGATCGTCAAGCGGGTCAACCAGCAGGTGCCGCTCATCGACCAGCAGCTCGCAGCCCACCTCACACCCGCCGAGCGATCAGCTCTACTCAAGATGCTGCAGCGCGTTGCCGACACCCTCGGTCTGGGCCCCGGAATTCACCCGCATCTACGCGGAACCCCCCGATCCGCGAAGGGCCGCGGCCGTTCCGCATTCACCCCATGAGAGCGGCAATGCTCCTCGTCGCGCGCACCTGCCCCGCGTGGACATGAGGGAAGTGCCGGGCGAGGGCGCTCGGGTCCGTGTCACCAGGCCAACGTGACCCGACCGGAGGAAGCGACCGAATGCGTCGGCGGGGGGACGCGAGCACGATGGCGAGCCGATGCGGCAGGCGGCCCTGGACCGACTTCCTCGCCGAGCTGGCCGCACACCCGCCGCTACAAGCGCGAAGTGCTGTACGGCGCTCCGATGCCGTCGCGGGCTGTTGCCACTCCGCGGCGTCGGCGGAACGGACCGCCCGGGACATGGCCGAGCGCCTGACGGCGCGGAGCTCCTCGAGCTCGCTGATCGTGTGCTCGCCGGAGCGGTAGAGCTTGAGGAGTGATCCTCCTGCGTCGGGCTGAAGCTTGGACTGCTTGCCGCCCAGGCGTTCGTTTGGCCTCGCGAGGGCATGCCCTCGTGCGCCACCAGTGGTCGGTCTCGCACTCGGCGACCATCGCCAGCACGGAACAGCAGCCGCGCGACCGGGGTCTCTCAGGTAGTGCGCCGAGGAGCCGAGCGTGAGCTTCACCTGGCGGCTGGTGATCTGGTCGGAGATCACGCGCGGCAGGCAAGCGAGCGCGCGCGAGTCGGGTTGAGCTTGGTCAGCACCAGCGCCTCGCCAGCGTGGCACCCGCGAGCGCCTGACGCAATCCGCGGCGGTCTCGGTGGGTGCCGATGAGGCGAGGGGCTACTAGTCATGCCAATCCTCGATCGGTTTTTGCCCGACTACGCGGACATGCGGCGCATGGAGGCCGCGCGGGCGACAGCCCGGTCGACTGGGTCTCCCTTCGCCCGTCCGGGCTAGTCGACAGGCCGGCAACCGGCGGCTATCGCATCGACGCCAACGAGCCCCTGCCGCGGCCCGGAGCCTGCGATACTCAGATCCTGCCACTGCGCTGCTGGACATCCTGGAGCGCGAGGATCTTCAGCGGCGAGCGGCCTTCGTAGCCACCCGGGCCCTCGGTTGGCTCAGCCCGCATACCTGGTATAGCCGGCGTTCCGCGTTCGAGCATCGGTGTCACGTCCGGGGCTGCTGTTTTGTCTTATGGGATGAAGGTAGATCTCGAATGAAGGAGTTGGCGATGAGAGTATTCGTGGCGGGAGCGACGGGGGCGATCGGCAGACAGTTGGTGCCGCGCCTGGTTGCGGCGGGGCATGAGGTTCATGGCATGACACGTAGCGAGTCCAAGCAGAGGATGCTCTCTGAGCTGGGCGCGGTGCCGGTGGTCGCGGACGCTCTGGATCCCGAGCAGGTGGCTGAGTCAGTCGGTAAGGCGCAGCCCGACGTAATCGTGCACGAGCTGACGGCGATCGGTCCGCTGAACACGCGGCAGATCGCTCGCGACTTCGCGCTGACGAACCGTCTGCGGACCGAGGGCACGGACCACCTGCTCTCCGCCGGGCAGGCGGTCGGGGTGCGCCGCTTCGTGGCCCAGGGGATTGCCGGCTTCGGTGCCTATGCGCGGACCGGTGGCGCCGTCAAGACCGAGGACGACCCTCTCGAGTCCGCTCCCGTACGTCCGATGCGCGAGACGCTCGCCGCGATCCGTCACCTCGAGGATGCGGTCCTGGGGGCACGTTGGACGGAGGGGATCGTGCTGCGCTACGGCGTCTTCTACGGTCCGGGTACGTCGCTCGCGCCGGGACAGGAGCAGTTTGAGCTGGTCCGCCGGCGCAAATTCCCGGTGGTTGGCGACGGCGGGGGCGTGTGGTCGTTCATCCACGTCGCGGACGCGGCGGACGCGACGGTCCGGGCGGTCGAGTGCGGGGTCCGCGGCGCCTACAACGTCGTCGACGACGATCCCGCGCGGGTGTCGGAGTGGCTGCCGGCGCTCGCCGATCAGCTCGGCGCGAAGAGGCCGATGCGCGTGCCGCGCTTGGTCGGACGGCTCGCCGCGGGCGAGGCGGGCGTAGTCATGATGACCGAGGTGCGAGGCGCGTCGAACGAGAAGGCCAAGCGCGAACTGCAGTGGCGCCCGGAACATTCCAGCTGGCGGGAGGGATTCCTGGCGGCATGACTGCGCGCGAGCGACTGCTCGACGAGCTGCGGCCGGCCTCGTTCGCGATTGCCTACCGGATGCTCGGCAGCGTCTCCGAGGCCGAGGACGTGGTGCAGGAAGCGCTCCTGCGAGTCCATCAGGCGCTCGAGCGGGGGAACGAGATCGCCTCGCCGCGCGCGTTCGTGGCCACGGTGACCACCCGGCTGGCGATCAACGAGCTGCGCTCCGCTCGCGCCCGTCGCGAGCGCTACGCCGGCGAATGGCTCCCTGAGCCGATCGTCACCGATGGCGAGGATGACCCTGCTCAACATGCCGAGACGGCCGACTCGCTGTCGTTGGCGATGCTGACGTTGCTGGAAAGCCTCTCGCCTGAACAGCGAGCCGTGCTGCTGCTCCACGACGTGTTCGATTACGGGCATACGGAGATCGCTGCGATCCTCGGCAAGAGCCCGGACAACGTCCGTCAGCTCGCCGCTCGCGCCCGACGACACGTCGAGCAGGGCCGGCCGCGCTTCGAGACGACGCGAGAGCAGCGCGAAGAGCTGGCCCGACGCTTCTTCGCCGCGGCCGAACAGGGCGACCTCAGAGGGCTTGAGGCGCTGCTCGCGCACGACGTGCAGCTGACCGGCGACGGCGGCGGCAAGGTCCCGGCACTCGCGCGCCCTCTGCGCGGGCGCAGCCGCGTGGCGCGCACGCTGATCAACTGGTCGCGCCTGGGCGCCCGCCTCCCGGGCGTGTCCTACCGCGTCGTCGAGATCAACGGCGCCCCAGGAGCGCTCCTATTCGACCCGCAGCAGAGGCTCTTCGGCGTCTGGGCCCTCGACATCGCCGGCGATCAAGTCGCGAGCGTCAGTTCGATCGTCAACCCCGACAAGCTGAGGCACCTCGGACCGGTCGGCGACTTCGCAGCACTATTGAAGTCGGCGAGTTGAACAAGCAGGCTTTGGCGATCGCCCACTGGCACAAAGCCGGTCGGCGGCGGAGCGCAGACGGTCAGCGGCGCCGGGGGATGCTGGACCGTTTATGCGGACCGGTGGTGTCACCACATCGGTGAACAGACGGGTTTCAAGCCCACCGCGCGAGGCTCCGTCGAGCCCCTTCCGGGCATTGAAGGCTCGCAGGGGAAGCAGCCGAGGCCGGTCTGGGTCGCCGCGCGAGTCCACGCAGCGACGTCGATTGACAGATGAGCGCGCGATGCGCAGCGTGGTGAGCGCGAGGATCTCGGCGGCCGCGCCAGGGCGCCGGGACGATCGTGACGACCGTTGAGGTGGGGCAGCTCGCGCCGCGGGGTCCGCCGACGCGTGGGTCAACTCGTCAGCCGCGCGCAACAGGGGGCGGTCAGAGGTCAACGAGATCGACATCCTTTGCCTCATCGAGCACTTCAGTCGCGCGTATCCCGGGGGCTCCGGTCGCACCCGAGCGCGACGCTCGCGCGCGAGCTGGCGATCGCAGTGAGTGGCTTCCGCGCGGGCGGCGTGGTGCCGCTGCCCGAACCGGCCCTCAAACCGAAGGACTTCGAGTCCGTTTGGCTGTCTAGAGGCGTGGAGTCGTCTCGCGGTCTTCGGGGTGGAGAACATTCACGCCGTAGCAAGGCCGCTGATCCGTCAGCGATGAGTTCGGACGATGTCGGGCGTTTGACGTGGTGAGAGCGATGAGAACCCAGCCGAACCACAGTGATCAGCGTCTGCTTCTGGCCGCCGCCCAAGGGGGGGATGAGCGGGCGTTCCGACAGCTTGTCGAGCCGTATCGACACGCGCTGGAGGTGCACTGCTACCGGATGCTCGGCTCCACGCACGACACCGAGGATCTTGTGCAGGAGACGTTGTTGCGGGCGTGGCGTGCGCTGGACCGCTTCGAGCCGTGCGCCCAGTTCCAGACGTGGCTGTATCGGATCGCGACCAACGCGTGTCTGGATGAGCTGGAGCGCCGCCCGCGCCGGCCTGAGCCGATCGATCCGTTTCCCGACCGCCGCCTGGCTGAGGCGCCGTCGCCAACCTACGATCCGGCCGCGCGGTACGCGATTCGCGAGGGGATGGAACTCGCCTTGCTGCGCGCGATTCAGGACCTGCCTGGTCGACAGCGCGCGATCCTGATCTTCCGGGATGTGCTCGGGTGGACGGCGCCAGAGGTGGCGGACCTCCTGGAGTCGACGGTCGCGGCGGTCAACAGCGCGCTGCAGCGAGCGCGCGCGACCGTCGATCAGCTCCTACCGCCGACCTCGCGTGCGGCAGCAGACGAGACCGAGCGCAGGCTGCTCGGACGCTATATCGAGGCGTTCGAGACCGACGACGTCAACGGGTTGGTGGGGCTGCTGCGCGAGGATGCAACGCTCACGATGCCGCCCCAGCCGTCGGTGACCGGTGCGCGTGCGATCGCGCGGTTCTTCAGCGACACCACCGGTGGTGACCTCGCACAAATGCGCCTGCGGCCGACGTGGGCGAATGGGCGGCCCGCCGTAGCGATCTACCGGCAGACCGACGACCGCGGGCTGATCGCTCACGGGCTTTCCCTACTGGAGATCGAGGGCGAGCAGATCGTTGCCATCCACGCGTTCATCGATCCCGAGCTGCTGGGGCGATTCGGATTCCTCGCCGACACCAGCAGCGAGCGATGGTCATAACGATCTAACGCCGGCTCACCCCCTTCTTTAGCTGTTCGTTCCTTACCAGACCAATGGAGGTCTAATGACGTCCCGATCCCCCGATATCAACCGCTGGCGCGCATTCGCGCTACTGGCTGTGGCGTACTTCATGACGATCGTCGATTTGACGATCGTCAACGTGTCACTGCCGACGATTGG
The DNA here is from genome assembly GCA_963828535.1 of uncultured Solirubrobacterales bacterium. Classification (GTDB taxonomy): domain Bacteria; phylum Actinomycetota; class Thermoleophilia; order Solirubrobacterales; family Solirubrobacteraceae; genus Palsa-465. Next base: position 7,228 of record CAWHEM010000008.1, read on the forward strand.
CCGCGATCTGCATTTCTCGACGACCAGCCTGCAGTGGGTGGCGACCGCATATTTGCTCACGTTCGGTGGGTTCCTGTTGCTCGGCGGCCGGGCCGCCGATCTCCTCGGCCGCCGCCGGGTTTTGATGTCTGGACTTGGCCTGTTCTCGGCCGCGTCGCTGGCCTGCGCCCTGGCGACGGGCGACGGGTTCCTGACCGGCTCCCGGGCGGTCCAGGGAATCGGTGCGGCGGTGATGCTGCCAGCCGCCCTCTCGATCGTCATGAACATGTTCCACGAGGGCGCCGAGCGCAACAAGGCGCTCGGGATCTGGGGGGCGATCGCCGCCAGCGGCGCCACCGTCGGGCTCATCACCGGCGGACTGCTGACCCGCTACGCGGGGTGGCAGTACATCTTCTATCTGAACCTCCCGATCGGGATCGTCGCGCTCGCGCTGGTGCCGCGGCTCGTCCCGGAAAGCCGCCTTGCGACCACCACGCGTCGCCGGTTTGACGCAGCCGGAGCGCTGACCGGCACCGCCGGGCTGGTGCTCCTCGTCGACGCGATCTCCCAGGCGCCGCAATACGGCTGGGGCAGCACGCGAACGATTGCGGTGCTGGCGTCAGCTGCGGCGGTGCTAATCGCGTTTAGCGTGATCGAGAGTCGCGTCAAGGATCCGGTTGTGCCGCTGTCGATCTTTCGGTTGCACACGCTCGCCGGCGCGAACGCGGCAGGGCTGCTGCTGGGCGGCAGCTTCTACTCGTTCTTCTTCGTCGGGACTCTGTACATGCAGGAGGTCCTGCACTACAGCGCGGTGCAGACCGGCGTCGCGTGGCTGGCCACATCGCTGACGGTCGTGGCGCTCGCCGGACTGTCGCAGCTGCTGGTCACCCGCGTCGGGCCCAAAGTCGTCATGGCGATCGGGATGACGCTGATCGGGACCGGTGTGCTCTGGGCGGCCCAGACGCCCGTCCACGGGCACTTCGCCGCCAACCTGCTCGGCCCGTTTGGGATAACCGGCGCCGGGGCGGCGTTTGCGTTCATCCCCATCTCGATCGCCGCGCTTACAGGCGTCGAGGAGCATCGCGCCGGAGTCGCGTCCGGGCTGCTGAGCACCAGCCAGCAGCTCGGAGGGGCGATCGGGATCGCGATCGGCTCCGGCGTCGCCGCCAGCCACACCAGGGCGATGCTCCGCGCCGGCCACGCCGTGCCGGCGGCTCTGACCGGCGGCTTCCAGCACGCCTTCTGGGTGCTGAGTGCGATCGCGCTGCTGGCCGTTCCGGCGATCCTCGCCCTAGTCCGCGGCGCGCTCCCCGGCGCGGCCGAGACGGTCACCGTCCGGGAGCCCCAGTGCGCGGTACCCAGCGCCGGCTGACGCCGTCGACCCCTCAACGCACCACACGAGGAGACACACCATGAGCCCCGAGAGCTCGTTTGACAAGACAGCGATCGTCGTCGGCGCATCCCGCGGCCTTGGCCACGGGATCGCCACCGCCCTCGCCCAGGCCGGCGCCTCGGTCACCACCGTGGCCCGCAACCAGACAGCGCTGGCGGACCTTGCGCAGGCCACCGGAAATATCCAGCCACAGGTCGCCGACGCCACGGACCCGACGGTCGCAGGCAGCCTGCTCGACCGCTACGACCCGGAGGCCCTTGTACTCGTGGCGGGCGCCCGTCCACTGATCCGCCCGCTCCAGCATCAGACGTGGGAGACGTTCTCGGCCAACTGGAACACCGACGTGCGGATGGCGTTCAACTGGGTGCGCGAGGCGCTGCTCAAACCGCTTCGACCCGGAAGCCGGGTCGTCGTCATCAGCAGCGGCGCGGCACTCCAAGGCTCGCCGCTCAGCGGCGGGTACGCCGGGGCGAAGGCCACCCAGCGCTTCATCACCGCCTACGCTAAGGAGGAGGCAAAGCGCGCAGGCCTCGACCTCACGTTCACCGCGATCTTGCCGCGGATTACCCCCCTGACCGACCTCGGTCGGGCTGCTGTCCAGGCATACGCCACACGCTCTGGGCAAACGCAAGCGGAGTACATGCAGCCGATGGGCCCGCCGGTCACCCCGCAGGCGGCCGGCACCGCCGTGCTCCAACTGCTCCAGGGCAGAGCTCGCCGACATCGTCCCGTCCTACCTGCTCACCGGTGCGGGCATCACGCCAGTTCCATGATCGCTGCCCTGGCAGCCGTAAGGTGCCACCGCAGGACGTCGGTCTCCCGGCGCGAAGACCAGTGACGGCAGGCTCGCCGTGCGAGACACCCCGGACCCGATCACGCCGTTAGACCGGTTCCCCTTCGCGCCAGTCTCAGCGCAAACTGCTGCTCGCGAGACCAACAGCATGAGAGCGCCTGCTTTGACAATTCCGCAGGCATCTGCCGTGACGAGGCAGCGCCCCTGCTTGGCGCGGATTCGGCGACTGCCGCTGCGCCTGCCGGCGCAATGCAGGAGCGCTCAGCCGTCGACGCGGGACGTCCTTGCCTTCTCCATGCCGTCCGTGTCGCAACGAGTTATTGGCAGACGCTGAGCGTCAATAAGTCGCCGCCTTCGCATACGCAGGCGAAGTGGTGGTCTGACCCAGACGAGCTCGCCGACGATCGCAGCTCGTCCCGAGCACTACCGGCGTCTTATTGTCAGTCGCTCGGGTGGCAACAAAACCCGCTCTCGGAGATTTGCTCTAGGCCGAGGTCTGTGGTCTGGCTATCTGCTGCGACGGTGGGCGGGCCCCGTCCTCCGGAAGCTGCTGCGCGGTGTTGACGCTCCACTCGATCTCACATAGCCGCTGTGGCTCCTTCAGACCTTTCAGGTACTCGTCGCGCGATTCGCCGAACTCGAACTCGCGGGTACTCGCGACGATCTCCTTAACGAGTTCGGAGACGAGAATCTGATCGCCGTGCGCGCAGCTGGCGATTCGCGCAGCCAGGATCACGTTCTTGCCGAAGAAGTCTTCGGCTTCTCGGATGACCTCGCCCGTGTGCAGCCCGATCCGGACCCGAAGCGGTCGCTCGGCCGCGCGCTGGTTGCGGACGGCGAAATCGCGCTGGATCGCGATCGCGCAGCGGATCGCGCTGCGGGCGCTCGAGAAAGCGACCATGAAGCCGTCGCCCTGCGACTTGACCTCGAATCCGCCGTACTTGCCGACGTGCCTCCGGATGATCGCGTTATGGCGTCTCAGCAGCTCCAGCCAGCGCTGGTCGCCGAGCTGGTCGGTCATCACGGTCGAGTCTTCGATGTCGGAGAACATGATCGTCACAGTTCCGTCGGGAGCAGCCGCGGGCCGCAAATCCGGCCGCTCCTGCTCGACCGATTGCGCGACGCTGTCAAGCGAGGTCCAGCTGAGCGCGGCGATCGGCTCCTGCGCCGGGCGACGCAAGGCGGAGAGCCGTTCGGCGTCGGCGAGCATCCCGATCCTCCGCGCGAGGGCGAGCCCTGCCTCGATCAGCTGGGTGGCCCGCGTCCGGTCCTCGGGCCCGGCGCGCTCAAGCAGCGTTCGTGCGTATTCATAGTGAACCCGGGGATCCAAGTAGACCGCGCCGATAGAGCCGTTATGCGCGAGCGCATCCTCGAAGTGGGCGATAGCGTCGGCGTGGCGCCCCGCCGCTTTGGCGGCGAAGCCTACAAAAGCGTGGTTTGATCCCAGGCAACCCGCGCCCGCCAGGAAGGGCGTGCACCGGCCCGCGTACGGCAAGAGCAACTCGTACAACTTCTCCGCCGCAGCGGAGTCCTCGATCGCGATCGATGCCAGCGACAGCGAGCAGATCGCGGTGAGCCAATCGCCACCGCGGCGAACCGACTGAAACCCGTCGGCGGCTATTTCTTCAAACCTGGCCCGGGCGTCCTCGACCCGCCCGATCTCGGTGAGCAGCCAGATGTAGGCCGAAGGCCAGCCCTGGCCGAATCGATCGGCCGCCTCGCGGCCCACGTCGACCAGGTCCTCGAGACTGCCGTCCGCCCACTTGGTCAAGAACGAATGGGCGCCGAAAACCACCGCCGCCGCCTCCTGCTCGGCGCGCTGGCCGATCGCGAGCGCCGTCTGCGCCAACCGCTCCGCCTCCTTGAAGCGGCCCTGCATCAGAGCCCGCATCGTGCGAAAGACGCCTGCCTGCCACTGATAACGCGGCTGGCGCAACTCGGCGGCCAGCCCGTCGCACGCAGCGATCTCCGTGTCCACAGCGGCGAAGTCGCCAAGCTGGGTCAGCGCGATCAGCCGCAGATGATGCCCTTCGAACTCCATATCTCGGTCGCCACCGATATGCGCCAGCCTTGCAATCTCTTCGCCGGCGGCTAGTGCCTCCTCGACTCGGTCCGGCCCCATCGTCGACCACTGGCGGCTGTAGATGGCCAGCACCAGGATCTTGGAGTCTCCGACCCGTTCGGCCATATCGACCGCTTCGGCACTAAGCCGGTCCGCCTCCCCCAGCTCACCCGAGGATCGAAGCTCCACCGCCAGCCGGGCAAGCACCCTGACGCGAAGCGCACTTTCACGGAGGGAAGGCAGCGTCTCGAGCGCCGCTCGCAGCATCCGAATCAGCTGCTCGTCCGCCCGATCGGTGATCGAGAAGCCGCCCGGACCCCCGCCGTAGCCGAGCGCGGCGCGGGCGTAGTGGTCGTGGAGCGCCAGCTCGTGCGCGACTGCCGCTGCCTCCCGGAAGGTCTTGCGCGCGTCTTCGGCGTCCCCGGCGCGCCACCGCGCGTCGCCCAGCGCCAGCAGCAGATCGCAGCGCCGCTGCGGTACCTCGGGCAGCGTGTCGAATAGCCGCAGCGCGGTTTCGTACTGGTTGACCGCGTCTTCGTAGGCGTACTGTGAGACCGCCCGTTCCGCCGCCCACCACGCATAATCGGCGGCCTTTGCCACGTTCCCGAGCGGGGCTGCGTTGGCGAAGTGGTACGCGACCTCGGCGAGGTGCGACTCGATTCGCTCCTCGTACAGCGCCTCCAGCGCGTCGCCGGCGGCGATGTGCAGCTCGGAGCGTCGGCCGGCATCCATACTCTCGTAGAGCGCGTCGCGGATCGCGGCATGCCCGAACGCGTACCGACCGGGGTCGCCTGCGGCGGGGCGGACGATCGCCGCATCGATTGCCTCCTTGAGGCGCGAGAACACGACGCTCGCCTCCAGGCCGCTCACCCGCGTTAGGAGTTGCAGGTCGAACTCGCGCCCGACGATGGCGGCCGTCCCCAGCAGCCCCCGCGTCTCATCCGATAGCTTGGCCAGCCGTCTGACGACCGCTTCGCGAATCCCGCTCGGGATGCCGAGCTCAGCGCCCTCGCGCGCTTCTGTGGCCCAGCGATCATCGCGCTGATAGAGCGCACCCGAGTCGATCAGGTGGCGGACGATCTCCTCGACGAAGTACGGGTTACCCTCGGACTCCTTGTGGATCGCCGCGGCGAGTGCCAGCAGGCGTGGCTCTTCTAGCGGCTGCTGCAGGACGCTCTCGAGCATTGCTGCCACCTGTTGCTGCGAGAGTCCGCGTAGCCGGATGCGGCTATAGCCGCGCTCGCGGCTGAGCGAAGCCAGCACTTCGCTCAGGTAGTGGTCGGGATCGAGCTCGTCCTCCCGATAAGTCCCCAGCACGAACACGCGCGAGCTGGTCAGCTCCCGAGCCACATACGAGAGCAGCATCAGCGACGGCCGGTCGGCGTGCTGGAGATCCTGGAGGAAGATCGCCAGCGGCTGCTTGGCGGACGCATTGGTCAGGAAGGTGGCGATCGAGTCGAACAGATGAAACCGCGCCTCCTCGGGATCCAGCGGCGTCGGATCGGGAATCCCGGGGATCCGTTCTCGCAGATCAGAGACGATCTGAGCGATCTCGGACGCGCCCGGACCAAGGTCCGACAGCAGCGTCTCAGGGTCGTGGTCGTGGATGTAGGCCCGGATCACCTGCACCCACGGCCAGTACGCCGGCGCTCCGGTCCCTGCGTAGCAACGACCCCACAGCACCTGTGCGCCGCGCAGCGAGGCGTAAGCGGCGACCTCGCTTGCCAGGCGTGTCTTGCCGATCCCCGCCTCACCGGTGACCATCGCGCACCGCCCCCGGCGGGCGACCGCCTCCTCGACCGCGGCGTGAAGCTCTTGCGTCTCGCGCTCGCGCCCAACGAACGTGCCGTCGCTGATCCGGTCGAGCACCCGCAAGTCCTCGCCAACAGTCTCTGCGCCGGTGGCCGTGGCAGCAATCAACTCGAGGGCTTCGCGTACCTCGGCGGCGGTCTGCGGCCTAGCGGTCGGCGACTTGGCAAGCATCTTCAACAGCAACTGCTCGAGCGCGCCCGGGACCCCTGGGCGGTGCCAGCTCGGCGCGACCGGGGCTGTGGACACGTGTTGGGAGACAACCGCGGCGGTGGAGTCGCCGACGAATGGCGGTACTCCGCACAAAAGCTCGTACAGCAGCGCTCCCAAGGAGTAGATGTCAGAACGTGCATCGGCCGCCCGTCCCAGTCCCTGTTCGGGTGCCATGTAGGCCACGGTGCCTACCATCGTTCCCTCGGCCGTCAGCTGCGTTCCGCCCGCCGCGGTCGCCAAGCCGAAATCGCCGATCTTTGCTGTCCCGTCGGGCGCGAGCCACACATTCTGGGGCTTGACGTCGCGATGGATGACGTCGTGAGCGTGCGCATGCTCGAGGCCGCGGGCGATGTCTGATCCGATCCTGATCACCTCCTCCACCGCCAGCCGGTGATCCACAGCGTCGGACAGCAGGCGATGAAGATCACCGCCCGGCATGTACTGGCTAATCAGGTACAGCTGACCATCTTGCTCGCCGATGTCGTAGACGTTCACGACGTTGGGATGGTCGCCGAGCTTGGCCATCGCCTCGGCCTCCCGTCGAGCTCGGCGCAGGCCGGTCTCATTCGAGGCTAGTGCCTTGAAGAGAGCCGCCGCAACCTCGCGCTGAAGGCGATTATCGGTAGCCAGGAAGACTCGCTTGCCGCCACCCTCGCCCAGTAGCCGTCCCAACTCGTATCGGCCGTTGGCGAGTGTTCGTGGAGGCCGATCGTCTTCATGTCGCTCATGGGCCATCACCCGACGCAGCTCTGCCCCGCACTCGTCGCAAAAGCGCTGCGAGGTCGGGTTCGTCGTGCCGCACTCGGAACACGCGATCTCCATCGCCAGTGACGCGCCGCAAGTACCGCAGAACTTGGCCCGCTCGCGATTCGAAGCACCGCAGTGTGGGCATTGAGCGGTCGCGGGCACCGAAACCACCGCTAGCCCAGCGCCGCCGTGGTCACGCTGGCCACCCATAGCGATCCCGGGCCGCCGTGCGAACCGGTAGCCGGGCCGCGCTCGGAGATGCACTCTTTCTCCGCGTCCAGTTCGGCGGCCGCTCGTCGTGCGTTCGGGCATGTCTGTGAGATAGCGGATGAGACTTGCACCGACACGAGACTGTCGTCGATTTCGAGCAGTCGCTCGTAGAGCGCGGCCAGGTCGTCCACCGAGGCCGCCGAACTCGTCGCCAGTCCCTCCGCGGAGATGAGGTCTTCATTGAACCCGTCGTAGTCTTCATCCAGATGCAGCTCTGGTTGCCTGCCGCTCCCGCCGAGTTGGTGGTACTGCGAGACGAGTTCAATCCCGAGCCGCCGCGCGAGGTCGAGAGGAAGGGATGCCGCGTTGTCGGTGATCACCCCGACGCGGACCATCGTTACCTCAGCGCCGCTCCCGGCAGCCCGCCGACCCACAAGCCTCCCGGCCCGGTGTGCGTGCCAAGCACTGGACCGACCTCCGACACGAACTCTGGAGGCCTGACAAACACCTCTGTGAGTCGCTCAACCAGGTAGTCCGCGTCCTCGTGAGCGTGGGCGTGTTGCACAAACCACCGGTCCGCACCCAGCGATCGGCGCTGGCGCATGAGCTCGACCAGACGCTCGACCGCGCGCTTGCGGGTGCGGACACGCTCGACCGCCTTGATCTCCGACTCCACAGTCATGATCGGCTTGATTTCAAGCGCTGATCCGATCCAAGCCGCAGCGCCGCCGATCCGCCCGCCGCGCCGCAAATACTCGAGCGTTTCCACGGTGAACCAGAGCTTGACCTCTTGGCGAGCTTGCCGCACACGCTCGATGACGGCCTCCAGATGCTCTCCTTCGGACGCTGCACGAGCCGCCGCGAGGGCCTGAAATCCGAGGTGCCCGGCGGCGCCGGCAGAGTCGATCACCACCAGTCGCTCCTTCGCCTTCAGCCGCTCGATCGCCTGGCGCGCATTCGCGCACGTCTCGGAGATTGCCGAGGAGATATGGACAGAGACGACAGTTTCGTGTGCGTTGAGCAGGCGCTCGTACACCTCAATGAAATCGTCGACCGACACGGGCGACGTAGTGGCCAGCCCATCCGAGGCAACCAGATCCTCGTAGAACGAGCAGTACTCGCCTTCGAACTCCGACTCGCGCACCATCCCGCTGTCGCCGAGCTCGTAGTACAGCGGCACAACCTCGACTCCGAGGCTCTGCATGAGCGTCGACGGCAGGTAGCCAGTGCTGTCAGTGACGACCGCGACCTCAGCCACCCTCACGCTCCCGCTCGGTTGCCTCCACGCGTATCCCTCACATTCAACGGACCCGTAAGCGGATTCTAGTCGCATCCGCGAGAGTGTTCGCGTGCTCAGCGAGCGGCCGGCGCAGGGTTCGCCTAGCCGTGCAACAGAGGCCAACAAGAGGGGCGTTGGCCCCATCGGACGCGCACATCAGCGATGCGCTTCCGGTGGTCGAGACGATCGCATGTGGGCGCCGGTTGAAAACTGGGGTCTTGCTGATGTAGCGGGGTTGACAATCGCATTTCCTCCCCGAGCGACAGCGGCGACTTATTGACGCTCAGCGTCTGGCAAATCACACGTCGGTTGCGACATGGACGACAAGGAGCGGTGGCGATCGCCGCATCGAAATCCGGCGATTCGGCAGTCTCCGGCTACGTCTGCCGATGCCCTTGACGCCAGCCGTCGGGCCCCAGTTACGCAGGCGGTCGGGCCCCGCTTTGATGTCGCAACGAGCATCCCGGCGCGTCCGCACGCTGCCCTGCAACGCGCGGAACGGGGGACGGCAGACTGTCCCTTCGATCGATTAGCAGCAGGTCGGCCAGTGATCGCATCGTCGCCGAAGCTCTCGCGCAGCTAACGGCGGTTACAGCGCGGGAGCGATCGTCGGCAACCCTCTGACTTACTGGGGGTCACGCTCTGAGCGTGAGCGCCTGGTGCCTGGCCCGATCGAGACGCGGCGGCGGTGCGGCGGCTATGGCAGCTGCGCAGCGCTCATCTGGCCGCCCTGCGTCCAGGTGAGCTGCGAGCCGGTTAGAGCAAGCGACGCGGCGTTGACGTCGGCGCCCTGAGCCAGAGTCGTGATCGAGCTGGAGCCCGCCTGGACGGCGAGGATCGCCTGCCAGGGCGAGGCGCCGCTACACACGCCGCCGACCGTTGCCGTGTCGCACACGCCCACAGCGACCGCCCCGTCTGGCCGGAGCGCAACGGCGGCGGCACCCAGCGGTGCGCTGGGGTAGCTCGGGTCCCAGACCTGCGTATTGATCGACACGGCATTCCGGTTGGCGCGATTACCGCTCACCGAGAGCACGACGATACTTTCGTAGGGCCCCGCCTCGTCGGCGCCGACGACGACGGCCGCCGCACGCGCACCCGCCACCGCGGCATGACCGGGATACACCTCGGGGGGTCCCTCCGAGCCGAAGGGCGCGTGGGGCGAGACGAAGTAAAAGAACTTGCCCGAGCGCCTAGCGCACACGATCGTGTTCTCGCCGCCGTTGCGCAACCGCAGTTGGAGCACGACGATGTTCGCGTCTCGCGCGATCGCCCTAGCGGAGACCGCCGCGGGCTTGGAGCCGGCTGACGTGAACCGCGCCGGCGCGCAACCGCGAGCTCTCACCGCAGTGTGCCCGAACGCGACCGGGCACAACGCGAGCACGAGAGCCATGCTGGCCAGCCCGGCACTCGCATACGTGCGACACCGTGAGCGAAGAATCCTCATGGTCCACGTTGCAACATACCGACATGCGCCGCCGGTTCACTCTCGCACCATCAGACGACCGCGTGCCTGCGATGCGTCATCTCGGCGCACACCCGCGCCTCTACTTCCGGATTGCTCACACCCCGCGGCCTCCAACACCGCCAACCCGCGATGCCGATCGCTCATCGCCACCGACGAGCCCGACCGCGTTTGGACCTCCAACTGACACGATCCCGACGATCGCTATCCCCCGCCCGGTACCTCACGTCGCACGAACCTTCGGCGACGAGGCGGTCGTCCGGAGCCGGCTGCGCTCGAGCCGAGGGGTGACGTACGGGATCGCCCGACGCATGGGGCCCTCTGCCTGCTTCGAGCGGCCGCTGTTGGTGGCTGCGGTGCTGACGATCCCGGTGACGATTCTGCAGCTCTTGCCGGCAGCGGATCCGTGGCGGACGATCGCCGACGTGATGAATTGGGCGATCTGGCTCACGTTCGTGGCGGAGGCCGTGGTCATGCTGGCCGTGGTGCAGTCAAAGCGTGTGTGGCTGCGTGCACCCGCTCGAGGTCGCGATCGTCCTTCTGACGCCACCGTTCCTGTCCAGTGTCGTGCAATCCGTGCGAGCGCTTCGTGTTCTGAGGTTGCTCCGGTTGATGCGGCTCGCTCCTCTCGTCCGGGCGTTTTTCACCGCCGAGGGTCTCCGCTACGGGGCGCTTCTAACGCTGCTCACGGCCCTCGCGGGGGCGTTGCCTTTGCCTCGGTCGAGAACATTCGCGTTGGGGATGGCATCTATTGGGCGGTGGTGACGATGACCACCGTCGGCTACGGCGACATCGCGCCCAAGACCGCCGAGGGCAAGGTCATCACGATCTGCGTGATGCTTGTCGGGATCGGGTTCGCCACGTTGCTGATCGGTTCGATCGCCGAGCGGTTCATCAATTGCCCCGCTCAGGAGCCCGGACCCACCGATGGAGATGTCCTCGAGGCGTTTCAGGAGGTCTCCGCCCGCCTGAAACGCCTCGAGCGGGCGCTTGAGCAACAACGTCACTCCGGCTAACTGCTGGGGGCTTCAGAGAGCGCCTGCGCATGGGTTCGTGCGCCCCGCAATGGGGACCTCGCTTGATCACCCCGCATGCCGCGACGTAGATTTCGCTAGGTGGCATCGCCGGGCAGGACAACAGGGGGCGAACGAATCGGTGGCGTGCGCGCGGAGGCGGCTGTGTGAATCGCGTCGTTGCCCGGGCAGGGCGAGGCAGCGTGCCCGTCCGGTCGTCTCTCCGGGTTGTCGCTGCCGCGGCGCTTGCGAGTGCTGTCCTGTGCGGATGCGGCGGCACCGCGGGCACCGATTCACCTCAGCAGTCGACCCGGGCAGGAGCCCGACCTTCAGCTTCGAAGTCGTCGGGGGCGCAGCACTCTCACGCCAAACGCCACCGCCGGGCGAAGCATCGGCGAGCAAGGGTCAAACCTGTCGTGCACGCCGGTTCGCTCGTGGCATCGACTGCGAGCGGGTTGGCCGTGCAGCCTCAGCCCGCCCCGGGCTCATGTCATGCCCGGGGCTCTGGCGGTTATTCACTCCCCGACGCGTCGTGTACGCCCGGGGCGATCAACCCGGCCGTTTCACAAGCGACGATCGGCCAGACGATCTGCGTGAGCGGTTGGACGGCAACGGTCCGCCCGTCCGAGAGCATCACCGCTTCAGAGAAGAGCGCGAGCATGGCCGCCTACGGCGACGCTGGGTCCGCGCATGATTATGAGTACGACCATCTGGTGGCGCTTGAGCTCGGCGGGGCGGTCAACGACAGCCGCAACCTGTGGCCCGAGCCCGGCGGCTCCCCGAATCCAAAGGACTCGGTCGAGAACGCACTCCGCCACCTGGTGTGCGACGGCCAGATGTTGCTGGCGCGGGCTCAGCACATCATCGCGACCGACTGGGTCACCTGGGTCAAGAACAACCGCGCCAGCCACCAGACACCCCCGTCGTCACCGTCTAGGACCCCGACGCCGCCGCCCCCGGCCTCATCCAGCGGCCCGAACAAGCCGATCGCAGACGTCAACTGCTCGGACTTCCCGACGCACGCCGCCGCGCAGCAATGGTTTCATCAGCACGGCGGCTCGCCGAGTAACGATGTCGCTGGCCTCGATCGTGACCACGACGGACTCGCGTGCGAGTCGCTCCCCTAGTCGCGCAACCGACGAGCGGACTCGGTCCGATATCTGTGGCTCGCGCTGCGGCGTCGCCCGTTGCCGAAGGCTTAGCCTGGAGGGTCGGCGACACTCCCCGGGACTCAGGCTTGATGCTCGTGTTCGAGGTATGTGGTGAGCATGGCGGCGGCTTGGGTTTCGTTGCCTGGCATGAGGTGGCCATAGCGGTCGAGGGTGGTGGTGATGCTTGAGTGGCCCATGTAGCTGGAGAGTGCTTTGGCATTGATCCCGGCGGCGATCATGTCGCTGGCATAGGTGTGCCGGCATTCGTGTAAACCGATCGGGGTGAGTCCGGCCTTGATCCACGCGGCGCGGGCGCGGTCGGTGACGGCTTGTGAGAACGGTTGGTCGGATGCTCGGCCGAACACGAGCTCCCCGATGTGGCTTTGTGCGAGCTGGTGCGCGGCGAGGCTCCCACCCAGTCTGAGGTCACTCATCTGCCAATCTCAGCCCGCGGCCGCCGGCAACGCAGGCGCGCGCCCAGCAGACACCGCGGCGAGCTCCGCGAATCTGCCCAGAAGTCGCCGGATTGCGGCATCCGAGCGACGATCAGCGGAGAGGGGGGGATTCGAACCCCCGATGGACGGAAACGCCCATACCGGTTTTCGAGACCGGCGCATTCAACCGCTCTGCCACCTCTCCAGGTGTAGGCGGCAGAAACGTTAGACGACGGCTGGCCGACGTGGGGGTGAGGGAATCGCGTGTCGGGACGCGACAAAAGCGCCCACCGCTGCCGCGGTCAGCGCCGGCTGGCGAAAAAGGCACGCAGGAGATCACCGCAGTCTTCGGCCAGCAGGCCGCCCTGGACCTGGGGACGGTGGTTGAGCTGCGGCTGGGCCAGCACGTCAAGGACGCTGCCCGCCGCGCCGGCCTTGGGGTCCAGGGCGCCGAACACCACGCGAGGGAGTCGGGCGAGAACGATCGCGCCGGCGCACATCGCGCATGGCTCGAGCGTCACGTAAATAACGCAGTCAAGGATCCGCCAGGTCGAGAGGGATTGGGCCGCCTCACGCATGGCGATCATCTCGGCATGAGCGGTGGGGTCGTTGCGCAGCTCGCGCTCGTTGTGTCCGGAGCCGACGAGTTCGCCGTCCTTGACGATCACGGCGCCGATCGGCACGTCATCGTGCTCGAGGGCCCGTTCCGCCTCGCGCAGCGCGAGGCGCATGAAGTACTCGTCTCTGGGGAAGAAATGTTGGGTCACCGGCTCGGGGGACGAGCGCTAGCGTTGTGCAGGGCAACTTTCGGGCATCCCATGATGTCTTAAGCGTGCCGGACGGCCTGCGCCCGGGGGGCCCGGGGGACCTCATCAACTCATCCATGCCTAACATCCACCGCCTTCTCCGCACCTTGCTGTGCACGTGCTCACTGCTCGCAGCGGCGAGCGCGGCGGCTGTGCCCGCCGGCGCGGCTGACTATGTCCCGGGCGAGGTGATCGTCGGTTACGCGCCGGTGCCCGCCCCCTCAGCGGCCGCGGTCACCGCCGACATCTCCCGCCGGATGGGGGCCCGAATCGCGTCCGCCGCTCCCGCACCAACCCCGGGCGAGCACATCCTCCGCTTGCGCCCGGGTCAGACGGTCGCGTCGGCCGTCTCGCAGCTGCGCCATCAGCCGGGCGTGAGCTACGCGGTTCCGAACTACGTCGCGCACCTCGCCGGATCGTTCGTTCCCAACGATCCCGGACAGTCGAAGGTGGCCCGGGGCTGGGAATCGATGCAGTGGAACTTTCTTCCCGGCTCGGGCGTGAACGCCCCCGCGGCGTGGGCCAACCTGCGCGCTGTCCATCGCCCCGGGGGACGAGGCGTGACGGTGGCCATCCTCGACACTGGCGTGGCCTATCGCAACTGGCAGAACTTCAGACGATCGCCCGACTTCAACCAAACCAATTTCGTCAAGCCGTACGACTTCGTAGCCAAGAACGCGTACCCCCTTGATCGCGAGGGACATGGCACCTTCGTATCCGGACTGGTCGCCGAGTCGACCAACAACGGCTTCGGGCTCACCGGCTTGGCCTACGGCGTTTCGATCATGCCGGTGAGGATTCTTGCCGCCGACGGCACCGGCGACGCCGCCACGATCTCGCGCGGCATCCGCTATGCCGCCACCCACGGCGCGCAGGTCATCAACCTGAGCCTCGAGTTCTCCCTCGACGTCAGCTCCGCCGACATCCCGGACATCATTTCGGCGATCGGCTTCGCTCATCGCCGAGGGGTCGTGGTGGTGGCTGCCTCAGGCAACGAGGGCGTGTCCCAGGTGGCCTATCCCGCGGCCGCGCCTGCGGTGGTCTCGGTCGGTGCCACGACCAAGGACCGCTGCCTGGCCAGCTACTCGAACGGGGGCGCCCGGTTGGATCTCGTCGCCCCCGGCGGCGGTGGCGACACGACGCTGCTGCCCAACGATCCCAACTGCCACTTCACCCGGACGCTCCCGAACATCTCGCAGATGACGTTCTTTGATGCGTCCAATCCGAGCCGGTTCGGCTATCCCGGGGGCTGGTTCGGCACCTCGATGGCCGCCCCGCACGTCGCGGCGGTGGCGGCGCTGGTCATCGCCAGCGGAGTGATTGGCCGCCACCCGAGTCCCGCTCAGGTGCTGGCCCGCCTCGAGAGCACAGCGCAGCCGCTGGGGTCGGCGAAGCCGAACCCGGATTACGGCTACGGTCTGCTGGATGCCGGGGCCGCGACCGCTCCCGCGGGTCGCGCAGCCACGCACCCCTAGGCCTCAGGTCGTCCTCACGATCAGCACTGAGCAGGGGGCGTGGTGGGAAACCTTGTTCGGGACCGAGCCGAGCAAGAAGCGCTTGGCGCCGGTCATGCCCCGGTTGCCGACGACGATCAGATCAGAACGCTGCTCCTCGGCAACGTCGAGAATCGCGTCCGCCGCGTCACCCTGACATGCAAACGTCTCCACCTGCCTCACGCCGGCCCCAATTGCCTCCTGCTTGCCCTGCTCGAGCAGGGCGAGGACGTCTTCGCGCGGGTTGATCATCCATTGGAGGTCCTTTGGGACCTCGGTCTTCTCGGTGCGCAGGCGCTGAACCGAAACTGGCTCGTAGGCGCTGACGATCTGCAGACGGGCGCCAAGCTCACGAGCTAGATCGATCGCGTAGCGGACTGCCGTCGTAGCGGTGTCCGAGCCATCGGTGCCAACGACGATCGAGCCAAACACGCGGCGGACTCTAGCTGAGCCAGGCCCGTCTTCAGGCGAGCTTCGTGAGCGCGATGATCATCCCGGCGAGGACGAACACGACGGTCACCACCTGCATCCAGAACCAAAATCGCGGCATCGCTGCAAAGTATCGTGCCGAGCATGGCTGAGCCGTTGACCCCCGCGCTCCAGGCGGTCAGTGACGCCGTCCTGGCGGTGGCCGGGAAGCTTTCGGTCGAGGACGTGCTGCAGCGCCTGGTCGACGCTGCGCGTGAGTTGGCCGGGGCGCGTTATGCGGCGCTCGGAATTCCGGACGGGGAGGGCGGGTTCCGTCGTTTTCTCGTCTCAGGGATGAGCGATCGCCTGATTGCGACGATGGGACCATTGCCCCGCACGCACGGAATGCTCGGGGCGATGCTGGCCACTGCCGACCCGTTTCTCACCGACGACATCCATCGTGATCCGCGCTTTCGCGGCTGGTGGCCGAGCGCGCACCCGGACATGCGCTCCTTCCTCGGAGTTCCGATCATCGCCCAGGAGGAGGTGATCGGTGCCTTCTATCTGACCGAGAAGGAGCAGGGCAAGGCTTTCGACCTCGCCGACCAGCAGTTGATCGAACTGCTGGCCGCGCACGCCTCGATCGCGATCACCAATGCCCGCCTGTATGAGCGCAGCCGAGAGCTGTCGGTCGTCTCCGAGCGCAATCGCCTCGCGCTTGAGCTCCACGACGTGGTTAGCCAGAAGCTGTTCAGCCTGATTCTCACCGCGGAGGCGGCCGGCACCCAGCTGGGGCGCGATCCGGCCGCTGCCCGGGTCTCGATCGAACGGCTGCGAGAGCTGGCCCGTGAGGCGCTGGACGAGCTCCGATCGCTGATTCTCGGATTGCGTCCGCCGGAGCTCGACCGCGATGGTCTTCAGGAGACACTGCGCAAGGAGATGGAGATGCTCCAGCGCGTGCACGGGGTGACCTTGGAGCTCGCCTGCGACGATCCCCCGCCGTCGCTGGACAGTGCCCGTGCCCTGGCGGTGCTGCGGATCGTCGAGGAGGCGCTGCACAACGCGCTGCGCCATGCTCGCGCGGAGCAGATCACCGTCCGGCTCGGCGCCGACCACGTCGAAGTCAATGACGACGGGGTCGGATTCGATCCCCGGCGCCCCGAACTACGCGCGCGCCATCTGGGGCTGACTTCGATGGAGGAGCGCGCGCGGGAGCTCGGCGGTGAGCTTGAGATCAGCTCATCGCCTGGCGCCGGGACCGCGGTCAGGCTCGAGTTCAACTCGTGATCCGAATTCTGATCGTCGACGACCACGCCGTCGTCCGCGAAGGGCTGCGGGCCTTCCTGGAACTTCAGGACGGGCTGGAGGTCGTCGGGGAGGCGGCGGACGGGGAGAGCGCAGTCCAGCAGGCGCTGGCCCTCATACCCGACGTCATCCTGATGGATCTGCTGATGCCGCAGCGTGACGGCCTGGACGCCATGCGTGAGCTTCGCCATCGCCTGCCTGACAGCAGGGTGATCGTGCTCACCAGCTTTCTGGACGAGGAACGCGTCCTCCCCGCCATTCAAGCCGGGGCCGCGGGATATCTGCTCAAGAACGTGGAGCCTTCGGAGCTTGCGCGGGCGATCACCGCGGCCCACCGGGGAGAGGCGATCATCGACCCCACGGCGGCGGCCCGGCTCGTCGAGGCGCTCGCTCACGGAGCCTCGCTGCCCGGCCCGGTGGAGGAGCGGCTCACCCGGCGCGAGCGGGAGGTGCTCGAGCTGATCGCGGGCGGCCGGTCCAACAAGCGGATCGCTCTTGAGCTGGGCATCTCCGAGAAGACCGTGAAGACCCACGTGGGTCACGTGCTGGCCAAGCTCGGCGTCGCCGACCGTACCCAGGCGGCACTGCTCGCCGTTAGGGACGGCCTCGTCGGGCGCCGGTCCTAGGACCAATTGCCTCTGGAAACCGGGACCGCCACCGTCGTAGCTTGGCGGCATGGCTTTGGCGATCATCACCGGCGGCTCCCGCGGACTCGGCTTGGAGATCGCGCGTGCGTTGGCCCGCCGTGAGTGGGCGCTGGTGCTCGATGCGCGTGGCGCACAGGGGTTGGAAGCCGCCACCCGGGAACTGGGTGCACTGACCGAGGTGGTCGCGTTGCCGGGCGACGTGGGCGACCCCGAGCACCGGCGGGCGCTGGTCGCCGCCGCGGGCGAGACGATCGACCTGCTGGTCAACAACGCAAGCGTGCTGGGCCCGAGCCCGCAGCCATCGCTGGCGGACTATCCGCTCGTCGAGCTGGAGCGGGTGTTTCGCATCAACGCATTCGCGCCGCTCGCCCTTGCCCAGCTTGCGCTGCCGCGCCTGCCCGACGGCGGACGGATCATCAACGTGACCTCCGATGCGGCGGTCGAGGCCTACGAGGGCTGGGGTGGCTACGGATCCGCAAAGGCCGCACTCGAGCAGCTATCCGCCATCCTAGCCGCGGAGCAGCCGTCGTTGCATGTCTACACGGTCGATCCGGGGGACATGCGGACCCAGCTGCAGCAGGAAGCCTTTCCCGGCCAGGACATCTCCGACCGGCCGCCGGCGCGCAACAGCGTTCCCGGTCTGCTCAGACTTATCGACGGCGACCTGCCGAGCGGGCGCTATGTGGCCCACAAACTGGCCTATGACGGCGCTGGCGTTTGAGCTGCCACCGGCGCTCGAGGCGCCGGAGCCTCCGGAAGCGAGAGGGCTCGCGCGGGATCAAGTGCGGTTGATGGCGTCTGAGCGAACACCGGAAACGATCGCCCACGCGCGCTTTCGTGATCTCCCAGAGCTGCTCGCGCCGGGCGACCTGCTGGTCATCAACATCTCGGCCACGCTGGCCGCCGCTCTGCCTGCGCGCCGCGCGGACGGCTCAGATGTCCGAGTGCACGTCGCCTCACGGGCGCCCGGACTCGAGCAGCGCTGGCGTGTGGTCGAGCTGCGTAGCGCCGATGGCGCCAGGCCGGTTCCCGGACGCGTCGGGGAGTCGGTGGCGCTGGCCCGTGGCGCGACGTTGGCGCTCGTGGCCCGCTGTGCCTCCGGCACGCGGCTCGCACTGGGTTGCTTCCGGGGCACCGGCGGCTCGGTGGAGCGGTACCTGGAGGGTCACGGTGAGCCGGTCCGCTATGGATACGTTCAGAGGCAGTGGCCGATCGAGAGCTACCAGACCGTGTTCGCCACCACGCCGGGCAGTGCGGAGATGCCGAGCGCGGCGCGGCCGTTCACCACGCGGCTGGTGACCGACTTGGTCGCCCGCGGGGTAATGCTCGCGCCGATCACGCTGCACGCCGGTCTCTCCTCCCCGGAGCGACACGAGCCGCCGATCGCCGAGTATTTCGAGGTTCCGCAGCGCACCGCCCGCCTGGTCAACGCAACGCGCCACCGAGGCGGACGCGTGATCGCCGTCGGGACGACGGCGGTCCGGGCGCTCGAATCAGCGGCGATGACCGGTGGGCAGGCGAAGGCACGCTCGGGATGGACCGGACTTGTGGTGGAGCCGGATACGCAGCTACAGGTTGTCGATGGTCTGATCACCGGGTGGCACGAGCCCGAGGCCTCCCATCTGCAGATGCTCGAGGCGGTCGCCGGCCGGCCATTGCTCGAACGCAGTTACGCGGAGGCGCTCAGCCATGGATACCTCTGGCACGAGTTCGGCGACAGTCACCTGATCCTGCCCTGAATGAGCAGCTGGGGTCGTTACCGCAGTTCCGACGCGTGCAGGTCATCCAGCAGACCAATCGCTCGCGGGTCGTTGTCGTTCTCCAGCAGCACGGCGCCCCCGGGCCAGTATGGGTGCGGCGGGGTGGCCCGGTGCACGAGCAGCGGTTCGTAGAGCCACGAACCGGTGTTGACGATCCCCGGTCCGTCGCCCTCGGCGCGCCATTGCTGAAGATCGTCCTCCTCCATCGGGCCGAGGCGGTGGACATGTCCGAACACGACCCAGTCGGCGTCGACCCCGAGCTCGCGCACCACCCGTGCCAAGGCCGGGATGCTCGCCCGCTGCATCTGCTGACCGAGCAGCGCCGAGGTCAGCGGAGCGATCCGGCGATTCAGCAGGTGCCGCTTCACGCGCGGCATCGTCGACGCCCGGGCGAGCTCGGCCAGGTCGTAGAACAGCGTCACGAGGGGGCGGGGCAGCAGCCGCGTTGCCTGGGTCAGCGACGGGCGACCGCGCTGTTCGTAGTCGCCCGGGGAGGCGCCGTTCCAGGAGAGACCGCCGAGCAGGCCGCGCAACATCCCGTAGGTCGTTGCGGGCACGAGGTGGCGGTTGAGGTAGTGGCCGTGCGTGGCCCACACCCGCGCTGCAAGCCATACCCCCGGGTAGCTCACGCGCACCTGCGCAGGCTTCAGCCACGAGGTGACGCGTGCCAGAGCGGGCGTCGCCCCGGGGGCGATACACGTCTGCAGCTTTAGCTGTTCACGGTGCTGGCGTACCCATGAGCGCACGAGTGGTGCGTCGTGGTTGCCGGGAACGAGAACCACCTCGCGAGCCGCGCCGAGCTCGTGCCCGATGGCCCGGAGCACCGGCTCGGCGATCTTCATCGCCTGCTGCCCTCGTCCCTCCATCAGCTCGACGGTGTCGCCGAGCAGGACGAGCCGGTCGATGCCGTCGAGCGCGTCAAGCAGGCGCGCCAGCGGACGCGGACGGGTCAGCACGTCGTGCCGCATCCGCTCGCCCAGGTGGAGATCGGAGATGATCAGTGTCCGCACACGGCGCCACGATAGTCGTGGCGGGCGTGCACGGCGCTGAGAGCCTTCTCCTAGACGGTGGCGGGAACGGGGAAGTGCAGGGCCACGCCGCGCGCCAGAACGAGTACCGGAGCGGTTGCGTTCTCGATCGCGTTCTGCGCCTGGGCGGTGATCAGCATGCGCCCCTCGGGTGCCTCCGCACGGGACCCGACCACCAGCAGGTCGACGTTCCGCTCGTTGCTGGTGAGCTTCGCACCGAAGGCGTCAGCGATTTCGCGTGCTGTCTCCAGCGCGGCGCTATCACCCGCTCCGGCGAGCACGCCTACCCTCTCGATTCCCCGGGCGCTGGCGGCTCGGTAGTTGGCGGGTGCGATGGCCAGCGCCGTCGGGCCGCCCTCGAGCAGTATCTGCGCAGAGCGACCGGGAGCGACGTGTCCGGAAGCAGTCCGGTAGTCGGAGCCGAAGACGATGATCTGGGCGTCCTCCTGCTCCGCAAGCCACCTGAGTCCCTCGGCGGTGGATCCGCTGACCACCACACGGCGCGTGACGTCCGGGTCCTCGAGCCACCGAGAACCGCGCTCCAGCAGTGCCTGAGCCTCGTGTTCCTCCAACTCCTCACGCGCGTGCTCGATCTGCGTCGCGTGGCGCACGTAGGCGAGCGTCAGCTCAGCTCCGGCGTTCGCCAGCACTCGCCCGAGGACAAGGGCATCGTGGTCGTTGGCTGTGTCGTCGTAGGAGACAATTGCGTTGATCGACATAGCGCCGCTCCAATGGTTGCTTGATCCAAGATTCGCTCGGGTCTTCGATGCGAGCCTGGCAGTTGCCTGCTATCAGCGCTAATGAAGTTCCTTCTGTTCAGTATAAAATCTGCTAATGCTCAACCTGGGTCGTCTGAAGGTGCTTCAGGAGGTCCTCGGTCGCGGCTCGTTCTCGGCCGCGGCGGAGGCTCTTTCCTACACCCAGTCGGCTGTGTCGCAGGCGGTCGCGCGGCTTGAGGCGGAGACCGGAGCGACGCTGGTGATCCGTGACCGGCGGGGCGTACGTCCGACGGCGGCAGGCACGACACTGGTCACGCACGCGGACACGATCTTCGCCCAGGTGGAGGCCGCGGAGTCCGATCTGGCGGCGGTACTCGGCGTCCGCGGCGGAGTGCTGCGCGTGGCCTCGTTTCCGTCGGCGGGGGCGACCCTGATCCCCGAAGCCGTGGCGAGGTTCCGCTCCCAGCATCCCGCGGTATCACTGACGTTGGCCGAGGCGGAGCCCGAGGAGATTGCGCCGCGCCTACGCGCCGGCGAGTTCGACCTCGCGCTGCTGTTCGAGTTTCCCGGCGCGCGTGAGCGTCCCGGAGTGGGACTGCGGACGGTCGCCCTGCTGGAGGACCACATGCACGTGGCGCTTCCGACGGAGCACGTGCTGGCCGACAAGCCCGCGTTGACGCTGGTCGACCTCCGAGGCGAGGATTGGGTCCAGACCTCGGCCGCCAGCCCGTGCGCGCGTCACGTGGTCCGCTCCTGCCTGGCGGCGGGATTCGAGCCGAACGTGACCTTCGAGAGCGACGACTACGAAACCGTCCAGGGACTGGTTGCGGCGGGCGTCGGAGTGGCGCTGATTCCCCGGCTGGCGCTGACGCGGGTGCATCCGGGCATCGTGGTGCGAGCGCTGGCGCCGCGCAGCCCGGCGCGCAAGGTCGTGGCGGCGACCGTCACCGGACCTGGAGTGGCGCCGGCGGCGAAGACGATGATCCGGGTGCTGTCTGACGTCGCGCGCCGGTATACGGACATACCGCGGGTCCCGTCGCCGGGATAGCGGCGTCAGGCGTGGGCCAGCGCCGGGCGCTCGGCCACCCACTCATCGCTGATCTCGCGGAGGATGGTCAGCATGGCGGCGGCGGCGGGGGAGCGATAGCCGGCCGATAGTGCCGCCATGATCGGACGATCCGGCGGTGGCGGGTTGAGCTCTCTGACGACAACGTCGTCCCGGATTCCGCGGCACACCATGTCGGGAATCAGCGCGACACCCACGCCGGCGGCCACGAAGCCGAGGATTGCGGGGTAGTCGTCGTTCTGGAAGGCGATCTGTGGCTCGAATCCCGCCTCGTGACACGCCCGCAGGAACAAGCGGGAGTCCGGACAGGTCTTGGTCGTGGCGAGCATCCATGGCTGATCGGCGAACCGCTCCAGGCCGAGGTCCTCTTCGCCGGCCAGCGGGTGTTCAGGCGGCATCGCCACGTACATCGGATCATCGAACAGATGGATCTGGTCGATCGCTCCGCGTAGCTCCATGCCATCCGGGTCCAAGCGCGCTGACAGCGCCTCGTGGGACAGCGCCAGGTCAAGCTCGCCGGCCCGCAGCTGCGGGAGCGAGTCGATCGGATCGGCCATCGCTATCGTCAGCTCGACGGCTGGAAACCGCTCTCGGAAGCGCGCGATCGCCAGCGGCAGGATCGAGGCCGCGGCGGATGCAAATGAGGCGAGACGAAGCCGGCCGCCCTCCAAGCCCGCCAGCGCTCGCAGCTCTGTTTCCACGTCGACCAGACTCGACAGGATGGCTTCCGCGCGCTTCACCAGCAGCTGGCCTGCGTCGGTGAGGACGGCGCCCTGGGGGACCCGCAACACGAGAATTGTGCCCGCCTCCGCCTCGAGCGTGGCGATCTGCCGGGAGACCGCCGGCTGCGTGTAGCCGAGCTCCGCCGCCGCCGCGGAGAACGAACCGTGCTTGGCGACCTCGCATAGAACCCGTAGACGCCTGGTGTCGAGCATTACGTGAAGTTATACCTGATCCACCGAACTCCTATTTGCATTCATGGCCGGCAGGGGCCACAGTTGACCCATGGCTCCACTGACGACACCGATCATCACCATCCGGCCCGCCTACGGCGACGACAACGCCGAGCTGCTGAAACTCGCGGCTCTCGACAGTGCGGACGGAGTCCCGGAAGGCTCGATTCTGCTCGCCGAGGTGGACGGTCAGCTGCGGGTGGCCATGTCCGCGGACTCGCGCGCGGTGATCGCCGACCCGTTCTTCCCCACGCTCGAGCTGCTGGCACTGCTGCACCGTCACGCCGACTCTGTGGGGATGCCTGCCCGCCGCCGCTGGCGTGGGCTTGCGCGGCGCCGCGTGCGCTTCGGCGCGATCTCCGCGGCATAGCCGGCTGCGGCGTTACGAGCCGCTGCGTGACCAGCCGCGGCCTGACCCAGCTGCGGCAAGCCCACGCCAACCCGACGCCAACATTTCGCTGGGTTTTCGTTAAGTAACTCCTCCTATGCTCCGCCGCCTCGGCGGATCGGGGACCGGACGTCCAGCGCGATAGCGCCGCCCAGCAAGCAATGAGCGGATACAGATTCGACAATCGCGGCCCCCTGAGGCGCCGCTCGTCCTCCCGAGGGCCACGCTCCACGCGACCGCCGATCGCCGCGCGCAACCGGGCGATTGGACCGGCGCTGGCCATGGGCGGCCTGACGTTGACCGTGTCCGTGGTCCTGCTGGCGATGCCCAGCGGAGCCTCGAGCAACCGCCCCGCCTACCGCGTTCACCACACCCCCGCGCGGTTGACGCTCGGCGCCCGGGCGCCGAGACTCGCCCCGGCACGGCTGCGCTCGGTCCGCCCGCGGCACCTCCCGGTGGTCACGGTGAGGCTCGCAGCGCGGGAGCCCGGAATTCCAGTACCCCGTTCCTATTTCGGGCTCTCGACCGAATACTGGGGCCTGCCGCGCTACGAACGCCACCTGCGGGTGTTCGAGCGGATCCTGGACAATTTTCACGCTGCCGGCGACGGCCCGATGATCATCCGGGTCGGCGGTGACTCCGCGGATCACTCCTACTGGGAGTCGATCGACCGGGTCATGCCGGCGCGGGCGTTCGAACTGACGCCAACCTGGCTACAGCGCACTCGCACGCTCGTTCGCAGTGCCGACCTGAGAATGATCCTTGATCTGAACCTGGTGGCGAATTCGCCCACGATGGCGGCCGGGTGGGCGGGCGCCGCCACCGCGGCCCTGCCCCGCGGAACGGTCACCGGTTACGAGGTCGGAAACGAGCCCGACCTCTATCACCGCTCGGCTTGGTACCGGCTCGCGTCGATCGCGCGCAGCGGGATTGCCCGAGCCTTGACGCAGCCGGGTTTCTCGCCACGTAACTACGTGAGCGGCTTCGGCTCGTACGCGCGGGCCCTGTCGGGAGTGGCTCGCGGCGTTCCGATCCTCGGGCCCGCGGTGGCCAACCCGTCGCTGGACGTGAACTGGGTCTCGAGCCTGCTCGCCCGCCAGCCCCGAGCCGTCGGGATGGTCACGGCCCACCGCTATCCGTTGTCACAGTGCGCGGTCGCGTGGTCGCCCCGGCGCCCGACGATCGCCCGGGTACTGAGCGAGAGGTCGTCGGCCGGCATGGCGCGGAGCGTGCGAGCTGCAGTCGTGCTCGCACATCGCGCCGGCCTGAAATTCCGCCTGACGGAGCTGAACTCCGTCACCTGCGGCGGCACCTCGGGGGTCAGCGACACGTTCGCGACCGCGCTATGGGCCCCCGATGCGCTGTTCGAGCTGCTCCGCAGCCGGGTTGACGGCGTCAACGTTCACATCCGCGACGACTCGGTCAATGCGCCGTTCATCCTGTCCGGCCACGGCGTCCGGGTCCGCCCGCTGCTCTACGGGATGATCATGTTCGCGCGCATGCTCGGGCCCGGGGCGCGGCTGCTGACGACCCAGACGCAACAGCGCCGTGGCCTGCACCTGAAGGCCTGGGCGGTGAGCCTCCCCGGTCACACCACACGGGTGCTGCTGATCAACAAAGGCCCGCGGCCCGCCGCTGTGGTGCTTCCCCTCCGCGCTGAAAAACCCGCGGGCCTTGAGCGCCTGCTGGCCCCGTCGGTATCCGCGCGCTCAGGTGTAAGTCTGGCCGGCCAGCATCTGAACGCCAATGCGCTATGGCAGAACGACCGCGTCGTCGAGCAGCTCAACCGCGGCCCCCAGGGTTACCGCGTGACGATGCCGGGGGACAGCGCAGCGTTGATCAGCGTGCCGCCGCCGCCGGCTCACGCGCAACATCTGCACTAGCGGCGGAGCCAGCGGGCGTCACTGGACTCACCGCCCGAGCATCCGCAGCAACTCGTGAGCGCGCCCAGACAGCGGCCCGATCAGCTCGCGGACCTGCATCAGCCCGGCACGTACCTCGGGATCGCCCACCTCCACCGGCAGCATCGAGTCCTGCAGCGTCGCGAGCGTCTCGTCTGCGCTGCGCAACGCCTCGCCGGCTCGTTCCACCGCGCCGCGCGCGTCGCCCGGCCGCCCGCCGGGGGCACTCTGCTCGAGGCCGGGTGGCGGCAGCTCATACCGCTCGGCAAACTCCGTCGCGGTCCGCTTGGCCCGGCCGTAGGCGGCCCCGACCGGCCGAAACAGCTCCTCCTCGAGCCGGTCGGCCATTTGTTCGTCGAGCCATTCATACGCTTCGCCCAGCGAGGCAAGCGCGTAGCCGATCCGCTCCGCCGCGCGGGACACCTCGCTCAGTAGCTGAGCGCGGGCGTCAGCGTTTGTGTAGCTCATCGTTTTGATGATGACACCTTCCGCCCGCCCCTCACCGAGGCGATCAGGGCAGCAGCAGGAACTGCATCTCCCGCGTCACCGGGCGGAAGCCGAGCCGCGCGTAGAGACGCTTGGGCCGATCCTCGTCGTCGGCTGTGATCCACAGATCCCGGACGGGCGGAGCCGCGCGGATCGCCTCCGAGGTCAGGGCTGTGCCCAGCCCGCGTCCGCGGTGGTCGGGGTGGACATATACGTCACCAATTTCCGCCGCGTCGTCAGCGGATTCGATCTGGGCAAACGCGATCGGAACGCCCCCGTCCTTTACCGCCAGGACTCGCGCTCCCCGCGCGATCGACACCTCGCGCGCGTGCGCGAAGAACTCTGAGGCATCCACCCCCGGAAAATCCTCGCGGTGCCACGCGATCCGGAGATCGTCGGCGGCGTCGTAAGCGATCTCTTCGACCATCGCGGAGGCAGCGGGGGGTTTCTGGCCGTCATGGCGCATATGGAGCAGGCGCGTTGACTTCCATCCCCTGCGTTCAAACTCAGCCCGCATCGCCTGCGCAAACTCGGCCCGCTCGAAGTCGATGCGCCGGTGAGCCAATCCCGCCAGCGCACGATCAGCGAAATCGACCAGCGCCTGGACATCCGCGGGCGGTGCTCGCCTGACCTGCACAAGGTTGAACTGGTAGTAGTCCGGATACCGGTTCGAACGTGCCACCACGCCGAACTCCCATGGCTCGAGCACCTCGCAGACTGCGACCAGCGCCGCGCGGCGCCATTCGAGCGCCCGCGCACCGAGGCCGGCGACGTCTGCGCTGCCCGTGCTCACGTCGCCGAGATTAGAGCCTGGTCCGCAGTCGCCGCGCGGTGGCGGCGGCCGCGCTCCGCGCCTCGCTCATCAGCCGCGTGATCACGTCGGCCGCCGGCTCGGCGCCGGCCAGCTCATGGGCCTGGCCCGCCCATAGATTCACCAGGTCGGGGTTCCCGGATTTGCGGGCTGCCGCGCGCAGAGGGGCGGTGACGTGATGAATCTCCGGGTATGCGGCCGGCGCCCGGTCGCTGTAATCGAGCATGAACCGGTTGACGATTCCGCGGGCCGGCTTGCCGGTGAACGCGCGCGTCACCGCGGTCGGTGCGCCGCTCGCCACGGCGGCGCGCTGAACGGCGGCGGTACCCGCCTCCGGGCAGAGCAGAAACGCGGTGCCGAGCTGGGCCGCGACGGCCCCGGCGCCGAGCACCGCGGCGATGCCGGCTCCGGTGGCGATCCCGCCGGCTGCCACCAGTGGCAGTTCGGTCCGCGCCCGGACCAGGGCGAGCAGCGCCAACAGGCCGTAGGCCGGCTGATCCTCATCGATTGCCGAGCCGCGGTGGCCGCCCGCCTCGAGACCCTGCACGACCAGCGCGTCGGCGCCCGCGGCGGCCGCGTCAAGGGCCTCGGAGGGCGTGGTCACGGTGACGAGCACAGTCACGCCGCGGCTGCGGAGCCGCTCGATCACCGTGGCCGGGGGAGACCCGAAAACGAACGAGACGACCTCGGGACGCGCTTGCTCCAGCAGCTCGATCTTGGCCGGGAAGTTGTCGTCGTCGAACACCGGCGACCCGGCCTGGACACCGATGCGCTCGCCCTCTGCGCCGATCTCCTGCACGTACTGCTCGTAGCTTGATGGCGGCGCGGGGCCGGCGGGCGGGGTGAACACGTTCACGCCCAGCGGCGCCGAGGTCCGCTGACGGAACGCGGCAATCTGTTCGGCCACGGCGTCCGGAGACCGGTAGCCCGCGGCGAGAAATCCGAGTCCGCCCGCGTCGGCCACCGCCACCGTGAGTTCGACGGTCGCGGGGCCACCGGCCAGCGGTGCCAGCACGATCGGCACCCCGAGCTCGGAGAGCACATCGGCTCGGCCCGCCATCAGCGGAACTCGGGCGCCGACCAGCCGGGCATGATCTCCGGCAGGCCGTTGCTGACGCGGTCGGTGAATTGCGGCGGGCGCTTGTCCAGGAACGAGCTGACCCCCTCGGCGACGTCGGCCGACTGCCCGCGGAGGAACATCCCGCGTGAGTCGGCGCGGTGGGCAACCATCGGATGCTCGGCGCCCAGCATGCGCCACATCATCCGCCGGGCCAGAGCAACCGAAACCGGGGCCGTGTGCTCGACGATCTCCGCCGCCAGGGCATTGGCCGCCTCCAGCAGGTCACCGCCCGGATGGAGGCTGCGTACGAGGCCTCCCTCGAGGGCTTCCTGCGCCGAGAAGACGCGCCCGGTGCTGACCCACTCCATCGCGCGGCTGATGCCCACGACCCGCGGCAGGAACCAGCTCGAGCAGGCCTCCGGAACGATGCCGCGTCGGACGAAAACGAATCCGAAGCGTGCGTCCTCGGCCGCGAGCCGGACGTCCATCGGCAAGGTCATCGTCGCCCCGACGCCGACCGCCGGGCCATTGACGGCGCCGATCACCGGCTTGGTGCAGTCGAACACCCGCAGGGTGAACTGACCGCCGTTGTCTCGGTGCTCGAACTCGTCTGATTCGGCGGGTCGCCCGCGGAACGTGTCGCCTCCGCCGGCCAGGTCGGCGCCCGCGCAGTAGGCCCGGCCGGCTCCGGTGACGATCACCGCCCGGACCTCATCATCGGCGTCCGCCCGGTCGAATGCCTCCATCAGCTCCCGCCCCATCGTCGCGGTCCACGCGTTGAGGCGCTCGGGGCGATTTAACGTGATCGTCAGCACTCGAGCCGCGAGCTCGGTGGTGATCTGTTCAGGCTCCAAGGCGGTTCCTTCCAGGTTGTGCGTGTGCTGTACCCACCAGGGGTAGCACCTACTCGTCGTTGTTTACGTCCCGACCCGCAACGGCGAAGGAGAGATTCTCATGCCAGATCCTGACGGCCAGACCGCAGCAGACGAAGGAACCGTCCCCAACACATCACTGCACGCCTACAAGGAGGGACGCGAGGAAGACGTCAAGGGTGACGTCGAGAAGCTGAAGCACGGCGACAACAAGGACCTGCAGGCTTCCGAGCTCGAGGCCGACGACGAGCCGGACGCGCCCCCCAAGCACTAGCGGTCCCCGATTCACATGCCGGAGAATCCCCCAAGGCCACGGCGCTAGGCCAGCCCTCCCGAGGTGGGGGCGGGGGGCCTCTCCCGTATATCGCGGCCGCCGGGTCTCCGCCAGCACGGATAAAGTCGATCAAGTTAGTGGGTAGTCTGTCGAACGATCTGGACCGCGCCCCTGCTTGACCGCCTCGCCGTTCGAGAGGCGCTTCCGATGGTCCGTCGCACGGACGGCTTGGTCGTCGTGCACAGTGCCGCCGAGCCCGCGTACGTGATCAACATGGCGTCGGAGGACCCTGATCAGCGGGCGATGCTCGTTCGCCGGGACGGCCTGGATCTGGCGCTGATCGCGATCTCCAGCCCGATCGGGATCGGGGCCCTCACCCGGGGCAGCGCATTGAATCTGATCGATGCCCACCTGGAGGGTGTGCAGTCGCTGCCCGACCAGTTCGGGGCCTGGGGACCCATCGCACTGGATGGCGCCGACGCCGATGACGTCGACGATCTACTTGCCCGTGGGTGCGTGGGTATCTCTCTGCCCGCCGGTGCCTTGGCCGGGCCGGATCGCCTCGGCCGCGTCGGGCATGTGCTCGAGCGTGCGGCGGCGCGCCACGCGCCCGTGCTCGTGCATCCCGGACGCGCGCCCGGGCAGCCGGCGGCGGGGGTGGAGTTCGGCGAGCCGGTGTGGTGGCGACCATTGACCGACTACGTGGCTCAGATGCAGGCCGCCTGGCTGACCTTCGTGTCGTGGGGCCGGCGCGAGCATCCTGAGCTTGTCGTGGTTTTCTCGCTCCTGGCCGGCTGCGCGCCACTGCAGAGCGAGCGGTTGGCCGCCCGTGGTGGGCCTCCAATTGAGCTGCACGACCCGGGGGTCTTGTACGAGACCTCGAGCTACGGCCGCGCGGCAATCGAGATGATGGCCAGGCGGGTGGGGGAGCGCCAGCTGGTCTACGGCTCCGACCGGCCGGTGCTGGAGCCGGCCCCGACCGGGCGCGATGCCCTGCTCCAGGCCAACGGCGCGGCGCTGCTGCACCGAGTGGACCGAGTTGGAGCGGCAGCCGGCATGAGTCTCTCGCCTGAGCGGCTGCAACGGTTCGTCGATGACCTCGTGTCCACCCCTGAGCCTGGCTGATCTGCTGGAGCGAGGACCAGGACACGGGCTTCCATGATCACGATCAATCGGGAGCAGCGATCGCGGTGATCGACGGTAAGGTCCGGGAGGATCGCCTGCGGTTGGCCGCCAAGCCGTCCTCGCAGGTGATCGGCCGCGGGCAACGTTCTTTGTCCGCCGGCGGCGATCCACCGCGTCCTCCACGCGGGCGACCGGCCTGCGGTCAGCGTCCATGCCTACTCGCCGCCGCTGACCCAGACCGGCGCATATCGCATCGGTCCCGATGGGGAGCTCGAGCGGGCGTCCCGCCGGCCGAGAAAGCGCTCCAGGGCGAGCTCGCGCTGAGCTAATCCGGCTTGCGGGCCCCCCGCAGCGATGAGTGCCCTGGCATGCCGTACAGCTAGCGTCTCGGACAATTCGATGATGGCCCAAGTAGCGGCAGCTTCGGCTTGGGCCGCAACGTGCCTAGGCCGAAGTCATGGTCACCGGCGCGCCGCGGGAGATCGTCTGCAGGACGACGCAGTAACGCTCGGTCAACTCGAGCAGGGTCTTGACCTCGTTCTCGCTCAGCTCAGAGTCGAGCTCGACCACGAGGCGAATGCTGCGAAAGCCCACCGGCGCATCACGGTCAACCGCCATCGTCCCGCGGAAGTCGAGCTCTCCTTCGGCCGTGATCCGACCGCCGGCGACAGACAGGTCGCGGTTCACGGCGACCGACCGCAGCGTGACGCCGGCACATGCGACGAGTGCCTGCAGCAGCATGTCGCCTGAGCAGGCGAGATTCCCGTCACCGCCGCTACCAGGGTGAAGTCCCGCCTGCACGAGCGCTCGGCCGGTTTGCACCGAGCAGGCCACCGCGGTGTCATCGAGCTCGGCCTGCGCGCGCAAGGTGATCACGCCCGAGGCGGGTTCCTCGCGATAGCGCTGCTTCAGCGGCGCCTGCAGAGCCCGCAGTTCCTCGCGTCTCATGGCTCAGCTCCTCGGTTGGGGACGATGGTGAAGCTGACCGTGACGTCCCGAGATCGGTCTGTCAAGATCCGGCATCGCACCGACCGCCCCGAGGAGGAGGACTCGTGATCAAGAGTGATGTCAGCTTCTCGTCCGACGGCCTGGACTGCGAGAGCTGGCTCTACCGGCCGGACGGCGAAGCGCCGTTCCCCATCGTGGTCATGGCGCATGGCTTCTCGGCGACCCGCGAGCTGCGCCTTGACGCCTACGCCGAGCGCTTCTGCGCGGCGGGCCTCGGAGCGCTCGTCTTCGACTACCGTCACTTCGGCGCCAGCGCCGGTCAACCGCGCCAACTGCTTGACGTGAGCAAGCAGCACGAGGACTACCGAGCGGCCGTGGACTACGTGCGGAAACTCGACTGGGTCGATGCCGATCGCGTGGCACTCTTCGGCACGTCGTTCTCCGGCGGGCACGTGCTGGCCGTCGCCGAAGGTGATCGCCGGATCGCCGCCGTCGTCTGCCAGTGTCCGTTCACCGATGGTCTCGCATCGTTGCCGATCATGGGGGCGGCGAACATCGCCAAAGCCACCGCGGCTGGCCTGCGCGACCAGCTCGGTGCGCTGATCGGGCGGCGGCCCCGCTACATCCCCGCGGTTGGAGCGCCTGGCACGTTCGCCGTTATGACCACCCCGGATGCGCAGACCGGCTTCGAAGCGCTGCTGCCGGCCGACACGCGCTGGGAGAATCGGGTCTCCGCACGCGTGGCCCTCCGGGTGGCGGGCTATCGCCCGGGGCGCTCCGCGGCAAAGCTCGCGTGTCCGGTGATGTTCTGCGTGTGTGACGGCGACACAGTGGCCCCCGCCGAGACTACGGTGAAGTTCGCCTTGGCGGCTCGCCGCGCGGAGATCAAGCGCTACCCGGTGGGGCACTTCGAGATCTATCTCGGAGAAGCGTTTGAGCGTGCCGTGGCTGATCAGACCGAGTTCCTCTCCCGCCACCTCGGGGCCGGCCGGATCGCCTCGGTCAACGAGGAGACCGCGGTCTAACGAAGCGGGCGCCAGGCTGTGCCGAGATCGGTGCCGCCGTTGTCCAGCATGCCGGTGGTCCACAGCATGCGCAGTTGGCCGCTACCGATCGGGAATGCGCGCGAGTAGGGGCCCGCTGGTCCCATCGAGGAAGGTGGTGGCAAACGCAACCTGCTTCGCATCGGGAGAGAACACGGGGTAGTCGACGTAGCGCAACCGGGACGGGCGCTGCCTCGCAGCGCGGCGCAAAAGCGCCGAACGATGCGTGCCGTCCGCGTGGGCCAGGTACAGCACGTACTGGTGGCCGGAGGCATATACGAGCTTGCGTCCGCTGGGCGAGAAGTCAGGCATGGACGCATTCGCGATCAGCCGGTGGGCATTGGTTCCGTTGGTCCTGGCAGACCAGATGTCACCGGCGTGCACGAACAGGACGGTGTGGCCGTCAGGTGACGTCACGGGATCGGAGCTGCTCAGATTCGTCACCACGCGCACATCGGTCCCCGCCAGGTTGCTGGTCACGATTGGTCCGGTCGGGGGGCTGCCGGAGGTCGGTGGGGACAACGGGGCGCGCACGAACACCAGCCGATGCCCCGACGGGGCAAAGCTCGGCTCCAGCAGGTTCGCGGCCGGATCGGAGACGACCACCTGATGGCCGCCGCCCGGGTCGGTAAGCACCAGCTCGGACGTCTGAGCAGAGCCGAAGACGTTCGGGATCTCGGCGAAGATCAGCCTCGCACCGTCGGGCGAGTAGGCAGGATGGCTGAACTTCGGACACGCGTTCAGCGAAGTGCACGAGCGGAGGTTCTGGCCCAGCGAGGAGCCTTTCAGCCACGGCACGCTGACGATCGCGTAGTTGGCCTCCGAATGAGCGCCCTGGTCGTTGTCCAGCCACGCCTCGGCGATGGGGCCGTTGCGTCCGGCGAAGGTGGCCGCGGCCGGGGCGGCCACGAGCGTGCTCAGGGCCAGCGCGAGGGTGAGGATGGCTGTACCTCTCCGTCGGCCGACGAAGGCGGTCGCACCTGCCTGTGCGGCGAGGGCAGAGATCACGCGCAGAGCCTATCCGCCCGCGAGGGCGTGACGATCAGGCAGCGCTGAGGGTGAGTGCGAAAGGATTTCCCTCCGAGTCCTTACAGATCGCCCATTGCGCCCCGGGATGAACCACGCTTCCGCCCAGCGCCGTGACCTGATCGAGCGCGGCGGCGAGATCGCTGACCGCAAAATACGGCAGCGAGAAGGAATCGCCGGGGCCCCGGCCTCGGTCGTGCACCCCGATGGCCGGAGTCTTGCCGCTGGTCTGCCATCCCTCGCCTTGGCCCTCCCCGCGGGGCTCGAACCGCTCGCCCAGCAAACCAGACCAGAAGCCGCGCGCGCGGTCGGCGTCATCGGCCGGAAACTCCACGAGGGAAAGGCGACCGTCCATGCACCAGACGATAACCCCTGGGTGAGCGGGCCGGCGCTGGGCGTCAGTCGACCGCCACGATCACCTTGCCGGTGTTGCCCCCGGTGAACAGCAGGTTCAGCGCCGAGGGCGCCTGCTCGAGCCCTTCGACGAGGTGAACGGCAAATTTGACCTTACCCTCGGTGACCCATTGCGCCATCTCACTCTGGCCTTCCGGGAAGCGGCCGAGATAATCGAGGATGATGAACCCCTCCATCCGTCCGCGGCGAGGGATCAGGTTGCGGTAGTTCTTCGGGCCGACCGCCGTATCCCGCCCGTTGTAGCTCGCGATAGCGCCGCACAGGACGACGCGCCCTCTTAGCGCCAGCTGGCCGAGGCAGATGTCCAGCAACTCACCGCCGACGTTGTCGAAGTACAGATCGATCCCGTCCGGGCAGCCCTCGCGCAGACGGGCGGCGACATCGCCCTGGCGGTAGTTGACGGCGGCGTTGAAACCGAGCTCGTCGACCAGCCAGGCGCACTTCTCGTCCGTCCCGGCGATGCCCACGACCCGTTTGGAGCCCTTGATACGAGCGATCTGGCCGACGATCGAGCCGGTGGCTCCGGCTGCGCCGGACACGACAACGGTATCGCCCTCCTTGACCTTGCCGACATCGAGCAATCCGAAGTAGGCGGTCATCCCCGTGACTCCAAACACGCTGAGGGCGGCCGTGGGATCGATGCCCGGCGGCAGCGGCTGCATCGTCCGCACACCCCGGTCGGCAAGGGCGTAGTCCTGCCAACCGGTCATCCCGAAAACGAGGTCGCCGACCTTGTATTGCTCGCAGTTGGAGCGGACGACTTCGGCTACCGCCGCACAGCGGACGACCTCGTCGATCTGGATCGGTGGCAGGTAGCCGTGCACGTCATCCATCCACGTCCGGATCGTGGGGTCGATCGACAGGTAACGGTTGCGAAGCAGCGCCTCGCCCTCAGCCGGCTCCGGGACATCGGTGTACTCAAGGCGAACCGTGCCCTCCTCCACGTTGCCATCGGGACGTTCCGCCAGGACTATGCGTCGATTGCGCTCGGGCATGCAGGTCTCCTCCGTGTGTGGGTTCGCGGCCTGCAGTGCACGCTACCGCGCTGGAACCCGCGCGTCCCGGCAGCTGCGTGAGGGCTTGGAACGCGGTGACGATCTCTCAAGGAGCGGACAGCGTGAATGACAGCTGGATGACCGGAGCGAGCCTGAGCGCCTCGTGGAGCCGTGCCTCGGTGTCGAAGCGTCCCAGCACTGCGCGACCTTCGCAGCCGACGTCGAGTCGACGGGGCGAGGCGCGCCACCGCGCGGACCCCGCACGCCGACGGGTGCTTCCGCATAGGATTGCCGCCATAGGGCGCAGGGAGGGGATGAAGCGGTTGCCGATTGGGGCCGCGGTGCTGGTGCTGCTGCTCGCGGCGACCGCCGACGCGTTTGCCGCTCAGGGGCGGCGCGGGCGCATCTATGACGCGGTCGCCGGCCATCGGGACCCCGGGAGCGGGACGGGGCAGAGCTTCTTCTCGCTCGACGTGTCTGCCGGCGGCACGCGGGTCACCGTGTCGCGGGGGGAGTGGGGCCTGCCTTGCGTCGCCGGGCCTGCCAAGGGCACTGTTCTGGCTCCGGACACGACCGAGCCGACGGTCAGCCTGAGGCGGAACGGATCGTTCGTGGCGTCGCTCAAGCTGCTCGACTCCAACTCGGGGCACCCAAGCGCCGACTCCCCGATCGTGGTGACGGGCAAGTTCGTGACCGCCTCCAAGGCATCGGGCCCGATCTCCTTCGAGGGCACGGCAGCCGACGACAAGGGGTGTAAAGCGCGGGCGAGCTGGACGGCGACGCTCCGGCCGCTCAATGACCACTTCGTCGGCAGGACCAGCACGGGGGCGCGCGTCAGCTTCGACCGGACGGTCGAGCCCCGCCCCGTCGTGTGGAACGTCTCGGTCGGCAAGTCCCCGCGGGCTGTGGGTCAAATGGCAATTCGGTTTTGACCATCTTGACGCCTACCTCGGCAAGGTGCGCAACGGCAGGTTCTCGGCCGCAACCGAGGACCTGAATGCGGAGGCGGTGACGGTACGCGGGCGCTCCACAACCTCGAGCACGGCGAGCGGTGCCGCGAGCGAGGTCGACCGCGGCGGATGCGTCTTCACAGGCATTACTTGGGCGGCGCACCGCACGGGGCGAAGCGCCGCCTCTAGTCCATGGCGGCGCGCTCCCGGCCGCGCCACCCCGTGGCTGCCTCGCTAACGCGACACGGCGGCCTGCCCCGGTGTGCGACGCCGTCGTCCACTCTTGCCGGCGGCGGCACTCTGGAGGTCCGCCTCTATCTCCTCAAGGCTGCGGCCCTTGGTTTCAGTCACGAAGCGCCTCACGAACAGCCCCGCGAGCACGCCCAGACCCGCATAGCTGAGGAACACGGGGCCCGGGCCCAATCCCTTCAAAAGTGCCGGGAACGTCTGCGAGACCAGGAAATTTGCCGCCCAGTTGCCGAACACGGCTACGCCCATTGCCGTGCCGCGCACGCTCAACGGCAGCACCTCGGGAATCATCACCCAGACCGCCGGACCCCAAGTCGCCGCAAACGACGCGATGAACGTGGCCAGGCAGACGAGTGTGATCACGGCCGCGGGGTCACCGGGGTGATGCGGGGTTGCGAGTACCGACAGTGAAATGCCGAGCACGAGCAAGCTGCCGACCATGCCGGCCACACCCGCGAACAGCATCGGCTTGCGTCCCACTCGATCGATGAGCCGGATCGCAACCACCGTCATCGCCACGTTGATCACGCCGATGATGAGGTTTGCGTAAATCGCGCTCGTCTTCGCGAAGCCGACATTGGTCAGCGTCGTGGGTGCGTAATAGATGATCGTGTTGATCCCGACCAGCTGCTGGAACACAGCCAGTCCGGTGGCGACGAGCAGCGCAGGGCGGACCCACCTCGCCCGCCACAGCGCGGCAATCCCGGTGGCCTCTTCATGCTCGTCAACCTCGCGGATCTCCCCGATCCGCTCCTCAGGACGCTCGTCGCCCGGTAGGTCCTCAAGCACTTCGCGCGCCGTGTCCTCCTCACCGGCGTGCACGAGATATCGCGGCGTTTCCGGCATGAACAGCATGCCGACCAGAAGGATCAGCGACGGCACCGCAGCCAAACCGAGCATCAGCCGCCAATTGCCCGAGGATGCCAGCGCCGCGTTGACGATGAACGCGACGAGGATGCCGCCAACGATCATCAGCTGGTTGAGTGAGGCGATCGCACCGCGGATCTCCGTCGGCGCGATTTCCGACAGATAGAGCGGCACCACGAGCGCCGCCGAGCCAACGGCCAGTCCGATGATGAAGCGGGCGGTGACCAGCAATCCAACCGTCGGCGCAAGCGCCGCGAGCAACGAACCGCCGGTGAACACCACGGCGGCGATGACGATGAGCTTTCTGCGGCCCATCCGGTCGGAGAGCCGACCGGCCAGCGCAGCCCCGATCATCGCCCCGAGCAGCAGGCCGGCGACGATCGCGCCCTGCAGGAATGGCGACAGCTTGAAGTCATTTGGGATGAACAACAGCGCTCCGGAAATGACGCCCGTGTCATAGCCGAACAGCAACCCCCCCAAAGCGCCGAAGAAATAGATCATCCGTCCGCGTGGGCGCAGTGCTTGCATGACTCCTCCTCTCGCTACGCGGTGAGCTCTTGTCACCGTCTCCCGGCAAGGCTTCCCGGACAGTGAGCTCAAAAAACCCGGGTCGGCCAGGCGCGCGCGCACGGTCCGTAGCCGTTTGATCGAGCCTCCTTCGCCCACACCGTGTCAACCGACGCCAACGGGGCGTACAGCGACACCGGTTCGGTCGGCGGCAGTCAGACCTACGCAACCTGGACCGTGCAGGTGCACTTCGCCGGGGACGCCACGCGCACGGCCGCCGATGCGAGCTGCACGTTCTCGCCCCACTATCCGTAGTAGAGGGATTGGGTGTGGGACGCACCAGCAGGTCGGGCTAGTGCGTCCTACGCCGGTTGCGGCCCCTCACTCGGCTCAAGGTGAGCCACGAGGATCGCGCCCTCGCCGGTCGCGTACGCCTCCTCGCCGTGTTCCACCACGTCCATCCCGATCGCCTCCTCGCGCTCGCTCGCGCGTAGGGGCATGACCAGCCCGACCAGCCGCAGGATCAGATATGTGCCGGCGAATGCATAGGCCGGCCCGGCGATCGCCGCGATCGCCTGCCAGCCGAGCAGTCCCGGATGGCCGAACGCGAGCCCATTCGATACGCCGTTCCACGACAGCTGCGCGAAGACGCCGATAAAGAGAATGCCCGTGAGGCCGGCCATGCCGTGCGCCGCGAGCACGTCGAGCGTCTCGTCCAGTCGTGTTCGCGGCCGCCAGAGGATCACGGCGTAGCTCGGGAGCGCGGCGACCACGCCAAGCAGCATCGCGGACAGAGGGCTGATGAAGCCCCCGGCCGGGGTGATGCCCACGCAACCGACGATGATGGCCGTCGCGGCTCCAATCGCGGTGATCCTTCCGCCGCGGATCAGGTCGAGCGCGAACCACACGACGAGCGTGCACGCCGGCGTCAACAGCGTGTTGGTGAACGCGAGCACGCCGGGATGCCCGGTCGAATAGCCACTCCCGCCGTTGAACCCGAACCAGCCGAACCACAGCAGCCCGGCGCCGAGCAGGACGTAAACGGCGTTGTGCGGGAGCAGGGCCTGGCGCCCGTAGTCCTTGCGGGGCCTGACCACAAGCGCCGCCGCGAAGGCTGAGAAGCCGGACCCCATCTCGACTGGCACGCCACCCGCGAAGTCCAGGACGCCATGGTGCTGCAGCCAGCCGCCACCCCAGACCCAGTGCGCCATGACGGGGAAGATGAGGACCGACCACAGGGCTGCGAACACCAGGAATGCGCCAAATCTCATCCGCTCGACCACGGCCCCTGACACGAGCGCGACGGTGATGATGCAGAACGTTGCCTCGAAGGCAAAAAACAGCAGGTGCGGGATCGTCGTCCCTGCTCGCGGCACGAACGTGACGCCCTGCAGCAGCGCAAACTTGAAGCCGCCGATGAAGCCGTTTCCAGTGTCGAACGCGAGTGAGTACCCGACCAGTGCCCAGGTCACGGTCGCAACGCCGATTGCCCCGATGGTCATCATGAACGTGTTCAGCGTGTTCTTCGACCGCACGAGGCCGGCGTAGAAGAGACCAAGCGCCGGAGTCATCATCAGCACGAGCGCCGTTGCCACCAGCATCCAGGCGGTGTCACCCGTGTTCACATGTCCGACCGCGGCGTTCACGGTGCCAGTCACTCGCCCAGCACCGGCGTTACCGCGGTGTTGTCCGTCTCGCCCGTGCGGATGCGGACGGCGCGCTCAAGCGGGACCACGAAGATCTTTCCGTCGCCCACCTCGCCGGTCCGCGCGCCCCGGCACAGCGCCTCGATTGTTCGCTCGACGAATTCGTCGGAGACGGCAATCTCAAACCGGACCTTGTCCGCGAGCTCCATCTTGACCGTGGTCCCGCGATAGGTCTCGACGCGGTCGAGCTCGCCACCATGTCCTTGGACGCGACTCAGCGACAGGCCGTGCACATTCGCGCGATACAGCGCTTCGAGGACGTCGTTCGCCTTCTCCGGCCTGACGATGCCGATGACCAATTTCACGATGCGGCGCTCCTTCACGAGGGGACACCCGGGACTCGCCCAAGGGCCGCGCGACTCTACCGGGACGTGCCCACGACTCGTCGGGTGCTGCGCACCTGGGGGATGCTCCGAGCTCCGCTAAACCGGCGTGATCGTGTAGACGACGCGAACGCTGGCGTCGACCTCCTGCGTTCCGGGATTCACCGTGGTCGGCGTGCTCGGCTGCCCACCGGCAGCCGAGGGCGGTTGCGCGCTGCCCACCGGCAGCGCTGAGGACTGGGGGTCGAGGTCGACCGACTCGACGCCGGTGACCTGATAGCCGAGAGCCGCTGCCGCGGCGTCCGCGCGGCGGCGAGCGTCCGTCAGCGCGGCGTGTTCGGCCGCCGCCTTTCCGGCCGACGGATCGGAGAAGGAGAAGCTCGGAGCGCTGACGCTGTCGGCGCCCGCGCGCACAGCGGCGTCGACCGCTGGCCCGGCGAGGTGCACGTCGGTCAGCCTGACCGTCAGCTCCTCGGTGGCTGTGAAGCGCCTGACGCGCTGCCTGCGCGGCCCGATTCGGACGATCGCACTCGAGATGTCAATCGAGCTCGTCTGGATATCCGCCAGGCTTGCCCCGGCGCCGCGCAGTGCAGCGGTGACGCCGTTCACGCGTCGGTTGGCCGATGACAGAGCAGCCCGCGCGGTCGGAGCCGAACGCTCGACTGACAGGGACAGCGTCGCCACGTCGGGGGCCACCTGGACACTTCCCAATCCGAGGACGCTGAGGGTCGAGGGGGCCGCGTTCGCTGCCGCCGGCGTGAGGGCCAGCGTCATCACGCTCGCGATGGTTGCCATCCGGACGTGCATGAGGACTCCTTCGATCGGGTGGACTGCTCGCAACCCTATACGGACGGATGCGTGTCTCATCTCTCTCGGCCGCGCCCGCTCCTCATAATCTCGGTAGAGATGATGCAGCAGCGGGTCACTGTCCGGGGATTGAGGCGTGCCGGCTTGCGCGTCGTGGTCGGGTTGGGGTTCGCTGCGATCCCGGCCGGGACGGGACTCTCGGCTGCTGCCGCCCGTCCGGGCCGCGTGGCGGCGCGTGCCGCTGTGGTAACTGTCGGGCGTGAGACCGTAGGACGAGCACTCCCACCGGGATTCGTGGGGCTGTCGATGGAGCTCCCCTCTGTCGCTTCGTATGCGGGGAAGGACCCCCAGGGCATAAATCCGGTGCTTGAGCAGCTGATCCGTAACCTCACGCCGGACCAGAGCCCGGTGCTGAGGCTCGGGGGTGACAGCACCGACTGGACGTGGTACCCGGTTCCCGGCATGCCCCGTCCGCCTTGGGTGAGATACACCCTGACCCAAAACTGGCTTCAGGTGGCCCGGGCACTGGCGCAGGCACTTGGCGCTCGCATGATCCTCGGCATCAACCTCGAGGCCAACAGTGCGAAGCTGGCGGCCGCCGAGGCGAACGCGATGATCACCACGATCGGACGTGGCCTGATCGCGGCCTTCGAAGTCGGCAACGAGCCTGAGCTGTACGGAAGCTTCAGCTGGTATCGGACGCCCCGCGGAGGGCATGTCCGCGGGCGCCCAGCGAACTATGCCTTCTCAGACTTCGTCCGCGATTTTTCGAATGTAGCCCGCGCCCTGCCGCATATCGCGCTCGCCGGCCCGTCGATCGGCTCCCCGGCCTGGCAACCACAGCTGGGGCCGTTCCTGGCGGCCGAGCCTCGCGTCGGCGTGGTCAGCTTGCACCGCTATCCGCTCAAGCGTTGCCCCGGCAGCACCCGCGTACGGGTCGGCCAGCTGCTGTCCGAAGCCTCTTCAATCGGGCTCGCCGACAGCGCCGCGAGGTTCGCGACACTCGCCCACGCCCACGGCCATCAGCTGCGGATCGACGAAATGAACTCGGTTTCATGCGGAGGACAGCGAGGGGTCAGCGACACCTTCGCGTCAGCCCTGTGGTCGCTCGACGCGCTGTTCGCGATGGAGAGCGTCGGCGTCGATGGCGTCAACATCCACACGCTTCCGGGCGCGGTCAACGAACTGTTCGCCTTCAACCAGCCAGGCGGCGTCTGGCAGGGGTATGTGCGCCCCGACTACTACGGTCTACTGATGTTCGCGCAGGCCGCACCGGCGGGCTCGCGGCTGCTGAAGCTCTCCGGGACGACCCGTGGGGCGCTCCGGGTATGGGCCACGCTTGCGCGGGACCGGCACGTACGGGTCGTACTCATCAACACCAACACCGCTCGGTCGCAGGTCGTGATGGTCCGGGCTCCCTCGGTGGCTGGGGCCGGCACGCTCGAGGGGCTGACGGCACCGAACGTGACCGCTACCTCCGGCATCACTCTGGGCGGCCAGAGCTTTGGCTCGCCGACCGCAACCGGCCTGCTCGCCGGCAACCCGCGGCCCGTCAAAGTACCGCGCACCGCCGGCGCATATCGCGTCAGAGTGCCACCGTCGAGCGCGGCCATGCTGACGCTGTAGCGCGCCGATCGTCGATTGGTCGGCCTCGACCGTCAAGCCGGCTGGATTGTGGGCCGATGGGTCGCGCATGGATTCGGATACCTCTGGGGGTGCGTCAGGTACGGCCCCACGTTTTGCTGATCGCAGACGATTCGCTCGCCACCCCCACAACGGGGGTGGAGCGGGTCGTCCGGCTGCGCCGAGTCGCCGAGGATCGCTTTCACGCCACGTTCGAGCAGGCGGGGATCGGCATGGCGATCTTCCCGCTCGAGGGTGAGGCCGCGGGTCGGATTGTGAGCGCGATCGCAGCGTACGCGCAGATGCTGGGCCGGGAACGAGACGAGCTCATCGGCCACAACGTCGAGAACTGGACGCGCCCCGAGGACCTACACGAGAGCGCCGAGGACCCGATCGGGATGCTGGCCAGCGGCGAGGCCGACCGCGTCCCGTTCGAGCAGCGCTACCTACATCACGACGGTCACGTCATCTGGACCCTCGTGACCGCCGCGAGCTTCAGCGACGAGGGCGGGCGCCGGTCGGCGATCATCCAAGTCCTCGATGTCTCAGAGCGCAAGCACGTCGAAGCCCGTCGACCAACTCGTGGTCAAAGCGGTCGTCGACATCGCCCGCGGCCTTCGCGCCGACACGATCGCGGAATTCGTTCAGGATGAGCAAACCCTGGAGCTCCTCCGCGACCTCGGCGTCGGCTACTCCCAGGGTTGCCACACCGGCCGCCCGGGGCCACTGCAAACTGCCCTCCCACCGCTGCTCACCAGACAAACTAACCGGACTACAGCCCGTGGTGCGGCCATTGCGGGCTGAGGTTCCCCGCCTTGAACGCGGCGGCGCCGATCGTGTGCGAGTCGCGGCGCATGAACATCGAGATCGTCTGCTCGGCCTCGATCCGTAGGCGCTCCTCCAGCGTGCGGCCACTCCCGCGCATGACGCTCTCCTTGTCGCTTCGGATCGCTCCCTGGGGGAGCGCCGCGATCTCGCGCGCGAGCTCCTGGGCTCGCTCCAGCGCCTTGCCGCGGGGAACGATCTCGTTGACGAGCCCGATCTCGCGCGCCTCATGCACGTCGATCCGGCGGCCGGTGATGATCAGCTCCATCGCCTTGGCGAAGCCGACGACGAGCGGCAGGCGGACCGTCATCCCGTCGCCGCCGACGATGTTCCAGCGCCGCTCGAGCGCCCCGAACTCGGCGTTCTCGGCGGCGATCCTGATGTCGGCGAGCAGCGCGGTTTCGAGTCCGGCGGCGAACGCGTAGCCGTTGACGGCGGCAATCACCGGCTTGAAGATGTCCACCTTGCGCGTGTATCCGCACTCGCCCGGGCGAGTTGTGCAGGTGCACGCGGAACTCGTCGTAGTCGCCGAGCTCGTCGAGATCGCGCGGCGTCCTGCAGGTCCCAGCCGGCGCAGAACGTGGTCTCCCCGGCGCCGGTGATCACGAGCACGAATGCGTCGTCGTCGTCGCGGAACCGCTGCCACGCGTCGTGGAGCTCGCGGTTCATCACGCGGTTGACCGCGTTGTGCTGCTCGGGCCGGTCGTAGGTGAGCGTCACGACGTGATCAGCCTGCTCGTAGCGGACGGTCTCATAACCCATGCTCAGCTCCCATGTTGTCGGTGATCAAACCCGCGGACCCCGCTGTCACGACGCTCGCGACCGCGCCCCATGTCAACGCCGAGCCCCCGCTCGCCTGCTACGTCGTCGGTCGCGAGCACGCGCATCCGGAGAAGCAGTCGCAGGACACGCTCTAGGCCCCGGCGGGCGCATCACCACAAACGTAATCACCACTTCCCGCCTTCGGCTCCCTAGC
The DNA here is from genome assembly GCA_963828535.1 of uncultured Solirubrobacterales bacterium. Lineage (GTDB taxonomy): Bacteria > Actinomycetota > Thermoleophilia > Solirubrobacterales > Solirubrobacteraceae > Palsa-465. The sequence goes on from CAWHEM010000008.1 coordinate 50,134, forward strand.
TTTACCCAAGAGGTCAGGCGTCTGCACACCCACGCGGGAGGGCGCCGTCTGGCACCGTGCCGCTGCACGCCTCTGGCGCCTACGAAGCGACGAAGTTGTGGAGGGGGACGATGTGCGGCTCCGCCGCCGGCAGGCCGACCTCGCCGGCAACCGGCATCAGCTTCTCGCCGAAGCTCTGAAAGGCTTCGACCGACTCCCACACATCGAACACGCCGAGTGCGCCCGATTCCTCCTGCCAGGCGGCGTGCGCCAGGCAGCCACCGCCGGGCCAGTCCGACAGCTTGGTCAACGGCTGCCCGTTGTTGAGTTTGCGGCAGACCTCGTCGTACTGGTCCACCGTCGTGCCCTCGAAGTTGAAGTAAACCCCGATTGCCATGTCACTCTCCTCTCGCTGGTCACTCCCGGCCAACGCTAGTCGGATGACGGCCGACCCGTCAACGCGTGAGCCCGCCGCTTGGTGGCCGCTGGTCCATCGAGCATCTCAGCGGCTGCGCCGAGCAGCATCGGCTTGATCGCTTCCCACCGGGCGCTGACGGTCTCATGGCCCCACACCGGGATCGCCATCACCAGACCGCGGATCAGGGCAACCGACCCGTCGAGCAGCGCCGGCAGCCGGTTGTCGTCGGCCAGCTCGGGGAACAGCGCGAGGCCGGTGGAGACGATGATCTCGCTCAGGCGAGACTCGAGCGCACGGAGCGTGGGGGCGAGCTCGGGCTCGGTCCACACCGCAACCCACAACTGTGCCGCGGCGAGGGCCTGAGGGGAGCTGAACTCGGCCCACGCCTCGTCGAGTACTGCCTCTCGATGGGCCGGAGTGCGCATTGCCCGAGGTCGATCCGGTCCAGCGCCTGCTCGGCCAGGCGCAGGGCGACGTTGGTGACCGCCTCCACGAGCAGCTCCTCCCGCGTGGGGAAGTGGTGCATCACGGTGCTCTGCGCGATCTGCGCCCGTTCCGCGACCCGGCGAGTGGTGAGCTGCGCGTAGCCATCGTCGACCAGACAGCCGATCGTGGCCTCGACGATGGCGGCTCGGGTTGAGGCGCGCTGCTCGGCCCGGGTCTGACGTCGCGGCGCGACGGGGGTGGCGGCGGTTTCGTCGATCACGTGATCGAGATGATGCTACATTCCACTCGCCGATCACCTGATCGACGAAGCTCAAAGCAGCTGACCCGATGCCCGATGACCGCATCCGATCCTCCCGCGGGGGCCGCGCTGCCCGCATGACCGGCGTCGCTGCCGGTGTCGCGGCCCGTAACGTGGCGGCGCGAGCGATGGCGGTGGGCCCCGGCGCCGATACCGAGGCCCGTCAGGCCGCGGCCACCCGGCAGCAGCTCCGGGCGGCACAGTCGTTGGTGAAGCTCTTCCGCGGGATGCGTGGGGCCGCGATGAAGGTCGGCCAGACGCTCTCCGCGGTCGACCTTGGCCTCGTGCCCGAGGAGGTGCGCCCGCAGTTCCAGGAGATTCTGGCGTCACTGCAGCAGAGCGCCGAGCCCGTGTCGTTCCGGGCGATCCAGAAGGTGGTGGAGCAGGACTTCGGGGAGCGGCTGAGCGTGAGCTTCGCCGACTTCGAGCCCGAGCCGATCGCCGCCGCGTCGATCGGGCAGGTCCACCGGGCGACGCTCCACGACGGGCGCGTCGTGGCGGTGAAGGTCCAGTACCCGGGGATCGCCGAGGCGATCCACGCCGACCTGCAGAATCTGCGGCTGGGTCTGAAGTTGCTGAGTATGATCGCGCCCGGCATCGACACCGGGGAGATCGCGGCCGAGATCCGGGAGCGGATCACCGAGGAGCTCGACTACGAGCTCGAAGCGCAGAACCAGCGGGAGATCGCGCGGGTGTATCGCGGCCACCCGTTCGTGTACGTGCCCGATGTCGTCACCGAGCTGTGCCGGGAGCGCGTGCTCGTCACCGAGTACGTCGACGGCGTGCGATTCGCCGCCGCCAAGGAGCTTCCGCAGGCCGACCGGGATCGCATCGGTGAGATCCTGGTGCGCTTCTACATCAACGGGCCGCTCCGGCACCGACTGCTCAACGGCGACCCTCACCCCGGCAACAACCTGTTCCTGGCCGACGGTCGGGTGGCGTTCATCGACTTCGGTTTCTTCAAGCACCTCAGCGACACCGATGTACGTCAGCTGATCGCATCGACCCGGGCCACCTATGAGGGAGACGCCCAGGCGCTGCTCGATGTTGTCGCCGAGCTCGGCGCTCTCCCGTCCGATCCGGCGCTCGCCGGCCCATTCCTGGAGAGCTACGACGCCATCTTCGGGTGGCTGATGGTCTCCGAGCCGCGCACGGCCGACCCCACCCAGACCGCTGGGATGATGCGCCACTACACCCAGTTGCGCAGCGCGGAGGGCTTCGACCGGCTGAAGCTGCCGGCCGAGCACTTCGTGCTGATGCGCTCGGTGTTCCTGCTGATCGGATTGCTCGGCCAGCTCGGATCGAGAAACAACTGGTTCGACATCGCACGCGAGTGGCTGTTCGGGGACGCCCCGGCCAGCGATCTGGGCCGCGCGGAGCAGGCGTTTTTCGCCGGACGGTTCGAGTACGACACGGAGGTAATGGCATGACTGCCGGAACGGCCACGATCGCTGCTGGACCGGTGCCTCGCGTGAGCGGCTTCAAGGTCATGAACGACACCTTCTGGCACGGCCTGCGCACCGACGGGCGCTTGCTCCAAGCGGGTGGCGCCGCCGACATCGCACGGTTCACCTTCAACCGCCGCACCGCCTACGTCCTCAGGCACCCGGACCTGGTCGACCATGTCCTGTTCGGCGGGGTCGAGAACTATCACAAGTCGATCGAGTACGAGATGCTCCGCGCCGCGCTCGGCCTCAGCCTTTTCACCGACGAGGACGAGTCCTGGCGGCGGCACCGGATGATGATCAACCCGGTGCTCGCCAAGCGCCACCTTGCCAGCCTGTTCGAACTGATGGTCGATCCGATCAACACATTTTTGGCCGGGCTGCGGGCCGACTCTGGGTCTCGGCAGCCGATCGAGATGACGGATGCGATGACCGCGCTGACGCTGGACATCGTCGGCAGTGCCCTGTTTGGCCGGGGGATGGCCGATCTGGCGCGGCAGATCGGCCCGAACGTGACGATGGGGCTCCGGGGGGCCGAGCGAGCGACCCGCTTGCTGCTGCTGTTCAACCCGCCGAAGCTGGTGGCGCGCGGCGTCGCGCTGGCGGTCCGGCACGTCCCGCTCTGGCCGCCACCGGTCAATCGGCTGCACGACGTGCTGGCCTCGGTCGATGACACGGTATGGGGGGTGATCCGTGACCGTCAGGCCGACGCGGCGGCCCGCACCGATGATCTGCTCGGGCTGCTGCTGTCGGTCCGTGACGAGGATGGCGAGCCGCTCCCGCTCAAGCGCGTGCGTGACGAGGTCGCGACGTTCATGCTCGCTGGTCACGAGACGACCGCGAATGCGATGTCGTGGATGTGGTACCTGCTCGCGCTCAACCACGAGGCCCGTGGGCGGATGCTGGCCGAGGTCGATGAGGTGCTGGGCGACCGCCGCCCGACGCTGGCGGACGTCGATCGCCTGCCGTGGACTGCGGCCTGTTTCCTGGAGGCGATGAGGGTGTTCCCACCCGCATGGGTGATCCCCCGGGAGTGCGTCGCCGACGATGAGATCTGTGGCCACCGGATCCGGAAGGGCTCTTCGGTGCTGATCCCGATCCACGCGCTGCACCATGACGAGCGCTATTGGCCGGACCCTGAAGTGTACGACCCGACCCGCTTCCTGCCCGAGAACTCCAAGGCCCACCACCGCGCTTCGTATCTACCGTTCGGCGCCGGTCGCCGGGTGTGCGCGGGCAAGGCGTTCGCGGTGATCGAGGGAACTCTGGTGACGGCGATGATGAGCCGCGAGTTCACCTACGAGCTCGTACCCGGCTTCCCGGTGGAGCCGGAGGCGACGCTGACCCTGCGCCCCCGCCACGGGCTGAAGATGATCGCCCACCGCCGTGGCGGCGCCGGGTTTCCTCAGGCGGTGGCAGCGTGAGCGTTCCTGACCACGAGGTGGTGATCGTCGGCGCCGGATTCTCCGGCATCGGCGCGTCGATCCGCCTCCAGCATGCGGGGGTCGACGATCACGTCCTGCTCGAGGAGGGCGAGGACGTTGGTGGCACCTGGTACTGGAACCGGTACCCCGGCGTGGCCGTCGACATCCCGTCGTTCAGCTACCAATTCTCCTTCGAGCGGCGAACGAATTGGTCGCGGGTGTACGCCCCGGGGAAAGAGCTTCTCGCCTACGCCGCCCATTGCGCGGACAAGTACGACGTCCGCCGGCGGGTGCGGTTCGGCGTCCGGGTGACGGGCGCGACGTTCGACGACGAGTCACATCTATGGCGCCTTTTCACCGCCGGCGGCGAGGAGATCACGGCCCGGTTCGTGATCGGCGCGACCGGCGTGCTCACGCAGCCCAAGCCACCCGCGATCCCCGGGCTTTCGGACTTCGCCGGCACCGTGGTTCACACCGCTCGTTGGGACGGAGGGCTCGATCTGCGCGGCCGGCGCGTCGGGGTGATCGGCACGGGCGCTTCAGCGGTTCAGGTGATTCCGGAGATCGCGCCGGAGGTTGAGCACCTAACGGTGTTCCAGCGCACCCCGATCTGGTGCCTGCCCAAGCCCGATGCGCCGCTGCCGGGGCTGGCCCGGATGCTGATGCGCCGGCTGCCGATGGGCGATCTCCCCGGACGCGTGCTCAGCCAGATGTTCGTCGAGGCGACGTTCCCCCTGCCGCTGCACTTCAACGGGGTGATCCCGTTCTCGGCACTCGCCGAGCGCGTCGCCCGAGCGCATCTGCGCCGCCAGGTCCACGATCCCGTCGTGCGCGAGAAGCTCACGCCACGCTACGCCGTCGGGTGTAAGCGGCCGAGCTTCCACAACGGCTATCTGGCGGCGTTCAACCGTCCGAACGTAACCCTCGAGACCGACCCGATCGAACGCGTCACCCAGACCGGGATCCGCACCGACGCCGGCAGCCGGCACGAGTTCGATGTGCTGATCCTCGCCACCGGGTTTAAGGTGTTCGAGTCGGGCAACATGCCGCCGTTCCCGATCCGCGGGACCGGGGGGATCGACCTCGAGCGGTTCTGGGACGAGCACCGCCTGCAGGCCTACGAGGGGGTGAGCGTGCCAGGGTTTCCGAACTTCTTCACCGTGCTCGGTCCGTACGGATATAACGGCGCCTCGTACTTCAACCTGATCGAGACGCAGACCCGCCACATCGTGCGAGTGCTTCAACGCGCCGGCACCGACCGGGCGACGCGGGTGGAGGTCCGTCAGGAGGCCAACGATCGCTTCTTCGCTGAGATGCTCTCCCGCCGGCGGCATCAGATCGTCTGGCAGGACAGCTGCCAGATCGCCAACAGCTACTACTTCGACTCGCACGGCGACGTGCCGTTCCGGCCCTCACCGAGCCTCGAGGTCGCATGGCGCAGCGCACGGTTCGACCTGCGCGACTACCGGTTCGAATCAATCGGAGAGCCGGTGGCAGCGTGAGCCGGGTCAAGCTGAGGGGCTCCCGAGTGGTGATCACCGGAGCGGGGAGCGGGATCGGGCGGGCGACTGCGGTGCGCTGCGCGTCCGCCGGTGCCCAAGAGGTGGTCTGCGTCGACATTGATCTCGCGGCTGCGCAGGCGACGGCCGACGGGATCGGTCCTGGGGCCACGCCGCGGCAGTGCGATGTCAGCGACGCGGCCGCGGTGCAGGGACTCGCGGATGCGATCGAAACCGAGCACGGCCCCGTCGATGTGCTGGTCAACAACGCCGGCGTTGGGGTGGGGGGGCCGTTCCTGGAGGCCAGCGTGGAGGACTGGGATTGGCTGATGGGAGTCAATCTCAACGGGGTCGCCTACGGGTGCCGCGCATTCGGAACGGAGATGGTCGCGCGCAGCCGTGGCCACGTGATCAACGTCGCATCGGGTGCGGCCTACATCCACAGCCGGCACTTGGCCGCCTACTGCGCCTCGAAGTCCGCGGTGTTCGCGTTCTCGCGATGCCTGCGAGCCGATTGGGCCAGCAGCGGGGTGGGGGTAAGCGTGATCTGCCCCGGCGTGATCAACACCGGGATCCACACCCGCGCGCGGATCTACGGCAAGGTCTCAACCCAGGGCGGCCTGATCGAGCGCGGCTTCCGGCTGGGCCACTCACCGGACACCGTGGCCAAGGCGATCATCCGTGCCGTGGAGCACAACCACGCGATCGTCCCCGTGGGGCTCGAGTCCGAGGTGCTTTACCGCGTGTTGCCGTTCGTGCCGGGTCCGATCCAGGGGCTGATGAGCCGGGCGTCACTAGGCTGAGCCGCCGGCTCCCCGTCGATCACCAAGACCTGCACCGCGCCTCGGGTCTCGCGATCCAGGTCACGTCTTCCTTTGTGCCGGCAGCCACCCGATCGGGATCGGGCAGCACCACCTCGATTTCCTAGAAGTCGCTCACGCCGCAACCGCCGCGGGTTGTGGGCGGGCGCTGTGCGGGCGGGTGATCCAGGCGCGCATCTGCTCATAGACGGCCGGGTGGTTGAGCAGATCCATGTGCGTCAGGCCGGTCAGCTCGTGCCCGTTGTCGACCTCGAACGCGATGCTGCGCCCCTTGCCGTTGCCGCGCCCCGACGCGCTGGGGATACGCACGAGCAGGTCGCCCAGCGCAGACCCGACCGGGCCATCAGCGAGCGTGGCGCCGATGAAGTAGTAGTGCGCGTCGGGCAGGAACGGGACCTCGGTGCAGCGATCCTTGAGGAACTCGTCAGGGTCCTCGCAGTCACACCAGTCCTCCTCCACACAGGCGCCGTAGCGCAGGTCTTTGATGCCGACGCTGCGCGCGTTGAGAAGCGACGCGAACGCGCGTGTCTCCGGCAGACGCCCCAGGCCCCAACTCAGGACATTGGTGCCCTTCTCCAAGTCGGCCCCCAGGTGCGGGCTGCCCAGCGAGAACACGTGGCGCACCTCGTTCGTCCAGCGGCGGCCGTCCTGCTCGCCGTAGTGGCACGCACTGCGGATCACCAGGCCGCCCATCGAATGCCCGACGAGGATGATCTCCTCCACCGCACCCGGCCAGCCGTCCACCAGATCGTCGAGCAGCTGGGCGAGCTCCCGCCCGTTCTGCGATATCCGCAGGCCGGTGTTGTAGCGCAGCGTCACCGGCGTGAAGCTCAACTCGTCCTGGAGCCGCTCGCCGTAGGTCCGGCGCCCGGGGTGCGCCCCGCGCAGCGGGAAAAGGCGCCAGTTGTCATCGTCGCCGAACAGGCCGTGCACGAACACCGCGATCCGCGAGGTGGCGTCCGGGAACGCCGCCGCGAGCCCCTCGTCGGTGAGCCCGACGTCCTGCGCGCCCCGGCGGATTGCCATCCCCAACGCGAGCCGGTGTCCGCGCTCGGTGAGGTGGTTGCCGTACAGGCCATTGATCGCCCCCAGTGCCAGCGAGCCGGCCGGGGTCGCCGTCAGCGCCGGACCCTCCTCAGCCGACCGGCGCGCCAAAAGCGATGCGCCGCGGCGCGCCCCGCCGCGCAACGCGCCGCGCACGCCGCCGTAGACGGCCCGCGCGACGCCGTCGTGGATGGCACGGACCGGCGCAGCCGCTGGGCCCAGAAGCCTGAACGGTCGCCCAGCGATGCCCTCATGCATCTCCTTGATGAACCCGCCGCTGGCCGCGAGCGCCTCACCTGCAAGCTCCCCGACCGCCTCAATGTCTGTCCCGCGCACAGGCTCTGGCGAGAACACGGGGGTGTCTCCGCCCGGAACCCGCTTGGGTGAGCCACCCTTCGTCTGGACGCTGAAATCGCTGGTGATGCCCTGATAGACGATGCTCCTGCTGTTAGGAGCGCAGTCGGGCGTCGAGACGTTCCGGCGCACGAGCCGGCGCAGGTGGCTGCCGTCGACGTTGATGAGGTAGAGCGCGCCGCTATTGACGAACCCGATCGTGCGATTGGAGCACGGTGCGGGCCACGAGCCCCCGTCATCGTCAGCTGCTTCAGGCCGGTGCCGTCGGTGGCGACCTCGTAGAGGTTGGTCCTGTGGTTGGCGTTGCCGGCGAACACGATCTTATGCCCCCCGGCAGGAACGCCGGCTGCTCGTCGTCAGAGGTGAGAGGTGGGAGAATCCGGACGTTGCCGCCGTTCCTGTCGAGCACGGCAAGCTGTCCCGAGGGCGCCGCGCCGGTCTGTGACCGCGCCGCCACGATCTGCTTGCCATCCGGCGAGTAGCCGAACCGCCCGATGTCACAGCTGGTCGAGCCGTCGCTCTTGGTGCCGAGCAGTTCACCGCGCTCTGCCCGGGATGGAGCTGATCTCGGTTTGGGTCGCTTTGCCTGTGTCGGGGTTGTTGATCGAGTCCGGGTAGGCGATCGGCCCGTTGACCCCTGGATACGTCGCGCTGGCGGCAGGTGCGACCGTGAGCGCGGCCACCACGGATGCCACAGCCGCGATTGGTGCGCGCGCGGTGCGAGGATTGGCGAGGCGCGGGATTGCCATGAACATGTGACCTCTTGGGTTCATGCGAACGCATCATTGCCTCGCAGAAGCGGCCTGTACCGCGCAGCCACAGTCGCCCCGAGTGCTCGCAGCTCGCCGAGGCGATCACTGGCTCGGCGACTCTCCGGCGTCGAAACTAGTCCCCGGGATCGTCGCTCTCAGGGAAAGCACAACGCTCGGCGACCGACCTTGGTGTCTCCGACCTGCGGTCGCCACGGACCAAGGGGGATCGCTAGATACTCGTGTGCGCGAGAGGGGCTAGCGGGACAAGTGAAGAGCTGGTGGCGAGCTGTGGTGCTCGGCGACGGCCGTCGAGCCGCTGAGGGTGATCGACGGGAATCCGAATGCGGCGACGAACAGCGCGATGGTGGCGGCGCGCAGGCGTTGGGGGGTGAGCCAGGTGACGTGCCGGGTTTGGAGCCAGGAGCGAACGCCCGTGGCTCCGGTTGCTGCTGCCATTACGCATCCAGCGCACATTGTCCGAAAGGTTAGCGCCGCCCGAGTGAGTCGGATGGCGTTAGGGCGCTGCAGTCTTGGCACGCGCCGTGCAGCACGATTTCGTGTTCGGCGACGCGCATCGGGATCCGGCGGCTGAGCTTTCGGATCGCGGTTTCGAGCTCAGGGTCGGTGAACGGCGCGATGGTGCCGCAGTTGTCACAGACGAGGTGGTGGTGATGGCCGTGGCCGGTGCGGACAGGTTCGTAGCGGGCCTTCGCCTGCCCGACCTGGAGTTTCTGGACAAGGTGGAGGCGTTCGAGCTCGTCGAGGATGCGGTAGATGCTCGCGCGGGCGATCGGTCGCTGTTGCTCGCGGAGTGTGTCCTCGATCTCCGTCGCTGAGAGGGCGCAGGCCTGGGTGTCTAGTAGTTCGAGCAGCGCCTTGCGGGCGGCGCCGGTGTGGTGCTTGGTCTGGGCGAGGACTTGTTGGGCGTGCGCGACCCAGCTCTCGGTGTCTTTCCTGGCCATGGTCGCTGAGTCTAAGTCTCGGTCCCGCGGATCACGGTCAGAAGCCGCCGCGGATTTGTGTGGCGTAGGTCGCTGGTGGCCAAGAACGCGAGCAGGTAAATGCCGGTGGCGACGGCGATGATCGCCGAGCTCGCGGGTAGCTTCGGGATCAGGTAGCTGAGCGTCAGCCCGCCCCACGTGGCGAGGACGGCAATCGTGGCCGAGAGTCCGAGGGCGTGGTAGGGGTTGGCGGTGAGTCGCTGAGCGGCGCCGGCGGGCGCGGCGAGCAGCCCGAGGAGGAGCAGCGCGCCGATCGCCTGGGTTGCTTCCGCGGTGGTGGCGCCGAGCAGCGCGAGGAGCAGCAGCGAGAGCGCGTGGACGGGGACGCCGCGGATGGCGGCGACGCCAGGGTCGATGCTGGCGAACAGCAGCGGCCGAGCGATCGCCAGCACGACAGCGATGATCCCGGCGGCGATCAGCGCGGCGACCACGGCGTCGGTCACGCTGAGACCGAAGATTGATCCGAACAGGGTGCGGGCTCCGAGCAGGCCGTTGCCCCCGCCGGATCCGGCGCTGAACAGCGCGAGAAAGTAGACGCCGAGCCCGAGGATCGCGGCGAACGTCACCCCAATCGTGACGTCGTCGGCGTGCGAGCGGTCGCCAAGCGCGCCGAGTACCAGCGCGATCAGGATGGTGGCGGCGAACAGCCCGATGCGAATGTCGATGCCGGCGGCGGCGGCGGCGAGCGCGCCCGTGAAGGCGACGTGGCTGAGCGCGTCACCGGCGAACACCTGCGCCCGCAGGACGACGAAATAGCCGATCAGCCCGCTCGCAAACGCGATCGCGGTGCCGGCGAGCCAGGCGTTGCGGACGAACTCGTGCGCGAACATCAGGCGGTCGCCTCCGCCAGCCGGGAGCGTCGGTGCAGCAGGGTGGGATGATCGATCGCCGTTTGGGTGAGCCTGGCGATCAAGTAGACCGAGAACGCGACTGCAGTGATGTAGAAACCGACGGGACGGTTGTAGAAGTACGCAAGCGCGACGCCGACCCAGGTGATCGCGATGCCGAGCAGCACGGTAAGGATCAGGCTCGCGCTGATCCGCGGGGTGATCAGTTGCGCGGTCGCGGCCGGCGCGACTAGCAGGGCGAACACCAGCAGCGCGCCCGTGATCTGCGCTGTAGCCGCGACGGTCAGTCCGAGCGCGAGCATGAACGCGAGCGACACCCGGCGCACCGGGACGCCGCTTGCGCGCGCGACGGGCCCATCGAGTGAGGCGAACAGCAGCGGCCGGCCGACGACGGCAAAGAATGCCAATGCCAGGACGCAGACGATCGCGAGCGTGAGCACCTGTCCGCGCGTGATGGCGAGGAAGTCGCCGAACAGCAGGTTCTCATAGCCGGCCAGGACGCCCTGGTAAAGACTGAGGAACAGGAACCCGCACGCCAGCCCGAGCGCCTGGACGGTGCCGGTGATGGCGGATTCCTCGCCGCGGTGCCGCCGCGGCCCGGTGGCCGCGCCGATCACAAGCGCACAGGCTCCGCAGAACGTGTAGTAGCCGACGGCGGCGGACAGACCGAGCAGCAGCGCGAAGGTCGCCCCTGGAAAGGCCATGACTGACAGCGTGTGTCCAGCGAACGTCTCGCGGCGCAGCACCATGAACCAGCCGACGACGCCGGCCATGACCGCCACGATCGTCCCAGCTTCGAGCGCGTTGACCATGAACGGGTAAGCGGTCAGCTGCCGGAAGTCAGAGACCAAATCGAGCGACAGCGTGGCTATCGGTAGGTGACTAACCATGATGGTGCTCATGGCGGTCGCTGTGATGCGCCGGCGCCTCCGGGAGGCCGACGACCACGAGCCGTCCGTCAGCGGCCCTGAGCACGTCGATCGGCACCCCGTAAAGACGGCTCAGCGTGTCCGCGGTGATCACCTCGGCCGGCGTGCCGACGGCAGCGTGCCCGGCGCCGAAGTAGACAACCCGGTCGAGGTAGGTGAGCAGGGGGTTGATGTCGTGGGCGACCAGCAGCACACTCACCCCCTGCTGGCGGCAGATCCGCGCCAGCAGGGCCGCCACCGCGGTCTGGTTGGGCAGGTCGAGGCTGTCCAGGGGCTCGTCGAGGATCAGTACCTCCGGGCGGCTGATCAGTGCTTGGGCGATCAGCAGCCGTTGCTGCTCGCCGCCGGAGAGCCGGCCGATCGGGCGGCTTGCGTATTCCGCGGCACCGACCAGGTCGACGACCTCTTGCACACGTTCGCGCCAGGAGCGTCGCAGCGGCAGGCCCCACCGGGCACCGTCAAGTCCGAGCCTGACCAGGTCGATCCCGCGGATTTTGATGCTCGCGTCGAAGTGTCGGCGTTGAGGCAGGTAGCCGATCTGAGAGCTCGCCTCACCCGGCGCGCGACCCAGCACCGATGCGGTGCCGGCGGCGAGCGCCAGCTCCCCGAGTAGCACGCGCAGCAGCGTCGTCTTCCCCGACCCGTTTGGTCCGAGGATGGCCGCGAACTCGCCCTGTGCGATCGCGAACTCCACATCGCTCCACACCGTGTGGCCACCGATCCGCGCTTGCGCCCCCTTCAGCTGCACCACCGGCACTGCCGATCCGAGCGTCCCGTCCTGCGGTCCAAGCGCGACATCGACGATGGGCGGGATGCTCACCTTCCCGTCGCCCGGTGAAGCGCCTGCCGGAGGTTCTGCAGCTCCGTGACCTGCCACTGCTCGAAGGTAGCCGACGCGGGCGAGAGCGTCTCGGTGATCGTCGTGATCGGTATGTGCCCCGCCTGGGCGAGCTGGTTCACCCGCTGCACATCCGGGGTCGCGTTCTGGCTGTTGTAGACCCACACCCTGATCAGACGGTGTTGGGCCTGGGTGTCGACCGTCTGCTTGTCGGCCGCGCTCACGTCGGTACCCTCGGCGATCGCTTTCGCAAAACTGTAGGGGGTCAACAGCTTCACCCCCAGCGCCGTCCCCAATGGCTGGAAGCTGCTCTCGCTGTAGCCAACCGGAACCCCGGCGTAGCGCGCGCGGATCGTCGCGATCATCTTTTTGTACTGGGCGAGGCCCTGGGTCTCGAACGTTGTGCGTTGACGGTCGAAATACACGCTGTCCTTCGGGTCGAGTCGCTTGTAGTCGGAGACGATCTGATCGATCACCCGCTGCACCGACCCCGGCGAGTACCACTGATGCGGGTTATCACCCTCCTTGAGTCCGAGCAGGTCCCCGACGCCCAACACCTTCCGCGCGCTCGACGGGTTCGCGGCGATCAGCTTCGACGCCCACGCGTCATACCCGATCCCGTTCACGATCACCATCTGCGACTTTGCCATCGCCACGCCATCCGAGGCTGCCGGCTCATACGAATGCGGATCAGTACTCGGGTTCACGATGATGCTCCGCACCGCCACTCTGCTGCCACCCAGCTGTCCGGCGATGCTGCCCCAGAAGTTCTCCGCGGCGACGACTTGCAACTTCCCCGACGACGAACCAGCCGTCGAACCAGAGCCCCCACCGCCACAGGCCGCCAGCAGAACGGCGCAACCGACTAACAGCGACACAACACGCAACGGCACTCGAAGCACGATGCTCCTCCAGGGACACTCAAGTTGGGCGAGCAAGGGCGCTCGCGCAGCACACTAGCACAGGAATAAGATTTAGTCTTGTTCCTAGCTTTAGGGCCCGCGAGCGCGGCGAGCTGCTTGTCGACGGTCTATGGTTCGCGGACGATGCCGAGGACTGCGGGTCGACGGGTCGCTGGCCGCACCTTTGGCCGTGCAGCATTACTGCCGGCCGCGGCGTTTGTCGTGCATCAGCTGCGGTTCCTCTTCGCGTACGGCTCTCACGGGAGCGTCGAGCTGCAGCGGACCGGTCATTCGTACCTGCATTCGCTCGTGCCGTGGATCGTGCTCTTGATCGCGGTGGTGGTGGGTGGCTTTCTGTGGTCGCTCGGCCGTGCGGTCGCGGGTCACCGATCGCTGCCGGGGTACACGCTGTCGCTGACTGGGCTGTGGTTGGCCTGCTCGGCTGCCCTGGTGGCGATCTACGTCTCCCAGGAGTGTCTGGAGGGACTGTTTGCGACGGGTCATCCCGCAGGGCTCGCGGGCATCTTTGCCTACGGCGGCTGGTGGTCGGTCCCCGCCGCGCTGTGCGTGGGTCTGGTCCTGGCCAGCATCGTCCACGGCGCGCGCTGGGTACTGGAGGCGGTCACGAAGCGCCGCGCCCAGAGCCGACTGCGCTCCGCGCTCCCGCGCTCGTTGCCCTGCCCGGGGTTGGTGGCGCTGCCGCGTCTGGCACCGCTGGCCGGCGGCTGGTCGGGCAGGGGTCCTCCGCGCTGATGGCGAGCGACGACGCCTCGTTGGGAGGCCGTCGTCGCATCAGCTCCGCTGTCCGTCCGTTCGCGCCGCGTCGTCCTGAGACGGCGTAGCCCGCCACTCGCAGGCGAGCGTCGCGGCACGGGAGACGCGTCCGTCGTGACGGCAGTTGCAGCAGATGGCGACCTCGCGGTCGTCCAATCCATCTATGTGACGAGGAGAACCAGCAGATCATGAGCAGACAGCTGAAGAAGGGCATGTTGGTGTTCGCGTTCGCGGCGGCGGGCGTGGCAGTTCTGCCTGCAATGGCGTCCGCGCACGCGATCGTCGGCCCGGCGGTGTCGCTGTCGGGCAAGTTGCAGCTCTACAGCCTGGCGGTGCCGACCGAGAAGAGCAACCTGACGACGTCGAAGATCGTCATGACGGTGCCCAACGGCTTCGGGATCGACTCGTTCGCACCGCCGCCGGCCGGCTGGACGCAGCAGGTGCAACAGAGCGGCTCAGGGGACAGCGCGGTCATCACGAAGGTGACATGGACGGGCGGCAAGACACCGACTGGTGAGGACTCCTTGTTTCAGTTCCTCGCGCAACCGTCCTCGAGCAAGAAGTACACGTTCCAGGTCGAACAGACCTATTCCGACGGCTCGATCGTCAACTGGTTCGGCGCGGAGTCCTCCGCGGCGCCCGCCCCCACGATCGAGGCGAAGGACAGTCTCGGCGGGGGCGGTACCTCCGTCCTGGCCGTGATCGCGCTGATCGTCGGACTACTTGCCCTGGCCGCGGGTGGCTTCGCTCTGACAGCGGCGGGGACGGGCAAGGGCCGGACGTTGGCATGAGCTCCGGGGCGGATCGTTCTCGCGTTGGCCGTGGTAGTGGCTATGTTGGTGCTGGCCGGGTCGGCTTCTGCACAAGCCGATCTGGTCAAGACCGAGCCGGCGGCCAGCGGCGTGTTGGACGCTCCGCCCCCGGGTGCAGGGCGCGTTCACGTACGCAGTCGGTCCGAATCCGGGGCCGCCGCGCGGTTTCCGGTGCGGAGCATTTCCGCGAGCGCGCCCGGAGAGATTCGAACTCCCGACCTTCGGTTCCGTAGACCACCGCTTGGATTCCCTGGCGCACGGTCGAGTCCGCGATTCGTGTGCCTGCCTACGGACTCCGTGACGAGCGATTGGACCGAGTACCGCCTAGTTCCGTGTGGCGTGTGGCGTGTTGCCACTTCGTTGCCCACGCGAACGCCCGGGTGCTCAGCTGGTGGCAGGCAGTGGCCGCGAGGGGAGAGGCCAACCCGACACCCCCTCCCTTCCGCGCGCTAAGCGCGTCTCACGCGAGCCCCGGCGAGAGACCCTAGTTGCCGGCTTTGCGGAGCTACCGGTCGGATTCGATAGGGTGGCGGAGGGAAAGCGGGTGCCGCGGGGTGCGATCGCGTCGACCTCGTCAGACTGCGCTTTGGAGCGGACGCAGTTGCTGTGCGATCGCGCGGAGGTGGTCGTCCCAGGTCCCACAGCATCCGCCCAAGATGTCGATGTTCGGGAGCCGCCGAGCGAGCGCGGCCATGTGTACGCCGAGCGCTTCGGGATCGCCCGCCTCGAGGTGTCCGATCTGACAGAGTGCTTGCTTCTCGGCCATTGATGCGTTCGGCCGCAGGCTCCGAATCCGCTCCAGCCACGATCCGGCGACCAGCGCCGGTTCGAACTCGACGGGATGCGAGCAGTTGATGCCGTAGAAGTCGGGCCGCGCGTCGCCGGTTTGCGCGTCGACCGTTTCCACCGCATCTTTTAGCGACGGACCGGTGATTAGTCGACCAGCCGGATCGACCATGAACGAGAGCGAGAGCGGCAGTCCAGCTCTCGCCGCGGCCCTTGCGACGCCGACGCCCTCGGGGATGCTGTTGAACGTCATCGCGCTCACGAGGTCGACATCTGCCTGCCGCAGCGTTTCGATCTGGACACCGTGGTACTCCTCGGCTTCGTCGGCGGTGATCGTGCGGTTCTGGCCGTAGGCGTCGCCGCGCGGTCCGACGACGCCGACGATCAAGATCTGCGGGATCTGGCGCCGGAACGGCCGCGCGATATCACGCAGGAACTCGATCGAACGCAGCTCGAACTCAGCGAGTCCGTCACGCGAGATCCCGAGCTTCGACGCCCAGTCCGGGCTGGCTCGGTAGTCCAGGCCGCCCATCAACGCGACGAACCCATGCGCTGCGGCGACCTCCAGATATCGCGTGTACATGTCAGCGAGGTCCGCGACGGCCCGCCGATCATCAAGCAACGGGTACATCGCGAACTCAGGCAACTCGTGCCCGTGCTTGTACATGAGCTCTGTTTCCTGACCGCCCTCGGCCAAGTAGAGCACGCCTGATTGCAGTTCCGGGAAGCCAGCCAAGTACCTAGACACCCATCGACGGCCGCGCACGCGACTAGAAGCAGAGGGTACACGTGAGTTGACACCGACTGCCTGCGAGCCTCCGATCTCCGCCCGCGAACTCCGTCTCAGGCGACGGGCTGCGGGAACCGCAAGAGCCCCGGATTACCGCAAGTCGCTGGCGACAGGACAGTGACCTGCGCACCCCAGTTGCGCTCAAGGCGAGACTCTTGCTCGCCAGGCCGACGCACCTCGTATTCGCCACGAGCACGTGCCGGCACCTCGCGGAGCCGACCCGATCAGAAGGCGCCGGCTCCCTGCAGTCCGCGCAACGCAGGGAACGGGAGCGCGGCCGCCATCAGACGCGTAATGCCCGCGAAGCAGGGGAGACCCACGAAACCTGCATCCGCGATATTGCAAGGTCTTCGGCGGCCGTCAGCCGTGAGCGCGAGCAGATCGACCTGGTGGCGAGACGCGCTGATGGCGAAAAAGGGGGGGTGACCCGGGCACTTGGTCCGGCCCTGCTCAGCTCCTCGACAGGCATCCTCCGCCTCTCGGTCGTAGCCCTTGGGGAAGCGCCGCTGCGCGCGGGCCTCCCACGGGGCGACGGCCAGCGCCTCTCGCGTGAAATGCGGTCAGCGCCGGATCGGCCCCTCGGTCTAGCGCCATTTTCGGCGGCGCTTGACAGCCGTGGATTGCCGCCGATTCATAGCGATTCGTGCTCGCCTCGCGACGCCGCCAGAGCTATGGTCGCGGGCATCCACAAAGTCGGGCCCCGGCGGCGCGCTAGCGTAGCCTAGATCGTCCAGGATCGTGCACAGGATGGATGCCTCGGACGATGCGCTGTCGTCACCGACGCATCGTGCGCAGGCGCTATGCGAGACGGAAGTCGTAGCGCGAAGCGATCTGTCCGATCTCCTCCTGGCTGGGAGTTCCCTTGGCGAGGGCCGCTCCAAGGTCCCGCATGTAGTTCTCCCAGCCTGCGGGCGTGTTGAAGTTGAGGAAGCGCACCGGGATCGCGCCAGGGTTGCTGAACGTGTGGACGACGCCGGGAGGCACGCAGGCAAAGCCGCCTTCGGGGAGTTCGATCGTCTCGTCTCCCAGGCGCATGGTCAGCGTGCCGTCGAGCACGTAGAACATGTCGTGTAGGTGTTCGTGGAAATGCGGAGGCGGCCCCGGAAAGCCGGGGGCCACGACTACCTCGCCGAGGTAGAACGAGCTGCCGGTCTCCGCGCCCGTGGCCTTGATCGTGACGGCGGTGGGTCCGCCGATCTGCTCGCCCTCGCCGGGCAGAAGAACTGTCGCGTCCATCGGTTACTCCTTTCGACTCGGTTTGAGGAGTTGGGCGCAGGCGTTCTCGGCGCACCACTGCTCGTATTGCTCGGGCGTCCATCCGCGTTCGGTGGCGAGCAGGTGCCATGTGTTCGGGTGCTGGATCGTCCAGAGGATGTCTGTGGCGCGGTCGACGCTGAGGCCGGGCTTCAGTGCCTTCTTCTTGTTCAGGCTTTCGACGATCTTGCGCTGGTTGGCGTGGTACTCGGTGCCGATCCGCTTCCACAGGGCATCGATGTCCGGATCGAGCGGGGCGGCGCTGTGGATGACTGCGAAGAGCGGGCCGATGCGGGTCTTGCCGGCCCGTGAGTTGCGGGCATTGAGCTGCAACTGGCGGTGGGGGCAGGGCTCGTCGAGAACCTCGCGGTACCAGGCGTGCTGCGCGATCGGGGCGTTGCTGTCCTCGCCGCGTAGGCGCGCGTTCCAGAGCGCGCGCAGGACGCCGCTCTTGGTCTCGAAGCCCACGTAGACGGTCTTGAGAGCGACGCCAGCCTCCGTGGCTATCGCGGCCATCGTGGTGGCCGCGTAGCCGCCGCTCTCGAAGAGCTTCTCTGCCGCATCGAGGATCTCGCGCCGGGTGGCGGCGGCCTGCTCGAGGCGGCGCGAGGAGTCGTAGCGACGCTTGGGCTTGACAGGCCTAGTCATTTGAGTATTCTCTCACACACTTCATTACTCGTACTAGGTAATGAAAGCTACCGGCAGGTAGCCAATATGTGTGATGGGAGGCGTTCTTCGTGGGAGCAACAAGCATCGTCTTGCGCTCGGATGCCAGGCGCCGGTGGCTCGGCGGGCTGGAGCTTCCGGCCGTCGGGCTCGGCTGCATGGGCATGTCGGCGCACTATGGGCCAGCGGATGAGCGCGACGCGCTCGCGACGATCGACCGGGCGCTCGCACTTGGCTGTGACTACCTCGACACGGCGGAGTTTTACGGGCCGCTGACCAACGAGGAGCTCGTCGGTCGCGCGATCGCCGGGAGGCGTGATCGCTTCACAATCGGGACCAAGTTCGGCGTCACGCCGAACGGGCTCGACGGGACAGCGGAGAACGCGCGGCGCTCGATCGAGCGCTCCCTGCGACGCCTGGGGACCGACCACGTTGACGTCTACTACCTGCATCGTGTCGATCCGCGCACACCGATCGAGGAGACGGTCGGCGCCATGGCGCAGCTCGTCGAGGAGGGCAAGGTCCGCCACCTGGGACTCAGCGAGGCATCGGCGCAGACGCTGCGCCGCGCGCACGCCGTGCATCCGATCGCCGCGCTTCAGACCGAGTACTCGCTGTGGACGCGCGACGTCGAGGCCGCGATCCTTCCCACCTGCCGTGAGCTCGGCATCGGGTTCGTTGCGTACGCGCCCCTCGGCCGCGGCTTCCTCGCGGGGCGCTTCGCGGCCCCCGACGACCTCGACGTCGGCGACGTGCGTCGCCAAATGCCGCGCTACAGCGGCGCCGCGCTCGAGCATAACCTCGCTCTTCGGGACACGCTCGCCGAGATCGCCGAGAAGAGGAGCTGCACGCTCGCGCAGCTCGCACTGGCGTGGGTGCTCGCGCAGGGCGAGGACATCGTCGCGATCCCCGGCACGACGCGGATGCGGCACCTCGAGGAGAACGTCGAAGCGATGAGCGTCGCGCTCTCAATCGGCGACCTCACCCGCATCGACAGGGACCTGCCGGCTGCCGCCGGTGCGCGTTACCACGCCCACGGCATGGCCGTCATCGACGGAGCAGGGTCATGAACACCGCGACCGACGAGATGAGGGCCCGCCTCCAAGGCGTGTGGGCGACCGTCGCCCCTGCCTGGGGCGCGAACGCCGACCTCGCCGACCACCACCGAGCCGACCTGATCGAGCAGATGCTCGCCAAAACGACACCCCGGCCCGGCGACCGTGTGCTCGAGCTGGCCTGCGGTCCGGCCGGGGTCGGCCTCGCCGTCGCCGAGCTGGTCGCTCCCGAGGGCGAGGTCGTCCTGTCCGATGCGGTCGCCGAGATGACCGCCGTCGCCGCCGCCCGCGCCAGGGCCCGGGGCCTCCACAACGTCAGCACCCGCAAGCTCGATCTCGAGGCGATCGCCGAGCCCGACGAGTCCTACGACGTCGTCGTCTGCCAGGACGGGCTGATGTTCGCCCTGGATCCCGCTCGCGCCGCGCGCGAGATCGACCGCATCCTGCGCCCGGGTGGGCGATTCGCCCTCACGGTCTGGGGGCCTCGAGAGAGCAACCCGTGGCTAAGCGTCGTCTTCGACGTCGTCGCGGCGCAGTTCGGCCGGCCGGTCCCGCCGCCCGGCGTGCCGGGCCCGTTCTCGCTCGACGACGCCGACGCCCTGGCCGCACTGCTCGACGCCGCGGGACTGTCGGACGTCGAGGTCGTCGAGCAGGCCGCGCCGGTGGCATACGACTCGTTCGAGCACTGGTGGGAGACCACCCGTGCGCTCGCCGGGCCGATCGCGAGCATCCTCGCGGCGCTGCCCGAGAATGCGGCGCAGGCATTGCGTGAGCGGGCGCGGGCGGCGGTGGCGTCGTCCTACGAGACACCGCGCGGCCTCGAGTTCCCGGGCTTGGCGCTGCTGGCGAGCGGTCGGGAGGGCGGGTCATGAGCTACGCCCTGGCCGGCGGAGCCGAGGACCTGCAGCGCCTGCAGCGCGTCTCGGCGGTCTGCGAAGACTTGACCAGGTCCGCGCTGGTGAGCGTCGGCGTGGCCGAGGGCTGGGCGGCGATCGAGTGCGGCTGCGGCCCGCTCGGCGCGCTGCCGGTGCTCGCCGACCTCGTCGGCACGACAGGGCGGGTGGTCGGCGTCGACTTCAACGACGGGGCGATCGCGCAGGCCCACGCGGCCGTGCGGGCGATGGGGCTCGATCACGTCGAGGTCCTGACGGCCGACGTCCACGCCGTCGACGCCGGCGTGCTGGGCGGGCCGTTCGACGTGGCCTACACGCGCAACTTCCTCATGCACCAGCCCGATCCCGGCAGGACGCTTGCGGGGATCGCGGAGCTCGTCCGGCCGGGCGGCTGGATCGTCGCCCAGGAGCCGCTCGCCACGCCGGCACCACGATCGCATCCCGACCTCGACGCTCTCGGCGCCTCCTGGCAGCTCATGCACGCACTGCTGGAGCGGTCCGGAGTACCGCGCGGCTCAGTTGACGATCTGCCGCGCGCCGCGACCGAGGTCGGGCTCGAGGTCGTCGCCGAACGCGGGGCCTTCGGCGTGATGGAACCCGGCCTCGGCTTCGACGTCCACGCCGCGACCGCGGAGGCCATCCGCGACCGGGCCGTCGGGTCGGGGGCGGTCACCGAGGCGCAGCTCGACGCTCTGGCGACCGAGCTTCGGCGTGCCGGGACGCGCGAGCACGGCTGGGTGACCACGCCCTTCTTCCTCGAACTGGCGCTGCGCAGACCGCGCGGCGACGGTCTGACCGTACCCCTTCGCCGCGCAAGAGCCGGGCGGTTGGCATGACCGACAGCTGCGGTGCGCAATAGGGAGGCGGCTGGCCCCGCAGCTGGCGCCACCAGCAGGGCGAGCTCCCTCGCCCGCCGACCAGCGCCCTGATCGCTCTGTCCGAGAGCCCGCTTTCCCAGATTTGGAGGGCGCATAGATGTGGGGGCACCTGTTGCCACTTTGTTGCCAATTTGCCTCATTGGCACGGCTGGCGCCCGCGACGCGCTGCGCAATAAAGTGGCGTATGCAGGGCTATCGTGAAGCGCGCCCGGAGAGATTCGAACTCCCGACCTTCGGTTCCGTAGACCGACGCTCTATCCAGCTGAGCTACGGGCGCGTGCGAGCGATTCTAGACGTGCATCACCGGGTACGCCGTCGCGGCGAAAGCCCGACTCTCGACTCCAGCGGTTAGATGCTCTGCTTTCAGCTGAGCGAGCCGCGGGCGGGTCGCCTCAGTCCGGGCGAGCCCGGAGGATTTACCCAGCCTCGTAGAAGCGCGCCACCGTGAACCCGATCAGCGTCGGTACGTGCACGGCGAAGATGATCAGGGCCAGGGTGAGGATGATCAGCGGCCCGCCACTGACGTGGTTGCGCACGAACGAGTACTCGATCATGCCTGCCACCACAACGTAGGCCAGCAGGGCCCATTTGGCGACGGCGGCGAACCGGTTCCAGGGGAAGTCCTTCACCCGTGCCAAGGCGGTCAGGTTCGCCCCCAGGAGCAGCGCCGAAAGGACCACCAGGACGACCGCGGGCGCCAACGGGACATGCTGGGGAAGATGAGCCGAAAGATAGATCCCCGCGGCCACGATCAGCGCCAACGACCCCATCCCGATCTGTGTGACCGGGGGTAGCCGGCGCTCGGTCATCCGGTTCGGAGCTTGGTCATGATCACGAGCGTCGCGATCTGCATGATCCCGAGGACCCCGGCCGAGTAGACGAAGCGCTTCATCAGCTTTTCGATCACCTCGGGGTTGGGCCGGGGCTTCTTCAGCTCGATCAGCACGGCGATGTTGGCCGGCTCGAGCAGCCCGAGCGCGATCACCGCCATCACCCCGACGACGATCATGCTCGCCACCACCCAGTCGTGGTTGGGGAAGGCGGTCAGGTTGGTGCCCAGCTTGGTGGACAGCTGCCACCCGGCCGCCAGGGTGAGCGTGACCACGACCGGCATGATCACCACCATCTTCGGCATCAGCTTGGTCGTGAACTCGATGCGCGAGGGAATTGACATGCGGCCCATGATCGGACCCAGGACCAACCCAAGGAACAGGTCGATAATCGTCCAGGCCGCCCCGCCGGCCACGTGCAGAAACTCGAGCGGCCACAGCCTGTTGGCGGCAATCGCGACGATCAGCAACAAAGCCGCAACGCCGGCGATGATCAGGCCGGTCCGGGGAACGACCTCAAAATCCAGACGCTCGATGCCGGGAGCTGGTTGCCCGACCTCGGTGCGGGTTGGAGTGGGTGCGGCAATCTCGACCATCCGGACTGGACTCTATAGCGGCGTCGGGACAGTTGGCAAGGATCGGGAGCGAGCGGAGGGGGCGGGATTCGAACCCGCGGTCCGCTTGCACGGACTCTGGTTTTCAAGACCAGCGCATTCGACCACTCTGCCACCCCTCCGGGGGCGCGAGGGGTCCGATGCTAGCCAGGCCAGGCACCCTCCGCGGCCCCGACCGGTCGGCGCTCAACCTTTACACTGGCCCGCAGAACCGGGAGAGGTGGCCGAGTGGCTGAAGGCACTCGCCTGCTAAGCGAGTAAGGGGCGAAAGCTCTTTCGCGGGTTCGAATCCCGCCCTCTCCGTTCCTGCGAAGGCCCTGCAACTGATTCCTTTTTCGCGGGCGCTTCATCCTGCCGAGAGAATTCCACCCTGAACCCGGGCCTCGAACCCGGCCCAGGCGGCGGTTTGGAGCGGCAACTGATCGATCCAGCCTCGAACCGGCTGCGCTTTTACGAGCCTCCTCGGTAGGCCAGCTCGCACCCGGTTTGATCGACGAGCGCCAGTCGAGACGAGTCCCGCCCACCGCTGGGCGCCGGTGAGCGTACCCGGCGGATCTACAGATGCTGGGCGACGTTGATCGTGCGTCCGGAGGGATCACGGACGAAGAATCTGCGGATACCCCATGGCTCGTCTCGGAGGCCACGGACGATCTCCAGTCCCTCGGCCTCAGCAACCGCATGAGCTGCGTCGACGTCGGCGACCTCCACCGAAACATCGACCATGAGCAGCTCCGGATCCAGCGCAGACGTACTCGGCCAAGCGACGATCAGTTGTGTCGTCGGGGTGCTCCGCGAAGCAAGCATCAGCATCCCGTCTTCGTCCATGGCCACTCGGAAGCCTAGGAAGCCCTCGTAGAACCGGCGCACCTCAACCGGCTGGTCGGTCTTGATGACGGGCATCGCTCGACGTATCTCCATCGGCATGGTGTACCGATTCAGCGCCAGCCGCGTTGGGGCGCTGGAGCCGGGCTGTTACGCGAGGGCCCTGACAGAACCCGGCGGGCGAGTCGCGTGCCGCGCGTGAGGGGGCGCGCAATCGCCCGCCGGCGCGCGAACTTCGCTTCCGCCTTGATCGAGAGCAGCAGCAGGAGTTAGGCGCTACAGCAAGTGCTCTGCGCGAGAACCAGTCGTCAGCGTTGCCTTTTCCCTGTCGCGCGCCCGAGGTCGACGTCGAGACCAGCTCGACCGCTCTCAAGTATTGAAGGCCTAGCGTCGATCCGACCTGAGTGTCGACCGGCAGCCGTCTTCCGTCCAACGCGGGCCCCGTTCCGGATCGCTTGACCATTTGGCCAATCGATGATGGCCGGTACGGATTGGACGCGACGTTCCAGGGGGCATCGGGCTACCAGCGTGCCGAGCATCATC
This sequence comes from uncultured Solirubrobacterales bacterium, assembly GCA_963828535.1. GTDB lineage: Bacteria > Actinomycetota > Thermoleophilia > Solirubrobacterales > Solirubrobacteraceae > Palsa-465. The sequence goes on from CAWHEM010000008.1 coordinate 73,850, forward strand.
GCGACGTCCTGGACCAGTCCGGCGTCCGCTACGACTTCAAGCAAGAGCTGGATGGCGGATGGACACTCCGCTTCGGCCCCCTGCGGGCGGTAGAGATGGCGACAGCTTTGGGCGCATTCGTCTACTGAGACCCGACGCTTCACCACGGCTCTACATCTCTCGCCTCAGGCGGGCCGACGATCGATCGGCCCGCCGGTCGGCGTCCCGCCTAGAGGCCGTGGCTGGCCGGGATCATTGGCGCCGGCCGCTCGTGGACGGCGTGCACGATCTCGGTGTTATCAATTCCACCCAGGTAGACCGAGGTGATCGCAAGATCTGCGTGACCGAGCTGGCGCTGGATGACCAGCAGCGGCACGCCCTCTCGAGACATCTCAACGGCATGCGCGTGCCGGAGCTGATGCGGCGCGAACCGACGCCGGACACCCGCTCGGGCGGCCTCGGCGTGTAGCTGAGCGCGCACGCCGGCTGACGCCCACGGATGGCCGCGCGTCGGTCCACGTAAGACGCAGAACAGAGCGCCGACTGGTAGCTGCGCCCGGAACCGCAGCCACGGAGTGAGCTGCTCCCAGCCCCAGAGGCCCATCCCCACCTCGCGTCGCTTGCCGCCCTCCCGGCGGCGGACCAATCGCGCCACGAGTGGCATCCAGATCACTCTCGCTCAACGCGACCGCTTCGCTGATCCGCAAGCCTGCCCGCCACAGCACAACGACCAACCCGCGAAGCCGAACCGCGTCGGCGTCCTCGCCAGCCGCGTGCATCACGCAATGATCTCCTCGACCGTAGGTGGATCTGCCGGATACCGCTGCCCCTTGTAGCGAGGTGGCCGGCCCTGATGGAAGCTGGACACGTCGCCGGTGAGCGCCGACGGCCGCACCTATCCAGCAGCACGGTGGATGACATACGTCCTCCCTCGGACGATGGTTGACCCACCGATCGTCGCGCCGCACACCCCCACGCCAATCGGGCCAGCGCTCATCGCGCCAAGCGATCGTCCGGGTCGGGGTCCGCTCACGAGTCCGTTGTGGCGGAAGGACTCGTGCCGCTCCCGGCTCGTGCCGAGGGCTCAGGCACAACCAGCGGGAACAACGCGGCGGGTTACGCTTGAGCGATGCAACCGCCGGAAACTCACTACGCGCAGCGGCCGGATGGCGTCACGATCGGCTATCAGGTCGTTGGGGAGGGTCCAATCGATCTGATCATGAGCCCGGGGTTCGTTTCCCATCTGGACCTTTTCTGGAGTGACCCGGGGTACGGGCGTCTGGTTCAACGCCTGTCGTCCGTCGGGCGGGTGATCCTCTACGACAAGCCGGGAACCGGAATCTCCGATCCGATCCCGCACCTGCCGGCCGTCGAGGAGCGGGTGGAAGACATCCGCCTGCTCCTGGATGCGGTGGGCGCGGAACAGGCGGTCATATTCGGCGTGTCGGAAGGAGGCCCGGCTGCCGTGTTGTTCGCTGCCACCTACCCAGAGCGGACGCGGGCATTAGTGCTCTTCGGCAGCTATTCGCGGGTACCTCCGGAGCTCAGCCAGGAGAAGCGACGCGTCCTGGATGACATCCTGGCGCACTGGGGAGATGGTGAGCGCCTAGCCGAAGTGTTCATCCCGAGCGCGACTGCGCTTCAGCGCAAGTTTCTCGGGACGTTCGCGCGAGCGGCGGCCAGCCCGTCGATGGCACGAGCAGTGATCGACGTCGTGTTCGCCATCGACGTCACCGCGACACTCCCGCTAATCCAGGCGCCGACATTGGTGCTGCATCGCCGCGAAGACCGAGCGATCCCGGTGGAGTCTGGCCGTGCATTGGCGGAGGGCATTCCCGCGGCTCGGTTCGTCGAGCTGCGCGGAGAAGATCACGTGCCCTGGGCTGGTGACGTCGACGCGCTCGTGGACGAGATCGCGGCCTTCCTGACCGGAGCTCGCACGACCGCGGAGCCGGACAGGGCGCTGGCCACCGTGCTGTTCACGGATATCGTCGGTTCAACCGAAGCAGCCGCCCGGATGGGCGACAGAGGGTGGCGGGACGTGCTGGCACGCCACGACGCCCTATGTCAGGAGTACGTCAAAGGCCACGGCGGCCGGGTCGTGAAGTCACTGGGCGACGGGATGCTCGCGGTCTTCAGCGGTCCGGCCCGCGCGGTCCGCTGCGCGGAGGCGCTCGGCAGCGACGTGGAGCAACTGGGCGTTGGGCTTCGCGCAGGCATACACACTGGTGAGGTGGAACTCATCGGTGAGGACATCGGCGGACTGGCCGTTCACCTCGGTGCCCGGGTGAGCGCGAAGGCGAAGGCTGGAGAGGTCCTCGTCTCCTCCACGGTCCGTGACCTCGTCGTCGGGTCGGATCTCCGGTTCACGCCGGTTGGAGAGCACGAGCTCAAGGGAATCCCCGGCACGTGGCGGCTGTTCCGGCTCGAGGCCAACGGGGAGCAGCCGCAGAGCCTGGCGCCTGCCGAGGATCACATGAAGCTGCGCGATCGCGCTGCCGTCCGGCTCGCAAGACGCGCACCGCGAACCATGCGCTTCGCCGGCCGTCTCGCCGCGGGGTCAGCCCGGACAGACGCCGGCGGTGGGTGACCCGCACTCCCGGGGGGCAGGGAGGGGCCGCCGAGGCCTGCGTGCGTTCTACTGCCGCGCGAGAAGCCTCCTGAAACAGCCTGGTTAGCGACGAGAGTGCGGATTCCCCGACGATCAAGTTTGAAGCAGTCAGCCTGACGGCTGCCGAGCGATCGCATTGCGCGAGGACTCGTGGGCGTCGGCCAGCGTTCGTGAGAACCTCGTCGCCGGTGCGTCGCGCGGCGCGGGTGGGCTGAGGAAAAAAACGGGCACGCGGGATCCGCACCGGAACGCGCGGTTTAGCGTTCGCTCGTCCCGCGCTTCGCTCGGAGGGGTTCATTTCGTTCGGCTTTGGATCCGAACCGCTATAGAGCAGCCATTCGCGCCTCGAGATGGCGTCGCTCCGGAATGCTCGTGGTGAGGCGAGCCGCGCGCTCGTACGCCGCCCGGGCGCCGACCTCGTCGCCGGCCATCTCGAGGAGGTGGGCGCGTACAGCCGCCAGACGGTGGTGGTTGCGCAGCGGCTCGTCGAGCGTCTCCAGCAACTCCAGTCCCGCGGGCGGACTGTGGACCATGGCGACCGCGACGGCTCGGTTGAGCGTGACCATCGGCCCTGGCGAGATGCGCTCGAGGACCTCGTAGACGGCAAGGATCTGCCGCCAGTCGGTCTCCCGCGCGCTTGGCGCCTCGTCGTGGATCGCGGCGATCGCGGCTTGAAGCTGGTAGGGGCCTCCCGGCTTGCTCGCCAGCGACTCCTCGACCAGCGCAACGCCCTCTGCGATCTTGGCGCGGTTCCACAGCGAGCGGTCCTGCTCGGCCAGCGGGACGAGGCTTCCGTCCTCGCGGGTGCGCGCCGGACGGCGGGCGTCGGTCAGGAGCATCAGCGCAAGCAGCCCCGCCACCTCGCCGTCGTCCGGCAGCCGGCGGTGGACCTCGCGCGTCAGGCGGATCGCCTCGGCGCTCAGCTCGACGCGGGCTACGTGCGCGCCGGAGCTCGCCATGTAGCCCTCGTTGAAGATGAGGTAGAGCACGTGGAGGACGACGGGCAGCGCCTCGGGCGCGGGAGGCGCGAAGCGAGCGCCCGCGGCGCGGATCGTCGCCTTCGCTCGGCTGATGCGCTGCGCCATCGTGCTCTCCGGAGCCAGGAATGCACTCGCGATCTCTGCGGTGGTCAGGCCGCCGACGGCGCGCAGCGTCAGCGCGACCTGCGAGGCGGGGGTCAGCGATTCGTGGCAGCACATGAAGAGGAGCTCCAGCGTGTCGTCCTCGTCTGCCGCCTCGGCCGGCGCCGGCTCGTGCGCCATGCCCTCCTCGCGCCGCCGCCGTGCACTCTCGCTGCGCAGCTCGTCGATCAGCCGCCGGTGGGCGGCGGTGAGGAGCCAGCCGCGCGGACTGGCCGGCACGCCGTCGCGCGGCCATTGCAGCGCCGCGTCGAGGAGCGCCTCCTGCACGGCGTCCTCGCACGCGTCGAACCGTCCGTAGCGGCGGACGAGCGTCCCGAGGACGCGCGGCGCCAGCCCGCGCAGCTGCTCCTCGATGCTCACATCTCCTCTCCGCCGGGGGTCATCACGGGCCGCACCTCGATTCCCATCCAGCGCGCGTCGGGCCACGTTGCCGCGACCTCGAGCGCGCGGTCCAGCGAGTCGCAGTCGATCATGCAGTAGCCGGCCAGATGCTCCTTGGCCTCAAGGTAGGGCCCGTCGGTCACGGCCGGGACGCCGTCGCGCACGCGCACGACCTTCGCCTGCGAGACGTCGGCGAGGCCTTCGCCTCCGACCCATTCGCCCGAGGCCGTCAGCTCGTCGATCAGGCGCCCGACCTCGGCCCCTATCTGGTCCATCGGCTCCGGTGGGTCGTCCATGAAGTTGGGGTTGTGGTGGATCAGCAGCATGTACTTCACGTCGTCGCTCCTTTCGGGGGTTCGCGGTGAGATCGGAGCCGAATTCTCTTTCTCGACATGTCGAGCGACGAGTTCTGGCTCCGACTCAGGTCTGAAAGTTCAACTGACCGAAGGAAAGGACTGACATGACCGCCGACCGTTCCCGCTGGATCGCTCTCTACGTCCTCTGCGTGGGGATGCTGATGATTGTCCTTGACGTCACCGTCGTGAACGTCGCTCTTCCGTCCATCCAGGACGACCTCGGGTTCTCGACCTCCAGCCTCGCGTGGGTTGTCAATGGGTACCTGGTGTCGTTCGGCGGGCTGCTGCTCCTTGCGGGGCGCCTTGGTGACCTGCTTGGTCGCCGGACCGTGTTTCTGGCCGGGCTCGCGCTGTTCACCGGCGCCTCAGTGCTGTGCGGGTTGGCGCAGAGCGAGGTGTGGTTGGTCGCGGCGCGGTTCGTGCAGGGCATCGGTGGCGCGATGACCTCGGCTGTGATCCTCGGCATGATCGTGACGATGTTCCCGGAGCCCCGGGAGCAGGCGAAGGCGATCGGCGTCTACGCCTTCGTCGCCTCGGCGGGCGGCTCGGTCGGCCTGCTTGCCGGCGGCGTGCTCACGCAGGCCATCGACTGGCACTGGATCTTCTTCATCAACATCCCGATCGGCATCGCGACGGGGATATTCGGCCGCCGGCTGCTGGCCGCCGACGAGGGCATCGGCCTGAGCAAGGGCGCCGACCTGCCGGGAGCCGCGCTCATCACGGGCGCGCTGATGGTCGGCGTCTACACGATCGTCAAGCCCGCGGCCGAGGACGGCTGGGGCGCCTCGACGACGCTGATTCTCGGTGTCGTCTCGATCGCCCTGCTGGCCGCATTCGTTGCCCGTGAGGCGAAAGCCGCCACGCCGCTGATGCCGCTGCGGATCTTCCGCTCGCGCAACGTGACCGGCGCGAACCTCATCCAGGTGCTGACTGTGGCCGGGATGTTCGGGATGTTCTTCCTCGGCTCGCTCTACCTGCAGCGGGTGCTCGGCTACGACGCGCTGCAGATCGGCCTGGCGTTCCTGCCGGTGACGATCGTGATGGGCACGCTGTCGCTGCGGTACTCGGAGAAGCTGATCCAGCGATTCGGCGCCCGCACGATGCAGTTCCCGGGGCTGGGCCTGATGGTCGCCGGCATGGTGATTTTCGCCCAGGCGCCGGTCGACGGCTCCTATGTGCGCGACGTCCTGCCCGCGCTGCTGCTGACCGGTACCGGCGTGGGCCTCTGCTTCCCCGCCCTGATGGGGCTGGCGATGTCGGGCGCGACGCCGAGCGACGCGGGCCTGGCCTCGGGCCTGGTCAACACCGCCGCGCAGGTCGGTGGAGCGCTCGGCCTGGCGGTCCTGGCGACGGTGTCCACCTCGCGCACCAAAGACCTGGCGCACGCCGGCACAGCGCACGCACAGGCGCTGACCAGCGGGTACCACCTGGCGTTTCTGATCGCCGCCGGCCTCGTCGCCGCCGCGATCGTGGTCGCCGCGGTGGTCGTGCAGTCCGAGAAGCGCGCGACCGCGGCGACACTCCGGGCCGGCGAGCTGGCCTACGAGGGACGCTGATCAGGCGCTCAACAGCGGCGAGGTCGAGTGGGCTTGCACACCGCTCGCCCGCCGCGAAGAGCGGTGTCGGCGTCGCCACCCATGCCTTCACCCCACCCACCCCGGAATCGTCTCGGACACGGTCACGCACCACGTCCGAGCGTCTGTCGGCGTCGAGCGCTCCACGTCTAGGGCCAGGCGCTCGGCGCGTGTCCGCACGGGCGGGTTCTGCAGCGGCCCTAGGCAGTGAACAGCACGTCGTGCATCGCCCAGACACGTCCTGACGGCCCGCGACCGCCCAGCAGAGCGTCAGCCGGGCGCCGCCGTGGCCGCTGCATCGACCAGGTCGGCTGTCGACTCCGGTACCGCGATCTCAGGGAAGCAGGTGCGAACGAGATACTCCGTCGGCTTCGCAATTCGCCAAGAGCGCGTTTCGTCGCGCATGCTCGGTCGCCGAAGCGCGCGTCAGCCCTCGCCGCCGTCGGTGATCAAAGCGATCACACGGACGGTTATATCGCCCATCTCAGTGTGGTAGAGCTCCAGCGAACGCTTCCACGCCGGAGCGATCACGCGATTCCGGCGCCGCACTCCGGCGATCGCCCGCCGATGCCTAAGCATCGGCGGGCGCTGCGCGCCTGACGCCGGGCCGAGTGGTCGCCTCGTTCCCGCGCATTTGAGGGGTCGGATGCCGATCGCGGTTGAAGCGTGTGGCCGATGGAAAGCAGGCGGTTCGGGGGAGAGCAGGCGTGTCGGTGTCGCGCTGAGCGCAGGGTGTCCGCCAAGCCTGCCGTCGTAGGCGATGATTCAGAGTCGTGGAGTTGACCGAGGAGCACGAATGGAACGGGTGCCGAGTCAGGTGGGGCTGTCATGGATCCGGTCCGCCGGTCGTCTTCTGCCATGGGACGCCGTGGTCCTCGAGGCTGTGGGCGCCGTTCGCTGAAGCATTAAGCTCGCAGTACACGACCTATCTCTGGGACATGCCCGGCTACGCATCATCGCGCCCCGCGCGCGACGGCCGCGTGTCCCTCGATGTGCAGGGCGAGGTCTTCGCCCAACTGCTGCAACACTGGGAGCTCGACTCGCCGCATGTGGTCGCACACGACTACGGAGGCGCTGTCGCGCTGCGTGCCCATCTACTCCACAGCGCGCACTACGAGTCACTTGCGCTTGTTGACGTCGTCGCTCTTGCGCCGTGGGGCTCTGACTTCTTCCAACTGGTACGCGAACACGCAGACGTTTTCGAAGCCCTTCCCGCCGCTGTGCACAAAGGCGCGATCCGCGCCTACGTCGCGGGTGCCAGCCACACCGGCCTGACCCGAGCACAGGCGGACATGCTTGTCGCCCCGTGGCTCGGACCCGAGGGCCAGGAAGCGTTCTATCGACAGATCGCTCAGGCGGACCAGACCTACACCGACGAGATCGAACCGCTTTATCACACGCTTGACCTTCCTGTCCTGATCGTCTGGGGTCAGGAGGACAACTGGATTCCCGTCGACCGTGCTCACCGCCTCGCGGATCTCATCCCCGGCTCTCGACTCAAGCTCATCGACGCCGCCGGGCACCTAGTCCAGATCGACCAACCCGTCGCTCTAGCCACGACGCTGCACGACTGGCTATCACACACCATCGCAACGCGATACCACGAAAGCCGGGATCTGCCGCCGAGCAGCTCGAGACGTCCATGTCGCCAGAAGCAGGTCAGGCAGCCACGTGCCTCATGAGGGCGATGCATATGCAGCTTCGCTCACGCCAACCCAGCTTCGTGGTCGCTATGCGCGAGGAGCGCTAGGGAGGCCCACGGCCGTGCCGGTCGGCGGGACGATCGGTAGTCAACCATCTGCGGCCCGGAACGTGATCCCGCCCACCGACACGTATTGGTCACCTGCTCCGGAGGCGCACACGACGCTCCCGTCTGGGTAGACGTCAGCCCGGCCCTCGGAATTGCCGGAGTCGGCCGCGAAAATCTCGGCCGTCGCGGGCCGATAACCCGGTTGGGACGCGAAACGTGTGCCGCTTCTGCGTGACTCGAAATCTCACGGCCGGTCGCCCTCTTCCCCTCCAAGCGCGGGCTGAGGGGCGCACACTCATTCCAGGTCTTCCGCTGGATGAAATTCAGCCAATGCTGAATCGAGGTCCGGGGGCTGTGCTTCGGGGTCGCGCTGCCACAGCCCGAACTGGTTGCCATGAGGGTCGCGGCAGAGCGCGAACCAGCCCGCTCCCGGTACGGCCATCTTCTCGTAGACCTGACCCCGGAGTTCCGCGATGCGGATGATGCTGGCGTCGATGTCCTCCACCGCGAAGTACGGGCGAATGCCCCGCTTGTTGGTCTCGAGGTTCGAAATCGCAGCGCCCTGATCTTCACTGATGCTAGCCAGTAGGTACTGGGCTGACGGGACGGGAATCTCGTTGAACTGCCAGCCAAAGAGAGCGCTCCAGAAGGCGCGAGCTCGGCTTGTGTCCGCGCCCCCAGGAATCTCGATGTGCACTACCTCTCCAGTCACTCCTGCTCCTTTCGATCACACCTAGGACCAGCGTCGACGATAAAACTCATCGGCAGCGCGCGTCCGTCCAACCGCTAACACCACTATCGGCGCGCTCGCCTTGGCAAGACGGGTCTCGCCGACAGCGATCCCTTCGCGACGGAAGGGGTCCGCGCTCGGAAATCATGCCGTTGCGGCTCGAGGTGCGGAGCGGCCTTATTCCGGCCATGCTCCGTATCAGCGTGAAGGGCCGCGAACTCCGGTGAGGACGCCTGGCGTCAACCGCAGACTCGCTCCTGATCCCTCGCTGTTGTGCGCGACCTCGAGGTCCTTGCCGTCGGGAACCTTGCCTGACGCTGCGCGGCATAAGCGCGCTCACGCCAGTTGACCCCGCCATTCGCGGTATGGTCCGGGCGCGCAAGCTTGTCTGCCGCAGCGAGCACGTCCGCCAACAGCTGCTCGGTGACTGACCCGGCGGAGGCGCAGTCGGGGCTGCTGGCGCAGCTTTGCGAGGGCGGCTCTTCTCGCGTTGCACCCCGCGACTCCGGTTCAAGAGTCCCTCAGCCAGGCACGCCCTTCCTGCATCGGTGACCTCTGCGCGCCAGCGTACTCCGGCGCAAGCGAACGCGATCTCCCCAGTCCGCCCCCGGTCCGACCCGATCGGCGCGCTCCCCGTCACGACGCCGCGAGCGTGGGAGAGGGGTTCGCCGGTTGCGAGGCTGGCAAGGCCGGCACGCGGAATCGAGCGATTACGTAGGTACGCCGCTGCGGCATCAGTCGCGAGATTTTGACGAGAGGCAGGTTCGCGGTAGTCGATCGGTCAGTCCGCCGTGGTCTGCCGCGGACCCGTTACTCACGCTATCGGCGGCGGCCAAAGTTCAGCCGCTGGCCGCTCAATGAACAAATGGATGTCCGGGTTCGCCGGCGGACTGAATCCGTGGCGGGCATAGAGGCCGTGCGCATCGGCGGTCGCGAGTGCCCAGCGGCGGAGTCCCTGGAGCTCAGGATCGGCGAGGACACAGGAGACGAGGAACTTGCCCAGTCCGCGACCGCGATGGGCTGCCTCGACGTAGACGTCGCCGAGGTAGGCGTAGGTCGCGCGGTCGGTCACCACCCGCGCAAACCCCGCCTGCTGCCCGGAGGGTCCATAGAGCCCAAACGGCAGTGAGTTGATGATCGAGCGCTGAACTACCTCGCGCGGAATACCTGTCGCCCAGTATGCGGTCGAGAGGAAGCGGTGGATGCGCTCGACGTCGAGGCGAACCGGATCGGTGGACACGACATATCCGTCCGGCGCGGGCCATTCGCGGGGACTATCCATTCCCGGATTCTCTCAGAGTGCGGTCCAAATCCCGGTGGGCGTCCAAACCCGCCGATCCGGCAACTGGGCATCTCGCGGACGAGCGCTTTCACGATCCGGGAGCGTCAGATCTGACGAGCGCTTCGGCGACCAAGCGCTCATGAGCCACCACACCGCTGTCGCACGAGTGCTTTTCGCGCGAAACGATCGTCGGCATCGCTTGTCGACAGCCGTCGTCTCGGGCGTTCTGCTTATGCACCCGCGTCCTACGACCACGAACCTGCTCCTGGCGAGGAGCGGGGAAGCAACCCTCTTGAGCGTGAGACCTGCTTTGTCGCCGTCCCGCAAGCGAGACTCACGCCGCGTTGACGCCAGGGTCTCCGCGCCCGCGCCTTTTGCGGTAGTCGGCCATCTTGGCTCGACTGCCGCACCTCTCCATCTCACACCAGCGCCGGCGGCGTCCTCGCGAGCGGTCGAGGTAGAGCAACGAGCACGCGGGCGCGGCCGCGCATTCACGGATCAGCGGACGCTTCGGGCCGCTCAGCAATTCGATCGCCTCACATGCGATCAGCGCGAGAGCGCCCTCGACGCCCTGTGATGAAGCCCAGTTACGACGGAGGCGCCTGTCGAGCTGTGGGGCAAGGCGAGGCGTTCGCGCCCAGGCGTTGAGCGCGTCGAGATCGGCGGTAGCGACCGCCTCGTCTTTGAGTGCCGCTCGCGCCAGGCGATAGATCACCTCTCGTAGCCGACGCGCGTCATCAAGGTCTTCGCCGCTCGCGGGCGTAGAGACCGGAAGTCCTGCTGATCGCAACCACTCCTCGAGATCGGAGGGCTGGCGCAGGCGTTCGACCCCGCGGCGGTAGCGATCGCCGAACGTCGCCGCGAAGTCGAGCGCCCGGTGACCGGAGACAAATCGAAACGAGAACTGGTCATCAGCTGGCTGGTTGGGCTTGACAGTCCGACTCATGGCAAGGTACGTTACCTGTTTAGACGGTAACGCTCAAGAGGAGGACGTGCACCATGGGGCAGTCGGTTCGGCTACAGGCGGGGGAAGGCGAGTCGGTATCGCTGCGCGGGACCAGAGTCACGTTCAAGGTCAAGAGCGGGGAGGCCGAGGGGGCGAGCTGCACCGAGTGGATTGCCGCGCCAGGGTTCGACACCGGCCTGCACGTACACGAGCGGCTTGAGGAGACCTGGTATGTCCTCGACGGCGAGCTCGAATTCCGGCTGGGCGACGAGGTCGTCGCCGCCGCCTCAGGCGCGTGCGTATTCGTCCCTCCCCACGTTCCTCACGCCTTCGCCAACCGCGGCCAGGCACCGGCAAAGTTCCTCATGCTGATGTCCCCGCCAACGCACGATCGCTACTTCGTCGAGCTCGCGGAGATCCTCGAACACAGCGGCCCGCCCGACAGCGAGGCGATTGCCGCCCTCAGGGCCAAGTACGACACCCAGCAGCTCTCCTCACTGAAGACAGACGCTGAGCCGCAGCCCGCGGCACGCTGAGCCAACAACTTCACGACCGCGCCCGGCCTCAGCCTGACGACTGGCACGCGAACCCGCATCGCCCGATCCCAGGCATCGCGCCCTCGGCCACACCGCGCGCGCCTTGCTACTGCTTGGTCGACGGAGGTGCAGTCGTCGGTGACTCCGAGACTCCATCCGATCATCGGCGGCCGATCACCGTTAGCAAGGTAGCGCGGGGCTTGGAAGCGGCTTTGGAAGCACCAGAAGGCAGCAGCCGACAGCAGATATCAACGCCGGTAGCGCAAAACCGCCTGGCTATGGGCTCGTCGCGCCAACTGCAGCAGCCCGCAACAGCTTTGGGGGCGAAAGCTCTTTCGCGGGTTCGAATCCCGCCCTCTCCGCTTCAGCATTCCCGATCTGGAGTCAGCCCAGATCGGCATCGGACCCCGTGAAGGGCCCGATGCCCGGAATCGCTACGCCCCGCCCAGAACGTCGAACGTCACCTTTGGGACAACGCCGTTGGGGCGCCGCGTGCCCGTGGCCTTGACGCGGACATCGGGGCTGCACCCGGCGCAGGGCTTCTTGACCAGCACGCGCAGCCCGCTGATGCGCGCCGGAACCTTGCGGCTGTGCAGGAGATCCTTCGCCACCTCGGCCGCCAACGTGCGAGAAGCCCGGCATGTCACCGCCGTAACCTTGAGTTGCGTCACCTTCACGCTGAACGTGGCGCCGGCCGAGCTATAGGTGAACCTCAGCCCTTGAGCGCTGCAGGAACTGGCCGGTGAGGCGTACCTTCTGGCCCCAGCCGGTGCCGCCAGAGCAACAGCCATGACCACGGCGGCAACCGCCACCGTCACCAGAGTAGATCGGATCTTCATTGCGTCTGTCCCCCTGTCGTACCTATGAGTAACGTCGGCCATCACTACCCCCGGAGCCCTCAACCTAGCACGGGAAATGAGATGTAACCAACCGCGAGCGGTTACCGTGACCGGCCATCATTTCGTTGACTCCCGCGCTCGCCGCCGTTCATAAGATCGCCGGCATGCGATCTTGCGACGCCGCGCCACCATTCTTGTGGTCATCGGACCCTGCTGGAGGAACGACGCACAACGAGCCGGTCGGCCGCCGCGATGTGACGGTCTCCTACGACGCCTACGGGATACCGCATATCAAGGGCAAGACACGCGCTGGGATGATGTTCGGTGCGGGATGGGTAATGGCTCGGGATCGCGGTCTCCTCTTCGCCTTCGGCCGTAACCCGGCGCGGGCCGCCGTGGCCGACGTCCCGGGTCTCGATGCCTTCTCGCTCGTCACGAGCGCGACTCCGTTCGTGCCGAGCCGGGAGGCCGAGGCGCTCGTCACCCGTCAACGCCAGGTGCTCGTCCGGGCCTACGGAGCCGAGGGCCGGCAGATGCTGCGCGACATGGCGAACTACACGGGTGGGGTTAACGCCTACTACCGGGCCAACCACGTTCCGATTCCCGGCGGTCGCCCCTTCGACGCCAACGACATGATCGCCGTGACCGCGTTCATCGGCTCGATCTTCGGCAACGGCGGCGGTGCCGAACACGAGAACTCGGACCTGCTCGCGCGCCTCGAGCAGCGCTTCGGCGCTCAGCGCGGCCATGCGTTGTGGAGCGACGCAATGGAGGCGAACGACCCCGACGCGCCGGTCACGACGCACAGGTTCTTCCCCTATCCGACGCTCACGGGCGGGAGGGTCCGTGGTTCGGTCGTCGTCGATCCGGGGTCGATCGTAGCTGGCCGAGGACCCGCGGACCGGCGCCGCGCGCGCGACGGAGCTACCCCGGCGCCACGCCTCGAATTGGCAGCAGGTGGCGCCGCCGCGCGTCGGCCACCGGCCGGCCGCTCGGCGTCATGGGCCCGCAGCTCGGCTACTACTACCCGGAGATCGTCTATCAGGAGCATCTCCAAGCGCCGGGGATCAACGCGCAGGGCGCTGCCGTCTCCGGGCTCGGTCCCTACATCCTCATCGGCCGCACGCGTGACTACGCCTGGAGCCTCACCTCCGCCGGCAACGACAACGAGGATGTGTTCGCGGAGAAGCTCTGCGTGCCGGGGGGCGGCACCGCCCAGCCGGGCCACCCTCTCATACGTCTTCCGCGGGCGCTGCCGGCGAATGCACATCTTCGATGCCGGGCGGATCGGCAGCAAGGAGATCACCTATCCGGTGACTGTCCACGGCCCGGTGATCGGGACCGCGACGGTGCACGGAAAACCCTACGCCTTCGCCCGTAGGCGCTCCACGTACGGCCAGGACGTGCTGTCGCTCGGGGCACTCAAGGCGATGACCGAGGGACGAGCCACAACCCCGCAGCGATTCTGGAAGTTCGCGAATCGCTTCGGCTTCACGTTCAACTGGGCCTACACGTCTCGCAAGACGACGTCGTTCTTCTCCTCGGGGCTGCTCCCGGTGCGCGCCCGCGGACTGGATCGCCGCCTGCCGACGCTCGGCACCGGCGGCTACGAGTGGCGTGGCTTCCTCTCCGAGCTGGCCCACCCCCACGACATCGCCGGCCCCAAGGGCCTCCTGCTCAACTGGAACAACAAGGCGGCGCCGGGATGGATGCACGGTGACGATGCGCACTACGGCTCGGTGCAGCACGTCGAGCTCTTCGGCCCGTGGCCAGCGCGGCCACGGATACAACGACGCCGTGGGTGATGAACAGGGCCGCCACGGAGGACGAGACCGGGATGCTGGTGTGGCCGATCATCCGCGCCATGCTGCGCCGGGTCAAGGCGCCGAACGCCCAAGCTGCGGGCGCGGTCGCGCTGATCGATGACTGGGTGCACCACGGAGCGCCCACCGTCGGCAACCCGCCCCGGGGGCCCGATCCCATACGCCGGCGCGGCGGTGTTCCGCGCGGCATGGCCGCACATCTTCGATGCGGTTATGGGCCCGCAGTACGGGAAGCTCCTCGGCACGTTTGAGGCGCTGGTGGGCCGTGACCCCTCATACGTCGACAAGGACCTGAGGACGCAACTCGGGCGACGCGTCCGCGCGCCCTACGCCCTCCGCTACTGCGGCCGTGGGAACACAGCCGCCTGCGCGCGCTCGCTGTGGGCGGCGATCGCGCGGCAGGGCCGGCGGACCTGGTCACCCAGCAGGGCGCGAACGCCTCGGCCTGGAGCATCGACCAAGGGATGACCGGCTTCGTGCCCGGACTAATCCCGACCAAGTTCCCGACCACCAACCGGCCGACCTACCAACAGGTCATCTCGCTCGCGCCGAAACCCTAACGCCAACGCCGCAGCGTGCGCTGAGCGCCGGTGCCGGCCTGGGTGTAGGGTCGCGCCATGTCGGGGTCACCCGAGGTGGGCCGCTCGAAGCCGACGATGTGGCAGCGCATGGCGCTCAGACGGCTGCGGCGAGCGGCGGGCCGTGAGGCCGGAGAGCCGCTCACGCCCGAGGACTGGGAGGTCGCTTGGCGGCTGCATGAGCAGGGCCTGGGAGGTGCGTTTGCCGCGATCTTCCGAGCCCTTCCGAGCAGCCCTCGCTGCGGGATCTGCGGCGCCCCGTTCGCCGGGCCGGGTCGCTGGATCGTCGGGCCGCTCGGCTACCGGCCCTCACGCAAGAACCCGACCGTTTGCGGAACGTGTGTCGAGTTCTCGCCTCCCGGTGGGATGACCCAGTACATCGGCGGTCCTGTTTGCCGATCTGCGCGGGTTTACCGCTCGGTTCGACGGCGCCGATCCTCAGGAGGCGTCGGTACTTCTGCGGCGCTTCTATCGGTGTGCCGAGGATGTCCTGTTTCCGGATGCCGTGATCGACAAGCTGATCGGTGATGAGGTCATGGCGCTCTACCTGCCAGACCTCAAGCCCGATATGACCCGCGAGGACGTTCCCGCGCGGATGCTCGAACGACGCCCGCGAGTTGCTCGCGAGCGTGGGGTACGGGTCGGGATCGGCGCCGTTCGTTGAAATGGGAATCGGGATCGACGTCGGCGAGGCGTTCGTCGGCAACATCGGCCAGCGCGCGTTGTACGACTTCACCGCGGTCGGAGACGTCGTGAACACTGCCTCACGCCTCCAGGGCCAAGCGGCGGGGGGCGAGGTGGTGCTCTCTGAGCGAGTGGCGGGCGGGCTGCCCGCTCCGGTGGGGACCCGGGTGGAACTGCAGCTCAAGGGCAAGCCTGGGCCGCAGACCGCCTACCGTCTCACGGTCTAACCCCAGCTCGCGGGACAGGTGCTCCTTGATCGTCCTCGCTCAGTGGCATAGGCTCGCGTGGTCGTGTCGATCTCGAGGGCTCGGGGGTCCTTATGAACACGTATGTAATCCTTCGTCGCAGCGGTTGGCGCTCTCCGGATGAGCTTCAGGAAGCGGCCGGGCGGTCAAAGGCAGTTGGCGACGAGCAGATGTCCGATGACATCCGCTGGATCCGCTCCTACGTCCTCGAAGAGGACGGGGGATCGGTCGGGACGGTCTGCATCTACCAGGCCAGCAGTCCGGAGGCGATCCGCGAACACGCCGCTCGGGCGGATCTCCCGGTGGATGAAATCATCGCTGTGGCCGACACCGTCGTCGTCCGTCCCGATCCGGAGGCCGCCAGCGTCTGACCGTCCGCCTTCCAGGGGCGGTGGCGAACTGGCCGGCTGCCTCACAGCGTCTCTAGGCCACCAGCGTCGACCACCGCCCCGGCGGCTGCCTCCTGCGGCATTATCCACAACTCCTCGATGAGGATGATCGTCAGCGAGAGCAACGGGATCGCCACGATCACGCCGATCAGCCCGAACAGCTGGCGCCATGACCAGCACGCCGATGGCGACCACCGCCGGGTGGAGATCGACCGTCCGCGCCATCACCAGCGGCAGGATCAGGTTGCCCTCGATCTGGTTGACGATCACGTAGACCAGGAGCACCAGCGCCGCCTTCCCGGGGACTGGGAGAGCCCGAGCAGCACCGGCGGCACGGCGCTGATGATCGAGCCGAAGTTCGGGATCACGGTCAGCACGGCGGAGAACACGGCAAAGCCGACGGCGAACTCCAGGCCGACGATGCGCATGCCCAGGTACAGCAACCCACCGAGCAGCAGCATGTCGATGGCGATCGCGCGGAGCCATCCGAGCCAGGCCGTCCGGACCCGGGACAACACGACGCGAGCATGAGCGCGGCGGTCGGCCGGTAGCAGACGGAGCGTGCCGCTGAGCAGGGGCGCAGGCGCGATCGCGATGTACAGCGCGGTGATCAGCACGACGATAAAGCTCGTCAGCAGGCGCGGCGGCACTGAGCCCGACGCTCTCGAGCGGGGCGATCAACCGCTGGGGATGGTGGGTGTAGCCCTGGACGAAACCGGTCAGATCGGACGACAGCTTTTTCGTCGTGAGCCCGGTGGCGCTGTGGAGGTAGCGCTCGGCGCTGAGCGATCGTGGTCGGGCAGGGCATTGGCGAACTGTTTCGCCTGGCTGACGAACGACGGGATGATCGCGTAGCCCAGGGCCGCCCAGGGCGGCCAGCGCGGCCAGCAATGCCGGGACCGCACCGACGGCGCGGGGCAGGCCGCGACGCTGCGGCGATGTCCGCCGCCGCCGCGAGCGGCAGCGAGATGATCACCGTGACCACCACCGCAAGCAGCAGCGTGATCAGCTGCTGTACGAGCAGCGCCCGCCAGCACCAGTCCCGCGGCGAGCCCGATCGCGCGGTAGCGCGACTTTCGCGTCCATCACCGTCCCCTCGGCGGCGTGGAACCCGGCCGGACCGGGAAGGCTACCGACGGATGGGAGAGTCAAAGCTGACGCCACAGGTGATCTACCGAGCTGTCCTGCTCGCGTTCGGGCTCGTGGTCGCCGGGTTGGTATTCAAGCAGCTGGTGACGCTTGCTCTGGCTGTACTGATCGTGGTCATCATGTCGCTGCCGCTCGCGGCGTTCGCGGACGCGCTGACCCGGTTCGCGTATGCCGAGGGCGGTCGGCGTGCTGATCGGCGTGGCGATAGGCATTGGTCTGCTGGCAATCCTCGTCAACGCGGTGATCCCCGCGTTCTCGCATGAGATCAACCAGTTCGTGCAGTCGCTCCCGGCGATCGTCGATTCGCTCAGGCACAGGCTCGGAAGCCTGACCGGAAACTCGCCCGAGCAGGATGGGGCAGCAGATTCAGCAGTACGTCAATGGGTATACCCACCATCCCGCCAAACTGCTCGGGCCGATCGCCTCGATCGGAGCCAGCGTCGCGGCGGCGCATCGGCGGCGATCATCGTGGTGGTCCTGACCGCGGTGTACACGGCGATCCAGCCCGAGCCTTTGGTCAACGGCGTTGTGCGGGCGGTTCCGCCGCGCCGTCGTCCCCTGGCCAGGCACATCCTCGGTCGTCTCCGCACCGCGTACCTGGGCTGGCTGCGCGGGCTCGCGTTCGGGATGCTGCTGCTCGGGCTCCTGACCTACCTCGGTCTGCGTCTCGTCGGCCTCGACTTCGCGGCCTTCTTCGCGATCCTGACCGCGATCGCGATGATCATCCCCTACTTCGGCGCCCTCGCCAGTTCGATCCCGCCGATCCTCTACGCGCTGACCATCTCGCCTGGAAAGGCGGTGGTGGTCACGCTCGTCTACGTCGCTCGCGCATCAGGCCGAGGGCAACCTGATCCAGCCGCTGGTGATGGCGCGGGCTGTGGAACTGCATCCGGCGGTCGTCGCCGTCGGAGTCGTGGCGATCGACCGGTTGTTCGGGTTCGTCGGGTTGATCGTCGCTGTACCGATCCTCGCCACAATGCGCATCCTGGTGCAGGAACTGTGGATCTTCCCGATGGAGGCCCGCAACCTGGCCGCGGCGAAGCCGGAGCCAGTGGTGTCCGCGCCGACGCCGATCGCCCGCATCGGTCCCCAGGGCGGGCCTTAGCGGAGACTGTGCTTCGAGCTGAACCGCGTCGTGGGAGCAGATCAATGTGACCTCGCCCGAGCGGCGATCCGCGAGCTCCCGTAGCCGCTCCCGGTTCTGACGGCGCAGCTTGCCGTTGGCCTGCACGAGATTCTCAAATGCACGAAATCCAGGTGGGCAAGAGGGGGGAGTGCGCACCTCGTCGCGGTGGAAGTACGCATCCCCGCAGTGCAGCAGCCATCCGTCGGCACGGCGCACGGCGATGCCGGTGTGTCCCAGACTATGCCCGGGCAGGGGGATCAGCAGGATCTCGGAGTCGATGTCCGGCAGCACCCGGACGCTCTCGAACCCGAACCACTCGTCACCCGCGAGCTCGTGCGTGACCCAGCTCGGACCGTGGGCCCAGTGTGCGGCGCCCACCCGATAGCGCACCCGCTCGCGCAGGGGTGGCCTGAGCATCGCCTCGTGCTCACGAGCAAAGAGATGGACCTGGGCCTGCGGGAAGTCCGGCAGCCCACCGGCGTGATCGACGTCAAGATGGGTGAGGATCACATGACGGACGTCGGCTGGCTCGAATCCGAGCTCGCGTACCTGCGCGACCGCGGTCTCGGCAAGGTGCAACTCGGGTCGCATGGCCGTCGTGAACGGTCGTGTGAGCTGGCGGGGATTGCGCACGTCCTCGGTCCCGAAGCCGGTGTCGACGAGCACCAGCCCGTTCGAGTCTTCGATCAGAAGGACGTGACAGACGATTCGGGCGTGGTCCAGCAAGCCGCCCTTACCGTCGAGCAGCCGCCGCCCCCACGGACACATGGTGCCGCAGTTGAGATGATGGATCACCGGAGCGGGCACGAGGCCGGATCCTACGTCAACGGCTCGTCGGCGGCGAGGGTCTCGCCGCCGCGACGCACCGGGTGCTCAAGCAGGATCTCCTCGCGGCTGTAGTGACCGACGGCGTCAAACCATCGCTTGGCATGCAAGCCGTCCCGCAGGTCACAGTCAGCAAACAGGATCGTCTCGCGGTCGTACTCGGGTCCGGCAATGATCTCGCCCCAGGTGGGCTCGATGATCGCTGCGCCACCCCGGCCGAACACGTCCCTTTCAGGCGGCAGCGGGACGGGGAAGTCATCGGGAAACGCGGCCGCGGGGATGAACTGCGGGACCGAGACGACGAAGGCCCCGGACTCGATCGCGATGTGCCGCATCGATGCCAACCAGCCGTCACTGTCATCGGCGGTCGGGGCGACCCAGATCTGCGGGCCGCCGCGATAGACCGCATACCGGGCCAGCGGCATCCGGTTCTCCCAGCAGATCAGCCCACCGACGCGAGCTCCGGCGACGGTTATGAGGCCGAGATCATCCCCCGCGCCGAGACCGTGGAAGAGTCGCTCCTGTTGGGTGGGCATGAGCTTGCGATGACGCCCCAGCACGCCCTCGGGCCCGAGGTAGGCGACGGTGTTGTAGAGCGTTCCCGGGCGTTCGGACTCTCGCTCGTTGACGCCGATGGCGCAGTACAGGTCGCGCTCGCGGCAAACTGCGCACAGCCGGTCGAGGGCAGGACCGGGGACGTCGACCGCGTTCTGCCACAGGCGCTCCCAGAACTCGTCCCAGCCGGCGAAGCCGGCGGCTCCGCGCGCCCACGCGTTGGAGGGATAAAGCGGAACGAAGCATTCGGGAAGCACCGCAAGTTGAGCCCCACCGTCCGCCGCCTCGTGGAGCAGCTGCCCGGCCTTGTCGATACAGGCGTCAGCGTCGAGGATGGCCGGTGTGGCCTGGATGGCGGCAACGCGAACAGTCGGAAACGACGCCATCACGCTGATCGTAACCGACCACCGCGGGCCGGATGGATAGGCACGGGCGCTCCGCGTCGCTTTCCCAAGCGAAAACCCAGGGCGCAAGCCGGACGCTGCGAGGCCCGAGCTGAGGGGTTCTAGTCGTCCTTCGGAGCGGTGCCGAAGACGTGATCCCAGAACGGCGCACTGACACCGTACCCACGATCGTGGGTCTGGAAGTGGTGGCGCATGTGCAACTCACGCATGCGCTTGCCCAGTGCTGTCTTGGGACGATGATGATGCACGTGGTAGTGCAGCATGTCGTAGAACAGATATCCGCCCAGGAAGGCGGCGCCGAAGGGCAGGAAGGCCGGGCTGCCCAGTATCAAGTAGAAGCCGAACACGAACAGCGACGCCAGCGGGATGCTGACCGAGGGCGGCATCACGAGTCGCATCGGGTCGTTGGGGTGATCGTGGTGCACGCCATGGATGATCCAGTGCAGGCGCGCGCCGATGCCCTGCTCGGGCTCGAAATGGAACACGATGCGATGCAACCAGTACTCGGTTAGCGTCCAGCACAGGTAGCCGCCGACCAGCCACACCGGAGTCAACCAACCCGCGCCATCGATGAAGCCCTCGACGAGCAGGAGGACGATCACGGGCACGAACAGGATCGGCGGGACGGCCGGATGCACGCGGGAGAACTTGTCCAGCAGGTTCGAATCGAACATCCGCGGCGATGCCCGGAGGATCTCACTGCGGCTCAGGCCTTCGAGCTCATCTGCGCGACGTGTCGCCATGGGCACAAAGGATAGCTGTCGAATACCTCCGACTGGTGGCGACGCGGTGGTTAGATGGTGACGCCGGGGGGTGGATCCTCGCCGCGCGCGGCGTCGACGGGGGTCGCGAGCACGATGTGGGTCAGCGAAACGGCTAGAAACGCCCGTCGCTCGGGCTCTCCGGCCCCATCAACCGTCCTGACCTCAACGTCGGTCAGGGGCAGAAAGGCGCGCTCGGAGGCGTTCAGGTAGTCGGTCAGACGACTGCGGTAGCCATCGGTCGGTAGCCGCAGCGTTCCGATGATCCGGTGGCGAGGCGTCTCGACCACGATCTGCTCGTAGCGGTGATCCATACGCGGACCATACTCCGCGAGCCCGGGGGTGCTGCCAAGCTAGACAGATGGCCGAGAATCTGCCCCCCCGCTGGTGGTCGGCGCGAACCGCGCAGAACCTCAAACCCGCCACCTACCGGTGTCCGCTCTGCGGTCAGCATCTCCCTGCCCTCAGCGAGCACATGCTGATCGCACCGGAGGGGGACAGCAGCCGCCGGCGACACGCGCACACGCGCTGCGTGATGGTCGCTCGCCGCGCCGGCCGGCTTCCGACCAGGGATGAGTGGCAGGCGACTCAGCCCCGTCGGCCCGGGCCGCTGCGGCGAGTGCTGGGGCGGCTCGGTCTCGCCGAGCGCGCGAGCCGAGACGCTCCGCGACGGCGATCGAGGATAGGGTTCGTCGCGATGGCCAGAGCGCTCCGACTGGGACTGAATGTGGGTTACTGGGCGGGAGGTCCGCCGCCTCAGGCCCTGCGAGCTGGTTCAGGAGGCCGAACGCCTCGGCTTCGATTCGATCTGGACCGCCGAGGCCTACGGGTCGGACGCTCTGATGCCTCTGGCCTGGTGGGGGGCCTCCACCCAGACGCTGAAGCTCGGCACGGCAATCGTGCAGATCTCCGCTCGCACCCCCGCCGCGACGGCGATGGCCGCGATGACCCTCGACCATCTCTCCGGCGGGCGGCTGATCCTCGGTCTCGGCGTATCCGGTCCGCAGGTCGTCGAGGGTTGGTACGGCCAGCCATTCGAAAAGCCTCTGGCCCGGATGCGCGAGTACATCGGGATCCTCCGCGAGATCTGGGCTCGCCAGGGGCCCGTGACCAACGACGGGTCGCACTATCCGCTCCCGCTGCCTGACGGCACCGGCCTGGGCAAGCCGCTCAAGTCGAGCATCCATCCGCTGCGTGAGGACATTCCGATCTACCTCGCCGCCGAGGGGCCGAAGAACATCGCCATGGCCGGCGAGCTCTGCGACGGCTGGTTGGCGCTGTTCTACTCGCCCCACCACGACGGCTTCTATCGCGAGGCGCTCGAGGAGGGGCTCGGGCGCCCGGGCGCCCGGTGCGGTGCTGACGACTTCGAGGTGGCCGCGACGGTGCCGTTGATCGTGACCGACGACGTGGAACAAGCTGCGGATGCGCTCCGCCCGATGTACGCGCTGTACTTCGGCGGGATGGGCGCACGCGGGACCAACTTCCACGCCAATGTGGCGATTCGGATGGGCTACGAGGCCGAGGTGGCCAAGATCCAGGAGCTGTATCTCTCCGGGCGTAAGGACGAGGCGGCTGCGGCCGTGCCGACCCGAGCTGCTGGAGCAGATCACGCTGATCGGCCCGAAGGAGAAGATCCGCCACGACCTCGAGGCATGGCAGGATTCGATCGTGACCACGCTGCTGGTGGGCGGTGACCCGCAGACGCTGCGGACGGCCGCCGAACTCGTTCTTGGCTGATCGAGCTAGGCGTCGTGGTACAGGGCGAACTCCCACGGATGCGGCCGCATCCGGATCGCGTCGACCTCGGCGGTGCGCTTGTACCGGATGTAGGCCTCGATCAGGTCGTCGGTAAACACGCCGCTGTCGCACAGGAACTCGTGGTCGGCCTCCAGCGCGGCGAGTGATGCGTCCAGCGATGACGGCACCGTGCCGATCCGTGCCAAGCGTCTCCAGCGGCAGCTCGTAGATGTCGGCGTCCAGCGGCTCGCCCGGGTCCAAGCCGCGCCTGATCCCGTCGAGGCCGGCCAGCATCAGGGCGCTGAAGGCCAGGTACGGATTCGCGGTCGCGTCCGGGGAGCGAAACTCGATCCGCTTGGTCTTGGGCGCCTCGTGGTACATCGGCACCCGCACGCAGGCCGAGCGGTTGCGCGCGGAGTAGACGAGGTTGACCGGGGCCTCGTACCCGGGAACCAGCCGCCGGTATGAGTTCGTGGTCGGCGCGCAGAACGCGAGCAGCGCCGGCGCGTGGGTCAGCAACCCCGCGATGTACTGCCGGGCTAGGTCGCTGAGGTTCGCGTAGCCGCCGTCGCCGTACATCAGCGGCTCACCCGCCTTCCACAGCGACTGGTGCACGTGCATGCCGGAGCCGTTCTCCTCGAAGATCGGCTTGGGCATGAAGGTCGCGGTCTTGCCTGCCTGGGCCGCTTCGTTCTTGACCACGTACTTGTAGATCATCATCTGGTCAGCCATCTTCAGCAGCGGCTGGAAGCGCATGTCGATCTCGCCCTGTCCGCCTGAGGAGACCTCATGATGGTGGAACTCGCAGCGAATCCCGAGCGTCTCCATCGTCGCCACCATCTCGCCGCGGAGGTTGGCCAACGAATCCGCGGGCGGAACGGGAAAGTAGCCCTCCTTTTGACGGAGCTTGTAGGCGAGGTTCGACCCCGCCGCTGCCGGGCGACCGGTGTTCCAGAATCCCTCGGCGGAGTCGACCTCATAGAACGCCCGGTGCTCGACCTGCTCGTAGGCGATGTGGTCGAACACGAAGAACTCGGCCTCCGGCCCGAAGTAGGCGGTGTCGGCGATCGAGCTCTCGATCAGGTGCCGTTCTGCCTTCTGGGCGACGTAGCGCGGATCGCGTGCGTACGGTTCCCCGAGCACCGGATCGGCGACTGAGCAGATCAGCGAAAGCGTCGCGCGCGTGTAATAGGGATCGATGAACGCCGTGGTCGGGTCCGGAATCAGCAACATGTCGGACTCGTGGATCTCCTGAAAGCCGCGGATCGACGATCCGTCGAAGCCGAGCCCGGTGGCGAAATCGCCTTCGTCGAGTGCCCGCAGCGGGAGCGTCATGTGCTGCCAGGTGCCTGGGAGATCGACGAACTTCAGATCGACCATCTCCACGCCGCGCTTCACCGCGAACTCGAGCACCTCAGCGGCGGTCTGCGCGCCCGCGTCGGCCGCCGTCTGTGCACTCTCGCTCATCGGTCAAGCTCCTCTCCGTGTGGACATCTGTGCGCGGTGGCGGGAGCCTACTCGCGTTCGCCGCGCCGGCGATCGGCCTCGAGGATCTGGTGCGCCTTGAGGCCGAGGCTGAGCCGCTCCCGCCCGTCGGTCTCGTAGGGGGATAGTCCAGAGACTTCCTGCACCCGGGACAGACGGTATCCGACGGTGTGACGATGGAGGTGCATCGCCTCGGCCGTCTCGGTGGTCGAGCCGTGGTGGGCGAGAAACGACTGCAGCGTCGCCAGCAACTCGGTGCCGTGCTCGCGGTCGTAGACCTCCACGGTCGAGATCGTGCTTGCGCGCAGCGATTCGAGCTCCTCGCGGCCTCGCAACAAAACACCGATCAGCAGCCGGTAGGTCTCCTCCTGACCGGCCAGTTGCGCCCCCGGGCGGGCCAGCTCCACCATCAGATCAGCCTCGCGCAGCGCCTCGTGGAGACGGTTTGCGCGCCGCGGCGTTGACAGCGCCACGGCCATCCCCCCTGCCGCAAGCTCGCCCGCGAGCTCAGCGGCCCCAGCTTTCACCCCGGGGGCCAGCGGCAGGAGTCCGATCACCCGACCTCCCCCGATGTCGGCCAACAGCCCGCCCCTGGCGGGAGGAAGCTCAAGCTGGGCCAAATTCTCAGGACCTTGGGCACAGACGGCGATCGCGCCGCTGGCCAGCTCTACGCCCAGCCGTCGGGCGTGGGTCACCAAGGCGCTCACGTCGCCGGCCGGGCTGGCGGCCAGCGCCTGCAGCAACGCGCGGCGTGAGCTCTCGGGGTCACCACCCTGGTTATCGCGCATCAAGGCGGTCACCGCCGCGGCGGCGGCCGCCGCCTCGAGCCAAGCCCGCTGCTCGGCGGTTAGCCGATGCTCGCCGAGCGCGGCCACCACGCCGACCGTCCCCTGGCCGATCCGGATCGGGACAACGTCACCGATCAATCGGCTCCGGGCCGGTCGCACGCCTCGCATCTCCGCGGCCGCGTGCTCAACGAGCTCCCGCAGGCTCTCGGCATCACCGGACCCGGGGGGCCAGACGACCGGCGCGCCAAGCGTCGGCAGCGCGATCGCCACCGGGCATTCGAGGGCGTCGGATGCAGAGCCGGCGACGCCCTGAAGATCGTCGCCGGCCACGGCGGCCGAGACCATCGTCAGCGGCGTCGACCGGGGGGCGCTGGTGTGCGCCCCCCGGTCGGCTACCGGCTGGGGATTGCTCTCAAGCGGCTCTGCGCCGTGCATCGCTGCCGGAGGGGTCTCCCGTGTACTGGATCACGCCGGTGCGGCAGCCGGCTCCCCGGCTCCGCTGGCGATTCCCGGGATGCCACCGGGGTACCCGAGGGACGGAACGTCCGACGGATAGACCTCGTGACCGTGTTCGGCAACGTCGCCGATCTCCATGTTCTCCTCGGACATCCGCAACGGAACGAACAACCCCACCACCTTCAGGAGGATGAAGGTGCCGATGGCGGAGAACACGATCACCCACAGCCCGGTCAGGGCCTGCCACTTCAGCAGCGTGAAGCTGCCGGTCTCGATCAGGCCTCCGGCGGCGATGCTGGGGGTCTTGCCAAGACCCTGGTAGACGATCATGTTCGGGTTGGCGAAGACGCCCGTGAGCAGTCCGCCGGTGAGCCCGGCCATCCCGTGTGTGTAGACCACGCCGAGGGTGTCATCGACGTTGCGGAAGGGCCGCAGCCGGCTGAGGTAGTTGAGCGCGAAGTAGACGAGCGTCGAGCCGATGATGCCCATGAAGATCGCGCCGTAGCCGTTGACGTAACCCGCCGCCGGTGTGATCACCACCAAACCGGTGATGATGCCGTTGACGCCTGAGATCAGGCCTGGCTTGCGCCCGGTCATGTAATCCCAGGCCACCCAGACGAGGAACGCCACGGCGCAACACACGTTCGTGTTGAGCACCGCCGCTGAAGCGGAGGCACCGGCGAAGTACGGGTCCCCGCCGTTGAAGCCGTTCCAGCCGAGCCACAGCAGGCCGGCCCCGACCGCCACCATCAACACGTTATTGGGCGCGTCGATCTCGCGGTCGCGCTGCAATCGTGGTCCGATCACGGCCGCGGCGACAAAGCCGGAGACGCCGGCCGCCAGGTGGATCACGTATCCACCGGAATAGTCGACCGCCCCGTGCTGGGCGAAGAAACCGCCGCCCCAGATCAGGAAGGCGTTGACGACGTAGACGAACGTCATCCACAGCACGACGAAGGGAACCCACGCCTTGAAGTTGATCCGCCCGAGTACGGACCCGAGCATGAGGATCGGCGTGATTCCGGCGAACACGAACTGGAAGTAGACGAGCGAAGCCTGCGGGAACTTGAACGACGGTCCCGTGGTGGCCAGGGGGATAGCTGCCTGCCCCTGTTCTGCTGCGTGCCCCAGTGAGGATCCTGGCTTACCGATGAAGTTGCCGAAGAACCCTGAGTGGGAAATGCCATGGAACGGCGAGCCGAAGCCCATCTTGAAACCCCATAACACCCACATCACAAGCACGACGGCAAAGGCGGCGAAGGTCAACATCATGCTGTTGATCGACCAACGCTTCTGCATTACGCCGCCGTAAAGGACGACGAGGCCGGGAACGCTCATGAGGCCAACGAGCGTGGCGGCCGTCAGCTGCCACGCGTTGTCTCCGGGGCTCAGCCACGTTGGATAGGCCTGCCACATGTGGTTGGATCTCCTTGTCCTTGGGGACGGTTGCAAATAACGAACCGCCCAGAGGCGGCCGGGCCCGGTGAGCCCAATCTCACGAAATCTTGCTGTGCGCCCGCCGGCTAACACATGGCCTTCGGTCCAGGGTTCGCCAGAGCGCACTGGACATTCGGATAAACGCTCCCCGCTAACAGCGGGAAACGTCCGCGGTTACAGGAGGACGGGCCGGCCGCTGGGGACGAACAGGACCGCCCCGCGGGCCGATTCCAGCCGTCCGCGGGCGGCACCGCTGAGGATGATCCGGCCCTCACCGGTGCCCGGTTGGGAGCCGACGACGATCAAATCGGCGTTGCTGGCATCCCTCACGACCCGACCGCCGAGTTTCTCGGCCAACGCGTCCGCGGTCTGCTGCGCCGCCGGGTCGACCTCGGCCGAGCCGAGCGAGATCGACATGATCGAAGCGTCGCCATCGGTACGCAGTCCGGCCGGGGCCACGGCGATGGCGACGGGCCCGCCCTCGAGCAGGTGCTGGGCCGTCGTGCCGGGAACGACGTTCCCCGGCGGTGTGCGGTAGTCCGAGCCGAACACGATCACCGACGCGCCCTCGCTGGCAGCCAGCGCGGCCAGGCCCTCCCAGGTGGAGGCATTGACCACGATGTGTTGTGGGAGCTCGGGATCGCCGAGCCACGCCGCCCCCTGGGCCAGCCGCCGCTCGGCGTCGTGCTGGGCGAGTTCCTCGCGGCGCGGGTCGAACTCACGAGAGTGGCGAACGTAGGCCAGCCCGAGCGAGGCTCCCGTCTTGGCCAGCATTCGTCCCAGCGCGAGGGCGTCGTCGTCGTTGGACGTTCCGTCGTAGGACACGATGATGTCGGTGCTCATCGTCCCATCCTGACTCCCAGGGGATGGGGTCGGCATTGGCCCGCGGGCCAACGATCGCTGTCTCAGTCTGTCCAGGTGGATTGGCGAGGGGAGCCTCGGGCCGCCAACCGAGTCTCTGCCAACCCCGGCATCTGCAACGATCGGCTTCGTGGAGCACCCGTCTTGCGCCTAGGCGCCGCGTTCCGAGCCACCCTCCTGCTGGGGCTCTCACTGCGTCTGCATCACCACTTCCACGGCCCCCCGATCGATTACGGCGCGCTGGCTGCGGCATCGGCCGCGAGCTGGATCGGCGTGCCGGGACCAGGCGAGCCGGTGCTGATCGCCGCGGGGGTGTTCGCCGCCCAGCACCGGTTGGACATCGTCTCGGTGCTGGTGATCGCTTGGGCCGGCGCCACGGTGGGAGGGATCGGTGGCTGGCTGCTGGGGATGAAGGCCGGTCGCACCCTGGTGAGCGCCCCCGGCCCGTTGCACCGCCCGCGGCTAAGGGCCCTCGCGCGCGGGGACCAGGTGTTCGCCCGCGTCCCGGTGCTCGCGGTGCTGCTCGCACCCTCATGGGTGGCGGGCATCCATCGTGTCCGTGCTCGTCTATTTCTACCTTTGAACGCGATCGGAGCAGGGATCTGGGGGTGCGGCATCGGTCTGGGCGCGTTCTATGTCGGGCCGACCGTGATCGACGTCGTGAACGACGTCGGCTGGGTCACCGGGATCGCGCTCTTGCTGCTGGTGGCCGGGACGGTTGCCGTCACGTTTACGCGACGGCGACGGCGCGGGCAGCGCGGCGGTGGTGCGGCATCGGCGGGTTGACCTGGCTCAGAGCTGCAAGCCGGTCCACGACATGGGATGGAACGGCACCGCGGGGTTGCCCACATCCAACTGGATCACCGCGTGGGGATCGAGCGGGATCAGCCGGGGGTTCTTGGTCCACGACTTGCCGTTGACGAACGCCGTGACCTTGCCCGAGGAGCCGGCCGCCCCGCTCGCGCTCAACGGTTGGTGCCACTCGTCGAAGAAGTCGCCCAAGGTGTAGATCCGCTGCGTCGGAGACTCGATGTGAATGACACCGTCAGGGGCATGGGTGTGCAACCAATAGATGCACTGTCCGCCGACTGCCTCAGGACCCTGGGAGGTCTGCTGAACGGTTGAGCTGGGGATTCCGATCCCGCCCGGCAGGGCGCGTGGGGCCCCGTTGACATACGCCGAGAGGTGGGCGTGGACGTGGTACGCGAGCTGTTCGGTTGGGCCGCATTGGATGCCGTTGACGACACCTGTCTGCGTGGTGCCCGGGGAGGCGAGATCGGTCCCCGTCTCGATCGGGACGCCCTCGAAGCCGATCTGGGCAGCGCTCTGCGTCGTCGTGCTGCTCGTGCCGGTCGCAGACGAGGTCGCGGGTGGGCTGCTCGAGGACGAGCTGCTGCCGCATCCGGCGAGCAGCAGGGAGCCGCTGATCAAGGCGAGAATCTGGGATCGCAAGGCCATTGGCGAGAACGGTAGCTGGTGGTAGGTTCTGCGGCGTGTCTGACGCCGAGCTTCCGATGACCACCGCGCTCGAGCTTCCCGGAGTCAACGTGGTTGAGAACATCGGCATCTGTTACGGCCTGGTGGTCAGAAGTATGGGGTTCACCGGCGGTGTCGCCGCGTCTTTCAAGGGGCTACGCCGAGGCGAGATCACCGAGTACACGCAACTGCTCGAGGACTCACGTCGCCACGCCATCGACCGGATGGTCGAGAACGGCAGGCTGATGGGGGCAGAGGCGATCGTTGCCGTTCGCTTCGACTCTTCGGAGATCGGACAGCAGTTCACCGAGATCGTGGCTTACGGCACCGCGGTCAAGGTGCAACCCAGCGCCTGACAGAGGTGCGCCTCGGCGACCGCGACCGCGAGCTGCTGTTCGAGACGCTCAAACAGCACGCCGCGGCCGGCCGGCTGGACATGGTGGAACTGGAGCGGCGTGTGGAGCGGCTGACGCAGGCGCTGACCACCGAGCAAGCCGCCGAGCTGATGGCGGACCTACCCCCACTCGGCGCCGTGGGAGAGCGCGCGGCCCGACCACGGCGGGGAAGGGGGCACGGCGAGACAGACCGTCCGGCGCCGGATTGGCGGCCGAGCAACGAGCGCTTCCGTGACCCGCGAACAAACAGGATCATGCGGGTGTGGGTGGACTCCGCCGGCGGCCGGCACTACGTGCCCGATGGGGAGCCGTGACCGGCGTGAGCGCGGCGCACGTTCCGTTTCTGCGCCAGCTCGGGTCTGAGGAAGCTGACGCGCTGCTGGCGCTCGTCCGGCGCCGTACGGTGTCACGCAACAATTCGATCCTGCGTGCGGGCGCCGCCGGAGACGAGGTAGTGCTGGTGCTGGCCGGTCGGGTCAAGCTGATCGCCTACGGCCCAGACCGCCGAGAGGTGGTGCTCGGGCTTCGCGGTCCCGGGGAGCTGATCGGCGAGATGGCGGCGCTGGGCTCGCAGCGCCGCAGCGCTGACGCGATCGCCGTCGACGACGTTGAGGTGGGTCTGCTGGCGGCGGAGGAGCTGCGGGGGTTTCTCCGCTCGCACCCGGACGCGGCCTTCGTTCTCATCCGGATGCTCGTCTCTCGCCTGAGCGAGGCGACACGCGACGTGGTCGATCTGGCCACGCGGGACAGCGTCGGTCGCGTGGCCAAGCGCCTGGTCGAGCTGGCCGCCGAGCACGGCTCACCCGTTGGCGGCGGCACCCGGATCGAACTCTCGCTGACGCAGGACGAGCTCGCCCAATGGACCGGCGCGACCCGTGAGACCGTTTCACGCGCATTGCGACTGCTTCGCCAGCTGGGTTGGGTGAGCACCGATCCTCGGTCGATCACGGTCCTCGATGCGGAGGCTCTGCGCGAGCGAGCGGGCGGTGGCGGGGCCTAGTGGCAGCACCCCGGAACAGCGGCTCCGGGCGGCGGTCCCAATCCGCCCGGAGCGCCAGCCCCCTATGTCCTTGCCCCCAGCGTGGCGATGCCGATCACCACGCTCGGAAGCCTACGGCCGTGAACCGGCGCGGGGATGCGACATTTCTCACACGCCGGACCTTGGGAGCCGCTGACCCCGGGGCCCGTGCGGCTGGCTGCTACCGGCGACCGCCACCCAGCAGCGAGAGCATGAACAGAAAGACGTTGAAGATGTCCAGGAAGATCCCGGCGGCAATCGGAACCGCGCTGCCCATGCTGGCGCGGCGCAGGCGGTTGAAGTCGAAAATCGTGAACGCTCCGAAGATGGCCAGGCCGGCCACCGAGTAGATGACGTTCCCGCCGGGGATGGCGACGAAAATCCCCACGATCCCGAACACGATCAGCCCGACGAGCGCCCACAGCAGCGTGCGGGCCCACGAGGAGAGATCCCGGCGGGTCGCGTAGCCGTAGGCGCCCAGGGCGCCGGTGAACGCCGCGGTTGCGCCGGCCGCCTGCCAGAGGACGCTGGGGTTGGACTTGGCGTAGACGTGAAGCACCGGGCCGAACGGCCAGACCGAGCATCAGTCCGAGGCCGAACAGCAAACTGATCGCAAGCTGCTCATGCCCCCGCGAGGTGGCGATATTCAGACCGAAGATGCAGGCGAAGGCGCCGATGAACAACAGCAGCCCGGTCCCGCCGCTGAGGTTCCGCCCGATGTAGGCCCCCAAGGCGGTGCAACCGACGGTAAGGGCGACCAGGCCCATGACCTGGCCGAACACTTCACGGGTGCGGTCGCGGGTTACCGCCGCGCCGCCGAGAGCAAGTTCGTCGTATGTGGGCATCCTCAGGTACTCCTCGTCTGTTCGGTTGTCGTTCCCGAGCGGCCAAAACGGTAGCCGATGGCTATCCGGAATTGATAAATCTCGTTGTGGGTCCGGTGGATCCGCTCGGATCACCCGGCTCCGAATTAAATGGGCAATGAGAGAACTTGCCAGGAGCTCGGCGCGATGAAGGTCGCGATCGTCGGGGCCGGAGTGTCCGGCCTGGTGGCTGCGCATCTGTTGCATCGCGAGCACGAGATCACCGTGTTCGAAGCCGGCACCTATGCGGGCGGCCACACCAACACGATCCGGGTCGACACGCCGAACGAGACCCATCACGTCGATACCGGCTTCATCGTCTTCAACGATCGCAACTACCCCAACTTCGAGCGCCTGCTGGCACGGCTCGGCGTGGCCTGGCAGCCGTCGGTGATGAGTTTCAGCGTCAGCGACGATCGCGGTGACTTCGAGTACAGCGGCGGCTCAGCCAACGGCCTGTTCGCCAAGCGCGCCCACCTGGTGACTCCGTGGTTTCACCGCATGGTGGCCGACCTGGCGCGGTTCAACCGCATCGCGCGGGAACTCCTGCAACTGCCCAGCGGGCAGGGTCCATCGCTCGGCCAGTGGCTGGAGGAGCACAACTTCTCCCGTCCCTTCGTCGAGCGACTCATCCTTCCCCAGGCCTCCGCCGTGTGGTCGGCCGACCCTCATCAGCTGTGGAGTTTTCCCGCCCGCTTCCTGGTCGAGTTCTTCGACAACCACGGAATGCTCGGTTTCCGCGACCGTCCACGTTGGCGGACCGTCAACGGCGGCTCGGCGCGGTACGTCGAGGCGCTGACCGGCCCCTGGCGGGACCGGCTGCGGCTCCAGTCGCCGGTCCAGTCGATCGAGCGCGCCACGGATCACGTCGTCGTGAAGATGCGGGGCGCCGAGGCCGAGAGCTTCGACCAGGTGGTCATCGCCACCCACTCAGATCAGGCGCTGGCGATGCTGTCTGATCCGACCGACGCCGAGCGCGAGCTGCTCGAGTCGATCCCTTACCAGCGCAACGAAGCGGTGCTGCACAGCGACGTCAACCTGCTCCCGCGCCGGCACCGCGCGTGGGCGAGCTGGAACTATCACCTGCTGGATCAGCCCAGCGACCGGACGACGGTCACCTATCACATGAATCGCCTGCAGTCCCTGCGTGCCGAGCGTGAGTTCTGCGTCACTCTGAACCGCAGCTCCGAGATCGCCCCCGAGAAGGTAATCCGCACGATCTCGTACGCCCACCCGGTGTTCACCACCGCCGGGGTGAGTGCGCAGGCCCGCGTCGCCGAGATCAGCGGCCAGAACCGCACGCATTTCTGCGGTGCCTACTGGGGCTGGGGCTTCCACGAGGACGGGGTGGTCAGCGCGGTGCGGGTGGGCGAACGGTTCGGGGCTCGGCTGTGAGCCGCGTCGGGCGTGAAAGCACCAGTTGCATCTTCGAGGGCGCCATTCGCCACCGTCGCTTCGAGACGCGGCCCGGCGAGTTCCGCCACCGGATCGTGCTGGCCTACATCGACCTCGACGAGCTCCCGGACCTGCTCGGCGGAGGGCTGATAGCCCGGCGCCCCGGAGTCGTGCGCTTTCGCCGCGGCGACTACCTCGGCGACGAGACCACACCGTTGGCCGATGCCGTGAGCAGCGAGGTGCAGCGCCAAACCGGCGTCCGGCCCGACGGCCCGATTCGGGTGCTCACGCACCTGCGGACGTTTGGACACTGCTTCAACCCGGTCAGCTTCTACTACTGCTTCGATCGCTCCGACGACGCCCTTTCACATGTGCTCGCCGAGGTGACCAACACGCCCTGGGGCGAGCGACATGCGTACGTGCTCAGCGCCTCGGAGGCTGGTGCGGAGCCAGTCCGCGGCGACTCGCGAAAGCAGCTCCACGTGTCTCCGTTCATGGGCATGGATCAGAAATACACCTGGCGAGTGAGCGCTCCGACGGAGCGGCTCGAGGTCCACATCGAGAGCCGCCACGATGAACAGGTCTCATTCGACGCCACGCTCGCCATGCGCCGGCGGGAGCTGACGCGCGGATCGCTGGCCGCGGTCACCGCGCGCTACCCCGCGGCAACGCTGCGGGTGCTGGCGCTGATCTACGGCCACGCCCTCGCGCTGAAGCTGCGCGGCGTCGCCGTCCACGCTCACCCCAAGGCCGGTGCTGCATGAGCCCTCGAGTTGCCCGAGCGGTCGTCCACGCCATCTTCTCCCGGATCCGGGTCGGCAGCCTGGTCGTGGTCGAGAACGGGTGCCGTCGGGTCTACGGCACCGGCGCCCCCGCGGCCACCGCGCAGGTGCATTCACCGGCGGCGTGGGCCCAGCTCCTGTCCGGAAGCCGCGGGTTGGCCGAGTCCTACGCCGCCGGGATGTGGGACTCACCGGACCTCGTGGCGCTCATCCGTCTCGCCGCGCGCAACGTGCATCTGCTTGACCGCGTCCGCGCCGCGCTGACTCCGATCCGGGCGCCGATGCAACACTCGCGGGGACTGCTGATGCGCAATACCCGCGCGCGGAGCCGGGACGACATCGCTGCCCATTACGACCTCGGCAATCAGCTGTTCTCAAACATGCTTGATCCGACGATGAGCTACTCGTGTGCGGTGTTCGAGCGGCCCGGGATGACCCTGGAGCAGGCCTCGCTGGCCAAGTTCGAGCGTGTCTGTCAGAAGCTCGAACTGGTACCGGGAGATCGCCTGCTGGAAATTGGCACCGGGTGGGGTGGGCTGGCCCTCTATGCCGCCGCCACTCGCGGCTGTCAAGTGACGACGACAACCATCTCCCAGGAGCAGCGCGACTACGCGCTCGAGCAGGTGGCCCGCGCGGGCTTGAGCGATCACGTGGAAATCCTGCTCGAGGACTACCGGGACCTACGCGGCCGCTACGACAAGCTCGTCTCGATCGAGATGATCGAGGCGGTCGGCTGGCAGCACTTCGGGACGTTCTTCGCGCAGTGCTCACGGCTGCTGGAGCCCGATGGCGCGATGCTCCTCCAGGCCATCACGATTGACGATCGGGCCTACGACGTCGAGAAGGCCTCCAAGTCGTTCATCAACACCCACATCTTCCCCAATGGCTGTCTGCCCTCCAACGAGGTGATCGCGCGCAGCGTCGCGCGTCGCACCGACATGCAGATGGTCCACCTGGAGGACCTCACGCCCCACTACGTCGAGACGCTCCGGCGTTGGCGGGACAACTTCGTCGCCCACACCGCAGAACTGGAGCAGCTCGGCTACGACGAGCGCTTCCGTCGCCTGTGGACGCTCTACCTCGCCTACTGCGAGGCCGGGTTTGCCGAACGCCGCATCACCGAGGTCCAGATCCTGCTCGCCAAGCCGCTGCGCCGGACCGGCATCGTCCCGGCCGCGGCGAGGGCAACTCCCGCGGTGTTCAGCGGTGTGGCAACCGGCTGAGGGCCGCCGGCTCACCGCCCCTCACGCGTCGCTACCCCTGAGCAGCAGCTGCGCGACCGCCGGCGGGTCATCCCACATGGGGATGTGGCCGCAGCCGCTCAGCACGGTGCTGCGCGTGTTGGCGGGCAGCCGGCGAGGTCGGGTGACGAGCCGGTCGTGATCCGGCCACGCCAACGTGACCGGGACCCCGATCCGCTCCAAACCGACAAACCGGCCGGATCGCATCGCGTCGTTGACGGCCGTGAACCCAGGTGCGGTGACGTAGGCGCGGACGAGATGCGCGGCCGCGCGCGCTGGAATGCGGTCCGGGACCGCGACGGTGCCGGCCAGCAGCACCCGGCGCCCCGCCGCTCCCAGGAGAACGGCGTCGGCGAGCGGCAATGCCGCCCGGGCCAGGATACGGGCGACCGCACGCTTCGGCGCCAGGGGTGTGGACCACAGACCAGCGGGAGCGATGGCCGTGACCGAACGCGCGTGGCCGGCCAGCGCCAGCTCCAGGGCTACCCATCCGCCCAGCGAGTTGCCCGCGACGTGCGGCCGGTGGACTCCGATCTCCCGAAGCTGCGCGGCCACCGCATCGGCCAGGACGGCGGGAGTCGGCCTCCCTACCAGGGGGAGTGACTCGCCGAACCCCGGGAGATCGAGCGCGATCACCTCGCGCTCGGTGGCCAGGCGTTCGATCACCGGGTCCCAGACGCGGCGATCGGCGCCGAGCGGATGCAGCAGCACGAGCGCAGGACCTTCCCCCACCCTGTCGTAGGCGAGCGACACGCGGCTGGGCGTCAGGCGTGAAGCGCCGTGAAGAGGGCTGGGCTGATCAGCGCCGAGGCCCCGGCGACCTCCCGCGCGCCGAGTCCGCACGGGGGAACCTGCGTCGGGGCGCGCCGAGTGTCGGGTCCGAGCCAGCGCCGCACCACACGCTCGGGGCCGGCCATCGGCGCGGCGCCATACGCGATCCGCAGCCCAAGGACAACGGTGGCGGCGGCTTTCACGCGCGAGGTCATCACCTCAACGATACGAAGCCTCGCCGCCCTCGGATCACCGATGCTGACGCCGGCCGGACGTACTCGGGTACGGTCTGCGGTGATGCTCGGTCTACGTGACGGCGTGACGGCCTGCCTGTTCGATTTGGACGGTGTGCTAACGCAGACGGCCAAGGTCCATGCCGCGGCCTGGAAGCAGACCTTCGACGGCTATCTGCGCGAGCGAGCCGCGCGTGAGGGCACGGAGTTCGTCCCCTTTGACGCGGTCGCCGATTACGACGAGTACGTCGACGGCAAGCCCCGGTACGACGGTGTCGGATCGTTCCTCGCCTCCCGGGGCATCGAGCTGCCGCAGGGCACTCCCGACGATCCGCCTGACGCCGAGACGATCGACGGGGTCGGAAACCGCAAGAACGTAATTGTGCAGAAGCTGATCCACGACGATGGCGTCCAGGCCTACCCGGGGTCGGTGGCCTACGTCAATGCGGCCCGTGATGCTGGGCTGCGCCGCGTCGTGGTGTCCTCGAGCACGAATTGCCGGGAAGTCCTGAGTGCGGCGGGGATCATCGATCTGTTCGAGACGATCATCGACGGACACGTGGCCGAGCGCGAGGGTCTGAGGGGCAAGCCCGCTCCGGATACCTTCCTCGCCGGGGCCAAGGCGGTCGGGGTGGCGCCTGCGGCGGCCGCGGTGTTTGAGGATGCGCTGGCCGGAGTGCAGGCCGGCCATGCCGGTGGCTTTGGCATCGTCGTCGGCGTAGACCGAGTCGGGCAGGCCGACGCCCTGCGCGCCCACGGCGCCGACATCGTCGTCAAGGATCTGGCCGAGTTGCTCGACAAGCCGTGATCAAGCAGCAAGCATTTCCGGTCGAGCCATGGACGGTGCGGGAGACCGAACTCGACCTGAACCGCCTGGCCCAGTCGGAGTCGGTGTTCGCGCTGGCCAACGGACATATCGGCTGGCGGGCGAATCTGGACGAAGGCGAGCCGCACGGGCTGCCCGGAACCTATCTGGGCGGCTTCTATGAAACTCGCCCGCTCCCGTACGCCGAGGCCGGGTACGGCTATCCCGAGGACGGCCAGACCGTGGTCAACGTGACCAATGGCAAGATCATCCGGCTGCTGGTCGCGGATGAGCCGTTCGACGTGCGCTACGGGGCGCTGCGCAGCCACGAGCGAGTGCTCGACCTCCGCGCCGGACTGCTCCGGCGCAGCGTCGAATGGGAATCTCCGACCGGGCAAACGGTGCGCGTCTCCTCTACCCGGCTCGTGTCATTCACGCAGCGGGCGGTGGCGGCCATCCTCTATGAGGTCGAGCCCGTCTCCGAGGCGCTGCCCGTGGTCGTTCAATCCGAGCTCGTGGCCAATGAGGTCCTGCCGCAGTCCGCCCGGGACCCGCGGGCGACCGCAGCGCTGGCGCAACCGCTGGTCTCGGAGTTCGTCGTCTGCCAGAGGCAGCGAGCGCTGCTCGTTCACCGCACCCGGGCGAGCGGGCTGCGAATGGCGGTGGGAATGGACCACGTGATCGAGGGGCCGGATGGCACCAGCGACGAGGTCGACGTTTTCGATGACCTGGCGCGCCTCACGATCACGGCCGATGTGGCCCCGGGCCGTCCGCTGCGGGTCGTCAAGTTCCTCGCCTACGGGTGGTCAGGCGAGCGTTCGATGCCGGCCATGCGCGATCAGATCTCGGCGGCCCGGGCCGGAGCTGCCAAACGGGGATGGGATGGACTCGTCGCGGACCAGCGTGCCTACCTGGACGACTTCTGGGACGGCGCGGATGTGGAGCTCGAAGGCGACGCGGAGCTCCAGCAGGCGCTCCGCTTCGGGCTGTTTCACGTCCTCCAGGCTGGGGCGCGGGGCGAACAGCGACCGATCGCCGCCAAGGGGTTGACGGGACCCGGGTATGACGGGCACACGTTCTGGGATACCGAGTCTTTCGTGCTGCCCGTGCTCACCTACACCGCGCCGCGTGCAGCCGCCGACGCGTTGCGCTGGCGCCACCGGACAATCGATCTGGCCCGCGAGCGCGCCAAGCTCCTGGGTTTGCGCGGAGCGGCTTTTCCCTGGCGAACGATCGCCGGCCAGGAGTGCTCCAGCTACTGGCCAGCCGGTACGGCCGCCTTTCACATCAACGCCGACATCGCCGATGCGACGATCCGTTACCGAGCGGCCACCGACGACGACGAGTTTGAACGCGAGGTCGGACTCGAGCTGCTGGTCGAGACGGCGCGGCTGTGGCGCTCGCTCGGCCACCACGACTCGGCCGGGCGATTCCGCATCGATGGAGTGACCGGACCGGATGAATACAGCGCGGTCGCCGACAACAACGTCTACACGAACCTGATGGCGCAGAGGAACCTGACCGGGGCGGCAGATGCGGCGGAGCGCCATCCGGAGACCGCGATGCACCTCGGCGTCGACGAAGAGGAAATGGCCGGCTGGCGCGACGCGGCTCGGGACATGATGATCCCCTACGACTCCGCGCTCCAGGTCCACCCCCAAGCCGAGGAGTTCACCCAGCACCAGGTGTGGGACTTCGCCGAAACCTCGCCCGAGCTGTACCCGCTGCTGCTGCACTTCCCGTACTTCGATCTGTACCGAAAGCAGGTCGTCAAGCAGTCGGATCTGGTGCTGGCGATGCACGTCCGCGGCGATGCCTTCACCGACGAGGAGAAGGCCCGGAACTTCGCCTATTACGAGCGTCTGACGGTACGCGACTCCTCGCTGTCGGCCTGCACTCAGGCCGTGATCGCGGCTGAGGTGGGACACCTGGAGCTCGCCTACGACTACTTCGGCGAGGCAGCGCTGATGGACCTCGACGACCTTGAGCACAACACGCGCGACGGGGTCCACATCGCCTCGCTGGCGGGGGCGTGGATTGCCGCGGTGGCCGGGTTCGGTGGGATGCGCGATCACGACGGCGAGCTCACCTTCGTCCCCCGCCTACCCGAGAACCTCACTCGGCTCGGCTACCGGCTGACCTTTCGGGGGAGGCGGCTGATGGTCGAGGTCACCACACAGCGGGCGCGCTACTCGTTGCTGGAGGGCTCCGCGCTGGACATCGTCCACCACGGGCAGACCATCCACCTGTCCCGCGAGGCGGCGGTGGAACGCGACATACCGCCCGCGCCGGTGCGCGAAGCCCCAGTTCAGCCGCACGGGCGCGCTCCGACGCGCCGGCGTCCGTCGCGCTAGGGGACGACCGGCCGAGGCTCCGCCAGTCAGTAGTAATGCGGCCCGCTGTTCGCTACCCGCGGATCCGGGTTGATTTCCGGCACTCTGCGGGACTTTGCCGCGTCATCAAGGCGCGCGGACGTTTATTTGTAGCGTTACCCCCGAGTCCGCCGTGCGCCCCGACAAACGTCACAAACCCAGGCCGCCGGGGTGGCGCTGGGCGCGTTTGTCGGGGTCAGCCCGACAAATCGACCGAGGTCCGCCCGGGCCGCGGGGTTTGGCACTTTTGTCGGGGTCGGGGTCGGGGTCGGGGTCGGGGTCGGGGTCGGGGTCGGGGTCGTCGGGGGTCGGGGTCGGGGTCGGGGTCGGGCGGGCGCGTTGCGGCCAAGTCGCGGCCAGCGCGCGGCGGTTAGACCCTTTGCACGGCGGGAAGCAGAGCGAGCGTGCCGGCAACCATCCCCGTCCATCGTCGAGTGGCGACCGCTGCCACATGGCCAGCGGGGGTGGCCATTACCTCGTGGAGATACATGTGGCGCACGACACCGATCTACCGCACCGAGGTGGCGGGCACGCTCGAGGCGGACCTGCCGCCGGCGTTGCCCGCCGAGGTCTCCCACGAAGAGGTTCAGCGTCCGCGGGATGGAGCCGGGCCGTTGTTTCACCGCGTGTACCGCGGCTCGATCCGCGACAGCGCGTGGAGCGCGACTGATCTGATCGCCTGCGTCAGCGCCGATCTCAATCGGGTTGCGCCCCTCTCGCTGGCTCGCTTTCAGAAGACGCAGGGGGAAAGAGGTCAAATGCGGATCGGTGACGAGTGGCTCGTCCGCATGCCAGGACCGTGGGACGGTCCGGTGCGAACGGTGGAGGTCGGTCCACAGCACTTCCGCCTGGCCACCCTCGTTGGCCACCTTGAGGCCGGTCAGATTGAGTGGCGCGCCGACGAGCGAGACGGATTGTTGCGGTTTCAGATCGAGTCGTGGGCACGGGCGGGGGACTGGCTCTCGGCAGTCATGCACGGCCGGCTCCGGATGGCCAAGGAGGTGCAGCTGCACATGTGGAGCTCCGTGGTGGAGAAGGTGGTCAAGCTCGCGGGCGGCGCGCTGGAGCGCGGGATCGAGATCGACACGCGGCGGGTTGACGGAGAGGCGTTCGGGTAGCGGGGCGAGCGCGGGCGGGCGCCCTCAGCGCTGAAAGCTGCGGCTCAGGCGAGACATCGGCTGGATTCTCCGCAGCGGGCGTGAGTTGTCGAGGGCGGCCGCGGCGGCATTGGCTCCCGGTCCGCCATGCACGCCTCCGCCGGGGTGGGCCGAGCCCGAACCCAGATAGAGACCCTCGATCGGTGTGTCAGGCCGAGCGAGCCCGGGAACGGGGCGGAATACGAGCTGCTGGTGCAGCTCTGCCGTGCCTCCGTTCAGGGCACCACCCACCAGATTGCGGTTGGCCTGCTCGAATTTGGGCGGCGTGAAGACATGCCGTCCTCGGATCAGGTCACGAAACCCCGGCGCCAGAGCCTCGATCTGCTGCTCGATACGCTCGGCGAACACCTCCGTCTCCCGCTCATCCCAGCGGCCGGTGAGCTCGCCGCCCCCGTCGCCACGTATTTCCTGCGGGACGTGCGTGTAGGCCCACGCTGTTTCCTTGCCCGCAGGCGCTCGAGAACTGTCAAAGCTCCCGTACTGGCCCAGCACGAGGTACGGCTCGGAGGGAATCATCCGGCAGGACAACTCGGCGGCTTGCCGGGTGAGCGCGTCGACGCCCTCGGCGACGTGAACCGTGCCCGCCCTCCGGGCTCGCTCGGCCTGCCACGGGATCGGGCCGTCCAGTGTCCAGTCGACCTTCAGGGTGCCGTTGTCGTACTCGAAATGCTCGAGGTCACGGAGCAGCGTTGCGGGTAGGGGCGCGTGGGCGAGCAGCTCGCGATACAGCTGCGGCGCGCCAACGTCGGCGATGACAGCGCGCTTGGCGGGGTGCCGCGCGTCAGGAGTGAGAACCGCGCGTACCCGCCCTCCACTGCATTCGATCGCCGTGGCTCGCTGGCCGCTGAGCACCTGTCCGCCGGAGGCCTCCAGGCGCCGTACCATCGCCGCAGTCATCCCGCCGGCTCCGCCGCGGACAGCCGGATAACCATGATCCTGGGCGAGCGAGCACAGCACCCATCCGAACACGCCTCCGAGAGCCGTCTCCGGGCTGATGTCGGCGTGCAGGGCGTTGCCGGCCAGCAAGCGCGTCCCGCCGTCGCTGCGGAAGTATTGCTCACCCAGCTGACGCACCGGGAGCGTTGAGAAGCGCGCAAACCGCAGGAGTTCGCGTGGCCCGAGAGTGGTGAGCAAACCGAGCACCGGCCGGACCGGGGGAAACGGAGCGAAGAACGCGCCCAGCGCTCCCGTGCGGACCCGGCGCCACAGGGCATAGAGCTCACGCCATCCGTCTCCGTCACCGGACGCGCACTCGTCGAGCGAGGCGACCGTCTCCTCGATGTCACTGGAGATCGCCGGGCAAGTACCGTCGTGCGTCGGGTGGGCCACAGCGATCCGGCTCCAGACCCATTCCACCCCCCAGCGCTCCAACTCCAGCTTCTTGATGTGCGGGGAGGCCAGCGCGAACGGATAGAACGCGCTGAACATGTCGTGGGTGAAACCGGGCTCGACCAGCTCCGCGGAGCGGACCGCCCCCCCGGGCTCCGCGGCCTCCTCGAGCACGGTCACCTCCCAGCCGTGGTCGGCCAGCAGGTTCGCGGCGACCAGGCCGTTCGGCCCGGCGCCGATAACGACCGCGTCAGCCATCGACGGCAGCCTCCCCGCGGCCGGTACTTTCAAACCGTCCGGCCGGAATCGGTCGGCACCAGGTTGAGCATGGAAACCGACTGCGGGCCAGACGTTCTGCTCGATCGGGTACGTTCTCAGACGATGCCGGCTTGCCGTCTGGACGCGGAGCAGTGAGCGAGTTAGGCCAAGCCGCCGCGCTGACGATCCGCGAGATCTCCGCCCGCACCGGGGTCACCGAGGGGACCCTGCGCATGTGGGAGATGCGCTACAGCTTTCCCACCCCGCGACGCCTGGCGAGCGGGCATCGGCGCTACTCCGAACGCGAGCTGGATCAGGTGCGCGCCGTCACCCGCGCGCGCGCGCAGGGCCTGTCGCTGCCAGTGGCGATCGAGCATGCCCGCCGCCTCGGCGATCTGCTGAGGCCATCCGTTTACTCGGCTGTGCGCGAAGGTTTCCCGTACCTGCAATCGCACCTGCTGCCTCAGCGCGCCCTGGTGGCGCTGAGCCATGCCATTGAGGACGAGTCCTGCGTCCGGGCGGAACGCCCGATCATGTTCGGATGCTTTCAGCATGAGCGGTTTTACCGGCACGCCGAGCAACGGTGGCGTCAGCTCGCCCGCACCGCGGAGCGGGCGATCGCGCTTGCGGACTTTTCGCGCTCCCGCCGTCCCAAGAGCGGCCCGACCGAGATCGCGATTGACGAGAGCGCGCCGCTGATGCGGGAATGGGTGGTGGTGTGCGACGCGCCGGGGTTTGCGGTTTGCCTGGTGGCCTGGGAGCGGCCTCGCGCTGAGCGGCATCGGCGGGTCTTCGAATCGATCTGGACCATCGAGCCGGCAGTGGTGCGTGCGGCAGCGCGGGCCTGCTGCGAGCTGGCCGCGCGGTCGGCTCCGCAGTACGTCGAAGATCTCCGTGAGCGACTCGAGGCGCCAGCCTCCTCAGGGGGGCATGACCTGCGGGCCGCCGTGGACCTGACGACGCGGATGGTGCTCTACGCCTCGGAGGGGCGCGGAGAGCTGCTGAACTGACGATCGCTGGCCGGCCGGGCTCAATGCCACCGGCGCCGGGGAACCTCACGTCGCTCGAGCGACTCGCCGATCAAATACAGCGTGGGCGGCCACAGCCCGACGAAGATCGCCCGGCGCTCCGCATTCCCGCGCTCGTTCTGGTCGACCGTCTTGGCTCGGATCCAGAGTCCGAGGCAGAGCGCCACCGAGGCCATCGATGACGCGCGCACGTGCGATCCGCGCAGGCCCAGGCGGTGAAGGGGCATGAGGAAATCGAGGCTCACCTGGACGCGTCTACCCCGTGGCGCGCATCTCTCCCCTCTGAAATGAACTCCTGGGCTTGGACAGCGTTGCCAACGCAGCCCTCACGCCGATCGCGATGCGGGGCGATCTTAGGCTCGCCCCGCCGAGCGGCCGTGCACCAAGTCCAGCTCAGCCGCGGTCACCTCGTGGCCGGCGGCACAGCGGATCTCCACCCCGGCACGCGCACCGCACCCTCGGTGCTCCAGTCTCACGGGCCCGCCGTCCTCGTCCAGCCACCGGTCCCCCCACTGCATCAACGCCACGATCGCCGGCAGGAGATCGGCGCCCTTCTCGGTCAAGCGGTACTCCTGGCGGGTCCGCTGCCCGGGTTCCCGATAGGCCTCCTGTCTGAGCAGGCCGTCGGCCACGAGCTCCCGCAGGCGGGCCGCGGCGACCGGCTCGCTGACCCGCGCTCGGCGGGCGAAGTCGTCAAACCGGGTCGTGCCGTAAAACGCCTCGCGTAGGACCAGAAAGGCCGAGCGCGTGCTGATCACATCGAGTGTGCGAGCGACCGTGCAGCGATTAGCGCTCCAACCGCTGCGCGGATCCAGCTCGCCGGTCATTTGAATCAGCTTGTCCATGGGCGGGAGTATAGCTGGCTAAGACCGCACTAAGTCAGTCTGTGGTAGGGTCTGGCTATGAGATTACTAAGTCAGACCCTCCGCCAGGCCCGCCGGGCTGATGCTTCGAGCGGGCTCGTGCTCCTGATCGTTTGCTCGGCCGTGGTGATGGCCAGCCTCGACCTGTTCATCGTCAACGTGGCCCTGCCAAATCTGGCTCGGGACCTCGGGACCCGCAGCCTTGGGGACCTGTCCTGGGTCCTCAACGGCTACGCCATCGTCTACGCGGCTCTGCTGATCCTGTTCGGCCGGCTGGCCGAGGGCCGCAGTCGTGAGATCGGGTTCCTCG
The DNA here is from genome assembly GCA_963828535.1 of uncultured Solirubrobacterales bacterium. Classification (GTDB taxonomy): domain Bacteria; phylum Actinomycetota; class Thermoleophilia; order Solirubrobacterales; family Solirubrobacteraceae; genus Palsa-465. Next base: position 117,578 of record CAWHEM010000008.1, read on the forward strand.
TCGGCGTGAGCGTGTTCACCGTGGCCTCGGCGGCCTGTGGGGCGGCTACCAGCGCGCCGATGCTGGTGGCGTTCCGGGTTTTGCAGGCCGCTGGGGCAGCACTGCTGACTCCGACCTCGCTCAGCCTGCTCCTGGCCACGACCGCGCCGGAGCGCAGACACCGCTCTGTGCGTGCGTGGACCGCGGTGGGAGGACTTGCCGCCGCGCTCGGCCCCGTCGTCGGCGGGATCCTGGTCGCCGCGAGCTGGCGTTGGGTGTTTCTGGTCAACGTCCCGATCGGAGTCGCGGCGCTCGTGATCGGGTGGAGGCGACTACCTCACGTCCCTGGACATCCCGTCAGGCGCCCGGATGCGTTCGGCTCCCTGCTGGTGACGATCGGCATCGGCGCCCTGACCCTCGGACTGGTCAAGGGGAACGACTGGGGCTGGGCCGCGCCGGGAACGCTGGTGTCGCTCATCGCCTCGGCGGCGGCGCTGGCGGGTTTCGTCGCCCATTGTCTGCGGAGCTCCAATCCGCTCATCGAACCCTCACTTTTCCGCGTGCGTACGTTCTCGGGCGCATCCGCCGTGATGGTGTTCTTTTCCGTCTCCTTCGGGGCGATGCTGCTGTCGATCGTGCTCTGGGGTCAGGACGTATGGGGCTGGTCTGCGCTGAGGACCGGACTGGCCATTGCTCCGGGACCGCTGATGGTGCCGCTGTTCTCGTTCCTCGTGGCCGGACGCTTGATCGGGCGCTTTGGACCCGGACCCGTGGCCGGAGTCGGATGCGCTGCGTTTGCTGCCGGGGTGGGCTGGTGGGCGTCAGCTGCCGGCCTGCATCCGGACTACGTGAGAGACATGCTCGGCGGGATGTTGCTGACCGGCATCGGCGTCGGATTGACATTGCCGACGCTGATGGCCACCGCGGCTTCGTCACTGCCGCCGCAGGCCTTCGCCACCGGGTCCGCAGTCGTGAACATGCTGCGCCAGGTGGGCCTGGCCGTGGGAGTGGCGGTGTTCGTCGCCGTGCTCGGAATTCCGCATGGCGGCGGCCAGCTGCTGAATGCGTTCCGGCACGGCTGGATCGTCATCGCCCTGGTCTCAGCCGCCGGCGCGGTTGCCGCTCCGCTGCTGCTGCGCGCGCCACGCATGAGCATGGAAGGCCGTCCCGGGCGGGTGGCAGTTGCCTCAGATCTGAACTAAACGGAGCTGAATCTCTCAGGCAGGTCCCCGCCAACCTCACCTTCGCCCGGCCAGCCTACGCTCATGCTCGCCAGGCCAGGATGATGCTCACCTTCGCTACGCCGGCATCACCCAGCCGACGATGGCGACGTACTGGGCCGCCGCTGCCGCGATCACCAGTCCGTGAAAGACCTCGTGGAATCCGAAGGTTCGCGGCCAGGGATTCGGACGCTGTGTGGCGTAAACGACGGCGCCCACCGAATACAGCACTCCCCCCGCCGCCAGCAACGCCAGTGGCGCCGGCCCCAGTCTCCGGACGAGTTGCGGCGCGGCGATGATCGCCAACCACCCGAGCACCAGATAACCGCCGGCTTTCACCGCGCGCGAGGCGTTCACCCACCCCAGGCTGAACGCCACTCCAGCGGCGGCCCCTGTCCAGGCCAGCGCGAGGATGATCCAGCGCAGGGGACCGTGCAGCACCACGAGCGCGATCGGGGTGTAGCTCGCCGCGATGAACACGTAGATCGTGCTGTGATCGATCCGCTGCAAGACCGGTTTGAACCGCGCCGGACCGGGCCAGCGGTGATACAGCGCGCTCCCGAGGAACAGGGCTACGAGCCCGGTCCCATAGACCGCGACCGCGATAGTCGGCGCGCCGGGCGGCGCCAGCACGACGAGAACAACCGCCGCCGCAACCGCCAAGACCGACGCCAGCGCGTGCGATACGCCGCGCAGCCGCGGCACGAATAGCTCCAAGCTCCCGGGCATCATGAATCGTTTCTGTAGTTCCGCCTGAGCGCCGCCCGCGGGCGGCGCCCCACCAGCCGAACCTTCGATGGGGACCATGCGATCCCCTTTCAGGGTCGCGCGCTCAGCCGTTCGACCGCCACGCTCCGCTTAGGGTCAGCCAAAGCCTACTCTCGCGAAAAAAGATTCCGACCGGTTTAGTCGGAGTTGTCCCGATCGTCGCTATGCTGCTGGGAGGTCATCGTCCGTTCGGTTCTTTGCCGACTCTTCCCGCGCGCGGCGCCTTGTTGTGAGAGGAGGCTGAGAGGGCTGACATGCCCGATAGCACCAGAGAAACTGCGAGCAGCGGCCTCATGGGAGCCGCGATCTCCAATTCGATGGTTGGTTTGTTGCACCGATATACCGGCCGCGGACCGACCAAAGCCCGGACCACGATCGGTGAGGACATCATCGTCTGCGTGATGGGGGCGACACTCACCAAGGGCGAGCAAACCCTCGCTCTCGCTGGCAAGTCTGAGCTCGTGCTGCAGAGCAGACGCGCGTTCCAGGACGCGTTCGAGGCCGACGCGATCGCATCGGTGCAGGAGATCTCGGACCGCCGAGTCGTGGCCTTCATGAGCAACAACCACATCGACCCCGATCTGGCAGTCGAGGTGTTCGTGCTCGAGCCGGTGGAGCGTGACGCCGTGGATGGATACCCCCGCCACGGCAATGCTGGGGACGGACACGCTGCGGTCAGGCACGCTACGGGCGGGCGTGCTGTGGACGCGCACCGCGTGGACGGAAACGGAGCCGAGTGAGCCGGGCGGCCTCGTGACCCGATCCGCCGCCTATCACGCGGCGGCTGCAGTACCCTTGAACAACTCAATTTGGTAGCGCGACGGTCGGAACGGCCGAACGCACGACCAAGGAAGGGGATCCGTCGGTCCCCATGCAACCAGCCTCCCGAAGGCGACCCGGCACGGTTGTCTCGCGACCAGACAACAGGCGAGCGCGAAGAGTTCCTCGCAAGTCGCGGCCAGGCCGTTTCCGACAGCGATCGGACGGCCTCCGATCGCGACCAGAACGCAGCCCGCTCGGGCCAAAAATGGCGGCGGGGGGATCTCGGTCGGCTTCGGAGAGTTGCACCCCGATGACGGGCCGATGGACGTGGTCGCGCCAGACAGAGATCTGCTCACGGTGCATCAACTGGTCTTCGGAGTGATCCGCGCGGTGGCTCCGGACGCATCAACTGCGTGCTCATAAAATCTTCGATCCTTCCGGCCGGCGTTGCGGTTCTGGTCGGCGTGACTGCCCTGGCGCTCGGGAGCAGCCGCGGCGGGGCGAGCGCCGCGGCTTCGACGAAGACCCTCACCGGCAGCGCGGTCAGCCTGAAGATCGCCAACTACGAGTTCGCGCCTGCGGCTCTGACCGTAAAGGTGGGCACACGGATCACCGTCACGAACAGCGACAGCACGGCCCACACGGCAACCGCTGGGTCGGGAGCGTTTGACTCGGGAACCTTGAAGCAGGGGCAGTCCTCTCAGTTCACGCTCAAGCAGGCCGGCACCTACACCTACATCTGCCAATTTCATGCCTTCATGACCGGCACCATCAAGGTGGTCGGTTGATGCCTCTGCGCACACCCAGAGCCCTATCGCCACTGGCTGCCGTGCTGGTAGCCGTGATCGCCGCCGTGCACTTCCAGCAGTACGTCGACTTCATCAGTCAGGTTCCGACGGTCGGCGTGTTGTTTCTGCTCAACGCGGCCGGCGGGGCTGGTCTCGCAGTTGCGCTTCTGAGCCGCGATAACCGTCTGCGGCTGTTCGCCGTCGTGGGGTCAGTCGGCTTGGCCGCCGGTTCTCTGATTTCCATTGCCATCGCGCTCGCCGGCAGCTTCTTCGGCTACAGCGAGCCGACGCTGCGCTTCCCGATCGTTCTCGCGATCCTGGCCGAGGCGGCCGCGATTCCGGTCCTCGGCATGCTCGTTGTCCGCCTCCGCCAGCACGGCCCACGCTCGATTGCGGACGACGCCAATCTTGGGGGCGAGCGCCTGGGCATGTGAGCGGCCGTCGGGAACAGGTTGGCGGGGGCCACAGGGGGCGTGCGCAGCCGAGCGAAGTATGCATGACTGCTCATGCGATAATGCGTGCATGAGCCGCCGCCATGAGGTCAACCTGGCCTATTTGAGTGTCGACACGGCGCGGGTCGTGGCCAACACGATGCAGGCCCTGGCGACGCCGAGCCGTGTCCGGATCTTGAGTCGCCTGGGCGCCGGGGCGTGTTCGGTGACCGAACTCGCCCGGGATGTCGACATGGAGCAGCCGGCGGTTTCCCAGCAGCTACGCGTGCTGCGCCATCTAGGCCTGGTCGTCGGTGATCGCCAAGGCCGGCAGATCATCTATGCCCTGCACGACGATCACGTCGGGGTGCTGCTCGCCGAGGCCGTCTCGCACGTCGAGCACCTTCGGCTCGGGCTTGTCGGCGAATTCGCATCCGCGCACGGTGAACGCATGAGCGGAGCCGCTCCAGCGCTGATCGCCGCGGCGGCGGGCGTCGGACTGGGGCACGCGATCCTGCCCGACCACTGGGTCCCGCTGGCCGTGGTGGGGCGCACGCAGAAGCTCCCGTTGCGCAGGGTCGCCAGGCTGTCGCTGCTGGCTGGGATTGCTCACGTCCTCGTTTCGCTGGCTGCTCGGCGGGATCATCATCACTCTCGGCCTGCAGTTTCGCTCGGCGCTCGAGAGCGCTCAGAGCGCGATCATCGGGACGATTCTCGTGCTCACCGGACTCGCTTTCCTCGCCCTCGAGCTGACCGGCCACGGCCACGGCCACAGCCACAGCCATGAGCACGTTCACGCTGACGAATCTGGTCACGCCCACGGGCATCATCACCCAGACGAGCACCACCACGCTCACACGCATGAGCCCGGTCATGAGCACTCGAGCCGCGCTCGCGGATTTGCGGCGATCATGGTGCCGTTCGGCGCTGCCGCATCGCCTGATCTGACCATCCTCCCGGTGTTCCTCGCCGCGGCGGCGGCGGGCGCATTCGCCGCCATCGGCGCCCTGATCGTCTTTTCGGCGGTGACGATCGGAACGATCGTCGGACTGACCCTATTCGCCTGCTTCGGCGGCTACCAGTTGCAGGGGGAGTGGCTGGACCGTTGGGGCAACGCCTTCACGGCGCTTGTGCTGCTCGCCATCGGCGTGCTCGTCCTCGTTGGCATCATCTAGCGGCGCCCGCCAAGCTCGCTTCCTCGAAGCCAAACCCGAGGCGTCCAGACTAATCGGCGAACTCAGTGTCGACCGAGCCTGATGAGCTCACTTCACCGGATGAACCCGCGCCTTGACCAGATCGTGTGGAGTGCTCGCCCGGCATCACTCCGTTCTCCACCTCCGAGCTGCTGATCAGCTCGATGCGAAACTGGGCCAGCACGGTCGCACTCTGGAACCTCGCCCTGGACCGCTCCGGGGGTTCCCGTTCAGCTCCCCAACCCGGGATGCCCGCACTGCTTCGGCGTGGTCACCGTCAACAAACTCGCGCACAGCTCCGCACCCACCCTTGACTACTTCCAACTCGGTCAGTTGAGCCGCTTCGTTGACCCGGGAGCCGTTCGAGTCGCTTCTGACCATTTCGTCCGCTACCGGTATCTCAATCGGGAACCGACATCGCCACGCCGGGGCTTGACGATGTGGCGTTTCTCAACCCCTGACGGCAGCAAGGTGCTGCTTGTCTACAACGACTCGAAGGTTGCCGGCGCATTTGCGCTCGAGTCGCGGGGACACACGCTCACCGAGGAGATCGCGCCGAAGATGACCGAGACACTCATCTGGGACCGGCCGCGCTGAGCGCTCGCCCCCCTTTGGCGGATCATCGCCCTCGAAACACCGGTTCCTGACCGCGCGGTGGACTCGGCGCAGATCGGCGCAGAGGTTGACGAGCCCGATGGGTAACACTATGGCCATGCCGTCAAACAATCCCTCATACGAAGAGTCCAAGCAGGTTGCCGAAGCCAGCCGCGAGGCTGACTGGAAACAGCCGAGCTTCGGCCGCGAGATGTACCTCGGAAACTTTCAGCTGGACCTGATCCACCCGCAGCCCAAGGCCGACCCGGACAGGGTCCGTGACGGCGAGGAGTTCCTCCGGCGCCTGCGCGCCTTCCTCACCGAGCGGGTCGACCCGCTGGAGATCGAGGAGAACGCGAAGCTCGGCGACGACGTGATCCAGGGCCTCAAGGACCTCGGCGCGTTGGGAATGAAGATTCCCAAGGAGTACGGTGGCCTCGGTCTCACGCAGGTGTACTACAACCGCGCGCTGGCGCTCGCCGGCACTTGGCACGCCGCGATCTCGACGCTGCTCTCCGCCCACCAGTCGATAGGTCTGCCTGAGCCGCTGAAGACCTACGGATCGGAGGCGCAGAAGCGAGAGTGGCTGCCCAAGGTTGCGAAGGACCACATCTCGGCCTTCCTGCTGACCGAACCGGACGTCGGCTCGGACCCGGCCCGGATGTCGGCGTCCGCGGTCCCGACCGAGGACGGCAAGGGCTACACGATCAACGGGACGAAGCTGTGGGCGACCAACGGATACATCGCCGACGTCGTCGTGGTCATGGCCGTGGTCCCGAAGACGCGAGGGCTCCAAGGGTGGGATCACCGCCTTCATCTGCCCGATGGACACCGAAGGCGTCACCGTCACCCACCGCAACGAGTTCATGGGGCTGCGCGGGCTTGAGAATTCCGTCACCGAGTTCAGGGACGTGTACATCCCCAACGAGAACGTGATCGCGGGTGAGGGGAGAGGACTCAAGATCGCGCTCGGAACGCTCAACACCGGTCGCCTGTCGCTGCCCGCCATCTGCGTCGGCGCCACCAAGTACTCGCTGAAAATCGTTCGCCAGTGGGCCAACGAGCGCAAGCAGTGGGGACAGCCACTCGGTAAGCACGATCCAGTGGCGCAGAAGATCGCCTTCATCGCCGGCACTGCGTTCGGCTTGGAGGCGCTCGTCGACGTGGCCTCGCGGCTGGCCGACGACAAGCAGCGCGACTTCCGCATCGAGGCCGCGATCGCCAAGCTCTACGGATCCGAGCGAGCCTGGGAGGCCGTCGACACGATGGTCCAGGTCCGCGGCGGCCGGGGCTACGAGACGGCCAAGTCGCTGGCCGCGCGCGGCGAGAAGCCGGTCCCGGCCGAGCAGATGCTCCGTGACATGCGGATCAACCGGATCTTCGAGGGCTCCACGGAGATCATGCACCTGATGATTGCCCGCGAGGCCGTCGACCAGCACCTGAGCGTGGCCGGAGACATCCTGCTCGGCGACGCCGCGCTGGCCGAGAAGGCGAAGCTCGCGGTCAAGGCGGGGGCGTTCTACGCCAAATGGTTCCCGTCGCTGACCGTCGGCAAGGGTCAGAGCCTCTCGTCTTTCGACGAGTTCGGTCCGCTGGCCAAGCACCTCCGCTACGCCGAGCGTGCGTCGCGCAAGCTCGCGCGTTCGACCTTCTACGCGATGGGGCGCTATCAGGCCAAGCTCGAGCAGAAGGGCGCGCTGCTCGGCCGGATCGTCGACATCGGCGCCGAGTTGTTCGCCATCGCCAGCGCCTGCACCTACGCCTCGACGCTGGGTCAGGACGATCCGGCGCACAAGGATGCGATCTACGAGCTGGCCGACCTGTTCTGCATGCAGGCGCGGGACCGCAGCGACCGGCTGTTCCACGAACTGTGGTCAAACAACGATGACGCTCAGTACAAGACCGCACAGTCCGTGCTGGAGGGGCGATATGAGTTCTTCGAGAGCGATGTCGTTGACCCCGCCGGCGAGGGCCCGATGATCCCCGAGCAGGAGCCAGCGGCGACTGCAAAGCAGGAGGGCGAGCTGCAGGCGGAGGCGGTGCAGTAGCGCGGGCGGGGGCCGCTCCGGGTCTGCGGTAACGTCGTCTCACGGCAACGGTTGGCGCTGGATGGAGCCGTCCGGTATTGGAGACGAGCGGGATCAGGACCCAGCGGCTCGATAAGCGCGGTTACGCAAAAGAGCTAGCGCGGCTGCAGGTCGAGCTGGTGCGCCTCCAGGACTGGGTCATCCACAGAGGCCTCAAGGTCGTGGTGCTGTTCGAGGGCCGTGACACCGCCGGCAAGGGCGGCACGATCAAACGGATCGCCGAGAAGACCAATCCGCGAGTGGTGCGGACCGTCGCCCTGAGAACGCCGACAGAGCACGAGCGGACGCAGTGGTACTTCCAGCGCTACGTCGCGCATCTACCCGCCGCGGGAGAGATCGTGCTGTTGACCGCAGCTGGTACAACCGTGCCGGCGTCGAGCACGTGATGGGCTTCTGCACGCAGGAGGAGTACGAGGAGTTCATGCGTAGCTGCCCGCAATTCGAGCGAGAGCTGTTGCGCGCGGGAGTCATCCTCATCAAGTACTGGCTGTCGGTGAGCGACGAGGAGCAGGAGCGACGCTTCAAGGCACGTCTGAATGACCCGGCCAAGCAGTGGGAGCTCAGCGGCATGGATTTCGAAGGCCCGCCGGCGCTGGGGCGATTACGCGGAGGCCAAGGACGAGATGTTCGCCTATACCGATACGCACGAGTCGCCGTGGTATGTGGTCGAAGCCGACGATAAGCGCACCCTGCGGCTGAACCTGATCGCCCACGTTCTGAGCCTGATCCCTGACGAGGAAGTCCCGCGCAAGAAGTTCAAACTGCCGCCGCGACAGAAGCGAGCCCACGTCCGGCCGCCGCGGAGCGACCAGAACTACGTGCCGGTTCGCCACGAGGTCGGCTAGGCACGGGAGGCTCCGCTTCAAGCGACTTCGGGTTGGCGCGCCGGGAGCGTGCTGAGGACGATCCCGGCGAGCACGGCGAGCGCGCCCGCGATCTGTGGCATCGCTGCGGTGCTGCCGAACACGGTCCAGCCGACGGCTGCGCCCACGACCGGCTCGAGGTTCATGTAGGCGCCGGCGAGCTGAGCGGGGACCCGGGCCTGACCGTAGGCGAAGAGCCAGAACGGCAGCAGCGTTCCCGCCAGCGCAAGCGCGACCAACGCCAGCACCGGGGTGACGTCGGCCGGTGTGGACGGCACAGCCTCGGTGAGCATGGCGAGCGGCAGCGCGATGAGCGCGCCGGCCGCGAATTCGACCGCGGTGACGGCCGCTGCATCACGTCCTGCCAGCAGCCGCGGTTGGATCACGATGAAGGCGGCTGAAAGCGCCGCGGAGCCCAAAACGAGCAGATCCCCTTGGGGGCTGGCCCCGCCGCCGCCGGTTCCCGCGATGAGCGCTAGGCCCCCGAGGGCGAGTGCGTAGCCACCCCAGCTCACTCGGCGTGCCCGCCCCTGACCCAAGGAGGCGGCCAGGAGCGCAACCAATACCGGAACGACACCAATCACCAGCGCGGCATGACTGACGCTGGTGCGCTCGATGCCGGCGTTCTGGAGCATGATCACCGCACCGAAGCCAACCGCCCCCACCGCGGCGGTGTGCAGCGAGAACGCGTTACCGAGCCCGCGTCGCCCGGCGATGGCGAGCAGCGGCGCGGCGATCGCGAAGCGGGCAAAGGTGAGCCAATCCGCACCCAACCACCCGAGCGACAGCCTGGACAGAGGGACCGTCAGGCCCCACAGGGCGCCGGCCGCGGCGAGGGCAACGAGAGGAGAGAGATGCTTGGTTTCCACTCAGACGATGATGGCTGCCTCTCGCGGAATTTCGGGCCAGGATTTGACGGGGAGGGTAGTTGACGATTGAATATTGCGTGAAGTGCCAGATTCTTTGGACTTAATTGATGCGCAGCTGCTCGAGGAGCTCCAAATCAACGCGGACCGCTCCAATGTCGAACTCGCCCGGCTGGTCGGGCTCTCTCCCGCGGCGACGCTGCATCGGGTGCGCCGCCTCAAAGAGTCCGGGATCGTGCGGGATGTGGTCGCCCGGGTGGACGCGACCGCCGTGGGCTTTCCCCTCCAGGTCTACGTGGCCGTCGCGCTTCAGCGCCACGACGACGCGAGCCACAAGCGCTTTGCCGACGCGGTCCGCACGATGCCCGAGGTCGTCTCGGCCGATTGGGTGACTGGCGAAACGGACGCGATGCTGATCGTCGTCGCGCGGGAGGTCGCCGAGCTGCAGCGCGTGCTCGTTCGGCTCTCTACGCGTGGCGGCGCCGCGCGCGTGACGACGCTCCTGCGACTGGAGGAACTCAAGCCGGCCTCGCCCTTGCCGCTGGAGTCACTTCGGTGAGGGAGGTCACCGTGCGACACCTACGCCGCCGCCGTGGTGGCAGGCGCTTGTGCGCCTATTGATGCCGATGCTGCCGCTGGCCTGCGCGGGTGTCGTCTGCCAGCCGAAGATGCCTGAACGGTCGGCCGTCGCGTAGCTCGCGTACGACGGCCTGGACGAATCCCGAGTCGCCGATCGCCCGGCCGTCGGTGACCGCGGCGACCAGCGCGCGCTTGCTCTGGATCACGCGGGCCATCGCCTCATCGATCGTGTTCGCGGCAAGCAGGTACCAGGCGGTAACCGCGTCGTGCTGGCCGATCCGGTGGCAGCGGTCCTCAGCCTGATCGTGCATCGCCGGGGTCCACTCGAGCTCGAGGAAAGCGACGTTCGATGCGCGAGTGAGCGTGATTCCTTGGCCGGCCACACGCGTCGCGCCGACGATCAGCTGCGGACCCTCGGGCTGCTGGAAGGCCGCGATCGCCGCCTCCCGAGCCGCCAGCGAATCGGAACCCAGGACGTGCATCGCATCCGGGAAGTGCTTCACCACCGCCTCCTGCACTTCCACGTGGCGCGCGAACACCACGAGAGCCTCGCCGGAGGCGAGGAAATCCCCGATCCAGCTGAGCGCCGCCGCCAGCTTGCCGCGCGCGGCGATTCGCTGGAGCGCACCGAGCTGCGCGAGCCGCTCGGCCCGGAGCGTCGCCGCGATCTTGGCGTTGAGCACACCGAGGTCGAGTGGTTGGGTTCGCAACCACTCGACCACGTCGCGCTCGGCAAGCCGGTATTCGGCGTCGTTGGTGAGGGCGACAGGCACCACGACCTGCCTCTTGGCCGGCAGCTGCGGCAGCACGTCGGACTTCAGCCGGCGCACGAAGCAGCGGCGGCGCAGGTGCCAGTGCAGTCGCTCTTCGCTGAGCTCATCACGGAACTGTTGCGAGAACCGAGCACCCGAGCCGAAGTCCTCCAGTCGGCCGATCACGCGCAGCTGCGCGATCAGCTCTTCGGCGTGGTTCAGGACGGGAGTTCCCGTCAGCGCCAGGCGTAGGCCGTCAGACGGGACAACCGCCGCGAGCTGGCGCACTGCCTGGGTCCGCTTCGCGCGCGGGTTCTTGCAGTAGTGAGACTCGTCGACGATCAGCGCTCGCGGGCGCCTGCGAGCGAGCGCCTCCCGGTGCGCCGCGACGATCTCATAGTTGAGGACCGTGATTTCGGCAGTTGGCGGAACCGCGGCGCGTCCCTCGACCACAGCGACGCTGCGGTGGGGCAGCCACTTCTCAGCTTCGCGCTGCCAGGTGAGCTTGATCGATGCCGGGCAGACGACGACGGCTGGGTAGGCGTGGTCGGCCTCCAGCGCCGCGAGCGCCTCGACGGTCTTGCCGAGCCCCTGCTCATCGGCGAGAAAGCAGCGGCGCGCGTCAAGGACGTAGCGCACCCCGGCCCACTGGTAGGGCGCCAGCTCGCCCCCGAGCGCGGCGGCCACCGATTCGATCGGATCGCCGTGATCCGCGCGCGAGCGCGCGACGGCCGCCGTCGCCGCCCGCCGCTCGGCGACCAATCGCTCGAGCACCTCTCCCGCGACCCCGGGCACCTCGACTTCGTGGCGTGCGACGAACTCGTCGAGTCGGTCAGCGATCCACGGATCGAGTGGCAAAGCGCGGGTGCCCCGCGCCCCCGGTAGGTGCTCGAAAGCCGCCCCGATCTCTGGATCCCACATCACCTCGAGCCGCAGCTGTTCGCCGTCCACGCCGCGGAAGTAGACGAGCCGCGCTGGCGCCGGGGTTTCGCCGCGGGCGACGTGCCACAGGCAGCGCTCGGCGGCCGCGTCAAGGCGCGCCGAGGACTGCTCCCGCAAGGCTCGCGCTGCGTCGAACGTCAGGGGTACGAGCAAGCTGCCGTCGTCACGCTCGATCGCGCCCGCCCGCAGCTGATCGGGCACGGGACCGGCGAGGGTTTTCAGAACCCACCATCCGCGACCGTCGTAGCGCGCGGTGCGCACGTAGCCAATCCAGTGCGCCCGCACTCCGTCGAGCCACGCGGCGACGTCCTCGGCGGCACTCAGATGGGCATTCCGCTCAAGCAGCTCGGCGACCTTGATCGCTGCCCAATCGCCGGCCGGCGCCCACCACTCACGCCTGTCCCAGTCGAAGCGCCGGTCCGGGATCGCGCGCACGAGCTCGACCAGCTCGCGCTGATAACGAAACGCGAGCACCACGATCTGGCCGCCGTTCCCGTCGGGACGCAGCTCGACGTTAGGACGGTCGGGCACCTGCTTCATGCACCGCAACGCTAGCGGGCTCATGGATCCTCTCCAGACCTACTGCGCGGTCGGTTAGTGGCGGATGTCAAGGCCAGCGGGGCGCGATGCTGGACCATGCAGGGCATCGACTACAACTTTGTCGCATCTCCGCCGTTCGGCTTCTTCGTCAGTGAGTACATGACGGTCGGCCTCAAGCACGGTGCTGACGTCGACCCGATCGGCACCTGCCGGGCTTCCAGGACTTCAAGGAGACCGACACCCTCAGCGCCAAGACGCATCAGATGGTGGGCGAGAGCATCTACTTCGGCCTAACCATCCGAGCACCGAGCAGCACCTGCTGACCAGTTACCACCGGGTGTCGCAGGCTCCCAAGATCCCGAGTACGACCCCGGTCTGCTAGTAGCTCGATGAGACGGGGAGCGCCGGGCGGCGGCACATCCGCTGCGCCGGCGCCCCCCGATCGCCCCGGTCAAAGCTTCCCAACGACCATCAGCGTGTTGCCGTCCGGATCGCGCAGCCAGAACAGGGGCGGAACCGGATCACCCATCCGACTGACCTCGGGATCGACGTCGACGCCGCGGGCCCTGAGGTCGGAATGGTCGGCGTCGATGTCCTCGGTGTAAAGCCCGATCCCCGTCTCGACGCTACCGCTCGGCTTGCCCTCAGGGGGCGGCACGATCGCGATCGTGGTCACTGCGTCGGCGGGGGCCACCTCAACCCAGCGGTAGCCGTTGCCGAAGGGCACATCGGTGCGCTTTTCGAAGCCGAGCGTCTCGACATAGAATTCGATCGCGCGATCTTGATCAGAAACGGGAACAACCACCGTGCTGATCTTGCTGATGCGAGTCGCGGTCTTGGTCACGACGTCCTCCTGGATTGGGTTACGGCTACTGAGACCGTCGGAGCGATAAAAACTCATCGCGCGCGAGGCTTCCACTCCCGCTGCGGCACATGGCTGCCCGATAACTGATTGAGTCCTGCTCATGAGGAGCTGGATTCTGAGGCGCCGATTCTGGATCGGCGCTGCCCCTGCGCTCGTCGCCACGGTGTCGCTTCTGGCTCCCGCCCGCGCCTCGTCTGTCCCCACCCAGTCACCTCGGAATAGCTCGCCGCCGATGATTCGTGGGACCGCTCGGGTCGGGTCGATCCTCACCGCGGTCACGGTCGGCACGTGGACTGGCACCCGCAACACGGTCTACTACCGGTGGCAGCGCTTGACCAGGACTGGCTGGCGGGCGGTCTTCGGCGCTCACGCGTCCGCCTACAGATTGACCAGCTCGGATCTCGGGACGCGCGTGCGCCTGCTCGTCACCGAGTCAAATGGCTACGGCTCGTTGTCGGTGCCGAGCAACGTGACCGTGCCGGTCGCCCCGGCTCCGCCGCTGAACACGAGCCCTCCCGTGATCACCGGAACCCCACGCGCCCGGCTCACCCTGTGGGCCCGCACCGGCGGGTGGACCGAGCCGGCGAAGTTCGACTATCGCTGGCAGCATTCGGCCACCGGAAGCACCTGGCGCAACATAGCCGGCGCGCGGCGCCGCCGATACACCGTGACTCAGGCCGAGGCGGGCAGCCTGCTTCGCGTGATCGTCTCCGCCACCGGTCGTCATGGCTCAAGCTCGGCGACCAGTGCACCGGTCGGGATCCCGCCGGTAAGCATGACCGCGCCCGGGCTGCCGTCAGGCGTGTTGGCCAGTGCCAGCACGCTCACGGCCGACGCTGGCCGCTGGAATCCCGGCGGGGTCGTCCTCACATTCAGCTGGCAGCGCTGCCCGTCGGACGCAACAGCGATCTCGCCCAGCTGCACGGTGATCGGGTCAGGTCGGAGCTACACCCTGGCTGCCGCTGATGCCGGATCTCGGATTGCCGTGAGCGTCACCGCCACCGCCCCGGGGGGCGCTGCGAGCGCCGATAGTCCCATCACTGAACTCGTTGGCAGCGCTGCCGTGACCGTGGGTGGCGTCCTGCGCGCAGTTCCGCACTCGTTCCTCGGGGTGTCCACCGAAACCAATGAGTTCAACGACTTCGTCCAGAAGGTGCCGTCTTTTCCAGCCTTGCTGGGGCAACTGGCCGTGCCCGGCGACGGTCAGCCCCGTCTCCCTGCGGCTCGGAGGGGAGACGGCCGACGGCACCTATCTGAACGCCGACGGCTTCTCGACCCCCAGCGGCGTCAAGAGCTTCGGGATCGACCTGCCGTATCTACAGCGACTTGGCGCCCTGGCGCGCTCAGTGCCGCTGACGGTGACGGTTGACCTCAACCTGGCCGCGCACGATCCGCAGATGGCGGCCGCGCTGGCGACCGAGGCCAATCGTGCGTTGCCAGCCGGCAGCCTGAGCGCACTGGAGGTTGGCAACGAGCCAGACCTCTACTACTCGCTGGTCGGCTACAACTGGAACCCTGCGAACCTGACCTGGGGAGCCACGTACTCGCCACAGACGTATGCAAGCGATTTCGCCTCCTACGCCCAGGCTTTGGCGGCGGCAACGCCGGGTGTGCCGGTGGCGGGCCCCGTGCTCGCCAACATGGATCCGAACTGGTATCAGACGCTGCTTCAGGTCGACGGCTCCAGCGTCGGGCTCCTGACCGGCCACCGCTACCCGTTCAACGCGTGCGCGCCCCCCGGCTCCGCGCAGTATCCGACGATCGCCGGGCAGCTCTCTAACCAGGCCTCCGCGGGGCTTGCCGCCAGCCTCCTACCCGCCGTCGCCGCCGCTCACCAGGCGGGTCTCAAGTTCAGGGTGACCGAACTCGGATCGGCGTCCTGCACCGGCCTGCCGGGGGTCTCGGACACCTTCGCGACCGCGCTGTGGGCCTCCGATGTGCTGTTCAACATGCTCGCCGACGGGGTTGATGGCGTCAACGTTCACACTCGCTACAACACCTCTAACACGCCCCTCGCCGGTCCGGCGGCCACGATCGTCCGGCCGTTCTTCTACGGGATGCTCGCGTTCACCCGCACGCTTGGCCCCGGAGCAACGTTGCTCCACACAAGCGTGGGCGGCACGCTGCCTGCCGGGTTGTCAGTCTGGCCCGTAGCGCTGCAAGGGGGCCAGACCCAGGTGCTGCTGATCAACAAGGCTTCATCGGCATCGATCGTGGCGCTGCAGGCACGAGCCCAGGGCTCGGCAAAGGTGCAGTCGCTGCTGAGCTCCTCGTTACTGCCCGGGGGGCGTGTCAGCTTCGGCGGCCAGCAGCTCTCGAACAGCGGCACGTGGCAGGGAAACCCGGTGAGCGTGACCTTGAAGGCACGGGACGGCAGCTTCCAGGTGAGTGTCCCCCCGTTGAGCGAGTCACTGCTCAGCTTCAAGGCCGGCTAGCCAGCGCCCTGAACCGCTCCTCAGCCGTGTGCCGCCTCACCGAGCTCGGCGTCAGCTGGGGGCAGGACGAGCGAAAGCCCGAGGTCGGCCGACTCACGCTTGCCGCTGCGCCCGCCGCGCCACTTCTCCGGCCGTTGCGGCTTGGCCATGCGCTTGGCGATACCGACGCTGGTAGCGCCCGACCATCCCCAACCGCCAGAACACGTAGCCGGTCCAGCCGGGGAAGATCGAGAAGTCCATCCGGGCAAAGTGGGCCAGCGGCCCGGCGGGCCAGGTACAGCGTGCGGAGGATCAGGCCGAGCCGCGGATACATCGGCTGCGGCTCGGTGCTGGCGCGCACCCGGCGCAGCAGCCGCGTCCACAGCCACGGCGGCGGCTTCCAGATGCACAGCAGGTAGAGCAGCAGGTTGCCGACCCGCGGCGGGATCACGAAGTAGCTCGAGTCGATCTCGTCGAGCTCGATCCCGCGCTCCTTGATCAGCGCGCTCGAGCTCGGTGTTGGGGATCACCTTCAGCGAGTAGATGAACAACGTGTAGGGACGCGGCATGTCGTAGATCAGCTCGAGCGTGTCGACGACGTCCTGCCGGGTCTCGACGGGGTTGTCGACGATCAGGTCGTAAGCCGGCGGAAGGTGGTATTCCGGCGCGAACTTGCCGATCACCTCGCCGGCGGCGCGGATCTTGGCCGGCGGCGAGGGGCGCTTGTAGAAGTCGAGGATGTGCTCGCGAGCCGGACTGGATCCCCATCCGGATCCGGTTCATCCCCGCCCAGGTGAGCAGCTCGAACTTGTCCTGCTTGACGTAGTTGGGGATCACGCCGTAGACGGCGAACGGGAGGTCGACCTCGGCCTTCCACAGCTCGGCGAACTCCTCGAGCTGGGGATAGGCGATCGCCATGAAGCTGTCGTCGTGAAAGCTGACCTGGCTGAGATGCGGGAAGCGCGCGCCGCGCGTCCTTGATCTGCTCGACGATGTAGCGCGCGCTGGGGTGGCGGATCCGCTTGTACTTGGCGTCATTGGCGATGAACTTCGTGTTGCCGCAGTAGGTGCAGTGGAACGGGCAGCCGATCGACCACAGCGTCGTGTAGCTGAGGCCGTCGTTGGTGACGTAGTCGCCCAGCGAGATCGGCTCGAAGCCCTCGCCGGCGCGGTAGATCCGCTCCTTCTCGCGGTACAGCGGGAACGGCAGCTTCTCCATCTCCTGGGCGCGTCATCAGCGGCAGGAAGTGGTTGCGGGTGACCTCCTCGGCCGGGTCGGGTCCTTGAACCAGAAGTTCTTGGCTGCCGTCGGGTCGCGGCCGTCGCTTGAAGGCAGTCAAAGAACTGCGTCGAAGGCGAACTCGCCCTCGCCGGTGCAGATGGCGTCGACGTCGGCGGTGATCGCGTCCTCGGGGTGGATGATCGGGTGGATCCCGCCCCAGATCATGTAGACCGACGGGTCGAGCTCGCGCACGCGGCGGAGATCCGGTGGGTCAGGTCGGCGTAGCCGGTCATCGAGGAGAAGCCGACCAGATCGGCGCCGATCAGCCCTTGGGCGATCTCGTCGATCTCGTCGTCGCCGAGGCCGCCGCCGGAGCCGAGGCCCCGAACAGCGCGTTGCGGATCCCCCGGTAGCGGTTGGTGGTGACGTAGTAGCGCCTCGGTGTCGGCATTCAGCCGCGCGACGTAGGCGGCCATCTTGCGAAAGCCACAGGAGGTGATCCCGTCCTCCAAGCAGACCATCTTGACCTTCACAAACCGCTCCCCTGTGATGGCGAGTGAACCAGCCCTAGCGTAGCGGGAGACCCTAGCTGGTCCACTGAAGTGGTCCATCGAGGCACCGTCATCCCCGAGCATGATCTCAAACTCCCTCCCGACACGGGGGAGCCCCGGCTGAACCATCAATGCAAGATCAAGCAATTCACGGTGAAACCCGTAGATCGCTTTCGCGCAACCAGCCCGGCCGGACGCCCTCCAACGGGGTGTGGACTGCGTACGCTTGTCGCGTGACCCGCTACGGCAAGCGCGAGGACTTGATCGTCCACGAGCAGGAGCCGTTCAACGCCGAGACAGGCCTGGCCGCTCTGCGGGAGGAGTTCACCGCCACCGATGCGTTCTATGTGCGCGGGCACGGCCCGGCCCCCGCGATCGACCACGAATCATGGCGGCTGCGTGTTCACGGGCTCGTCGAGTCCGAACTGGATCTTTCTCTCACCACGTTGCGCGAGGCGTTCCGAGAGCATGAGGTCACCGCCACGCTCCAGTGTGCGGGCAATCGGCGAGCCGGCCTGATGGCGATCCGCGATATCCCCGGTGAGGCGCCGTGGGGTCCGGGGGCCACCGGAACCGCCCGGTGGAGCGGGGTCCCCCTTGCCGATGTGCTCGCGTTGGCTAATCCGCTGCCTGAGGCGGCACACGTCGGCTTCAACGGAGCTGACGTTGCCTCGGAGGCGAAGCCACCGCAGCGCTTTGGCGGCTCGATCCCGCTCGAGAAGGCCTGCCGCCCCGAAGTCCTGCTCGCCTGGGCGATGAACGGTGAGTCGCTTCCGCTCATTCATGGCGCGCCGGTGCGCGTCGTCGTCCCCGGCTACATCGGAGCGCGCAGCGTCAAGTGGCTTGAATCCATCGAGGTCCGCGCCGCGCCGTGGCCGGGGTACTTCCAGCACGTCGTTTACCGGCTGTTGCCGGAGGACGGGACCCCGGCCCGGGTGCGGGGATGCCGCTCGGCCTGATTGCCCTCAACTCCGATGTGCTGTCTCCGGCTGACGGTGCGACCGTGGCGGCGGGCCCGGTCGCGGTACGTGGCTACGCGTTCGCCGGCGGAGAGCGGCACGTCGCGCGCGTCGACGTTTCGCTCGACGGGGGGCCCTGGTCGCAGGCGGAGCTGCTGGAAGACCTCGGCCAGTGGGCCTGGCGCCACTGGCGGATCACGCTGGAACTCACACCCGGGGAGCACGAGATACTCGTACGCGCCTGGGATTCCTCGGCCGCCACCCAGCCAGAGGACGAGGCCGCGCTGTGGAACCCGAAGGGCTATGTGAACAACGCTCGCCCGCGCGTCCACGTGCACGCCGCATAGCCATCTTTGTCCTCCGTGTCGAAGAAGGTCAC
The DNA here is from genome assembly GCA_963828535.1 of uncultured Solirubrobacterales bacterium. Lineage (GTDB taxonomy): Bacteria > Actinomycetota > Thermoleophilia > Solirubrobacterales > Solirubrobacteraceae > Palsa-465. The sequence goes on from CAWHEM010000008.1 coordinate 136,332, forward strand.
CTGCCGTGCTCAGTGCGGGCCGATTCATCGAGGCGTGGTTGATCTGCGCGGTGCGGGGGGTATCGGGCTGGCTAAAGGCCCGATATCGCCGGGGTCGGGTCCGAGATTCTCGTCGTCGGAGCGGAGGTTTCATGCAGCGCAGTCGCGGATCGTTTTCAGTCACGGCTTTCGGGCTGTCAGCAGCGCGCCGATTCGTGCCGACCAATCGGCCGGGGATGCCCCGGCGTTTGTGCCCCAGGTCCGTGCCTCTAGCGACGGTACCGTCGCGGTGAACTACCACAACCTGCATTCGCCGGCATCGCCCAGCCTGGCTGACGAACGCCGCCATCGCCCTGTCACCGCGGCCGTAGCGACAGCGCGAGTTGGAGTGCGAACGGCGAGGCGTTGCTGACCCCTGCTCCGTTTGGCTACACGACGGCACCAGACGCAGGCGGGTACTTCCTCGGCGATTATCAGGGGCTGACCGCGTCGGGTTCCAGCTTCGATCCGTTTTTCATGATGGCCTAGCCGCAGGCCACGAAGGGGACTGACAGGACCCATTCGCCAACCAGGCCGGCTGATGGGCTGACGACGACGCCAAACGTCCGCGGCTGAGCGAGGCCTCGTTTGAAATCCCTTTAGTTGGCCTCGCCGTCGATGATGGTTCGATGTGAGGCGGTGCCGTCGGTGGTCCTGGATCAGATTTGGGGGCGGGGTTCCGCTCGGAGCTTCTCCAGCCCAAGTCGCATCCGGCCCTTGATGGTGCCCGGTGGGAGGCGAAGATGTGCGGCGATCTCGGTGTGGGTCAGTCCGCCGAAGTATGCAAGCAGGATCACCTCGCGTTGGAGCCAGGGCAGTTGGACCACAGATGCACGGAGTCGGGCAGCCTCGTCGCTGCGTTCTACGTCCTCGGCGACAGCGCCTGGCGCGGGAAAAGAGTCGAGCCCATTGGCGGAAGCAGACAGGCGGCTGGTACGACCTTGCTGGCGCATCATGTCGATGCTGCGGTGGCGGACGAGCGTCAGCATCCACGCTCGTGCGCTGCCACGGGTGGCGTCAAAAGTCGTGCGTGCACGCCAAATCGCCACGAAGCCCTCTTGCACCGCATCTTCGGCCAGCTGAGCATCACGGCAGACGTACCGCGCAAGCCCGTGCGCTTGCGCGGAGTACCGGTCAAACAGCGCCTCGAAAGCAACCGCGTCGTCGGCCTGGACGCGCCGCATCAACTCCTCGTCACTGACAACGGCGGGGAATGTCGCAGCCTTTGCCGCCATTACTCAACCACCGCTAGGTCGCTCGGGCCCTGCGCCGCCTCGAGGAAGAACAATTCACAAGCGCATCCCGGTGTGGTTTGGTTTGCGCTCAACAACGCGACCAGCCTCTCGCACGTGAGCGTTTCGACAACAGCTGTGAACCAATCCTGCGTGTCGGTCTGAAAGTTCACCCGACCGTCGAGTCCGTGCTGACTGCTGCCAAGCTTCACCAGCCTCGCCCCATATGTAGTGAGGATGTCCGCCAGCACGCAGACAACGATGTCGTCGTTCAGATAGGCCGTCGCAGACGCACGATCATGACCGCAGAAGTTGTGGTAGAGCGCAGCGATCCCGGCGGAGCTCGCGACCGTCGGCGCACCGCGTTCCAGTGGCTCCGCGCCGCTCAACGCGCCACGCCGCTTCCGACAGCCGGTGCCGAACGGAAACCGACAAGGGCCCATTGCCTCTCCTCTCGGCCACCATGTCGATGGCCCCTGAGAGTTCCGTGCTCACGCTCTCTCGTCGTGGCCCGTAGCTCCTTTGTTGGCGATCCTACCTGCTGGTTGACAGACCGAAACAGTCCACGCGGAATTTCACACCGAGTATCGATCAGGCTCAATGAGTCACTGCGAGCGGCGACGCCGCTGTTGCCACCTGCGCCGGGCTACGCCACGAACTCGACCCGTACATCGTCTGAGCGGTGGTCTTGAGGGCGCGACGGTCCCGCGTGGCGAGGGTCAGGCCGTGTTCAGTCCCATCGGCCGTCTGCCCATATGGCGCATTGAGCGGCCTCTGTCGCCTCAAGATCTACCAACCGGAAGGGCGCTCGTTCGTGTTGCGTCAGCGCGGGGCACACCAATCATCGAACCTGACGCCAGCTGGCGCCCGACGGGGGAGTCCTTGAGCGTTACCGACACAGGGTTCGGTCGCTGGCGGACATTGATGCGCGTGTGGTAGACGCCGTCGTACGATGCGGCGATTTCAACGCAACCGCTGCCGACCTGTGTCTCATTCCCGCTACTGGCATCTCGACGGGGCTAGGGTGCGGGAGGACGTGGCGACACGGGCATTGCCCGGTGCCGTCTGGGGATCAGCGCACTCTCACCTCACTTCGAGTGGGAAGGGTCACTGTGGGCGCCACTCGTCCTCGTTCGCATCGATAGCGATGACGCGCTGGCGGTGCGCTACTCGTTCACACACAAGTAACAGTCGTCCTCCACGTCGAGCACCCCGCTGAGCTGCGGCGCCCGGGGCGCCTCTGCGTACGCCAGGATCGCGGCGGGGGGGAGGACCTATTTCGGTGCGCCGGCACCTACCCGCCCACGTTGCTGGAGATGTCCTTGATGCCGGCCCCTAGACCGCTGCTCGCCCTGCCGAGGGCGTCCGCAGCACCGGACGCGCTGAGGATCGCAGCAGGCTGGACCGATCCATCCTTCAGGCCACCTGCCAGGTCCCCGATCTTGCTGCGCGCCGCGTCGATCCTGTTCGCCAGCGGACGCAGGAGATCGGATGACAGCGCGTCGTCGTGAGCGAGTCTGAGTTCGTGAACGATGAAGACCGTGGCTGCGGCGCCCTTCAGCAACACCCTCACCCGTCCCGGGGCGCCATGGCCGAGCGCGCCGGCTCGCAGCGGCTTGTAGATGTAGCGATGGAAGGCGCCGAACGCCAAACCGGTGTGCAACAGAAACTTGGTCTTGGCGAAATGGACGTTCGGGACTGTCTGCGTGGTTACCTGGCCATTGGATCCCGTGCTGGAGACTGTCTTGGTGGAGCTGCCGCAGCCGGCGAAGATGAGGGTGCCGACCGAGCAGGAGGAGCATCGCGGCGCGGATGACGCGCCGTGACGCGCTTGGGAGGTTGTTCATGTTGTTCCTATTCATGGTTGTGGGCCGCGGGAAGACGGCGCCGCGTCTGGCCTTCAGTACCTGTTGCCGCGAGCGGAACCAGAAGTGTCCGTGGCGCTGGTGATGCCCGAACATGCCGCCGAGCGGCAGCACGAAGAGCAGCGGGAGAAACAGTAGGTGGCCGCCGGAGATCACGAAGATCGCGGCGGCAATCAAGAGTCCATAGACGGCAAATCGCATCGGGTTTCAGCTCCGCTGGGTTTGAGGTGGCTCCGAACTCGTTCCCGTGCAACGCCCGGTTGCGGGTGCCGCGGCTCAGCGTGTGGCCAGAGGCGACGATTGATACGCAGAGCCACGCCGTGCTTGCACGCAAACGGAAAAACCCGGCGGGCGGTTACGCGAGGCAGGTGATCCGCCACACGGGGCCGTTCCGTCCGGGACTGCAGAGAGGCTGCGCACTTCCGTTGCAACGCTCGAAGACGGTCTACCCAACCACCGCGAACCAAAACGAACGTTCGGGTGTACTCGTCGCGACACTAGGCGGCGACCGCAGCTGGTCGCAGCGCTAGAGCTGGTGTGAGGAGCGCTTCGCCCGGCACCCGGGCCACGTCATCCAACGACGCGCTGGTGCGCCACCCCATCCGAGATCCACCGCAGCGTGCGACCGCTGAACCGGATAGACGTGGGCTGGACGCTGATGTCGAGTTGCACCGGCGAAGTGTGCAGCGAGCGACCGATCCGGCGCAGCGGTGACGCCCAGAGGGACCCGCTCGAGACCCACGCGGCCGCGCCGAGCGGCGAGAGCACGGCCGGGCCGTCCGCAGCGGGGTACAGCTTCGCGTGCGCCCCGTCAGTGGCGTCTGCAACCGCTAGCCAGTAATCGACCCGGCCGCAGCCGGTGTAGCTCGGGTCGTACTTGTTGCACTCCACCATCGCGGCATAGCCGCGCGATGCGAGCGCCGCTACGAATGTCCCCCCTGAGCTGAAGCCGGCGAGCGTCTGCTCGGGTCCGTAGTCGCCGAGGTACGGGCCGTCGATGCCGAGCTGGTGGCTGGCGCCCCCCGGCCTCCGGCATGTGTAGTAGACGGTCGCGGTGCCGTTGCTGTCGATCTCGCGCCGCACGCTCCAGACGATGACTCGCGGGGTGATGAGGCGGGTGTGCAACCGATGCGACTCACAGCGCAGAGGGGGGCGAGCTCCCGCCGTGGTAATGATGAGCAGGACCGTTGTCGCTCCGAGGGTCAGCGTCCTCCACCGGCACCGCATCCCATGGGCCGCCCTCATGGCAAACCGGCCGGCCCTCGGGCAACCCGGCGGTTGGACCCGCCCGAGCATCTACTCGCCACCGAGAGGCGGCGGACTGGTGTCATGGGCTATGGCGAAACCCAGCTGAGCCACTGCGGCTGGCCGAGGTACACAAGACTGGTGAAGTCGTCTTCGGTGTTCGCGTCGTAGTGCTGTCCGTCGGCAGTCAGAAGCTTGACCGGGAATCCGGCGGCCGCCGTCTGACCGGTCTCACTCTGGACGGTCGCCAGCGGATACACATCGTCCTGACGGTGCGCGAGCTGAATGATCGGGAAGTGCCAGCTGGCCGCGGCCAACGACTGAGCGGCAGTCGAACCCGTATCACGAAACGGCGTGGTGTTCTCCGCCAGCAAACCGGCGAAGACCTTGGAGCGGTCGAACGCGAGGCGGTAGGCCATGTCACCGCCGGAGGAGTACCCGGCAATGACGATGCGGCGGCGATCGATGTTGAAGTGGGTTTCGGCGTTGTAGATCGCGTTCATCACCTTCTGGCAGTCGCCACACCCGGGGCTCGTGTCCCAACAGGCGTCGCTGTTCCCCGCCTCGGCATTACCGACCGAGATCGCGATCCACGGTCTGTCGAACTGCGGGTAGCCGGTAAACGTCGGCGCCATCCAGTACGTGTCGTTCTGCGGTGCGTCACTACAGCCGTGCAGCCACACCAGCAGTCGCTGAGGAGTGGCGGGGTTGTACGAGGGCGGCACCATCGCGAAGTAGTCCTCGTTGGTCCTGTCACCCAGCTCCAGTGGAGTATTCGCGGTGAAGGGAACGGGGCTGATCGGCGCCTGCGAGGTCGGCTCGGTCAGGGTGGTTACCTGCGTGCTCCACGCTGTCCCATTGGTGTTACCGCCGGTCGGGGTCGTGGTGGTCGTAGGAGCCGTGGTGGTTGTGGTGGTTGTGGTGGTTGTGGTGGACGATGAGCCGGTGTGCAGGGCGCCCACGGTGAGGCAGCGTCCGCGAGGCAGGCTCGCCCGCTGTCCGAGCGTCGCAGCCGCGCACGCCACCAGCGGCAGGCGTCGGGAGGGCAGCCGGTGGGGAAGCGCCACCGACACATTGATGGTCGCTACCGCCGACCGGCGCAGCGAGCCGAGGCGCCATGAGTAGGTGATCCCGACGCCTCTTCCGGTGACGATCGACAGCGTCACCCGCGAACTGCCCGCGGCTCGAGTACCGCCGTTGCGGATCACCACTGATCCACTTAGCTGACCGTTTTGAGCGTGCACGGATCCGCCGACGACATATAGGTACGCACCCCTGTGCACGCGCGCCGCGGCACCGCTGAGCGACACCCAGGTCCCGGCGCTCACCACCAAGACGGCGAGCGCCGCGAACCGCCTCAGGCTCTTCTGCTTGACACCCATCCCCGCCCCCTGTCCTCGTTCAGAGCCGTGGAGCCTAGCCGTCCCTGTCCCTTGCTGCAACCTGCCGATCACAGCGCGGATGCACTGGCGACGCTCGTCTCGAAGGCGCGTGCAAGATCCCGCGCGTGGTTATGCGTGGAATGGGCGCGGTTAGTGGCAGAAGAACTCGAGTTGTGCGACTTCGTTGCGCCGCTGCGGCATGGTTAGCCGGAGCCACACTCGGCAGGGATACTGGACGGGCGAGTCGCAGCAAAATGTGGAGCTTGTCCGCGGAATCTGTGATGCGTTCCTTGCCGGGGATGTAGCGAAGGCCCTGAGCGGGCTCGACGGCGAAGTCGGATGGCATGGCACCGTCGGGGGGCTTAACCAGTACGCAATGTCGGACACGAACGTGGACGTCATCCGGTCGATCTACGACGATTGGCTGCGCGGCGAGATCGCCGATGACAGGTTCGACCCCGAGATGGCGATGGTCGAGTCCAAGACGCTACCTGGAGCACATTCGGCTCATGGCGTGACGCCGTCCGGCATTACATGGAGAGCTTTGCCAGCTACTGGGATGAGATTCGCTTCGAGCCACAGGAGTACATCGAGGCGGGCGATCAGGTGATCGTGGTCGCTCGCCTCGTAGGTCGGGGCAAGAGCAGCGGCATCGAAGTGGAACGTACGTGGGCCTATGTTTGGGCCCTCCGAGCGGGCAGGGCGCTTCGGATGGAGGGGGACGCTGACCGCGCCGAAGCCCTCAAGGCCGTCGAACTTCCGGAGTAGGGCCGCGTCGGCGGTCATGCCTCCCGTGATCGGCACGAGCTTGAACCCGATGCCTGCCAGCGGTGCTACCGAGGCCTGGAGCGGCGGCCGCTACCGCCGGCGATGTCTTGGCGAGACCCTTACGGCCGAGGGACGGCGGGGTCCGGACCGGACAAACGCAGCACATCCCAGATCCGGCGCGAAGTTTGGCGCTTTTGTCGCGCTCAGGGCGACTTTTCGACCATCATCGGTCGTCTGGACACGGTTTGTTGCATTAGTCGGTCGCGCGCGAATGCGTCCTCTATCCCGCGTTGTCCCGACGCCGAGCCGGGATTGTCGCCCGTCTATGCGCCATCGCGCGGGCTCAGCGCGAAGGTACTGATCGTGCATGGTCATTTCCGCTGCCTGACCGCCCAGCGGGTTATCGCTGCGGTGTACGACGCGAGGGACAGTCGTCCGCCCAACGGCTAAAAGGTTGGGTCCTCTGGTAGGTTCCGATGGTCGGCTGAGGCTAACGGTCTACATTGATAAAACCGGGAGGCATCAATGAGGAGCGGGGCAGGGCGTATACGAGTCGCGGTCGCAGCGACGATGCTGCTGATGGGCGCACTTGCGCAGCGTGCAGAAGCCGCTGCCGTCTCGTGGTCGGCACCGATCCAGACGCACGCAGGGGCGGACTACCTCTCCTGTCCGTCGCCGACCCAGTGCACGGCGATCACGTTGTCCGGGACGACCTACACCTTCAATCCGGCCTCGCCGGGCTCGGCTGCGGCAAGCCGGAAATACTCGGTGTACAGCTACATCTCGGGCTTGACATGTCTCAGTGTGGCCTCATGCGTGGCGGTAAGTCTGAACGCCGAGGAGCTCGCGTTCAATCCGGTCACCGGAACGGTGTCCCACGACCGAGAGCTGCTCAACTACTCGGACTTCTTCGGCCTGTATTGCTTCGCCTTGAGCGACTGCCTCACGGCGTCCTACTATTCTGGCTACTACACGTTCGACGGCTCGTCTGTGGACGCCAACCCGCGGGCGCACAGCCTGCCGCACAAGAACCTCGGGTACACGGCGCTCACCTGCGCGACACGATCCGAGTGCATCGCGATCGTGCAGAACGGCGGCTGGGAGTCGACGTTTGTCCCCGGCAAGGCGTCGACCACCGGCTACCGGATCAACCGCGGCTCGCGCCTCAACGGCATCGCGTGCCCGAGCGCCGCGGAATGCGTCGCGGTGAACTCCGTCGGTTCCGTGATCACGTTCAACCCAAAGCGTCCCCGCCCCATCACCAGGGCGGTCGACAGCCACGACCTCAACGGCCTGGCCTGCTCGAGCGTCACGCTCTGCGTGGCTGCGGACCGAGACGGACGCGTGGTCTACGGAAAGCCGGGCGCCGCCCACTGGACGGTCAGCAGCGTCCCGGGTGCGCAGCGCCTGGAGACGATCGCGTACGCCGGGGCGCACCGCTTCGTTGTGGTCGACTCATCGGGCAGCGCGTACGTCGCCAAGATCAGCTGAGCACCGGCCGGTGTGAATCGACGAGGTCACCCTGGCGAGTTACCGACCTCGATCGACAGCGCGACGTTCCACCGCTGCCGGAAGGACTGACCCAGCACTCACTCCGCATGACTCGCCGCTCACTGCGTCTGGCCATGCTGGAAGACGGCGGGACATTGCCGAGTTGCAGCATGTTTCTGATGGGCACGGCTGGGCTTGAACCAGCGACCTCTCGCGTGTGAAGCGGTGTTGCGGAGCGGCCTGATCGCCCGGAAACGCAGGCTTCTCGGGCGATTGCGCCTGATCGGGACGTCATCGGATGTGTGTGGATGCACGCGGATGTATGCGGATAGCGGCACAAGAACTGGAGTTGTGCCACTTCGAGGGCGTCCGGGCGCGGCGATTGGCGGTGGGGCAACCGTTACGCTTCGTCCTGGTCGGATACCGGTGGAGCAGGGGGGTTTGTGGCTGGGATCAGCATCATTCTTTTCACGGATGTGGCGGGGTCGACGGAGTTGCTCGCTCGGCTAGGCGATGATGCTGCGGAGGCCGTTCGCCGCAGTCATTTTGAGCGTTTGCGTGATTTGACGTATGCCCATCGTGGGCGCGTGGTGAAGGGGCTGGGGGATGGCCTGATGGTGTCTTTTGGCAGCCCACTGGCCGCGGTTCAGTGCGCGATCGCGATGCAGCAGGCGGAGGCGCGGGCGGACTCGGCCACCCGGGTGGGGTTGCGCGTTGGGCTGGATGTCGGGGAGCCGATCGAGGACGATGGCGACTTGCACGGGGCGGCTGTGGTGGTGGCCAAGCGGTTGTGTGACGCGGCGGAGCCGGGGGAGATATTGATCTCCGATCTGGTGGCGCGTCTGGTTCAGTCCCGGATCGGGGAGGTGCTTGAGGTGGTGGGGCCGCTTGAGCTGAAGGGGTTGCCGGCACCGACTTTGACTCATCGCGTTTCCTACGGCGAGTCTGGTGACCCCGCTGTGGCGGAGGCGGCCGCTGAGCGCAGTGGCGCAGAGTTGAGCGGGACGGTGCGTGTATCACTTCCGTCTCGCCTGGCTGAGGCTGCGCGTCGGCCGCTGGTCGGTCGCGGAGGCGAGGTGCGGCGGCTGCGGGAGGCATGGCGAGCCGCGTGTGAAGGTGTGCCGGGCGTGCTGACGATCGGCGGCGAGCCGGGCATCGGTAAGTCACGCCTGGTGGGCGAGTTGGCAACGATCGTCTTTGATAGTGGCGGGTCGGTGCTGCTGGGTGAGTGCGAGGAGGACCGGCAGCTTGTCTACCAGCCGTGGGCGACGGCCCTGGGGCGGGACATGCGGGAGTCCGCGACCGGCGCAGCTACGCCGGCGAATTGGCGACTCGGGTGAGCTGACGCGCCTGGTGCCGGGGGTGCGTGAGCGCGTTCCCGAATTGCCTGAGCCGGTGCGGGATGATCCGGAGGGTCAGCGGGGTCGGTTGTTCGCCGCGGTGGCTCGCTATCTCGACGCTCGCGCGAGGGAGTCTCCGCTGCTGGTGCTGCTTGAGGATGTGCATTGGGCTGACCCGCAGACCCTGGATCTGTTGCGCTTTCTTCACCGGGAGCTGGAGCAGGTGCCGGTTTTGATGGTGCTCACTTTCCGTGAGCGTGAGGTGGAGGGTCCGTTGGCGGACCTGTTGGCTGGTTTGGCTCGTCGCTCTGGGCATGAGTCGCTGCGCCTGGCGGGCCTGGGCCTTGACGAGGTGCAGTTGCTCGCGCAGGAACGCCTCGGCGGTTCGGTGCCGCCCACTGGATTCGTCGAAGCCCTCCGCGAGCACACCGACGGCAACCCCTTCTTTCTGGAGGAGGTGCTCCGTGACCTCATACGTGAAGGAACCTGGAACGCGGCCAGCGTCGGCCGGGTGCCGGCGAGCGTTCAGGCGACGATCGCGCGCAGCCTCGCCCGGCTCCCGGACTCCACCAGGGAGATGCTGGCGGTCGCGGCGCTCATCGGCCGACGCTTTGAGCTGGGGCTGCTGGCGGTGACCGGCGGCCAGGATGAGGATGACGCCCTGGAGTGCCTTGAAGGCGCGGTTGCTCGCGGGCTGCTGGCTGAGACGGCCGGAACTCCGGGCGAGTTTGCGTTTGTGCACGCGCTGGTCCGGGAGGTTCTGCTGAGCGGGATCGGGCCGACCCGGAGGGCGCGTCTGCACCTTCGGGTCGCTGAGGCACTCGAGGCCCGTGTCTCAGACCGAAATGATCACTCGGCGGCGGAGCTGGCCCGTCACTTCCTCGCGGCGGGTGGTGCGGCTGCAGCGGGGAAGGCTGCGCGCTATGCGGAGGCGGCGGGCGTCTCCGCCTTGGAGCGCCTCGGCTACGGGCAGGCAGCGGAGTTCTTCCAAAGCGCCCTGACGGCGCTCGAGAGGGATTCGAGCACGCAGCCGGCGCTGCGTGGCCGGCTCCACGTAAGGCTCGGCGAGGCGCTCGCCAGAGCGGGACGGATGATCGATGCCCGCGCGTCCTTCGGGGCCGCGGTCGAGATCGGTCGTGCTGCGGGGGATGGCCTGCTGGTGGCAGAGGCGGCCCGCGGGGTCGGGGAGGGCTGGCTGAACGGAGGGTCCCCGGACGCGGAGCTACTCGACGCCCTGGCCCTCGCGATCGAACTGCTGGGCCCTGAGCACGAGGCCCTGCGCACCCACCTGGCAGGTCGTCTGGCTGCGGAACAGCGCCATCTGTTTCCGTGGGACGAGCGTGACCGACTGACCGCCGCGGCGCTAAAGCAGGCCCGCGAAGGGGGGGACGAGCGGGTGCTCGCGGAGGCGCTGATCGCTCGTCACCAGGTGATGATGGGGGTCCCGCGGATCCCCGAGCGGCTCGCCTTGATCGATGAGCTCATCGGTACAGCGCGGCGCAACGGTGACCGGGACGTTCTCCTGCAAGGTCTGCAACGCCGCTACAGCGACCTGATGGAGATGGGAGATCGGGAGCGGGCCGAGACATCGATGCTCGACTATGAGGCGGTGGCCGGGGAGGTCGGCCAGCCATTCTTCGTGTATTCCGCGGCCCTGACGCGCGCGGGTTTCACCAGCACCACGGGGACCGCGGCCGAGGCGCAGGCGCACCTCGAGCGGGCGGCGGAACTGTTCGGCGCGGTGGAGCCGCTTCCGATCCTGGTCGAACCGCTGCAGGCCGTGACTGCCGGGGTGCTCTGGAACGCCGGGCAGCACGATCTCGTCCTCGCCCTCGTCGAGCAGGCCATCTCCTCGCTGGAGATCGAGGAGGAGAAACTGACACCGGCATGGGAACTCGGCCATGCCACGGCTCTGGCACTCGCGGGACGAGTCGCGGAGGCACTCCCGCTGCTCGACCGTCTGGGCCAGGGTGGCTACTGTCCACCGGGCGAGCCGCTGACCGCTTTTTCGCTTTGCAACTGTGCGCGCACGGCGCATCTGGTGGGCGGCAGGCATCACGCGGGCCCGCTCACCGAGCTGCTGACGCCATTCATCGACGGCTGGGGCTTCATGGTCCTCGGGGGAACCCATGTGGGACCGGTGCCGATGTTCCTGGGTTTGCTTGCCGAGCTCGACGAGCGCCCAGAGGACGCCGACCGGTTGTTGGAGCGGGCGGTATCGATGGCCGCCAGCTTTCGCAGTCGGCGGTTCGAGGCCGAGGCTCTCGCCTACCGTGCTGAGATTCGGCTGCGCCTCGATGACCCCACGGGCGCTCGGGCGTGCGCGCGGCGGGCGCGTGAGTTGGTGGAAGGCGCCGGCTGGGACTCGGTGTTGGGCGAAACCGGAAGGCTCGTCTGACGCCTATGTGCTGATTATCACCTCGTACCCCACAGCGTTGGTGCACCGTTGGCAGCAGGCAGGGAGGCGTCATGGGTTGGGGTGGCAGGAGCAGCGCCGCGGGACCTTTCGGGCTGGCGATGGGAATCGGCCTAGTGTTGGCGTTGACGGTGGTCGCGCCCGCGGGCGCGGCCGTGCGGGCAGTCCATGGCGCGGTCGAGGGCTTCGCCTACCAGGGGCTGTTGCCCAGTGGCTACGACATGAGCGCCCGACGCTACCCGGTGGTCTACATCGTTGCCGGTAACGGCGGCCGAGAGACCGCTGCGGCGTCCAGACTGAGACTCGCCGGCTAGGTGGAGCGCGATCAGGTGATTGTCGTCACCCCGGCCGAGGCCCAGCACAACAACTTGATCACCGATTGGGCGGACGGCTCGAAGCCGTTGGACCGCGACTTCGCCACGAAGCTGATCCCGGCGATCGACCGGCGGTTTCGGACGCTCGCCGATCTTGCTCACCGGGCGATCGCGGGTGTCTCGGCGGGCGGGTACAGCTCGATGGCGATCGCAGCGCGCCATCCCGATCTGTTCGTGGCCGCTGCGTCATTCTCAGGGTTGGTCGATATCGCCGACCGCGGGGCGGCCGGGGAGGCCACCGTCGAGCTGCCTCAAGATCTGCTGGTCGATACGGCGCCGGGCGAGCTCTTTTTGTCGGTTCGGGGATCCCTACAACAACCCTCTCCTGCGGGCCGAGCGCAACCCGACGGACTTGGCGGGGAACCTGCGCGGGATGAGCCTGTATGCGAGTGCGGGCAACGGTGTGCCCAGCGACGCGCAGGAGATCGCTGACGCCGGTCCCTCCTTGGCTCAGGAGATGGTGGTCGAGAACCAAGTCACGAGCATGACCGCGCAGTTCACCAAGACCCTCAACGGCGACGCGATTCCCGTGGTCTACCGACCGCACACCGGGATCCACCAGGAACGCCACTGGCGAGACGACCTTGCCATCTGGTGGCCGCAGATGATCAGGGCACTCGGCTCCGCGCCCCCGGCGGCGTTCGACTATTCTTCAGACCTGGAAGCTCTCCAAAGACCCACAGTTCATTGACAAGGTCCGTGATGTCGTCGGTCTGTACCTCGATCCGCCCGAGCGCGCGGTCGTTTTGTGCGTCGATGAGAAGTCCCAGATCCAGGCGTTGGACCGGACGGCTCCGATTCTGCCGATGCTCCCGGGAACCCCTCAGCGAGCAACGCACGACTACAAGCGCTCTGGGACCTCGAGCCTGTACGCCGCGCTGGACATCACGACCGGCAAGGTGATCGGATCGCTGCACTCGCGTCACCGCGCGATCGAATTCAAGAAGTTCCTTCAAACGCTGGACCGGGAGGTTCCCCATAACCTCGACGTCCACCTGATCCTCGACAACGCCTCGACGCACAAGACGCCGGCGATCCAGAAATGGCTCGCCGCTCACCCGAGGTTCGTTCTGCACTTCACCCCGACCAGCTCCTCGTGGCTGAACCTGGTCGAGCGCTGGTTCGCCGAACTCACGAACAAGAAGCTCAAGCGCGGCACTCACCGCTCGGTCCAAGCGCTCAACCACGACATCCGCCAGTGGATCGAAACCTGGAATGACAATCCCCGCCCCTACGTCTGGACCAAGACCGCCAACCAGATCCTCGAATCGATCGCCCGCTACTGCGGACGAATCAATGACTCACGACACTAGCGCGCCGCGGCGACGGACTTCTCCGTCTGGGGCTGGACCTTCCACGTGGACCAACGGCGAGCCCCGGAGTTCCTGACGATCTCCCAAGCATCGCCGGCGGGTCTCACGCTCACCGGATCGGGCAGCGACCGGGTGACCAGCGCCCCTGCTTCGCGCCCGGCACGCCCGTGAGACTGACCGGGGCGGTCCAGAACGCTGTGACCGGGGCGGTCCAGAACGCTGCCGTCGCCAACTCCAACGGCCGGATCTCGTTCGAGGTCAACCTTGGCCGTGCCCACCAGGCCGAGCAGTACACGGCCCCGGCCGCCCAGGAGACATTCGTGACGCGGAGAGTCAACTTTACCCCCCAGCCCTCCCTCGCCCGCGCCGGCCGTCGCTCCATCAAGCGCGTGAGCCGCACCGCACCGCGTTGACAGCCGACACAGAAACGCCCGACCGCACCGCACGCGCCGGCACCGATCATCTTCCGGGTCGGCGACCCCGTCATGGGGCGGGCGCCAGTAGCCACGGCGGCTGATCCTTAATGGGCACGGCTGGGCTTGAACCAGCGACCTCTCGCGTGTGAAGCGAGCGCTCTCCCACTGAGCTACGCGCCCGGAATCGATGATTCTAAACCGCGCTCGCCCAGGCGCGGTGCGGCTAGAGCCGAACGATGTTGTCGTCATGCAGGCGGCGAGTAACGCCGCGCAGGTCGATGAACAGTGGGACCTGATGGACGACGGCTTCGAAGTCGATTCCGGGGTGCGCGGTGATCAGCACCGCGGCGTCGGCCCCGGCGAGCGCCGCCGGGAGCTCGCTATTGGTCAAGCCGAGCGCGGGCAGCTCGAGCACGTACGGGTCGTGATAGGAGAGGACCGCCCCCCGTCGGGTCAGCTCCTGGATGATCCTCAGCGCCGGCGACTCGCGGATGTCGCCGACGCCGCCCTTGTAGCTAACGCCGAGCAAGGCGATCCGGGAGCCCTTGATCGGCTTGGCGGCGTCGTTGAGGGCAAGCTCGATTCGCTCGACGCAGTGGTAGGGCATCTGCTGGTTGATCTTGCCGGCGAGCTCGATGAACTCCGTCGACATGTGGAACTCCCGCGCGCGCCAGGTTAGGTAGAACGGGTCGACGGGCAGGCAGTGCCCTCCCATCCCCGGACCCGGCTCGAAGCGCATGAATCCGTAGGGCTTGGTCGCGGCGGCATCGACCACCTCCCAGATATCGATCCCCATCCGGTCCGAGAGGATCGCCAGCTCGTTGACCAGCGCGATGTTGACCGAGCGGAAGATGTTCTCGAGCAGCTTCGTCATCTCCGCGGCGTCGGGGGAGGACAGCGGGATCACGTGATCGCAGATCCGGCGGTACAGCGCCACCGCACGGTCGGTGCACGCCTGGGTGACCCCGCCGACCACCTTCGGGCGTGTTGCGCAACGTGTAGTCGGTCCGTCCCGGGTCGACCCGCTCGGGCGAGAAGGCGACATTCAGACCGTCACCGACGCGCAACCCCGACCCGGCCTCGAGAATCGGTACGAGCCGCTCCCGGGTCGTGCCCGGATAGGTCGTCGATTCGAGCACCACCAGCTGGTCGCGCTGAAGCACATGGCTGAGGGCCTCGCCCGCCGCGGTGAGCGGACCCAGATCCGGCTCGCGGTTGCGCGTCAGTGGCGTGGGTACACAGATCAGCACCGCGTCAGCCCGGGCCAAGGGAGCGTAATCGCGTACTCGCCTCAATCGACTCCGGTGACCGCAGCGAGCCGCTCGGAGGGAATGTCCTCGATATAGGACTCACCCGTGCGTCACCGCCGCCACCTTGCTCTCGTCCACGTCGACAGCGATCACGTGCTCGCCCGCCTCGGCGAACGCGACCACAAGCGGCAGCCCGACGTACCCCAGCCCAATGACTCCGACCGACATAGCTCGCGGACGATACAGACGCCGCAGAGATAGCCGGCGGGTGACCCGACGGCCGGGCAAACCGACTAGGATCGGTCGCGGACCGTGCTAGGCGGGGTGCTAGCGGTGCCCTGTACCCGCAATCCGCTCTAGCGGGGCTGAATTCCCTCTCGAGGGGCTGAAGGCCCGAGGTCAGCGCCCTGCTTGTGGTGTTGATGGTTCGGTCCCGCCGCGATGGAGACCCGTGAACCAGGTCAGGTCCGGAAGGAAGCAGCCTTAAGCGGTCACCTCCAGGCGCAGCGGGAGCGCTGAACCGGAGCCGGCAAACGGTGGTTGCGCCTCGGGTACAAGCATCGACAGAGGGTGCACGGTCCATTTTTTCGCCTGCCGCACCTCGCACTAGACTCGGATCTCCGTGTCTACCGGTCCCTCGCTCTACCGCCGCCATCGTCCGCGCACGCTTCTCCGACGTAGTCGGCCAGGAGCACGTGGTGCGCACGTTGAGCAACGCCGTCGAGCAGGGCAAGGTGCACCACGCCTACCTGTTCGTCGGCTCCCGCGGCACCGGAAAAACGAGCATGGCCAAGATCCTCGCCGCCTGCCTGAACTGCGTCGAGGGCCCGACGACGTCGCCGTGCGGAGTCTGCGAGTCGTGCACCTCGATCCACAGCGCGACCTCGCTCGACGTGATCGAGATGGACGCCGCCTCCAACAACTCCGTGGACGACATTCGCGACCTGCGGGACAGCGTCGCCTACGCGCCCGTCTCCGGGCGCCACAAGATCTACATCCTCGACGAGGCCCACATGCTCTCCCAGCAGGCGTGGAACGCGTTCCTGAAGACGCTCGAGGAGCCGCCGCCGCGCACGATCTTCGTGCTCGCCACCACCGAGGCCCAGAAGGTGCTGCCCACGGTGGTCGATCGCTGCCACCGCTTCGACTTCGGCCGGCCCTCGGTCGAGCAGGTGGCGAAGGTGCTCGGGCGGGTCGCCCAGCAGGAGCAGATCGACATCGACGGCGGCGCCCTCGCGCTGATCGCCCGCCATGCCACCGGAAGCTTCCGTGACGCTCTGGGGACGCTTGAGCAGCTACTCACCTACGCCGGGGATCAGCGGATCCTGCCCGCGGACGTGCTGGCGGTGCTGGGGGTGGCGGACTCCGAGCAGCTGTTCTCGGCCGTCGACTCCATGGTCGCGCGTGACCCCGCTGGTGCCCTACGCGCCGCCGCCACGCTGGCTGAGTCAGGGCGCGATCCCGGTCAGGTGCTGCGTGACCTTGAGGTGCATGGCCGGGAGCTCCTCGCCGTGCAGGTGCTGGGAGAGGTGCCTCAGGAGATGAAGGTCACCGCGGAGCGGGACGTGCGTCTGATTGAGCAGGCCCAGGCGATGTCGGAGACCGATGCGGTCCGTCTGCTCGATCTGGTCTCCTCCGCGCTTGAGGCGACGACCAACGGTGCTCAGGCGCGGATCCAGCTGGAGCTCGTACTGATCAAGGCCGCGGCCCCCGAGATGGACCCATCGACGACCGCGCTGCTGTCACGGATCGAGCGGCTGGAGTCCGCACTGCGCGACGGTGCTAGCGGAGTGCGGGCCGTTGAAAACGAGCCGGCGCCGCAGGAAGCGTCCGAGCCCCCGCGCGCGGGAACCAACGGCGACAGCTGCCCCGCGGGACGCGTCGCCGTGGGCGCCGCCGCGGCTGCCTCGCCAGCCGCAAGCGCTCAGGTCCTGGCCGCGCCCGCCCCCTTGGCCCAGCCGGGCCTGAGCCCTGAAACCGTCGCCCACCGGCGCAGACCGTCCCAAACCCCGAGGCCACCCGACGCTGGAGTCGGTCGCCGGCCTCTGGCCCGCCGTGGTGGACATCGTGCGGGGCGAGAACGCGATGCTGGCCGCCCTGCTGGCCGACGCGCGCCCCGTCGGCTGCAGCGATCGGGAACTGACGCTGGCCTTCCCGCCCGGCGCGGCGTTCCTCAAGCGCAAGGCCGAACAGGACGACCATCGGCGGGTGGCCGCGGAGGCCTTCCGCACGCTCACCGGCCAGATGCTGGCGCTCCGCTACGAGCTGCGGGAGCCCGAGGAGCTCCAGGCGCAATCCGCCGGCGCCCCGCTCCTCTCCGGAGAGGAGCTCGTGCGACGATTTCTGGAGGAGTTCGATGCGGAAGAGCTCCACGACGACGACCCTGACGAACGCGAGGCGAACAGCTGATGCCACAGCAGCCCAACATGCAGCAGATGCTCAAGCAGGTTCAGAAGATGCAGCAGGACATGATGCAGGCGCAGGAGTCGCTCAAGGACGAGGTCGTATCGGCCTCGGCCGGCGGCGGGATGGTCACGGTTGAGGTGACCGGCGAGCTCCACGTCAAGTCGATCAAGATCGATCCGCAGGCGGTCGATCCAGACGACGTCGAGCTGCTCCAGGACATGGTGCTGGCCGCGGTCAACGAGGCGCTGCGATCGGCTCAGGAGCTGGCGTCCTCGAAGCTCGGCGGCATCGCCGGCGGCCTCGGGGGACTCGGCCTGCCGGGTCTGAGCCGGCGCCCTCAGCCGTGTACGCGCCGCCGGTCCAACGACTGATCACCGAGCTGTCCAAGCTGCCCGGGGTGGGGGGTAGAACCGCGCAGCGATTGGCCTTCCACCTGCTCAGAGCCGAGGAGGGCGATGCGCTGGCGCTGGCCGAGGCGATCCGGGAGGTCAAGGAGCGGATCGGGCTGTGCGAGGTCTGCTTCAACCTGGCCGACGGCCCGCGTTGCCGGATCTGTTCCGACGAGCGACGGGATCCGGAGTTGATCTGTGTGGTGGAGGAGCCCTCGGACGTGATCTCGATCGAGCGAACGCACGAGTTCGCGGGCCGCTACCACGTGCTCGGCGGCGCCCTCTCGCCGATCGACGGCGTGGATCCCGAGGACCTGAAGATCGCCGAGCTGTATGAGCGGATCCGCAGCGGAGGGATCCGCGAGGTGGTGATCGCCACCAATCCGACGACCACCGGCGAGGCGACAGCGCTGCACATCGCGGCCGGCCTGCGCGGGATCTCGCCGGAGATGTCGGTTACGCGGCTGGCCAGCGGTCTGCCCGTCGGGGCCGACCTGGAGTATGCGGACGAGCTGACGCTGGGCCGCGCTCTGTCTGGCCGTCGCGTCGTCTGAACCGGGTCAGCGCTTGAGGCTGACGTTCCGCGTGAACGAGGTCGGCGGTCCCGCCGGGTTGGCAAGGGTGATCCTCAGCAGCAGCGCGAGCTTCCGGCCGGCGATGAGCGCGCGGCGGTAGGCGAGGGGAGGAACGGATACGCGTTGCTCCCCCGCACCGAGATTGCGAGACGTCACGGGGCCACGAATACCGGGCGACGCCGAGGGCGAGGAGCCAGCACCATCGCGCTGAAGCGATGACCTCGTGCCCGAGCAAGCACAAGGGTGGCGGCAACCGAGCGACCGACGCTGGTACGGCAAGACCGATCAGCGACGGCGTTCTGGTGGAGCCCGAGAGTCCGTCGGCGCTCGCGGGTGCGATCGGCGGCTCCTGCTCGATGAAGCGGAGAGTCGGAGGCTCGGAAGCGCGGCCCGGGAGCGGGTGCTGTCCTCCGACGGGGCGCGTAAGGTGGCAGCCAGCATGGTCGCGCTGTATGCCGAGGCGATCAGTTGAGCGCGCGAAACCTGATCGTCAACGCCGACGACTTCGGCGCCTCGGAGGGGGTCAATCGCGGCATCGTCGAGGCGCACCGTGAGGGCATCGTCACCAGCACCAGCCTGATGGTCACCGGCGCTGCCGCCAGCGCTGCCGTCGACCTCGCCGGCGAGCATCCCGGGCTCGCCATCGGCCTGCATTGGGATCTCGATGGAGAGCAGGCGGAGCCAGAACTTGATCTCAGCGATGCGGCGGTGGTGCGCGCGGAGCTGGCACGTCAGCTCCGGGTGTTTGAGGAACTGATGGGGCGCGGGCCGACGCACGTGGATTCCCACCACCACATTCACCGCCGAGCGGAAATCGCCCCGATTGCCCGCGAGCTAGTGGACCCGCTCGGGGTTCCGCTACGTGAACACGGTCACGTCACCTTCATCGGCGGGTTCTACGCCCAATGGGAGTGGCTCGTCACCGATTTGCACCACGTCAGTCCGGAGTTCCTCATCTGGATCCTCCGCAACGAGGTCGGCGAGGGGTGGACCGAGCTCGGCTGCCATCCCGGTTACGTCAGCGAGGATTTCCACTCGGTCTATCTGACCGAGCGAGAAGTCGAGCTGCAGACTCTGAAGGAGCCCAGGGTGCGCCAGGAGCTGGACCGGCTCGGAATCCGGCTGGCCAGCTACGCGGAGCTCAGCGCGTGAGCACCCCGTAGCGCAGCTTCAGCGACAGGACCCGCAGGAGGGCCTCGTGGACCAGCGCGCGTACCGTGCTGTCGTTGCGCGCGGCGGTGAGCACGGCGGTATAGGCCGCCTTCGCCTCGCTAGGCAGGCCCAGTGATGTAGAGCAGATCATCACCCGCCCGCAACGCCTGAACCGCGACCGTTGCGGGATCGGAATTGGTCGCCTGCAGGGTCGCGTCGAGATCTCCGCTCATCACCACGCCCTGGAAGCCGAGGCCCTGGCGCAACAGTTTCACCACCGCAGGGAGCAGGCTCGCCGGCGTCACTCCGTCGAAGGCGACGTAGGCGGCGTTGGAGATCACGATCACCGGCGCGGTGTCGGCAACGGCGGCGAACGGGATCAGGTCGCGGCGGCGGAGATCGAGCAAGCTTCCTCCGACCGTGGCGGTCATCTGGTCCGGGTCGGCCGAGGCACCGCCGGAGCCGGGAAAGTGTCCGACGGCGGAGATCACCCCCGCACCGTCGTAGCCTGAGACCGCGGCCTTGCTGAAGTGGGCTACGGCGGTTGGGTCGGTGCTGAACAGCCGTCCGCTCAGAGCACCACTGGGGGTGTCGACGTCGGCCAGAGGCGCCAGCGTCATCGAGAGGCCGAGCGAGCGCAGGCGGGTGCCGGCCAGCTGCGCCTGCGCGCCCGCCACCGCGGGGGTGCCGCCGGCACCGATCGCGGCCTCGCCGCGTGGTGGGAGGTCCGGGAACGCGGTCTCCGGGCCGCCCTCCTGGGAGGCGGCGATCAGCGGCGGCACGGCCGAGGGTGAGGCGGCAGCCTGGAGCGCCCCCGTGAGCATCGCCAGTGCCCGATCATCGGCAAAGTTCTCGCGCCCGAGCACGTAGCCACCCCAGCCGGTGGCGCCGAGCTTGGCGAGCGCCGCCGGGGTTTGCCCGGGCACGCTGACCAGGAAGAGCTGCGCCACCTGTTGCTCGAGCGGCAGCGTCGCCGCGCGTGACACCGCGGCCGGCAGTGGGCTGAAGGCCGGGGGAGGGGTGGTTCGCAGAGGCACGACGGGCCCCAGGGCCGTGATAACCCGGGCGGCGGGCGGGCCCGGGGGAACGAAGCGCGGGGAGCGAGCGCTCGAGCCCCCGAACGCCAGCAGAGCCACCAAGATCCCGAGGGCAAGCACCAGCGTCACGCCCACAGCGCCCGCCAGCCGGCGCCGTCGCCGTCGCCGGCGCGCCTCCGAACGGGGTGTAGCCCTGCGTGAGCTTCCGGCGCTCACCCCGTAACCTCCGTCGCCGTGTCTACCTCAACTGTCGTGATGAAGTTCGGCGGCACTTCGGTCGCCGACGCCGAGCGGATCAAGCGTGCCGCTGGGCGCATCGTGGCCCAGCGCGAGGCCGGTCGCCGCGTGGTCGCGGTGCTTTCCGCGCGTGGCAAGACGACCGACGAGCTGATCGCGATGGCGGAGGAAGTTTCCCCGCGGCCCGATCCACGCGAGATGGACATGCTCCTGTCAACCGGAGAGCGGATCTCGTGCGCGCTGTGCGCCATGGCCATCAACGATCTCGGGCACCGGGCGATCTCACTGACCGGATCGCAGGCGGGAATCGTGACCGACGAGTCGCATACCAAGGCAAGGATCCTTGATGTACGCGCGGATCGCATCCGTGAAGCATTGGCCGACGATCTGATCGTGCTCGTAGCGGGGTTCCAGGGCGTCTCGACCAGCCGCGATGTAACCACGCTCGGTCGGGGCGGATCGGACACCACCGCCGTGGCGCTGGCGGCGGCGATCGACGCCGAGGTGTGCGAGATCTACACCGACGTCTCCGGGGTATTCACCGCCGATCCTCGGATCGTCCCCGATGCCCGCAAGCTCGCCCAGGTGAGCTTCGAGGAGATGCTGGAGATGGCGGCGTCCGGCGCGAAGGTGCTTCAGCTCCGCTCGGTCGAGTACGCGCGCACGCACGGGGTGAAGATCCACTGCCGCTCCAGCTTCGAAGACGGCCCCGGTACCGTTGTCCTAGGAGAAGACGAGACCATGGAACATCCCCTCATCACCGCAGTCACCCATTCAGCCGAGGAGGCTCGGATCACCCTGCTCGGCGTGCCGGATCGCCCCGGCGCCGCGGCCTCGATCTTCCGTGCGCTCGCTGACGCCGGCTGCAACGTCGACACGATCATCCAGAATGAGCCGCGCGGCGAGGGACGCGAGGCGGAGGTGTCGTTCACGATCTCAAGCGAGGATCTCCGCACCGCCGAGCTCGCGCTGGAGCCGATCCTGAGCGATCTCGGGATCTCCAGTGTGGATACCGATCCTGAGATCGGCAAGGTGTCGATCGTCGGCGCGGGGATGCGCTCACATCCGGGCGTCGCGGCGCAGGTGTTCGAGACGTTGGCTGCCCAAGACATCAACATCGAGATGATCTCGACCTCGCCGATCAAGATCTCCTGCGTGATTCGTGCCGACCACGTCCCGCAGGCAGTGCAGGCCCTGCACAGCGCATTCGATCTCGGTGCCTCCGGCATCCGGCAGGAGCGTCCCATCGGCCAGGAGGCTCGATGAACTCGCAGCCCCGGGTCGCCGTCGTCGGTGCCACCGGAGTCGTCGGAACGACGATGCTCGACTGCTCGATCAGCGCCGATTCCCCGCATCGGAGATCGTGCCCTTCGCCTCCGCGCGGTCCGCCGGGCGAGATCTCGGAGACCGCACCGTCGTCGGGCTGTCCGAGGAGACGATCCACGGCTTCGACCTCGCGCTGTTCTCGGCCGGCGCAGGCGTCTCCCGTCAGTGGGGCCCGCGGTTTGTCGCCGCCGGCGCCACCGTCGTCGACAACTCATCGGCCTTTCGGCGCGATCCGGAGATCCCGCTGGTCGTCTCCGAGGTCAATCCGCACGTTCTGCAGGGCTACCACGGTCTGATCGCCAACCCCAACTGCACAACCATGCAGATGATGGTGGCCCTGGGTCCGATTCAGCGCGCGGTCGGGATCGAGCGACTCGTGGTGTCCACCTATCAATCGGTCTCGGGCACGGGCAAGAAGGCGATCGATGAGCTCGACGCGCAGGCGCATGCCTCACTGCACGGCATCGAGATGCCCGCACCTGAGGTCTATCCCGAGCCGATCGCTTTCAACGTGATCGGAGCGGCGGGTTCGTTTGCCGACGGCGATGACCACACCGATGAAGAGCGCAAGATGATGTTCGAGACGCGCAAGATCCTCGAGGATGAGTCGATCCGAATCGCCGTCACCTGCGTGCGCGTGCCCGTCCGCGTCGGCCACTCGGTGTCCGTGAACGTGCAGACCCGTGAGCCGATGTCAGCCTCGCAGGCGCGAGGCCTGTTGAGCCGCTCGCCGGGGCTGGCGCTTGAGGACGTTCCGACGCCGCTGCGCTCCGCCGGCCGTGACGAGGTGTTCGTGGGGCGCATCCGCGACGACGAATCGCATCCGCGGGCACTGAGCATGTGGATCGTCGGTGACAACCTGCACAAGGGCGCGGCCACCAATGCGATTCAGATCGCCGAGCTGTTGATCGGAAGCCGGGAGGCGGCCGAGGTTGTCTGAGCCGTCCGCGCAGGCGCTCTACGCCACGATGCGCTGCGCTCCCTCGACGCGGCGCTTCACCGATCAGCCGGTGCCTCGAGCCGTGCTCGAGCGGGTGCTGGACAACGCGCGGTTTGCCCCCAGCGGCGGCAATCGCCAGGGCTGGCGGGTGATCGTGGTCACCGACCGCGAAACCCGACGGCGGTTGCGTGAGCTCTACGAACCGGCGTGGGAGGCCTACACGAAGACGACCGGGGCGCGGGCCGTGCTCGACGACCCGGACGTAGCCGCCAGCCTCCCGCCCGGACGGGTGCAGATGCTCCGCAACGCCGACGAATTCGCCCACAACTTCGACGAGGTCCCGGTTCACCTTGTGCCCTGGGTGCAGATCGATGCGCTGGCCATCACCGACAGCGCGCTGGAGCGGCCGAGCATCGTGGGCGGGGCGTCCGTGTACCCGTTCGTGCAGAACGTACTCCTCGGGCTGAGGGCCGAGGGTCTTGGCGCGGCGTTCACGACTCTGCTGGCGCCGGCCGAGGAGCAGGTGCGGGAGCTGCTCGGAGTGCCGGACGGAATCGCCCTGGCCGGGCACATTTCGGCTGGCTATCGCGCCGACGGGTGGCCTCGGCGCCTGACCCGCAATCCGGTCTCGAACTTCACCTTCGGCGAGCGCTGGGGCGAGGCGTGGTGAGGCGGCCACTCACAGGCGACTGCGCAGCTCGCGCCGCGTGCTGACGCCGAGCTTTCGGTAGACCCGACGCGCGTGGGTGCGGATGGTTTCCACGCTCACGTGCAGGACGTTCGCGATCTCCGCGTTGGAGCGCCCGCTCTGGAGCAGCTCGAGCACGTCCGCCTCACGTGGGGTGAGCCGCTCCGGACCGACGAGTTCCGTGTGCTCGATCGTGGCCGGAGGCATCACGTGCAGCCCCCGTGAGGCGAGATGGATGGCGTGCAGCACGTCGCGCGCCTGGGTGCTCTTGGCGAGGCACGCGGTCGCGCCGAACGCCAGCATCTGCCGGCTCTCGGCCGCGGTCGGGCGATTCGCGAGCACGACCAGCCTCGTCATCGGGAACGCGTGGTGCAATTCACGGACTTCTGAGGCCGTCAGCAGGGATCCGAAGTTGATGATGGCTACCTGCGGTCGGTGGCCCTCGAGGGTCTCGGCCAAGCGCTCATGAGGAATGTCGGCGGCCACCAGCTGCAGGTTGCCGTCCTCGTCGATCAGCGCCCGCAAACCCCTGGCCACAATGTCCTCGAACCGGGCGATCGCTACGGAGACTGGGGGACGCTGATTCATCTTGAAGTCCGGCGGCTCCCGAGCCCCCACAACCTTATCGGCAGACCGGGGCAAACGGGTGAGGCGAGTATCACCCGACCCGGGTAGCCCCGTCCCCCCAAGATCACCCGAGGCAGGGGATGAAGTCTGGCCGGCGAAGCGTGAACATGCTGGTGCGCGGTGGTTGCGCAGCTCACAACTTCCTCAGGACGTACAGGGGTACATACGGAGGCGAGGCGATTAGGGGAGTCTCGCCTTTCGTACGTCTGGGAGCAGAGCGGTCAATACCCGTAGGAACTCTTCGGCGCTAGCTTGGGATGACCACGTCGACGGAAAGCGATCCCAATGTCATCCCCAAAGCGGCAGCACTCCCCCCGTGAACTGATCGTGGTCACCGGTGCTTCGACGGGCATCGGCGCCGCCACCGCCCATGAACTGGCCGCCCGCGGCCACCACGTAATCGCGGGCGTCCGCCGGGACGCCGACGCCGAAACTCTTCGCAGCGATCGGATCGAGCCGCACAAGCTCGACATCACCGACGCCGCCGACGTCGCCGCGCTGGCAGAACGCGTCACGAACGACCCGGCGGGGCTGCGCCTGCGTGCCCTGGTCAACAATGCCGGCGTCGCTGTCAATGCCCCGGTCGAGGCGCTGCCGATCGCCGAATGGCGCCGTCAGTTCGAGGTCAACCTGTTCGGCCACGTCGCGGTGACGCAGGCGCTGCTTCCCGCGTTGCTGGAAAGCTCCGGCACGATCGTGAACATCAGTTCCATCGGCGGACGCCTCGCGAACGCGACCTACGGTGCCTACTCCGGGTCGAAGTTCGCGTTGGAAGCGGTCAGCGACGCGCTTCGGCGGGAGGTCGGCCCCCTGGGTGTCAACGTCATCGTGGTTGAGCCGGGGACGGTCGCCACCGAGATCTGGGACCGCGGGCTGTCCCACGCGGACCAGCTCGCGGCGTCGATGACTCCCGCGCAGCATGAACGCTATGACGGCCTGATCGAAGCCATCGGTCGGCAGGGGCGGCAATTCGCGCGCGACGGCGTGCCGCCGGCACAGGCGGCGCAGGTGATCGCCCGAGCGATCGCCGCGACGAGGCCCCGCACCCGATACACGGTGGGTAGGGACGCCGCCATCGGTGTGCGGCTGGCCCGCCTGGCTCCGGACCGGCTCCTGGACCGGCTGCTGCAGGCCCGCTTGAGGCGGCATTACACGGCGAGGTAGCTGGCGCGAGCGTCAGGGCGACCTACATTGGGGTGCCCAACTCGACCAAGCCACCGAACGGGTCGCGCACAAAGGCCACGCGCTGCCCGTGGGGCTTGTCCTCCGGCTCGGCCAGTGGTTCGCAGCCGGCGTCGACCGCCGTTTTGAACGCCTTGTCCACCTCGTCGGTGACCAGAGTTATCTCCATGCTCGGTGGCGGTCCCTCGGCTGGCGCCCGCCGGACACCACCGGGGAAGTTCTGCTCGCCCAGCGCGTAGGAGGCGAAGGCGAGCTTCGTCGGGCCCGTGTCCAGCTGCGCGTAACTCCCATCCGGAGCCGCGAATTCCTCGCTCAAGCCGAACACGCGCGCGTAGAACTCGCTGGCCACGCGGGGCTCATCGACGTAGGCAATCACCCATCCCAGCTTCAGTTCAGTGTTCATGCGCAGATGATCGCGTGCCGCGGGGCAGCCGTCTTGGAAAAAACGGACATCTGGACCGGGGGTCCTGAGGATTTCTCGCGGAGCTCGGTCCGGATTTCCCCACACCTCCGATTCCACCGACCCGGCGCGGCTCAGCGCGGGCCAAGGAGTCTCCCCGGCGAGCCTCCGGCCAGGGTGCGGCAGTCGCTCGAGAAATGCGCCTGATCGGCATACCCGGCCTCGAGCGCCGCACGCGCCAGCTCGTCCCCTGCCCGGGCCGCAGCGAGGGCGCGCTGGAGGCGCAGCACCCGCGTGAGCAGCTTCGGTCCGTAGCCAACCGCCGCCGCGACGCGCCGGCGCAACTGGCGCTCGCTGACGCCGAGCGAGCCGGCGAGTGGCGCGACCCTCGCCCCCGGGCGTCGCAGCCGGATCACTGCCTCCCGGACGAGCGGATCCGGCTTGGGGGCATGGCCTGCTCGGGCGAGCAGTACCTCGTGCAGGCGCGCCATCGGGTTTGCCGCTTGGGCCATCGTGTCCTCCAGCCCGGCACCGAACGTGCCCAGCGCTTCCGCGGCGGGCGGACGAGCATCTCGGAGCGCCTCGGGCTCGATGACGTCCAGCAGCGCGGCGGCCGCGCCGGGCCGCAGTCTGGCTCCGACGACGTGGGCTCCGGCCGGAGGCGCGGCCATGAACGCCACCGTGTTTGGTCCCGCCACCTGGGCGCCCAACCCCTCGATCCAGATCACGTCGATGCAGCCGTCAGGCAGCACTCGGACCGAGTCGCCGGTTCCCTGGCGCTCCCACATGCACTCCATCCACAGAGCCAGCACCGGCGATGGAGCGTACTCGGCATAGCTCACCGCTCGGAAGCTACTCCTCCGGCGGCGATATCGACGCCTTCAGGCGCCGTCGTGCGGCCTCGAGTCGAGCTGGCGCGTCAGGCGACGGGTACGACGAGGGCGCCGGCGGGCGCCCAGGCTGGGCAGCGTCCGGCTCGGCGGCGGGAGCCACCCCGAACACTCGCCGCAGGGCCGCGATCACGCGGCTGCGGCGCCCACCACGGATGTCGACCAGTCGATCACCGACGTCGGCTTGACGATGTGCTTGCCCATTTCCAGCTCCTTGGGTGAGAGGCCGAGCGCGAGCCCGACGAGCTGCGGCAAGTGCAGCACGGGAAGTCCCAACTCACGGCCCACGACCTTGGCAGCGCCCGGCTGCTGCATGTCGAGATTGAGGTGGCAGAGCGGGCATGGCACCACGAGACAATCGGCCTCCGCATCGATCGCATCACCGAGATGACGTCCCGCCTGTGCGAGCGAGACCTGCTTGTTCATGGTGATGACCGGAAAGCCGCAGCACTTGTAAACGCCGGCATAGTCGACCACCGTGCCGCCGAGCGCCTCGATCACCCAGTGCATGTAGCGGTCCCGGGGGCGCTCATCATCGATCCCCAGCCGGTTGACCGGGCGGACGATGTAGCAGCCGTAGAACGGACCCACCCGGAGATCGGTGAGCGGGCGCTTGACCTTCGCCTTCAGCGCGTCGAGTCCGATCTCCTCCACCAAGAGCCAGAGGAAGTTCTTGTTGGTCAGACCCTTCTCGTAGGTCAGACCCTCGGCGGCCAGGTTGCTGTTGACCTGTGCGCGGTACTCGCTGTTGGCGTCCAAGCGCTGCTGGCACTCCGACTGAGCGCCCTGGCACGTCGAGCAGATGTTCATCATCAGCTCGCCGTCGGTCTGCTGCGCCAGCGCGAACGTGCGCGCGTTGAGCGTGTCGGCCAGCTCCTGGTTGTGCTCGGCGATCACGCCGGCGCCGCAGCAGTTGGCGCGGTCGAGCTCGATCAGCTCGATGTCCAGCAACGGCGCGACCCTGGCCATCGAACCGTGCAGCTCCGGGGTGAATCCGCGGCTCACGCAGCCGGGCCAGTAGGCGACCTTCATGTCGTTTCCTCCGTTTGCGGCGCGGACGCCGTGGTCTCCTCGGGATCATCCTCGTAGCCGACGACATAGAGGTTGAGCTCGATGCGCTCGTCGCGGCCCTCGATGTCGTTGAAAATCTGCTTGACCTCCTTCGCGGCCTTGTGGGGGTGCGTGAGGGCGGTCTTCACGGTCATCTTTCGGCGCGCGAACGCTCTCGCGGCGATCGGCAGCGAGCTGACCAACTCCGGCACGGCGCGGGGATGGAACTTGCCGCCGTAGGAATCGGGGAGCAGGTCGGCTTCGTGCAGGAGCCCATTCTTCTTGATGTTCTCGACGAACGCATGCTCATGGCGGTAGCCGTTGTTGCGATCCTCGATCTTCTCGTCAGAGCCGGCCTTGCGTCGTAGCCGCATGATCTGACTCATCGGGTCGACGCCCTTGGGGCACGCATCGATGCAGTTGAAGCAGTGCGTGCAGTCGTAGATGCCGTGCTCATCCTCGGCGAGATCCAAGAGCCGCTCGTGGTGCTCGGCGTCACGCGGATCCCCGACGAAGCGGTAGGCCTTGGCCAGTGCCGCCGGACCGGCGAACAGCGGGTCGATCTCCATCGACAGGCAGTCCGAGACGCAGGCGCCACACTGGATGCAGGCCATCGTCTGGGTGACGTCGACCATGTTCTCGTGGGGCACGATGTACTCGCGCTCGGGTACCGGCTCCTTGTTGATCAGCCACGGCGTCACGCGCTGGATCTTCTTCCAGTGGACGGCGTCCATGTCGACGATCAGATCGCGGATCACCGGCATGTTTCCCATCGGCTCGACCTCGATGATCGTCTTTCGACCACCGGCTTCGCCGGCGGTGCCCCCCTCCTCGGGTGGGTTCCACCCCGTGCCGTGGCCGCGCTGCGCGGCTTCGCCAAGGTGGGTGTTGCAGGCCAGGCCGGGCTTCCCGTTCATGCGCACTCCGCACGAGCCGCAGATCGCCTGCTGGCAGGAGCAGCGGATCCCGACCGACCCGTCGACGTCATCACGAATCTTCAGCAGCGCATCGAGGATTGACTGCGTCTCGGGCATGTCCACCGTGTGCTCGTCCCAGTAGGCGGCCTCGCCCGACTGCGGATCGAACCGGCGGATGCGGAGCGTGTATTCAGGCATTGGTGGCGCTCGTGGCAAGCATTGTCAGTAGGTCCTTTCCTGAGGCTCCCAGCGAGTGATCGTGACCGGGGAGTAGCTGACCTTCGGCTCGTCGGCACCGTTCATCGAGATGTCGACGTGCTTGAGCCACTCCCCGTCGTTTCGCTCCGGGAAATCGGTACGGAATTGAGCCCCCCTTGATTCCTTGCGCTCCTGGGCTGCGACCACGATGGCCTCGGCTACGTCGAGCATGTACCCGAGCTCGATCGCGCCGAGCACGTCCTGGTTGAAGATCTTGCCTCGGTCATCGACCGTGGCCTTGGTCGCCTCCTCCTTCAGCCGGTGCACGATCTCATGCGCCTTGGCGAGGCCTTCAGCGTCGCGGAACACGGCGACGTAGTCGTTCATCGCGTCTCCGAGCTCCCGCTTGATCGAGGCCACGCGACGGCCGCTCTTGTCGCGGCTGATGATGTCGGCGATGTGCCTCTCGGTGTCGACGATGCGCGCGGCCGGGGTGGTCGGCATCGTCATGTGCGTCGCCCGGCTGGCCGCATGCTCGCCCGAACGTCGTCCGAAGATCAGCGTGTCCAGCAGCGAATTGGCGCCGAGGCGGTTACCGCCGTGGACCGAGACGCAGGCCACCTCGCCCGCGGCGTACAGCCCGGCGATCGTGGTCAGGCCGTCGACGTCGGTCTTGACGCCGCCCATGATGTAGTGCTGGCCCGGCTTGATGTGGATCGGCTCCCGGGTGATGTCGACGCCGGCGAAGTCCTTGCCGATGTTGACGATCTCCCGCAGGGCCTCGAGCGTGCGCCGGCGCGGGACCTTCGTCACGTCGAGGGCCACCGTTCCGTCCGGGAAGCCGCGGCCCTCGTTGATCTCGGTCTGCTCGGCGCGGGAGACAACGTCGCGAGAGGCCAGCTCGAGCTTGTTGGGCGCGTACTTCTCCATGAACCGCTCGCCCTCGGCGTTCAGCAGCCAGGCGCCCTCACCGCGCGCTCCCTCGGTGATCAGGAGCCCGTTACCCGCCAGCGTCGTGGGGTGGTACTGGATCATCTCCATGTCCATCAGGCGAGCACCGATGCGATAGGCCTGGGCGATCCCGTCGCCGGTCACGATCAGCCCGTTGGTCGTGGGCCTGTAGGCCTGGCCGGCGCCGCCGGAGGCGAGGATCGTCGCCTTGGCATTGAACACCTCGAGGTGGCCGTCGCGAAGGTTGCGGCAGATCGCCCCGGTGCAGCGACCGTCCTCGTCCTGCAGCAGATCGGTGGTGAACCACTCCTCGTAGCGGTCGACGGTCTCCGAGTGCTTCATCAGCTGCTCGTAGAGAACGTGAAGGATCGCGTGGCCGGTTATGTCCGCGACGTAGTAGGTCCGCGCCGCGGAAGCGCCGCCGAACGCGCGCGTGCCCAGATGACCCGTCTCGTTGCGGTGGAAGGTGACGCCGGCGTGCTCGAGCCAGAGGATCTCGTCCGGAGCCTCTCGGCACATCACCTCAATCGCGTCCTGGTCGCCCAGGTAGTCCGATCCCTTAACAGTGTCGAACGCGTGCGACTCCCATGAGTCCTCGGGGTTGAGCGCCGCGTTGATGCCCCCGGCCGCGGCGACCGAGTGCGAACGGACGGGGTGAACCTTTGAGATGATCGCCACCGTCGCCCCGGCCTCGGCGGCGGCCAGAGCAGCCCGCTGTCCGGCCAGTCCGGCACCGATGATCAGAACGTCGTGGGAGGGCACGGGCGCCGATTCTATGTAAGGGCAGCCTCGGTCGGCTTTGCGGGTCGGGTTGCCAGGGCAGCGTGCCGGTCCGGAGGTTCAGTCCCGGGCGGCGCTCTGCAGCCGCGGGACAAAATCATCCACTGCTCCGTGCCCGCCGGCGGCTGTGCGCCCGGGGTGCCCTCTCAGGGCCAAAATTGTCCACAGCGGGCCCCGGGAGGGAGGCGATGCGCAGTTTTGTCCCCCTCGGAACCCGTCGCCGGCCTGTGCCTGCGACGGTTCCGACGTGGGTGCATTTGACTCAGGGCGCCTCTCAGGCAGCCGGAGTGGTGAGCGCTGACTGCAGCGCCCGGCGGACCTGCTCGATCGTGACCACGCCGCGCAGGACCCCTTCGGCGTCCACGGCCATCAGTGCGCCGAGGTTGCCCAGGGATTCCGAGGACAGCACCTCGGTCAGGGGGCGATCCTCGTCCACGTGCCACCCCGCGGTCTCGCCGCCGGCGAGGACCGAGGCAACGGTGAGCCCGCTGTCGCCGCGATCGACGGCCGACTGGACGGCCTCCTGCCGGGCGATGCCGAGGAACCGGCCGTCCTCGTCGATCACCGGAAACCAAGACCAGCCGTAGCGCAGAAAGTACTCATCCAGCGCCTGGGCAATCGGAGCGCGAGCCGGAATCGCCACCGGGTGGCGGTCCATGATGTCGCCTACGCGCACGCCCTCGATTCGCTCGGTGAGCTCGGTCTGAACCATCGCGCCGCGCGCCGACTGTCCCAGGAGAAAGGCCAGCAGCACAAGCCAGATACCGCTCAGTGCTCGGCCTCCGGACAGAGCCAGGTAGATCCCGAGTCCGGCCAGGATGACGGCGAACCCCTGTCCGAGCTGGGCGGCCGCGCGCGTCCCACGACGCCTGTCGCCGGTGATCCGCCACACGATTGCCCGGGCGATCCGGCCGCCGTCGAGGGGGAACGCCGGAACCAGATTGAAGATCAGGACGGCCACATTCATCAGCAGCAGCCAACTCAGCGCCAGCAATACCGGGGTCACCGGGACCTCGCCGTCGAGCAGAAAAGCGTGCCACAGGCGATTGGGGCCGACGATCGCGAGATCGACGACCAGGAACACGAGCACCATGGCGAAGGTGGCAACGGGGCCGGCCGCCGCAACCTTGAATTCCTCGCCGGGAGACCGGGTGTCACGGCCCATCTGGGTCAGGCCGCCGAACAGGAACAGCTGGATGCTCTTGACCTCGATGCCCTGGCGGCGGGCGGCCGCAGCGTGCCCGAGTTCGTGCACGATCAGCGAGCCGAAGAACAGCAGGGCGCTGACCACCGTGGTCACATACGCCTGGGCATCGGAGCCGTGCAGGGTGTTGCGAAACGACGGCGTGAGCCAGAGGATCACCAGGAACAGCATCAGGAACCAACCGGGGTCCACGCCTATCCGGATACCGGCGACATCCATCAGCTTGATCGAGCCAGGACGGCGGAACATGCTGCAATGGTCGCACAGGCGCTACGGTGACCCGCCCTGTCTCATCCGCGTATGAACGGGAGTCGTGAGTGACTGACCACCTGAAGGAGCTGCGAGTCCACCTCGGCGAGCTCGAAGATCTGCGCTACGCGGCCGGACTCCTGGGCTGGGATCAGCAGACGATGATGCCGCCACGCGGCGGCGCGACCCGGGCCGAGGCACTGGCCACGCTGGAGCGGATCACCCACGAGATGTTCGTCGGCGCGCAGACGGGACGGCTGCTCGACGCGGCCGAAGGCGCGCTGAACGGCGACTCGCCCGAGTCCGACGACGCCTCGCTCGTGCGCGTCACCCGCCGTCACTGGGAGAAGGCCCGGCGGGTGCCGGGATCACTTGCGGCCGACCTGGCACGCGCGGCCTCGGTCGGCCAGGAGGCGTGGGTGCAGGCGCGTGAGCAGAACGACTTCAGCCTGCTCGCGCCGTACCTGACCCGCAACCTGGAGCTCGCTCGTAAGTACGTCGATTGCTTTGACGGCTTCGATTGCGCCTATGACGTACTACTCGACGATTACGAGCCGGGGGCCAAGAGCACCGAGGTGGCGACTCTGTTCGACGAGCTCAAGTCCGAGCTGATGCCGGTGATCGCGACGTTGAATGACCATTCCGATGCCATCGATGACAGCTGTCTGCACGGAAGCGTCCCGCTGGACAAGCAGCGCATATTCGTCGACGGCGTGATCGCGCTGATGGGCTTCACGCGAGAGGGATGGCGGCTGGACGACGCCGTACACCCGTTTGCCGCCGGGTTCGGTGCCGGAGACGTTCGGATCACCACGCGCTGGGACTCGACGTACTTCCCCGCCGCGCTGTACGGCGCGATGCACGAGTGCGGGCACGGTCTCTACGAGGACGGGATCGCCGACGAGCTCCGGCGCACGCCGGTGGGCCACGGCGAATCGCTCGGGATGCACGAGTCGCAGAGCCGGATGTGGGAGAACATGGTCGGCCGCGGACGGGCCTTCTCCGGCGTGCTGGCGCCGCGCGTGTCCGAGCTGTTCGGCGGCTCGCTCTCGGACCTCGATCCTGACGCGCTGTATCGCGCGGTCAATCTGACGAAGCCGTCGTTCATCCGCGTCGAGGCCGACGAGGCGACCTACGCGCTGCACATCGTCCTGCGCTTCGAACTCGAGCAGGAGCTGATCGAGGGGCGGCTATCCGTGGCCGATCTGCCCGAGGCGTGGAACGCGCGCTTTCAGGATTATCTCGGCCTCGGGGTCCCGGATGCCGCCAACGGCGTACTCCAGGACGTTCATTGGTCGTGCGGGCTGATCGGCTACTTCCCGACCTACGCGCTCGGAAATCTGATCGCCGGCCAGCTGTGGGAGCGGGTGCACGAGGACCTGCCAGACCTGGACGCGAGCATCGCCGCCGGGGAGCTGGCACCGCTGCGCGAGTGGCTGCGCGAGCGGGTGCACCGCCACGGAGCGAAGTTCGAGACCGCTGAGCTGCTGCAGCGCGTCGTCGGGGGACCGATCGCCGTTGCCCCGTACGTGCGCTACCTCAAGCGCAAGCTCGGCGACGTCTACGGACTCGAGCTATAGGGAGCGCAGCGCGTCGTTCAGCGTCGCGCTCGGGCGCATCGCCTCGGCCGCCTGCTCGGGGTCGGGATGAAAGTAGCCGCCGATCTCGACCGGCGACCCCTGCACCTCGGTCAGCTCCTCACGATCTGCTGCTCGTCCGCGTCCAGGCGCTCGGCCAGCGGGCGCATGCGCTGCGCCAGCTCCTCGTCCTCGCTCTGGCGCGCGCAGCTCCTGAGCCCAGTAGAGCGCGAGATAGAAGTGGCTGCCGCGGTTGTCGAGCTCACCGACCTTGCGTGAGGGCGAGCGATCCTCCTCGAGCAGGCGGCCGGTGGCCCGGTCAAGCGTGTCAGCCAGCACCTTCGCGCGCGGGTTCTCGTCGGCCTGCGCGAGCAGCTCGAGCGACGGAGCCAGGGCCAGGAACTCACCCAGCGAATCCCAGCGCAGGTGATTCTCGTCGAGGAACTGCTGAACGTGCTTGGGGGCCGAGCCTCCGGCGCCGGTCTCGAACAGGCCTCCGCCCTTCATCAGCGGCACGATCGACAGCATCTTCGCGCTGGTGCCGAGCTCGAGAATCGGGAACAGATCGGTGAGATAGTCCCGGAGGACGTTGCCGGTCACCGAGATCGTGTCCTCGCCTCGGCGCGCGCGCTCGAGGGTCAGCCGCGCCGCCGCCGCGACGTCGAGGATCTCGATCTGCACGCCGTCGAGGTCGAGCTCGTCGAGCGCGGGCCGCACCTTCTCCAGCAACTGCGCGTCGTGCGCGCGGGTCTCGTCGAGCCAGAACACGGCCGGCGTGTCCGACTCCCGCGCCCGCTTGACGGCGAGCCGGACCCAGTCCTGGATCGCCGCGTCCTTGGTCTGGCACATGCGCCAGATGTCGCCGGTGTCGACCTCGTGCTCGAGCAGCGTCTCCCCGCCCTCGTCGAGCACTCGCACCCGCCCGGGTCCGGCGATCTCGAAGGTCTTGTCGTGGGAGCCGTACTCCTCGGCGGCCTGCGCCATCAGGCCGACGTTCGGCGTGGTGCCCATCGTGGCGGGTCAAACGCGCCGTGCTCACGGCAGTGGTCGAGCGCCTCGGCGTACAGCGGCGCATACGAATGATCCGGGATCACGAACTTGGTGTCCTGGAGCTCGCCCTGGGCGTTCCACATCTGGCCCGAGGTTCGGATCGCCGCCGGCATCGACGCGTCGATGATCACGTCGCTGGGCACGTGCAGGTTGGTGATACCGCGGTCGGAGTCGACCATCGCCAACGGCGCTCGGTCCACGTAGGCGGCCTCGATCGCCGCCCGGATTTCCGCCCGTTCATCCTCGGGCACCCGGTCAAGGGCGCCGAGCAGCGCGGCGATGCCGTCGTTGGGGTTGATCCCGGCCGCGGCCAGCGCGGCTCCGTGCGTCGTGAACAGCTTGGAGAAGTAGGCGCGCACCGCGTGACCGAAGATGATCGGATCGGAGACCTTCATCATCGTCGCCTTGAGGTGCACCGAGAACAGGACGCCCTGCTCACGCGCCGCTTCGATCTGCTCGGCCAGGAAGCTCTGCAGCGCGGCCCGGCGCATGACGGCACCGTCGATCACCTCGCCCTCGAGCACGTCGACCCGCTCCTTGAGAACGGTCACCGATCCGTCCGGCGCCACGTGCTCGATGCGCAGCCGGCCGGCGCGCGGCACGGTCACCGACAGCTCTGAGGAGCGAAAGTCGCCCTCGCTCATCGTCGCCACGTGCGAGCGGGAATCCGTCGACCAGGCGCCCATCGAGTGCGGGTGCTTGCGCGCGTACTCCTTCACCGACGCGGGCGCGCGGCGATCCGAGTTGCCCTGGCGCAGCACGGGGTTGACCGCGCTGCCCTTGACCTTGTCGTAGCGCGCGCGGATCTCGCGCTGCTCGTCGTCGGACGGATCCTCGGGGTAGTCGGGGATGTCATAGCCCTGCTGCTGCAGCTCGGCGATGGCGCGCTTGAGCTGGGGCACGGACGCGCTGATGTTGGGCAGCTTGATGATGTTCGCCTCCGGCGTCTTGGCCAGCTCGCCGAGCTCGCTCAGCGCGTCCGGAACCTGCTGCTCCTCGCTGAGACGCTCGGGAAACTGGGCCAGGATCCGGCCGGCCAGCGAGATGTCCCGGGTCTCGACCTCGACGTCGGCTGCGCCGGCGAACGCCTGGACGATCGGCAGCAGCGACCAGGTCGCCAGCGCGGGGGCCTCATCGGTCTGCGTGTAGACGATCCTCATGCCCCCGGGCACCCTAGAACACGCGCGCCGTCCCCGGCGAGCTCGCGGAGCGAGCCCGGTTATGGAGAGCCCAGGTCGGTTATACATTCGAACTGACACCCCGATTTAGGAGATGAACGATCAGTGAGCGATTCCCCCGTACGAGTGGCCGTCACCGGCGCGGCCGGCCAGATCGGCTACGCCCTCCTGTTCCGCATCGCCAGCGGCCAGCTGCTCGGCCCTGATACCCCCGTCCACCTGTCGCTGCTGGAGATCCCGGACGCCGTCAAGGCCGCCGAGGGCACCGCGATGGAGCTTGACGACTGTGCCTTCCCGCTGCTGGCCGGCATCGACATCTTCGATGACCCCAACCAGGCCTTCGATGGGGTCAACGTCGCGCTGCTGGTCGGCGCTCGACCCCGCTCGAAGGGAATGGAGCGCAGCGACCTGCTCGAGGCCAACGGCGGAATCTTCAAGCCGCAGGGCAACGCGCTCAACGACCACGCGGCCTCAGACGTGCGGATCCTCGTCGTCGGCAACCCGGCCAACACGAACTGCCTGATCGCGCAGAGCAACGCCCCGGACATCCCGCGCGAGCGCTTCACGGCGATGACCCGCCTGGATCACAACCGCGCGATCGCGCAGCTGGCCAAGAAGACCGGCGCCGCGGTCAAGGACATCACCAACGTGACGATCTGGGGCAACCACTCCGCGACCCAGTACCCGGACATCTTTCACGCCAAGGTGGCCGGGAGCGACGCGGTCGAGGTGGTCGATGACCAGTCGTGGCTGGAGAACGACTTCATCCCCACCGTGCAGAAGCGCGGCGCGGCGATCATCGAGGCCCGCGGCGCCTCCAGCGCCGCCTCGGCCGCCAATGCGGCCATCGACCATGTGCACGACTGGGTACTCGGGACGCCGGCCGGCGACTGGGTTTCCATGGCGATCGCCTCCGACGGGTCTTACGGCGTGCAGGAAGGCCTGATTTCCAGCTTTCCTGTCACTTGCTCGGGTGGTGCGTACGAAATCGTTCAAGACCTGGAGATCAACGAGTTCTCACGGTCACGAATCGATGCGACGGTCAAGGAACTGGCTGAGGAACGTGACGCAGTCAAACAGCTGAACCTGATCTAGTGTCCCGATGCAGAAATTCGCGTGCATTCGAGGCGCCCCTGGCGGCGCCGTCTTTGTCCTCGAATGCTCGTGCACCTCCGGTGCACGTCGCATCCTGCGTCCTCGACCGGCATCCACCAGTGGCACCTCTCGGTGCTCACGAACTTCTGAATCGAAACACTAGCCCCTCGCGCGCGTCGCCGATGCCGGTGCCCGGAACCGGAGGGCCGCGGAACCACGCGGCCCTCTTTCTGTTGGTCTACTCCGAGGCGGGGTGCCAGCCCTGGCCGTCGCGCTTGACCTGACCGTCGGCCACCAGCTTGGGCATCACGCGGTACAGGTAGTTCGGCTCGATCTTCAGCTGCTCGGCGATCTGGGGGATGGTGATCCCGGGCTGGCTGCGAACCAACTCGAGGGCTTGATTGGCCCGGGTGTTACCTCCGCGGCGACCGCGCGGTCGGCCGGGACGGCGGCCGCTGCGCCGCCGCTTGGTACTCGAGGAGCCAGGCGGACGCCCCGGTCCGCGCCGGGTTCCGAGCAGGGCGGCACGGGCGGCCTCGAGCTTGAGACCTCTTCCTTGAGCGCGCGCAACCGGCCGTCGATGTCCTTCACCGTTGTGTCAACGAAATCAGCCACTGACTTCTCCCTGAGTGGAATTTGCGAGAAAAATTGTGGTGAACCATACACACACGGCGTTACTGCTCCGTATGGACGGGTATTTGAGCGAGGTCTGCGCTCCGGCGTGAAAACGGGTTCCGCGTGTGATCAGTCGCGCTCGAGCAGCGCCTTCAAACGGCTCAGTGAACCGTTGGCCTCACGTTCGGAGGCGGCGCCGACAATCACCCGGCTGGCCACATTTCCGAGCATTCCGCCGGGTGGGGTGAACTCGTTGGAGTATTTGAACAGCGTGCGGTCATCTCCGCGCGGTGAGAGCTCGTAACGGATGCTGGCGCGTGAACGCGCTGGACCCCGGCCGTCCCACTGCGCCATGGTTGGCGCGCTGAGGTCAGCCAATGTCCAATGCACCTTGAACGAGACGCCTCGCATCTGCAGCACCTGGTCCATCGTTGAACCTTGCTCCAGCGGCTCGGAGGCGTTCTCGACGGATCGATGAATGGTGACCCAGTCCTTGAGCCGAGCGGGATTCATGATCGTTTGCCAGACCGTCTCCACCGGCGCGGCGATCTCGATCTCTGTCTGGACTTTGCTCATCGAGGCTCAGACAGTAACGGTTGGCTAACGAGCAGCGAGTGGTTCAACGGCCTCCCAGTCACGCAGCGCGCGGTCGATGGCCGCGTCCAGCGAGTGCATGCGGACGCCGAGCAGCTCCGCGGCGCGGTTGTCACGCAGCAGCAGGTCGCTGTCCAGGCTCTCCATCAGCGGACCGATCAGCTCAGGATCCTCGCCGGCGATCACCGAGGCGAGGCGGCTGGCGATCGGGGTGACGGTCAGCCGCTTGAAGCGACAGCGTTGGGCGGTCGATCAGCATGTGATCGCGGATCGTGGTGATCAGCTCGCCGTAGGAGACGACATCGGCGCCACCGACGTCGAGCGACTGTCCGCCGACCTGATCGTTGGTGGCGGCGCGGGCGAGCAGCTCGACCACGTCTCGCTCGTCGATCGGCTGGGTGCGGTTGGAGTGCCAGGCCGGGACCGCCAGCACGGGCAGCCGCTCGACCAGCCTGACCAGGAAGCGAAACGAGCGCGAGCCGGCCCCGATGACGATCGAGGCGCGGAACGCCACGGAGTCCGGCAGCGCGGCCAAGAGCGTCTCCTCAACCGCCAGCCGGCTCTCTGAGGTGCGGCGAGGCGGGGCCGCCCTCGGGTACCAGACCACCGAGGTAGACGATCCTCTGCACGCCGGCCGCCGCGGCGGCCCGGGCAAAGTTCTCCGCCGCCGTGCGCTCGCGGTCGACGAAGGCGCCATCGGCCTGAGCCGCCGTCTCCATCGAGTGGATCAGGAAGTAGGCCACGTCAATGTCCTCGAGTGCCGCCTGGAGGCCGGCGCCGGAGACCGCGTCGGCGGCGACAATCGGGATGCCATCCGGCGCCCCGCTCGGGTGGCGGGACATGCCCCGCACCTCATGGCCGGCCGCCGAAGGCGCGGGGCAAGGCGCGAACCGACGTAGCCGGTGATGCCGGTGATGAGAACCTTCATTGCTCTGACGCTACCCACGGGGCCGCGGTGACGAAGCTCGGGTCGAGATACTCGGCGCGCGCGGCACCCGACAGCGCCAGCGCCGAGTCGAGCTCGGCGAGCAGGATCTCCAGCACCCGCGCCGCGCCGTCGGCCCCCTCGGCGGCGAGGCCCCACAGCATCGGGCGGCCGATCATCACTGCCCGGGCACCCAGAGCCAGCGCCTTCAGCACGTCGGTACCGCGGCGGATCCCGCCGTCCACCAGCACGTCGAGCTGGTCGCCGACCGCATCGATCACCGCCGGCAGCGCGTCGGCGCCGGAGAGGACCGTGTCGAGCTGACGACCGCCGTGGTTGGAGACGACCACGCCTCGCACGCCGGTCTCGGCGGCCAGCAGCGCGTCCTCGGCGGTCAGGATCCCCTTCACCAGCACGGGCAGCGGACTCTCGGCGGCGAACTGCTCGACGTCGCGCCAGGTCAGGTCGGGGTCGATCAGCCCGGCGAAGTCAGCCGGGCGTCATTGGCCCCTCGGCGCCGGCGGAGCTCGCGCTGGCCACGCTGCAGGCGGCCGCGTTGACTCCCGAGCGCAGGTCCCGCTCGCGCAGCCCCATGATCGGCAGATCGACGGTGACGACCAGCGCCTCGTAGCCGTGCTCAACCGCCTGCTCGACCAACTCCCGGCTCACCCCGCGATCGGTGAACACGTAGAGCTGAAACCAGCGCGGGCTGTCCGGGACCGCCTCGGCCAGCGCGTCGGGACCGGTGGTGGCCAGGGTCGAGAGGCACATGGGGGCTCCGGTCCGCGCCGCCGCCTGGGCCGTCGCGATCTCCCCGTCGGGGTGGGCCATCCGCTGGAAGGCCATCGGCGCGATGATCAGCGGGTGGGGGCGGCGCTGACCCAGGACGGTGACGCTGGGGTCGCGCTGCGCCACGCCGGTCAGCATCCGGGGGCGGATCGCCAGCCGGCGCCACGCGGCGACGTTGTCACGCAAGGTGATCTCGTCACCGGCGCCGCCGGCGTAGTAGCCGAGGGCGCCGGCGGGCAGCTTCTGCTCCGCCACCGCCTCGAAGTCGGCGAGCGAGATCATCTGCCGCGCGCCGGTCGGGCTCATCTGCCATGACGCGAAAGCTACGGAAAATGCGGAGCCTTCTCGCCCCGCCACAGAGAATGCCCGCAATTTCCAGGTATTTACGTGGTTGACGAAGATTCCTGCGATTTCCGGGATTGGCCATTGCGCGAGGGGGGCGAGTTCCGCTTTAGTGGAGGTCGTCGTCGGTTGAGCTTCTGAACACGAACGGGGTCTGTCACGCATGGCAAATGGGCGCACTGCCGCAGCGAAGGTGAGCTGCGAGAACTGCTTCTTTCACACCAACCTGCTCTGCGCGGTATCGGAGGCCGGACCATGCGCGACGTTTCGCCCGGCTCATCCTGAGGGGCTGCGGCCGCCCAGCCAGCTCCGCTTCGTCTTCCGCCAGGAACGCCGCCTTCAGGTCGCCTGGGCGTTCCCCACCGCCGAGTGAGCAGGTCGCGCTGCATGCCTAGGGCCCCGGCTCGGGACGCTGGGTCCCGCCGGACCCCCAGGCTCGATATGTTTCCGCCATGTTCTGGCCGCTGATCGGGGGATTCGTCGCCTTCGTGCTGCTGGCCGTCATCTTGGGCTGGGTGCTGGATCCCGCGCGGCGCCACGACGCCGAAGAGCACCACTGAGCCCCCGGCGTCCGAGTCGAGACCTGCTCGGGCGCGCTCAGTCTGAGCGCCGCGCGATCCACCTCGCGCCGGGCGTGTCGGTCAGCCCGTGCAGCACGATCGAGCAGAACACCGCCAGCGCCGCCAGATTGAAGATCCGGCTGCCGGCGGCGATCTGGTCGTTCAGCACCAGCAGTGAGAACGTCATCGTCGCCACTCCCTTGGGCCCGAACCAGGCCATGAACCCCTTGGTGGCCAGATCCGTGCCGGTTCCGGCCAGCGCCGCGAACACCGCCACCGGCCGCGCCAGCAGCAGCGTGGCGACGACGATCCCGATCGCCGCCCACCCGTCGCCGAACAGCCCGTGCAGCGTGAGCAGCGACCCGAACACGACGAAGATCCCCAGCTTGACGATCTCGACGAGGTCCGCCGCCTGCTCGCTGAACACGTCGCGCAGGTCCGGCCGCCTGATGCCGAGGGTGATCGCCGCGACGAACACGGCGATCAGCCCGTTGCCGTGCGGGGGCAGCACGGCGATCCCGTAGGCGGCAAACGCTGCGCCCGAGCGCGTAGAGAGACTTCTGGTGGGACTGGATCCCGCCCTCTCGCGGCATCAGCCACGAGGCGACCAGGCCGACCACCAAACCGGTGGCGAAGCCAACCGTCACGTCCTGGAGCACGAACCGCCACCAGACGAAGTGCCCGCTCCGTGCGCTCAGCGCCGCCGCCAGCGCGAGGACGGCGGGGAGGGCCAGTCCGTCGTTGAGGCCCGACTCGAGGTTCAGCGAATGGCGCACGAGCCGCGGCACTCGCGGGTCGGTGACGACGCTCGATGACAGCACCGGATCGGTGGGCGCGAGCAGCGCGCCGAGCAGGAAGCACTCAGTCCAGCTGAGGTCGGTCAGCAGCCGCGCCGAGACCGCGACGATCCCCGCGGTCAGTGGCATCGCCAGCACCAACTTGCGCAGCGGCAGGTGCCAGTGGTTCACCAGCATCTCCTGCTCGACCTCGAGCCCGTCGCGAAACAGGATCACGATCAGCGCCACGGTCGCCAGGTCACCGACGAAGGAGGAGCGGGCGTTGAAGTGAAGTGCCCCGGTGACTCCGGGTCCGAGCACGAAGCCGATCAGGACGAACAGCGCGGTCAGGGAGAGAAAGCTCCGCCGAGCGACGCCCGAGACCAGCGCGCCGAGAACCAGCAGCGCACCGAGAACCAGCAGCGCCACGTCGAAGCGGTGCGTGTTCGCCGCGAGCAGCAACGGCACCTGCGCGTGCGTCATGCCCACCCGGTTAGAGTGGCAGAGTCACGAGAGAGGAGCGGTGTTGCAAGTCACCGTGCTGGGCAAGTCACCGTCGTGGCAGGACGCCGGCGGAGCCTGCAGCGGCTATCTGATCCAGGAGGACGATT
Source organism: uncultured Solirubrobacterales bacterium (assembly GCA_963828535.1). Lineage (GTDB taxonomy): Bacteria > Actinomycetota > Thermoleophilia > Solirubrobacterales > Solirubrobacteraceae > Palsa-465. The sequence goes on from CAWHEM010000008.1 coordinate 178,752, forward strand.
TCACGCTGCTGCTGGACTGCGGCAACGGCGTGTTCTCCAAGCTGCGCGGAGTCTGGACTACGTCGACGTCAACGCGGTCCTGGTCAGCCATCTGCATGCCGACCATTTCCTCGACCTGGTCCCGTTCTCCTACGCCCTCACCTACGCGCCGCGCCAGCAGCCCGTGGCGGTCGGCGGCTGGCCCGGCACAGACCATCCCGCCCGTCCGGCGCTCTACGCGCCCGTGGGCGCGGGCGAGGTGTTTCGCCAGATCGTCGGCTGCTGGGGCAACGAGGACCTGATCGAGCACGCATTCAGCCTGCGTGAATACGACGCTCCCGACGAGCTCGTCATCGGCCCGTTCTCCGTGCGCTTCTGCGAGGTGCCGCACTACACGCCGACCTACGCCGTCGAGCTGGCCTGCGAGTCGGGGCGGCTGACCTACAGCGCCGACTGCAGCCCCAACGATGAACTGGTGGGGTTCGCCGCCGACACGGACATGCTGCTGATCGAGGCGACGCTGCCTCGTCCCGAGCGCACCGGGATCCGTGGCCATTTGACGCCCGGGGAGGCGGGCGATCACGGGCGCCGCGCGCGAGCCCGGCGCCTGGTCCTCACGCATTTCTCCGATGAGCTTGATGCCGAGTGGGCGCAGGCCGCGGCAAGCGAGACCTACGGCAAGCCCGTCGAGCTCGCCCACGAGGGAGCCGTGTACGAGTTCACTGAGTGACCGCGCGCGGTTAACCTTGCCGCGATGCCCGAGCGAGACCTGTTTGCCAACTTCGATCGGATGCGCCGGGACATGGATGAGCTGTTCGGCGACGTGCTGGAGCGGACCGGGCTCTCCCGCCGCAGGCTCGGGTTTTCTCCCGCCGTGGACGTGGCCTACACCGCCGATCCGCCACAGGCCATCGTCACCGCCGAGCTCGCCGGAGTGGTCATCGACGAGCTCGAGTTGGAGATCCAGGGTCGCAAGTTGATCCTGTCCGGCCGGCGGGCGCCGCCGGCGGTGGAGAGCGACGTCTACCAGCAGGTCGAGATCGAGCGCGGCAGCTTCCGGCGGATCGTCGAGCTCGGTGCCGACGTCCAGGCCGATGCCGCCAAGGCACGCTACGAGGACGGGATCCTCCGGGTGGAGCTCCCGCTGCTTCAGTCCGAGCCGCGGGTGCGCTCGGTGCCGATCGAGCGCGAAGCATGATCGAGGTCGGGACCCCCGACGGCGGCCCTCGGGACATCGAGGTGGGCGGGGCGCGCCAGCTCCCTGACCGGGTCGGCGTGCTGCCACTGCGTGACACCGTCACGTTCCCGGAGATGCTGATCCCGCTCAACGTCGGCCAGCAGCGGAGCATCGAATTGGTCAACGACGTCCTGCGCGGGGATCGCTCGATCGTGATGGTGGCCAGCCGCAAGCCGGAGGAGGAGGAGCCCGGTCCGGAGGACCTCTACGACGTCGGGGTGATGGGCGTGGTGGCGCGGATGATCCGTGTTCCCGACGGGACGCTCCGCGTACTGGTCCAGGGTGGCCAGCGCGTTCGCGTCGTGCAGTGGCTGGCCACCGATCCATATCTGGTGGCCGAGGTCGCCGAGGCCCCCGACGTCGTGCGCCAGACACCGGAACTGGTCGCGCTGATGCGCAACGTCCAGCAGACCTTCACCGACATCGTCACCGAGGTCCCGTATCTGCCCGAAGAGCTGCAGATCATGGTCACCAACGTCGAGGATCCGAGCGTCCTGACGCACCTGATCGCCGGCGCGCTGCGGCTGAAGACAGAGGAGAAGCAGGCGCTGCTGGAGGAGCTCGACGTCTCCAAGCGCCTGCGCCGGCTCTCGGAGATCCTGGCCCGGGAGCTGGAGGTCGTGGCGATCGGATCGAAGATCCAGTCCCAGGTGCAGTCCGAGCTCGAGAAGGGTCAGCGTGAGTACTTCCTCCGCCAGCAGCTGAAGGCGATCCAGGAGGAGCTCGGCGAATCCGACGAGGTCCAGGCGGAGGTGAACGAGCTGCGCGAGCAGCTCGCCGCCATCGAGCTGCCCGAGGAAGTGCGCAAGCAGGCCGACCGAGAGCTCAGCCGGCTCGAGCGCCTGCAGCCGGCGATGGCCGAGCACGGAGTCGTGCGCGGTTACCTCGAGTGGATCGCCGCGCTTCCCTGGGACAAGTCGACCGAGGACAACCTCGACCTCGCGCACGCGCGCAAGGTCCTCGACGAGGACCACTACGACATCGAGCAGGTCAAGGATCGAATCCTCGAGTTTCTGGCCGTCCGCTCGCTGAAACCCGACGCCCGCGGCTCGATTCTGTGCTTCGTCGGACCCCCGGGCGTGGGTAAGACCTCGCTTGGCCGCTCGATCGCGCGGGCCCTGGAGCGGAGCTTCGAGCGGATCAGCGTCGGGGGCATGCGCGACGAGGCGGAGATCCGCGGACACCGCCGTACCTACATCGGGGCGATGCCGGGAACGATCATTCGCGCGATGCGCGACGCCGGCGCCAACAACCCGCTGCTGATGATCGACGAGATCGACAAGATGGGCTCCGACTTCCGGGGCGACCCGTCGAGCGCGATGCTCGAGGTGCTCGATCCTGAGCAGAACGGCACCTTCCGCGACCACTATCTCGACCTCCCGTTCGACCTCTCGAACGTGATGTTCGTGACCACCGCGAATACGCTTGACACGATTCCGGGTCCGCTGCGCGATCGCATGGAGGTGATCCAGCTCGCGGGCTACAGCCAGGCGGAGAAGCTGGAGATCGCCAAGCGCTACCTCGTGCCCCGCCAGATCGAGCGCAACGGGCTCTCGCGCAGCCGGATCGCCTTCAGCGACCAGGCGCTGCGCGCGATCATCGCCGATTACACGCGCGAGGCGGGCGTGCGCCAGCTCGAGCGGGAGATCGGCAGCGTGTGCCGCAAGGTCGCCCGCCAGGTGGCGGAGGGCAAGGCCACCCGCAAGGTGATGGTCTCCGAGCCGCGGGTCCGCGAGCTGCTCGGCAAGCGCCGGTTCTTCTCCGAGTCGCGCCGGCGCACCTCACGTCCCGGTGTGGCCACCGGGCTCGCCTGGACACCGGTCGGCGGCGACGTCCTGTTCATCGAGGCGACCGCGATGCCGGGCAAGGGGCGGCTGACGATCACCGGGCAGCTCGGCGACGTGATGAAGGAGTCCGCCCAGGCGGCGCTGTCCTACATCCGCAGCAACGCGGCGGAGGTGCTGCCGGACCTCGAGGACGACTGGTTCGCCGAGCACGACATCCACATCCACGTGCCGGCCGGCGCGACCCCCAAGGACGGACCGAGTGCCGGCATCACGATCGCCACCGCGCTGGCCTCGCTGCTGTCCGGGCGTCCCGTGCGCAGCGACGTGGCGATGACCGGCGAGATCACCCTGACCGGCCAGGTCCTGCCGATCGGCGGCCTCAAGGAGAAGGCGCTGGCCGCCCAGCGAGGCGGGATCCGCTGCGTGATCGCTCCGGCGCTGAACGAGCAGGACGTCGACGAGATCCCCGCCCATCTCCTCAAGCATCTGGAGTTCAGGTTCGTCTCGGAGATCGGCGACGTGCTCGAGGTGGCGCTGCAGCGACGAGCCGCGCCGCATCGCCCGAGGACGCTGCAGTCGGTCAGGTGAGGGTACGCCCGCGGGCTGAATTCGTGATCGTTAGCTGATTGCTGGGTATTCTCAGCTAACAACCCGCCACTCGCACGAGGGAGACTTATGGCAAAGAAGAAGACGAAGGCCGCAAAAGCGGTGGCGTTGAACGCCGCTGACGTCGCGAACATCGCGAAGTCCAATCCGTATATCCAGCGCCTGATCGACGACGCCAACCTGCGCGACAACGTGCAGAAGGCGATCGAGTCGGGCAAGAGCGCCTACGGGCGCCTGTCCAACGGCAAAGCGCCGCATAAGGCGATCATCGAGGACAAGAAGCTGCAGAAGGATCTGCGGTCAGTCGTCGAGGCCGTCCGTGAGGCTTCCGTCTCGCTGACCGATGCGCCGAAGAAGCGCGGTCGCAAGGGCCTCGGCTTCGGCCGCAAGCTCCTGATCGCCGGCATCGGTGGCGGCTTGGCCCTCGCCGGCAGCGAATCGCTGCGCTCGAAGGTCCTGGACACGCTGTTCGGCAAGGAGGAGGAGTTCGAGTACACGCCCCCTGCGGGCGCGGCCTCCACGCCTCCGGCAACTCCGGTCAGCGCCGCTTAGTCGGCGCCGGAAACCCGAGTTGGTTGAGGAGAGGCGCCCGACAAGGGCGCCTTTTCTTTGCTCGGCCTGGGACACTAGACTCCGCTCCGTGGAGGCAGCGACCGCAACCGACCTCAGTTCCGCGCGTGAACTCGCGGGGGACAAGGCCGCCCGCATCGTCGAGGCGATGCGCATCAGCGTTGCCGCCCGCGGGATCGCCGGGGCCACCTTCGACCACGTCGCCCGGGAGGCCGGCGTCTCCCGTGGGCTGCTGCATTACTACTTCGCCACCAAGGAACGGCTGCTGGTCGAGGTCGTCCGGCGCGAATGCGATGTACGCATCGAGCGCTTGGAAGACGCCGTCGGCGCCGCCCAGGACGCGGAGAGCGTGCTCGCCGCCCTCGTGCGCAGCTTCGAGGAGTTCCTCGGCGAGGGCCAGACCGCCGTCGTCATGTTCTACGAGATGATGACCCTCGCCCAGCGCAACGCCGAGATCTCCGCCGAACTGGCCGAGCTCGGCCGCCGCACGCGTGAGCACATGGCCGCGGCGCTGCGCTCCAAGGCGCAGGCCGGGGTACTTCGCCTGAACGCCGACGCGGACGTGCTCGCGACGTTCCTGTTCGCCCTCGCCGACGGGGTCACGGTCCGCAAGCTCAGCGAGCCGGACCTCGACATCGCGCCGGTCGTCGGCCAGGCCGTCGCCGCGGTCCGGGCCGTCCTGAGCTGAGCCGGCGCGCCGCTTCGGGGCCGTACCCCGCGCCACGCGCGCGGACCCCTAACGTTCAACCGCAGATGCGCCGACTGATCGTGCTGGCGTCAGCCGTACTCGTGCTCGTGCTGCTCGCGGTCGCGCAGCTCGTGCTGCCCGGGATCGCCGAGCAGCAGCTGCGCGATCGCCTGGCTCGCTCGGGCACGGTGCTCCACGTCGAGGTCCACGCGTTCCCGGCGATCGAGCTGCTCTGGCACCAAGCCGACCGGGTGGTGATCCGGATGGGTCAGTACACGCAGCAGCTCGCCCAACCTGGGGTCCACACTTCGGCCAGACCGGGGATGTCGGCACGCTCGATGCGTCGCCGGCGAGGTCAAGGCCGGGCTGCTGACTCTGCGCGACGCGACGCTGCACAAGCAGGGCAACGAGTTGACCGGCGCAGCTCGGGTCACCGAGGCCGATCTGCGCGGCTCGGTCCCGTTTCTTGAGAACGTTCAGCCGGTGGCCTCAGGCAACGGCCAGCTGATCCTCCGCGGAACCGCCACGCTGTTCGGCGTGAGCGCTACCGCCAACGCGACCGTCGCCGCCCAGAACGGTCAGCTGATCGTGGCGCCGAACATCCCCTTCGGCGGCCTGGCCACCATAACGTTGTTCAGCAACCCCCACGTCGCGGTGCAGGACATCGCGTCCACCCCTACCGCCGACGGCTTTTCGGTCTCGGCGCGGGCCACGCTGCACTAGTGGCAGTCACATCGATCAGCGAGCCACGTCCAGCGAGGCCAGCCCGGGGCGGTTCCCGGCCCGCTGCATCGCCAGCCAGCCCGCCGGGAGCCCGCTTCAGGTAGTGATCCATGAAGGCGATCGTCACCCGCTCGACGATGCCGAGCTGTGGTTGTTCGTCGGTGTAGGGAGGAAGGTGGGTGGCGCCGAGCAGGTTGAGCAGGAACTTCGGCGTCGGCGCGGCGTCGAAGAAATCGTGGGTGAAGCTCGGCGGGTTGATCGTGTCCGCCGTGCCCTGGGTGGCAAGCAGTGGCGGCGCATGGGCTGGAAAGGCGAAGCCGCCGAGCATCGGGATCCGCGCCCCCGAGAGGATCATCGCGGCGTCGACACGCGGATCCCGGAACCGCCCGTCGTAGGCGGCGGCCAGCGCGGTGTCGCCTCCATCGGACTGACCGGTGACCGCGACCTTATGTGGGTCGATCCGTCCGCGCAAGGGCTCCGGAGCCGGCCGCACTGGCCCGCAGCAGCTGCGTGATCACGAAGCTCATGTCCCGCGGCTGGTTGACCAGGTCGGCCTCGTTGGGGCCCCCGGGCGCGTCACCGTTCCCGAGCGGAAACACCGGCGCCGCGACGACGTAACCGGCGCGCGCCCAGGCCGTCAGCAGCGCCGCGTAGGGTCGCGGCGTGACCGCAAAGCCGTGCCCGAACACGATCAGCGGCAGCGGACCGGCAAGGTTGCTGGGGTAGCGGATGATCGTGGTCAGCGGCCGTGGCAGCGATGGTTGTCCGGGAAACAGCACTCGTCCGGCTGCGATCGACCAACGGCAAAACCCGCGTCGTGATGCTCACGGGGCCGGTGGCGAGCGGGTGGGTTGTCCGGCTCGGTCGCCGCGTTGCCCGGGAGCCGGTCGAAGCGGTCGAGGCGGTCGAAGCGGTCGAGGCGGTCGCGCCGGGAACCGTCAACGCAGACGCTGTGACCGAGGCGGACGACCGGCCACTCCCGCCACACCCCGCGAGTGCGCAAATCGCCCCTGCGGCGCAGACCCACAGCTGGGCGCGACGCACTGGCTCAGCGGAGATAGACCGCAAAGAAGTCGCGGTCCTCGGGGCTGAGATAGCGGCTGGAGGGCCGGTCCATGCTCGGGAGCAGGTTTGCGGAGCCCGCGGCACCCGGCGCGCGATAGGTGATGAAGCTCGTCCAGTAGGTGTTGATGTCGAGCTCCATCGCCCGGACCGCGCCGGCACGGCGCATGATCGCGGCCAGCGAGCCGACCGTCTGGATGTTGGCCGCGGCGTAGAGCAGATTGCCGCGGCGATCGACGCCGACCGCCGAGCGCCAAACGCGGACGGCGTTGCCAAGGGTCGCGCCCCACTCGGGCCCGTCGGAGAGGGTGGGGTTCAGCTTCCCGTGGTCGACGATCAGCGGAAGGTTCTGGCGGGCGTAGACGATATCCGGACCCGACGCTGGCGCCGCCGGTCCACGAGATCACGTCGACGTGGCCGTCGCGGTAGCGGACGAAGGTGGCGACCCCCGGCTTCATCGGCGCGTAGGTGTGGCCGCCGACAGCGAAGCCGCCTCCGGAGTCTTTGAGCTTGAAGCCGCTGTTGAAGGTGGCCACCAGTCGCGGGCGCAGACGCATGGGGACCTCCGTCGGGCCGCGCGAGCTCATCGAGACTGCGGGCTCCTGGCGTCCCGGGTACAGCCACGTGTTGGTCCGGTGGGCGTCGATCCAGGCCACGCCGGCGACCAGCTGAGGGTAGTTGGGATCCGGCCGGAAGCTCGTCACCAGGACGGGTGGCGGTGTGCGGCCACCGTGGAACGTGGCTCGCCACACGCCCTCGCCGGGGAGCCCCGGATGCATCACGGGCCTGATCCGGGGCGGCCGATAGATCGCGGCTCGGTGGCGGGGCAGGCTCGGGGCGAGTCCGGTTCCCGGCTGAGCAGGCAGCGCGCGCAGTCCCGGTCCCCCGGTGCTGGGGGCATTGAGCGAGTAATAGGTCGACTCGACCCAGTTGACCAAGCCGCGGGCTCCGTTGTCGCGCAGCCACTCGACCGTGCGGATCCCGATACTCGAGTTCGACGTCTGGGTAAGCGCGTTGCCGTAGGAGATGACGACCGGAGCCAGGCAGAGAAGCGAGGCAAACACCGCGATGCGCCGCGCGCGTTGGCGCTCAGAACCGCGCCGAGGGGGCCGCGCGGGACCGCGCGCTAACGGGCGCTGGCACGGGTTCGACCGGGGCTCTCGGCGGCGCGAGCATGCTCAGCAGGGTGCCGAGCCTTCTGTAGGGAACCCTAAAGACTTAGGAGCCTTCTCATCGGAGGCAAATTTGTGAACTCCCTCATACTTTGCAAAGTTGTCCTTCATAAATCCAGCCTACGGTGCTCGCAATGGGATCCTCGCGTTCCGGCGCCGCTGACGCCGCAACCCTGCTCGGGCTGGATACGCGATCTCGGCGCGGTCCGCTGCAGGCTGTGGTGGTCACACTGCGGCCAAAGCAGTGGATCAAGAACGTCCTCGTCGTCGCCGCCGCCGGTGCCGCCGGTGCGCTGGGGCGCGACGACGTCCCGCTCCGCGTCGGCGTGGCCTGTATCGCCTTCTGCATGCTCGCCTCGGGAATCTACGCCGTCAACGATGTCCGTGATCGTGAGGAGGACCGGCGGCACCCACGCAAGCGCCACCGCCCCATCGCCGCCGGGGAGTTAGAACCGCTACCGGCGCTGGTCCTGGGCTTCGGGCTGATGGTCGCCGGGCTGGCCCTGTGCGCGGCGGTGCGCCCGCTGCTGCTGCTCGTCGGTCTCGGCTATGTGGCCCTGACCCTGACCTACACGCTGATCTGGCGCCGGGTGCCGGTGCTGGATGTCGCAGCGATCGCGGGCGGCTTCGTGTTGCGCGCCGTCGCCGGAGGCGTCGCCGCACCGGTGACGCTGTCGCGCTGGTTTCTCCTCGTCGTCACGTTTTCGGCTCTGCTGGTCGCCGCGGGCAAGCGCCTGGCCGAGCTCGGGCGGGTCGAGGACGACCACGAGCTCAAACGAAAGGTGCTGAGCTTCTACACGCCGGCGCGGCTGCGCCTGCTGGTGATCGGCAGCGCGGCCTGCGCCCTGTTCGCCTATTGCGTGTGGGCGTTTGCGCTGCCCACCGTGGACGGCTTTCCCTGGCGGCCGCTGACGATCCTGCCCTTCGCGGCCTGCCTGGTGCGCTACGGCGCGCTCGTGCAGCGCGGCGACGGGGAAGCGCCGGAGGAGATGCTGCTTCGCGACCGTCCGCTGCAGGTGGCCGGCGCGCTCTGGCTGATGGTGTTCGTGCTCGGTCTGCGCGCTCTGTCCTGACACGATGACGGCGGTGAGAACTGACCTCAGGAGCCCTGCTCCGGCCTCGGTGTCGCTGTGCGGATGGGGCGGCGCGGGCGAGGTGCAAGCCCAGCTGATTCGGCCTTTGGACTCCGCGGCGGTCCAGGTGGCGCTGGAACGAGTGCGCGAGGCACCGGGGACGATCCCACGGGGGATGGGGCGCTCCTACGGGGATGCCGCGCAGCTGGCCGGGGGTCTGGTACTCGATCTGACCGCGCTCAAGCACATCGATCTCGACCGGGAGAACGGGACCGTCACGGCACAGGCCGGCGTCACCATCGGCGAGCTCCTCGATGCCGTGGTGCCGAAGGGCTGGATCGTGCCGGTGGTCCCGGGAACCCAGCACGTCAGCATCGGCGGCGCGATCGCCAGCGACATTCACGGAAAGAACCACGGCACCGCTGGAACCTTCGGCAGCCACGTCCAGGCGCTCGGGCTCCTGACCGCCGCGGGCGAGTTGCTGGAGCTCGAGCCGGATGATCCCGACGGCCTGTTCGCGGCCACCCTTGGTGGGATGGGACTGACGGGCGTGATCTTGTGGGCCCGGGTCGCCCTGGCGTCGGCGGACCGCCCGCTTCTGTCGGTGGATACCGATCGTGCGGACGACCTCGATGATGTCCTCGCGCTGCTGCTGGAGCCGGGCGGCCCTCACCGGGTGGCCTGGCTCGACGTGCTCGGACCGCGCGCGGGCCGCGGGGTCGTCACCCGCGCGCGTCTGCTCGAGGTGGGAGACGGTGCACCGCCAGCCGACGTCAGGACGCCGACCGCAACCGTGAGGGGACGGGCGACGGTGCCGGAGCGCTGGCCTTCCAACGTGCTGCGACCGAGCACCGTCAGGGCTTTCAACGAGTTGAAGTTTCGGGTCAGCCCTCGGCGCCGGCGTGGGCACGTGGAGCCGTTCGGCGCGCACATGTTTCCGCTCGACGTGCTGGGGGCGTGGCCGCGCTTGTACGGGCCGCGAGGCTTGATCCAGTATCAGCTTGTCGTACCGCCCGGCGCCGAGAACGTGCTCCACGCGACGATCGACCTGCTCCGTCGCCGGCGGGTGCCCTGCTATCTGGCCGTGCTCAAGGACTTTGGACCGGCCAACGGCGCGCCGCTGTCGTTCCCGATCGAGGGCTGGACGCTGGCGCTTGATCTGCCCGCCGCCGCACCGGGCCTCCAGCCGGCGCTCGATCGGCTCGACGAGCTCGTCGCCGAAGCCGGCGGACGGGTTTACCTGAGCAAGGATTCACGCTTGCGAGCCGACACGGTGAGGGCCATGTACCCGCAGCTTCCGGCCTGGCGCCGGGTCCGTGACCAGATCGATCCAGATGGCCTCTGGCGCTCCGACCTCGCGCTGCGGACCGGCCTGATCGACCGATGAGCAGCGGCGCACCCACGCGCGTGCTGCTGCTCGGCGGCAGCTCGGAGATCGGCCTGGCGATCGTGCGACGTCTCGCGCTCGACAGGCCGGTGAGTCCATATCTCCTCGGCCGTGACGAGGGACGGCTGCAGAGCGCCGCCGAGCAGCTGCGCCGCGAGAACTTTTCCGACGTCAATACCGACCTGGTGGACGCGAGCGCACCCGACTCCCACGACGGGGCGATCGCCGAGGCGTTCCAGCACGGCGGCGGCTTCGACTTGGCCGTCCTCGCGGTGGGCGTGCTCGGCGCGCAGGACGGATTGGACGCCGACCCGGCGACCGCCACCGAGGTCATGCACGTGAACTTCACGGGCGCCGGATCGCTGCTGATCGCGTGCATGCGAGCGATGCGCCGCCAGGGCAGCGGGACGGTGGTCGTGCTCTCGAGTGTCGCCGCCGAGCGCGCGCGGGCGGGCAACGCGATCTACGGCGCCGCCAAGGCCGGTCTGGATGCCCTCGCCCAGGGCCTGGCCGACGCCTCCCGCAGCGGTGGGCCGCGGGTGCTCGTGGTCCGGCCCGGGTTCGTCAAGACCCGGATGACCGAGGGCCTCGATCCCGCGCCCTTCGCCACCACCCCGGAGGCCGTCGCCGAGGCGACCGTGCGCGGGCTCGCCGGCCGCGCGCACACGGTCTGGGTTCCCGGCCGGCTCCGCGTGGTGTTCTCGGTGCTGCGCCACCTCCCGCGCGCGATCTACCGTCGGCTGCCGCTGTGAGCCGCGGCGTGCTGCGCGTCGATGTTGCCGTTGCGGTCGTGCTCGCCGTGCTGGTGCTGATCATCTCCCCCGGGGTCGCCGTGACCGGGATGATCGCCCTCGTCGTCCTGCTCATCTGCCTGTTCAGCGCCGTCTGGGAGCGACGGCGCGGCCGTCGGCCCGCTCACGTCCGCTCGCGGCGGCGGTAGCGACTCAGCCCGCGGAGTCGAGCTTCGGCGAGCTCCAGGGGAGCAGCAGGCGGCGCTCGATCTCGTCGCCCAGCCCATCGATGGCGATCCGCTCCTGCTCCAGGCTGTCGCGGTCGCGCAGCGTCACCGTGCGATCCTCGAGCGACTGGTGGTCGACGGTCACCGCCCAGGGCGTGCCGATCTCGTCCTGACGGCGGTAGCGGCGCCCGATCGCGCCGCCCTCGTCGTATTCGGCCTGCACGCGCTCGCGGAGGGCGCGGTGGATCTCGGCCGCCAGCTCGGGCTGGCCGTCCTTTTTGACCAGCGGCAGCACCGCCACCTTGACCGGTGCGAGCTGCGGGTGCAGCCGCAGCACGGTTCGCGTCTCGCCCTCGATCTCGTCCTCGTCGTAACCGTCGACCAGGAACGCGAGCATCGCCCGGTCGACGCCGGCGGCCGGCTCGATCACATGGGGGATGTACCGCTCGCCACTGGCCGTGTCGACGTACTCGAGCTTCTGCCGCGAGTATTCGGCGTGCTGGCGAAGATCGAAGTCTCCGCGGTTGGCGATCCCCTCGAGCTCTGACCAGGGCCTCCGCCGGCGGAGCCGATGGACGGGAACAGGTATTCGATGTCACTGGTGGCGCTCGAGTAGTGCGAGAGCTCGTCCTGGTCATGCGCGCGCAGCTGCAGATGGTCGGGGCGGATCCCGAGGCCCGTGTACCAGTTCATCCGCTGCTCGAGCCAGTGCTCGAACCACCGCGCTGCCTCGTCGGGCGGGACGAAGAACTCCATCTCCATCTGCTCGAACTCCCGCGTGCGGAAGATGAAGTTCCCCGGCGTGATCTCGTTGCGGAAGCTCTTGCCGATCTGGGCGATCCCGAACGGCGGCTTCTTGCGGGAGAACTGCAGGTAGTTCTTGAAGTTGAGGAAGATCCCCTGCGCGGTCTCCGGGCGCAGGTACACGGTCGAGCCCTCCTCGCGCACCGGGCCGACCGTGGTCTCGAACATGAGGTTGAAGTCGCGCGCCTCGGTCAGGTCGCAATCGGGCGTCTCGCCCGGGCTCTTGGAGGGCTTGCGGCCGCAGTTGAGCCTGGTCGAGATGGTCGGCGCGGAAGCGCAGCTTGCAGGTCCGGCAGTCGATCAGCGGGTCGGTGAAGCCGGCCAGGTGACCGCTGGCCTCCCAGGTCCGCGGGTGCTGGATGATCGCCGAGTCGAGCGCGACGATGTCGTCACGCTGGCGCAGCATCGCCTTCCACCACTGGTCCTTGACGTTGTTCTTGAGCAGTACGCCGTAATGGCCATAGTCATAGCTTGAGCCGAGGCCTCCGTAGATCTCGCTGCTGGCGAACACGAAGCCGCGCCGCTTGGCCAGCGAGACGATCTTGTCCATGGTGACGGCGTCGGCGGGCATCCGGCGGCGGATGCTAGCCGGGGTGCCGGGCGAGGAGAACGCCGCCCCGTTTGGCACTCTCGGGCTGAGAGTGCCAAGGGCGAGGGCTATACTTCCTGAAGCATGCCGATCTATGAATACCGTTGCGAGAACGGCCATAACTTCGAGGTGATGCAGCGCATGTCCGACACCCCGGTCGAGTCGTGCACGATCTGCGGCGCGCCCGTGCAGCGCGTGTTTCACCCGCCCGCCGTGCACTTCAAGGGCTCCGGCTTCTACAACACCGATTACGGGACGCGCAAGCGCTCGCGTGAGCAGAAGGAGAACGCGGACGCCAACAAGAGCAAGGACGGCGCCGCGGCGAAGTCCGGCGGCGACTCCAAGTCGAGCTCGAACGGAGCTTCGGACTCCAGGTCGAGCTCAGGCTCGGGCTCAGGTTCGGGTTCGGGTTCTCGGGTTCGGACTCGGGCTCCAAGGCCAAGAAGTCCGAGTCGGCCGCTTCCTCCCTCGGCCGCGAGTTCCTCCTAGCCGCCCCGCCGGTCCGGCTAGGCCAGCATCGCGCTGGCGCCGAGACTCCTGCTGGGCGGCGGCCCAATCGACGGTGAGCACGTTCGGCTCCGCGGGCAGAGCGCTTGGCCGGATATTGCCTTCCGTCCTGAACCAGCCCGGCGGCGCTGGCGGGCACGGGCAGGAAGATCTGCATCTCCGAGCCGTCCTCGGCGACCTGCACCTTGGCGGCGTAGAGGTCTTCGCCGGAGGGCAGGCGCAGGAATTGCTCGCTGTGGGCCAAGAGCGTGACGCGGCAGGGAACCCCGTCGCGCAGGGCCCGCGCCGGCGGGTCAACCACGGTCGGGTCGTCGATGGTGACGGCGGGCGTGGGCTCGCCGAGCGAGATCGCGACCCGCTGGTGGTTCTGCGGGTCGGCTCGGACGGTGAACAGGGTCTGGTGCGGGATCAGCTTGGCGGCGTTCTCCGGCGAAAGGGAGATCCGGGTCGTCGTCTTATAGGACGGAGTTCCGTCGACGAGGCGCACGCCGACTGTCATCGCGCAATCGATCAGCGGGCCGACCGGTGTCTTCTGCACCTCCACGCACGCCCCGCGGCCGAGGATGCCGTTGGTGGCGAGATCGGACGGGATCCGCGACGCAGCAGCCTCGGCCACCTGCGTCTCGACCGACGCGTTGGCCTGGGCCGCAGCGGCGGTATCGAATTCGACCTTGCTGGGGTCGGCGGGGTCGTAGCGGACGACGTACTCGTCGCCGGCCCGGGGGATCGACACCCGAGACACGGTGATCTTTTTCTCCGCCTGGAAGGGCACCTCGCCCTCGGGCTGGACCTGCAGGGTCAGCTTGACGCGCGGGTTGTCGTTGATCGTCACCCCGGTGTCCTGCACGTTGATGACGACGGCCCTCGCCTGGAGTCCCCTCGGCGAGGAGCTTCTTCTTCTTGCCTCCGAACACTGCCCCTCCTTATGGGTTGGCCGCCCGGCGACGATAAACCGAGGATCGGGCTACGTCAGTACCGCGCCGGTCTCGGCGACGTCTCATGAGCATCAGTGCCGCTCGCGAGACCCACCGCCGGCTTCAGCCGTTCATCAGCTTCGAGACCGCGGCGGAGACCTGCGCCGGGCGTCACCGTGAGCGCCGACTCGCCGTCGGGCAGCGTCGTGGCGCCGCTGGGCTTGAGCACGGTCACCGGCGCGGAGCCACCGAGCTCGGAGGCGGCGAACAGGCTGAGCAGGGTGAATCCGCCCATATCGGTCCGCAGCACCTTGGGCGCCTGCCAGGCGGCCCAGGGGAGGTGGAAGAAGCTCCCCGGGGAGAGCAGCTGCGACTTGATCCCGTTGAGGATCTGCTGCTGGCGCCTGACCCGCGTCAGGTCGCTCTCCGCCGGGTTGCAGGTGTTGTGCCGGGTCCGGGCCAGGGTCAGGGCCTGGATTCCGGTCAGGTGATGCGTGCCGGGCCGCAGGTTCAGCGTAAAGCCGCCGTTGGACGCGCCCCCGCTGATGTTCGAGCAGATCCGGCCGGTCGTGACGTCGACGCCGCCGATCGCGTCGATGAACTTCGGAAACGCGGCCAGGTTGACGATGATGATGTGGTTGATCTTGACCCCGGTGAACGCCTCGACCGTCTTGATCGCCAGCGCCGGCGCCCCCGTAGGCGTAGGCGGCGTTGATCTTGCTCGTGCCGTGTCCGGGGATCGCCGCCACGGTGTCCCGCGGAATCGACAGCCGCCGGGAGGTGCCGCCCCCGATCCGCCACAGCATCATCGTGTCCGAGCGGCTGCCGGTGTCGCTGGTGTTGGCCCCGGGCTCCTTGGAGCCGACCGGCCGCTGATCGGTGCCGAGGACCAGCACGGTGTCGGTCGAGGTCAGCATGTTGCCCCCGGAGCTCAGCGCCGCGCTGGCCGAGCTCGGCAGATTGCCCTGCTCGATCTGCGCGCTGACGATGAACAGCACGAGCGAGAGCAGCAGCCAGGCCACCACCGCGATGGCGACGTACTTGAGGCCTCGGCGGGCCACCGCCCATCGGCCGCGCGCGACCGGGCTCGCGCGGCGGCCGAGTCGCCATCGCGGCCCTGCCGGAAGCGGGCAGCGCAGCGTCCTCCTCGCCGCGCAGCCGGGCGCGCAACCCGCGAGGGCGGGCGCGGTAGGTGGTGTAGGGGCGCTCACCCGAGCCTGAGCTGGACGCTTCCCCACCGCTGTAGACGCGGTAGGGACGGTCGTCGGGCTGCGCCGGCTTGGGAGGGTTCTCGGACATTCCGGGCACTGCATATAGTGATCGACATGCCAGGCCGACGCACCATCGGCGTCGACATGGGCGGGACGAAGGTCTTGGCCGGCGCGGTCGATGAGGGGCTCGGTGTCCACCATCGCGCCCAGCGCACCGTGACCGGTCTTGACCAGTCGGCGTTGCTCGACATCACTGTAGAAGCCGTTCAGGAGGCGCGGGAGGCCGGCGGCGCCGAGATCGCCGCCGTCGGCTTCGGAATCCCGTGCCTGATGGACCAGCGGACGGGCCGAGGCGTGATCGCGGTGAACCTCCCGCTGGCCGACATTCCCTTCGGCGACATCATGGCCGAGCGGCTGGGCCTGCCGGTGTTCGTCGACAACGACGGCAACGTGGCCGCACTGGCCGAGCATCGAGCCGGGGCCGCCCGCGGGACCAACGAGGCGGTGATCCTGACCATCGGCACCGGCATCGGCGGCGGGCTTGATCCTGCGCGGGCAGCCGTACCGCGGATCGATCGGGTCCGCGGCCGAACTCGGGCACATGGTCATCGACATGGACGGGCCGCGCTGCCAGGGGAACTGCCCCAACCGCGGCTGCGTCGAGGCGCTGGCCTCCGGCACCGCGCTGGCTCGCGAGGCCGAGCGGCTGGCCCGGGAGCGCCCCGATTCCGGTCTCGGCGCGGGCGCACGCGGACGGACAATCGCTGCTGGGGCCGCTGGTCACCGAGCTCGCCCACGACGGCGACGAGGCGGCGATCGAGGCGATCAGCGTGATCGGCCGCAACCTCGGCGTGGCGATCGCCAGCTACGCGAACATCTTCAATCCCGAGGTCGTGGTCATCGGCGGCGGCGTGATCGCCGCGGGCGAGCTGCTGCTCGCGCCGGCGCGGGCGGAGATGCTCGCGCGGGCGCTCCCGCCCTCGCGCGATCGAGGTGCGAGATCGTCGCCGCCCGCTTCGGCGTCGAAGCGGGGATGGTCGGCGCCGCGGCGCTGGCCTTCGACGGGCTGCACGGGCGGGGGCCATGAGCGGCCGGCTGATCGTCTGCCCGACGCCGATCGGAAACCTCGAGGACGTCACGCTGCGGGTTCTGGCCGCGCTGCGTGAGGCGGACGTGGTCGCCTGCGAGGACACGCGGCGCACCCGCGTGCTGCTCGATCGCTATGGCGTCAGCGCCAAGCTGGTCAGCTACCACGAGCACAACGAGGCCGAGCGCGCGCGGGAGCTCGTCGACCGGATGCGCGAGGGCGAGAACGTGGCGCTCGTCTCCGACGCCGGGATGCCGCTGGTCTCCGATCCCGGGTTCGTGCTCGTACGGGCCTGCGTCGCGGCTGGGCTCGCGGTCGAGGTCCTGCCCGGACCCTCGGCGGCGATCGCCGCGCTGGTCGCCTCGGCGCTGCCCGCCGACCGCTGGCGCTTCGCCGGCTTCCTGCCCCGCAAGCGAGGCGAGCTGGCCGAGGTCTTCCGCTCCCCGGAGACGCTGGTGGCCTTCGAATCCCCGCGCCGGGTGGCGGCCACGCTTGGAGGTCCTGGCCGAGACTCGATCCGGACCGCCCGGTGGCCGTCTGCCGGGAGCTGACCAAGCTCCACGAAGAGATCGTGCGCGGAAGCGCCTCCGAGCTGGCCGCAGCGCTACCGCTCGGAGCCGCCGCGCGGAGAGGTGGTGCTCGTGTTCGGACCCGCGCAGCCGGCGACGGAGGATCCCGCCGCCGCCGTCGACGCGGTTCGCCGGCTGGTCGGCAGCGGCGCGAAGCCGCGCGTCGCCGCCGCGGTGATCGGCGAGCTGACCGGGTTCTCGGCCAATCAGCTCTACAGCGCTCTGACCTCCCCGGGATAGCCTTGGACTGAGATGTCCTACTACGTCACCACCCCGATCTACTACGTCAACGCGCAGCCGCATCTCGGCCACGCGTACACGACGATCGCCGTGGACGTGCTGGCCCGGCATATGCGCCAGCGCGGCGAGGACGTCTTCTTTCTCACCGGCACCGACGAGCACGGAGAGCCGGTGGCGGACGCGGCCCGGGCGCAGGGACTCGAGCCGAAGGAGCTGGCCGATCGCAACGCCGAGCACTTCAAGGCGCTGATGCCGCGGCTGAACGCCTCCAACGACTTCTTCATCCGCACCTCCGACGAGCAGCACAAGACCAAGGTCCAGGAGGTGCTGCAGCAGGTCCACGACAACGGGCACACCTACAAGGACCTCTACGAGGGCTGGTACTGCCCGCGCTGCGCGGACTTCAAGGTCGAGAACGAGATCCTCGAGGGCAACCGCTGCCCGATCCACGAGATCCCGCTCGAGCTCCACCAGGAGGAGAACTGGTTCTTTCGGCTCTCGACCTTCCAGGAGCCGCTGGAGCGCCTCTACGCCGAGCGCTCCGACTTCGTCATGCCGCAGCGCCACTTCAACGAGGCCCGCTCGTTCATCGGCTCAGGACTGCAGGACGTTTCACTCTCGCGCGCCCGGATGCACTGGGGCGTGACCGTTCCCTGGGATCCCGGCCACGTCTTCTACGTCTGGTTCGACGCGCTGCTCAACTACTTCACCGCGCTCGGCTATGCGCGGCCGGGCGAGGATCTGACCGATCGCTTCTGGCCCGCCACCTTCCACGTCATCGGCAAGGACATCCTCAAGTTCCACACCGTGTTCTGGCCGGCGCTGCTGATGGCGGCCGAGCTGCCGGTGCCCGACCACGTGTTCGTCCACGGCTTCCTGCTCGGCGCCGACGGGCGCAAGATGAGCAAGTCCCTGGGCAACGTCCTCGATCCGTTCGAGGTGATCGACGAGTTCGGCACCGACGCGCTGCGCTTCTACCTGATGCGCGACGTAGCCTTCGGGGGCGACGGCGCGGTGGGGATGGATGCCGTGCGCTCCCGCTATGACTCGGAACTGGCCAACGAGTACGGCAACCTGGCCAGCCGCACGATCGCGATGCTGCTGCGCTACCGCGAGGGGACGATTCCCCAGGTCGCCACCGACCCTGAGTTGATCCGCGGATTCGACGGTCTGGCGGAGGAGGTCGCGACGGTGCTCGACCGCGCCGAGGCCACCCAGGCACTCGAACTGATCTGGCGCCGCGTGCGCCGGCTGAACCGGTACGTCGAAGAGCGCGCGCCGTGGCAACTGGCCAAGGACGAGGCATCGGCCGGCGAGTTGGACGAGACGCTCGCCTCGCTGGCCGAGGGACTGCGCTCGATCAGCGTCCTGCTGCATCCGTACATGCCGGCCAGCACCGAGCGGCTGATGGCAGCGCTCGGCTCGGAGTCGTTCGACTACGACCAGGCCAGCTTTGCCGCACGTGGCAACGGCGCCTCCGTGGTCGCGCTCGAACCGCTGTTCCCCAAGCGGACGTGATCGACAGCCACACGCATCTGGAGCTGTGCGAGCCGTCCGACGCCGACCTCGTCGCCGCGGCCGCCGAAGCGGGCGTGCACCGGATCCTCACCGTCGGCCTCGATGGCGCCAGCAGCCGTGCGGCCCTGGCGGCGGCCGAGGACTTTCCGCAGGTTTACGCAACCGTCGGCCGGCATCCCAACTCGGCGGCCGGCTTCGACGACGCCGACTTGGCCGAGCTCCAGGCGCTCGCCGCCCATCCTCGTTGCGTGGCGATCGGCGAAACCGGGCTTGACTACTACCGCGAGGGCGCGCCGGCGGAGGATCAGCGCCGCGCCTTTCTCGGTCAGATCGGGCTGGCGCGCAGCACCGGCAAGCCGCTGATCATCCACACCCGCGCCGCCGACGACGAGACGCTGGCCGTGCTCGAGGACCACGCCGAGGGGTTGAAGGTGGTGCTGCACTGCTTCTCGATGCCCGACCAGATCGAGGCGTGCCTGGAGCACCCGGACTGGTGGATCTCGCTGGCCGGCAACGTGACCTACCCGAGCGCCGCGGCGCTCCGAGAGGCGGCGATCCGGGTCCCGGCAGAGCGGCTGCTGGTCGAGACCGACGCGCCGTACCTGGCCCCGCAGCCAGTCCGCGGCCGGCCCAACCAGCCCGCCCACGTCGCCCTCACCGCGCAGGCGCTGGCCGTCGAGCGGCGGGTCGCCTACCCCGAGCTAGAGGCGGCGATCGAGCACAGCGCCGCCGCGCTATTCGGATGGTGAGAAGCGGCCGGGAGCTCGGGCAGAACTTCCTCGTTGACCGGAACATCCTCGGCGTGATCGAGCGGCTGGCCGAGCTGGGTCCTGAGGATGTCGTGTTGGAGATCGGGGGCGGTCCCGGCGTGCTGTCGCAGCGGCTTGCCGAAACGGCTCGCCACGTCCACGTGGTCGAAATCGACCTGCGCCTTGAGGAAATATTGCGGGAGGCCGTCGCGCCCTACCCCAACGTCTCGCTGCACTTCATCGATGCGCTCGAGCTCGACCTGGCCACGCTCGACCCCGTCCCGAACAAGGTCGTGGCCAACCTGCCCTACTCGATCGCGGCCACCGCGATCCTGCGCACGATCGAGGAGCTGCCCGCGGTCCGCAGCTGGGTGGTGATGGTCCAGCGTGAGGTGGGGGAGCGGCTCGCCGCCAAGGCCGGAACCTCGGCCTACGGCATCAGTTCCGTGCTGGCGCAGCTGGCCTGTGAGGTGCACGTTCTCCGCCCCGTCTCACGCACGGTCTTTCGCCCTGTGCCGAACGTCGACTCGGTGCTGATCGGACTACGCCGAACGGGGCCGGCGGCCGACCCGTCGGTACGCGCGCTGGTCCACGACGCGTTCGCGCATCGGCGCAAGGCGCTGGCGCGCTCGCTGGCGCTGTCCCGCCGCGACTCGCCCGGCGTGCGCGAGCGCACGCGCCGGGCGCTGAGCGAGATGGGCCATCCGGCCGATGAGCGGGCGGAGCGGCTCTCGCCCGGAGAGTTCGCCGAGCTCGCGGAGAGGCTGGCCTAGATGAGGCTCCACGCACGTGCTCCGGGCAAGGTGAACCTCTGTCTCCACCTCGGCCCAATCCGCGAGGATGGGCGTCACCGGCTGGTGACGTTGTTCGAGTCGGTCTCCCTCGCCGACGAGCTGTCGCTGACCACACGGGAGGCCGCGACCGGGTTGGATGAGGTCATCTGCCCGGGCGTGGCGGGAGCGAACCTGGTCACCGAAGCGCTGGGCGCGCTGCGCGCTCGGGGCTGGCCGGGGCCCCCGGTGAGGATCGAGATCGCCAAGCGGATTCCGGTGGCGGCGGGCATGGGAGGGGGCTCGGCCGACGCCGCCGCCACGCTGCGCCTGGCGGCCGAGCTGGCCCCGGGTCGGCCCGAGGAGATGGCCGAGCTCGCGGCGGCGCTCGGCGCGGACGTGCCGAGCCAACTCGCTCCCGGGGTGGTGCTCGGAACGGGGGCCGGAGAGATCGTGGCGCCCTTCCCACCGCTGGCTGGGCACGCGTTCGTGCTGATCCCGTTGCCGTATGCGCTGTCAACGCCGGACGTGTACAGAGAGGCTGACCGGCTGGGGTTGCCCCGGTCCGCTGAGGCCCTCGGAGCTGCGCACGCGCGCCTGCTCGAGGTGCTGCGCCCCGATGCTGGCCTGCCGCCGGAGGTGCTGGTCAACGAGCTCGCGCCGGCGGCCGAGTCGTTGTGTCCGGCGGTGACGGACGCGCTGGCGGCCGCACGGGCCTGCGGCGCCGACACGACGATGGTGTGCGGATCGGGCCCCACTGTGCTCGGCCTGTTTTGGGGCGAAGACGGCCCTACGCAGGCAAATGCGGCCGCCCGGGAGCTCCGCCAGCGCTTTCCCGGCGCCGTCGCCGCGGTCCCGGTGGGGGCCGAATTCGGGGCCCCGGTCGTGTTATGACCCGTCATCCCCGGCTTCGGGCACAATTTCAGCCAGCACCGTGAGCAACCAGACCGTCACCTATCTCGTCGGGGCCTGCCTGGGCGTGTTCGGCCTGGCCGCGTTTTGCGCTCTGGTGATCGTCCCGGCCGTGACCGCCTACCGGCGCCCGCTTGAGCGGGTCGCGGCGGTCGTGCTCTCGCTGTACGTGCTCGCGGCCCTCGTCGGCGTTGGCGTGCTGCTGGGCGCGCTGATCGTCTTCGAGTGGCCGAAGGTCTTCTGATGGCCGAGCGCGACGCGCCGCCCTCGATCGCCAATGACCTCGCCGGGCTGGCCGCGATCACCGACGCCGTCGAAGCCGGGGCGGGCCTGCCGGAGATCCTCCGGGCGGCCTCGCGGGCGCTGGATGCCAGTCTGATCCTGATCGACCGCTCGGCCTCGGTGCTGGCGGTGGCGGCGCGCTCGCCCGCTGACGAACGCTCGCTGATGCGCGACGCAAACGACGTTGCGACGATCGAACTCAAGGTCGCCGAGACCCCGGTCGGCCAGCTGCGGATGCGTGCGCGCGAACGCACGCCAGACGCCTCCGTACTGCGTTTGGTGACCACGCTGATCGCATCCGAGGTCGAGCGCGTCCGGGCGCCGGAGCGGGCCTCTGAGGAGGCCGCCACGAGTTTCCTGCGCGCGGTGCTCGACCGGCGTATCCCGGATCGTGGCGACCTGCTCGCGCGGGGACGGGAACTCGGAACTGACCTCGCGGCCGGGGGCAGCATCCTGGTCGTACGCGCACACGCGCGCAACCCCACCGAGGACGACTGGCGGCGCCGGTTGCTGGCGGTGTCCAGCCGCGGGGCCCGCTCGATTGCCCCCGGCTCGATCGCCGCGCCCAGCGAGGGCGATGCCGGCCAGATCCTGGTGCTGGTCCCTGACCCGGACGGAGAGGCGGGGCGGAGGGTATCGGCGGCAGTGCTGCGTGAGCTCGAGTCGGGACTCCCGGGATTCGCGTTCGCGCTCGGTCGCAGCCGGCGCACCGAGGAGCCACTCGATCTGCCCCATGCGGGCAACGAGGCGCTGCTGGCGGCGAACGTCGTCGAGGGAGACGGAGAGCGCTCCGAGCTCGCCTACGAGCAGACCGGGACCTACCAGCTGCTCTTGCCCTACATGAAGGATCCCGCCGAGCTCAAGCGCTTCTACAGCGAGACGGTCAAGCCGCTGGTGACCTATGACGAGCAGTACGAGACCGATCTCCTGGGCACACTGGCCACATTCCTGGACTGCGACGCCAACGTCAACGCGACCGCGGCGCGGCTGATCACCCACCGCCACACGATCCGTTACCGCTTCGAGCGGGTGCGGGAGCTAACGGGCCTTGATGTCTCCTCCACCGACGGCCGGGAGAAGCTCTCACTCGGTCTCAAGGCGATGCGCGTGCTGGGCATCGCCGCGCCGGGCGGACCGGCGACGGAACCCGGGGCCGAGGGCGGCCGGGTTCCCCGCTAGCGGCCGTGCTGAGCGCCCGCTGCACGGCCTGGGCGACGACTTCGCCCGCCACCTCCAGCGGCTCCGTGCTGCGCAGCGCCCGGGCCAGTACGAACGCGCCCTCCAGAGCGGCGAGCATCGCGATCGTCAGCTCGCGCGCCTGCTCACGGCTCAAACTGCTGCCCTGATACATCTGCGTTCCCGCCTCGATCCAGCTCTCGAACACCTCTGCGCAGGCCTCCCGGAGGACCTCGCTGGAGCTCGAGACCTCAAGCGCGACGGTGGCGATCGGGCAGGCATCCTCGTAGTCGGTCTCGACCAGGTGCGCAGCCGCTCCGGCGAAGAAGTCCCGGACTCCGGTGACCGGGTCGGGCGCCGGATCGAACACGGCCCCGATCAACAGCTCGTACATCGCCCCGGAGGTGCGGATCGCCTCGGCGCCGAGCTGCTCCTTACCGCCGGGAAAGAAGTGGTAGAGGGACCCGAACGGGGCCTTCGCCTCGGTCACGATCTGCTTGACGCCGGTGGCGTTGTAGCCCTGGCGGCGAAATAGCTCCGCGCTGGCACCGACGATTCGATCTCTGGTTGCGGCCACCCGACCCCTCTCATTTGCGGATGCACGACGTGCGAGATAGTCTATCGCTAGAGCGATCAATCTAGAGGAGTCTGTCGGATGCTTTCGTGGATCGGGAAACAGGTGATCTCGTACAACATGAAGCGGCTGAGGGCGGGCGATCTGAAGCCGACGCTCCGGATGGATGCTGCCGATGTGCGGATGGTGTTCCCGGGACAGAGCACGTGGGCCACTGACCTGCGCGGTAAGGCCGAGCACGAGCGCTGGCTTCGCCGGTTCACCCGTGTCGGCATCCAGATCTTCCCCGACGAGGTGATCGTCAAGGGGTTCCCGTGGAACACCACGGTCTGCGTGCGTGGCCACGATCACCTGGACACCGCCCAGGGCGAGCGGGTCTATGAGAACCGCTACGTCATCTGGGGCAAGATGGCGTGGGGCAAGCTCAAGGAGTACGAGGTCTACGAGGACACGCAGAAGACCGAGGCGTTCGATCGCTGGCTCGCCGAGCACGAAGCGGTGCCGGCGGGCTGAGGGACCGTGCCGTGGGCGTGGCCCGCTGGGCGGCGGCGGGCGGCGCGATGGCGTCTTTCCGCGCCGCCTGACCAGTAGCATCGCCCCCGATGCCGGTG
This sequence comes from uncultured Solirubrobacterales bacterium, assembly GCA_963828535.1. GTDB lineage: Bacteria > Actinomycetota > Thermoleophilia > Solirubrobacterales > Solirubrobacteraceae > Palsa-465. Next base: position 202,507 of record CAWHEM010000008.1, read on the forward strand.
GGGATCATCACGGGGTCGGGAACGTACGCGCTGCCGGGGTTCGAGGGTGCGCAATCGACGACGGTGAAGACGCCGTTTGGCGAGGCGATGGTGACCAGTGGGACCTACGCCGGGGCAGAAATCCTGCACGTCTCCCGCCACGGAGCGGGTCACGCGCGGCTGTCCAACCACGTCACCCACCGCGCCAACATCTGGGCGCTGAAAGAGCTGGGGGCGAGGGCGGTCCTCGGCTGCACGGCCTGCGGTGCGGTGGACGGTGCACTCGTGCTCGGCTCGCTGGTCGTCTTCGACGACCTCCATTTCATCTCTAACCGGCTCCCGGACGGGAGTCTGTGCACGTTCTTCTCCGAGCCGGGCGATCCCGCGCGGGCCCACTGGATCCTCCACGGATCGCCGTACTCGGACGAGGTCCGTTCCGCGCTCGCCGCGGCGGCGCAGGCCGCCGGCCATCCCGTTCGAGACCGGGGAACCTACGGTCACGTCGACGGGCCGCGCTTCAACACGCCGACGGAGATCGCTCAGCTGCGTGGCTGCGGGGTGACTGCGGTCAGTCAGACCGGCGGGCCCGAAACCGTGCTCTGCGGCGAACTGGAGCTCCCCTACGCGCTGATCGGCTTCGTCACCGACTATGCCAACGAGGTAAGACCGGGCGAGACGACCCCCGTCGCTGAGCTGATCGCGCTGATGGGCCAGAGCACCGCGGTGTTCGCCGATGTTCTGTCGCGTGCGGTCCCAGTGGTGGCCACAGCCTCGCCGCGGGCGGCCGGAACCGTCTATCGGTTCGGCCAGGAATGAACGGGTCCGAACCGTCGGTAGTGGTGATGGCCCGCGCGCCTCGCCGCGGTGAGGTGCGCCGGGCGCTGGAGCCGGTTCTCGGGCAGGAGGGGTGCGTGGAACTCCAGTCGGCGCTGATCGCACAGGCGATCAGCTGGGCCGTCCAGGTGGCCCCGGGAGCGGTGCACGTGGCCCATGATCCGCCCGACGCCGGCCACGAGTTGCGTCGGCTGGTCGGCTCCGAGACCTCGATGTTCCCGCAGAACGGGGACGGGATCGCCGGGCGGGTGGCCGACGCGGCCGCACGCGTATTTGCGCGTGCGGCAGGGCCGCTGCTGATCGTGTGGCCCGACTTGCCGCAGCTACGGCCCGAGCATGCTGCCGGCGCGCTTGATGATCTCGCCGCCGGCTGTGACCTCGTGCTCGGGCCGGCGATCGACGGCGGCTTCTATCTCGTCGGGTTGGCGCGTCCTCTGCCGCAGCTGTTCTCATTGCCCGAGCAGACATGGCGGAGCGCCGACGTGATGAAGATCGGCCTGGCCGCCGTCGCCGAGGCCGGCCTGGGACTCGGGATGCTCCGAGCCGAGCGCGCGCTGCACCGGCCCGCCGATCTCCGAGCGGCGCTGGCCGACCCGCTGCTGGCGCCGGAGATGGCGAGGATCCTGCGGCGAACGGGCTGAGGCCGGGCGCTCAGCAGCCCACCGTCGGGTCGCCGGAGGCCGGCGGAGCCGAGCACTGCTCCCAGAAGCTGCGGTAGTAGAGCTGGAGGGAGCCGCTTTGAAGCGTGCTCGCGTCAGCCTGGTAGGTGAAGTGGGCGGCATTGCCGATCTGCACCGTGTACCCGACGATCGCCCCGCGGAACGTCGTGTTGTTGCTCGGGTCCATGAATACGTTGGAGAAGGAGCGGCGAGCTCGAAGGAGCTGCTGCTGTTGTTGGTGAGATTTACGTTGTTGGTCGGAGGCTTGTTCGTCGTGTCGCCGAACACGTATATCTGCGCGTTCAAGGCACTGCCGCCGGGGTTGATGGCCGCATTGTTGTTCATCGTGAACGTGCCGGGGGCGATCCCCTTTGCGCTGGCGGAATTCGAGCAGGGGGCATTGGTGGCGCTTCCGGCGGGCGGATTAGCGGGAGCGCCGGAGTTCGCGTCGTACGGGGAGTCGATGTAGATCGACACCTTGGCGCCGGGGGAGAGCTGGATCTGGGAACCGTTTCCGAGGTACAGGCTGCAGAAGTTGTAGACGCCAGCGCCGAGGAACAGGGTTACGTTCTGGCCGAGCCACAGCGTCCGACCTGCCGCGTCGAACGAGATGAACTGACTCTGCCCGACGTAGGGGTCACATTCGGGCACGGGTACGAGGAGGACCTTGCAGCCGGGAGTTGCCAGTCCGCGGGCGATCCGGTAGTCACAGTTGGTCTGGACCGAGGTCGGGGGAAGGGTGCACGTTCCCCCCTGATAGGTGGTGGGGGTCACGAACGGAGAAGCAGTGTTCTGCACACTGGCTCCGGCGTTGATCGGAGTCGGAATCGGATACAGCGGGACGTTGTTGTTCGCGGGGCCGACGTTGACCACGTTGTTGCCGAACTGCGAGGTGGCGCTCGAAGGGATCGCCCAGCCGTCGATCGTCGTGGTGCCTCCGCCCGTGCCGCCGACGACCAGATTGCCGTTGGTCCCGAGCAAGGCAGGGTTGCCGACAGTGTCGCTGACGATGCTGACGTTGTTGTCGATGGTGACTTTCACGGTGCCGAAGATCGCGGCCGGGAAAACCGGAGTCGAGGTGTACGCGGCCGCGCGCTCCTGTACCCGCGCGCTGATGCCATCGGCGGTCCCCACCGCAGTGATGCAGCGCTGCGCGACGTCACTCGTGGTGCTGGAGACCGGGGGTCCCGTGCACGTGTCCCCGGGTTGCATGCCCCGTGAGATCCAATATTTGAACGTGGCGCCATTCCCGAGGGTCTCCGGACCATCCTGCGCGCACAGCGTCGCGCTCGGAGCGCCGGCGCCCACCGCGGCGAACGGTGGTGGCGAAGTCGGACAGGAATTGGAATCCGGCTTTTCGGCATTGAGACGGAACAGTGCGGCCCGCACGCCCGCATCGGCCGCTTCGACCGCTGCCTTCCCGCGTGTGTCGCGGTTGGAGAATGAGTTTGTGTGGATCGCCACCGCGGCTGCGACGGCTCCGAGCACGAGGGTGATCGCCAGGACGCTGAGCGCGAGCACGATCGCGAAGCCGCTCTCGTCGCCGGCCCGTTCTCGAATTGCTCTCCGGCTCGCGCTCATTGCGTCATCAGGGTTACTTCGGAGGCGAATTGGGCCTGGTCGTAGATCATCTCCACGGGGGTGGCGCTGGCGGCGAGCCAGACCACGAATTCGATCCGCACCGGACCGAGGGTGGCGGCGATGGCGGTATTGGCTGTAATAGCCGCCGACGGGAAGTTGAACGTGACTGGTGTGGGAACTCCCGCCGCTGCGCTGACGTTGGCGGAGATGACGGCGCTGATCGGAGTGCTCAGAAGGCCGAGCCCAGCCAGGACTGAGCTGTTGGGCACGACGTAGAGGCGCAGACACAGCGTGGCGTTGACGGCGACGCCGGAGGTCGATTCCAAGAACGTGGTCATCGCCCCGGCACCGGTCAGCGTGACGCTGCTTCCGGTGGGAATGGCCGAGCCGACCCATGAATGAGACTTGGTGTTGTCGGCCGGCGGCCCGCTGCCACACGTTGGGTTGCCCGAGGGGACGATCGGCAGACCCTGGCAGCCGGTCACCCCGGGCACGTTGAGGCCGTAGCAGGGCGGCGTCGAGCACGCACCCGTGGGAAGGTTGCCGCCGGCTGAGTCAGGCGTCGGCAGGATGGTCAGGAGATTGACCACCGTGGAAACGAGCGTCTGGTCGAGGTTGTTGCCCGCGCACCCCGGCTGCCCGCACCCGCTCGAGTACGACGCGTCGCAGAGAAAATTCGGGGTTGGGGTACCGGGCACAGTCGTGCTACACGAAGCCGGCACCGCCCCACACAGAGTCCCCGAGTTTTTGAACAGGTTCTGGGCGCTGTTCAGGCTTGGGTCCGCGAGAAAGGTGGAGATGATCGCTGGATTGGACGGATGCGATGCGCCGTTGAGGGTTACGACGATGGTGATCCGCTTGTAGTCGTTGCTGGTGGGGCAATAGGAGCCGCTGCATGACGGATCGTTTCTATAGGTGATGAAGTCGTAGACGGTGCCGCTGAAGTTGCCGTCGGTCCACGGTGTGGTGGGAGCCAGCGATCCGCTGGCGTAGAGGGTGGTGGTTCCATTGATCGTGTACGTGCAGCCGTTGATGACGAGCGGCTCGGTCGCGGTGGAGCCTCCAGCCTTGTGGTCCGGCTGGTAGCTCGGGCACGAACCGGAGTTGACCCCATTGAAGTCGCTCACGTTGGTCGACCAGGAGCTCGACGTGCCGGTCAGCCCGATCTGGCTGTAGGACATCGACTTGACCCGCTCCAGCTCAGCCTGCGCCCGATGGGCCATCGAGGTCTGTCGTTCGGCGACGAGCGACAGGCGGCGAGAGGCGTTGAGCGAGCCGATGGCGGCGAGGACGCCGACGCTGAGGATCAGGATGGCGAGGAGAACCTCGATGACCGTGAATCCGTCCTCGTGCTTCATCACGCGCCCAGGTCGTTGTTGGGGATGAAAGCGCCGCCCTGGAGCACGGTCTGATGCGCCAGGCCACCCCGTGTCAAGTCGCCGCTGGCAGGGATCTTCACGAGCACCTGCACGTAGGTTGGGTTCTTCAACTGCGGGCCAATGATCGTCTCGTAGGCTTCGTCGCAGAGCAGACCGCTGCCATCAGTGTTGGCGACCGTCGGGTTGGAGACGAAGAAAACAGAGCCGGACTGACCGGTGCCCAGGGGGTTGCAAAAGGTCGAGACGGTACCGTTCGCCACGTGCTGGATATCCAGCGGACCCGCGGTCGATCCATACGCGGGGAGCGATCCGGTCGCGAGGGCGCCGGTGCGCGCACAGCGTCGATATGCGGCTCCCAGCGAGTCCGGCGCCGTGCAGTCGTAGCGCACGTTGTACTTCGTGCCCGCGACGACGAGCTGGAATTGCACCACGTTCGGCGAGACCTGCTGGAAAGCGGTTGCCTGACGAAGATCGTGCAATAGGCGCGCGAGGGCTGTCTGCGAACTGACGATCTCCTGTGCGTAGGCCTGGTCGCGGCTCTGAGCGCTCGTCGTGGCCTGCAGCGCGCTCATCGTCGCGCTGGCGATGACGAGCATCAGGACCATCGCGATCAGAATCTCGATCAGGGTGAAACCACCCTGCTCTCTGCTGAGTCTCTTCCACGCCCGAGTAACGGGGGGGACCGCGCGGGGGTCCGCATCGTCCGGGCTTCGGTCCGGCCGTGCACGGGGAGGATGAGGTTGGTTCACGGCGTCTTGACGCAAGGTCGTTTTTCAGGAGCCGTGCACTCTCGCTCGGCGTCCGTGATTGAGACATCGGCAGCGGGCGCCGATGCGTTAGCTTCGGTCGGCTCGGACGGACGCCTGCCCTACCAGCCACCATCGGGTACCTTGCCCGTACCCTCTGGTCAGCTGCACTGGGGAGTGGTGTAAAGGCAGCACAGGACGCTTTGGACGTCCCGGTTCAGGTTCGAATCCTGGCTCCCCAGCCTATTCGTCCAGCCCGCAGCGATTTGTCGTGTCCGATTTCCGCCAGACTTTGGTCTCCGACTGTGTGATCGTGAGCTGAGTGCTTCTGGACACGGAACAGCTCTGGCGCGTGGTGCAGGCGGGCGACCCGCGGTTTGACGGTTGGTTCTTCGTCGGCGTGCGCACGACCGGGATCTACTGCCGGCCGAGCTGCCCGGCTCGGACTCCGAAGCGTGAGAACGTGCAGCTGTTCGCCACCGCCGCGGGAGCCCAGGCGGCCGGCCTTCGTGCCTGCATGCGCTGCCGACCTGACGCCACGCCGGGATCGCCGGCATGGAACACCCGGGCCGACGTTGTCGGACGGGCGATGCGGCTGATCGCCGACGGCGTCGTCGACCGCGATGGCGTGGAGGGACTCGCGCACCGCCTGGGCTACGCCTCACGGCATGTCCATCGTCAGCTCGTTGCCGTCGTGGGCGCGGGGCCGCTGGCCCTGGCGCGCGCGCAGCGCGCGCAGACGGCACGGATCCTGCTCGAGACGACGACGCTGCCCATCGCTGAGATCGCGTTCGCCGCGGGTTTCGGCAGCCTGCGCCAGTTCAACGACACCGTCCGGGAGGTTTTCGCCCTCACCCCGAGGGCGCTTCGGGGAAAGGGGCGCCCTGCGGCACCGGGTGGCGGCGCTGGGGTCATCACCGTGCGCCTTCCGTTTCGGTCTCCGTTTGCGGGCGGCGATGCGCTGGCGTTTCTGGCCCTGCGTGCGGTGCCGGGCATCGAGGAGGTCTCCGGCGGCGTTTACCGCCGGGCCGTGCGGCTGCCACACGGCAGCGGGGTCATCGAGCTCGAGCCGCTCGACGCCCACGTGCGCGCGAGCTTTGACCTCAGCGACCTGCGTGACCTCGCCGCCGCGGTCTCACGCTCACGCGGGCTGCTCGACCTCGATTCCGATCCGCGGGCCATCGTCGATGCCCGGGGACTCACCCACCTGTTCCCGGCTCCGTCGGCGATCCTCCGTCTGGAGCTCGGAAGATCTCTCCATGCCCGCGTCGCGGCGGATGCGAGCCCTCCAGCGGCTCTCCGGCGCGATCGCCGCCGGGGATCTGATCCTGGACCCGGGCGCCGAACGGCACGGCGTCCGGGACCAGCTCCTGGCACTGGCGGGCATCGGGCCCTGGACCGCGGAATACATTGCCATGCGTGCGCTGAGGGACCCCGACGCGTTCCTGCCCGGCGATCTCGGCCTCCGGCACGCGCTCGCGTCTCTGGGTGCGCCGGCCACGGGGCCGGACGCGGCGCGACAGGGCGAGCGATGGCGTCCCTACCGGGCCTACGCGCTGGTGCACCTGTGGGCGCATCTGGGACAGATGCGCTCGGCGCCGGGGCTCGCCGCGCGTCCCGGACGCCCAGCGGCGGCTGCCTGATCGCATACGATGGGCTGGTCGTGACCGAGCCCGTGTTCGTCATTCTCGCTGCCGGTCAGGGCACGCGGATGCGCTCGGCCACGCCGAAGCTCCTGCACCCGCTGTGCGGGCGCCCGATGATCGCCTGGCCAGTGGCCGCGGCCCTGGGCGCGGGAGCGGGCAAGGTCGTGGTCGTCGACGGACCGGACCGCCGTCTGGAGACGAGCCTCAACGGGAGCGTCGAGGTTGCGATCCAGCACGAGGCGCTGGGAACCGCGGACGCGGTCAGGGCAGCCGCGGAGCACATCGATCCGCGCCGGCCGGTGATCGTTCTGGCTGGTGACGTCCCGCTGATCCGGTCCTCGACGCTACGGGCACTGATCGAGCAGCACGAACGGGAGGGAGCGGCGGCGACGATGGCGACGGTGGTGCTCGAGGACGCGAGCGGCTACGGACGGGTGGTTCGCGCACCGGATGGCACGGTGGAGCGCGTCGTCGAGACCAAGGCCGCGGGCGATGCCACCGAGCTCGAGCTGCGCATCCGTGAGATCAACACCGGCATCTTTGCCTTCGACGGCGCGGAGCTGCTCGCCGCGCTTGACCAGGTGCGCGCCGACAACGCGCAGGGCGAGCACTACCTCCCGGACGTCCTGCCGATCCTGCGTGAGCATGAGCGGACGGTCCTTGCCTACGAGCTCCCCGACGCGACCGAGACCATCGGCATCAACGATCGCGTGGCGCTGGCCGAGGTCACCGCGATCGCCCAGCAGCGGATCCACGAGCAGTTGATGCGCGACGGGGTGACGATCGTCAATCCCCAAGCCACCGTGATCGATGCCGGAGTGGAGATCGGGCAGGACACCGTCGTCGCTCCGTTCTCGTGCCTGCACGGCTCGACGCGGATCGGCGAGTGCTGCGCCATCGGCCCTCACACGACCTTGATCGACACCCACGTCGGCGACGAGGCGAGACTCGTTCACACGTACAGCACCAGCGCCGAGGTCGGCGACAAGGTCAGCGTCGGGCCGTTCGCCTATCTGCGCCCGGGCACGGTGCTGCGCCCCGGCTCGAAGGTCGGCACGTTCGTCGAGGTCAAGAACTCAGACGTCGGAGCAGGCTCGAAGATCCCACACCTCTCCTACATCGGCGACGCCGACATCGGCGAGGGGACGAACCTGGGTGCGGCCACGATCACCGCCAACTACGACGGCTACCGCAAGCACCGCACGAAGATCGGCGCGCGCGTGAAGACAAGCGTGGACACCACCCTGATCGCGCCGGTGAGTCTCGGCGACGACTCGTTCACCGCCGCCGGCTCGGTCATCGCCGAGGATGTGCCTGACGGCGCGCTGGGGGTCGCGCGGGCGCGCCAATCCAACATCGAGGGCTACTCCGAGCGCCGCAAGCAGCGCGAGGAGAGCGGCTCGAACGAGGGAGCTGACGGCTGAGCTGACGATGATCTTTCGTCCCCGCCCCGTCGTACACTCGAGCGTGACATGAGCGTGCTGCACACGCAGACCGTGCCGGGCAGCGAATTGCGTCTGGATTACGACAAGCGCGCGATGCTGGTCTCGGGCCGCGCGAATCCGGGGCTGGCAGCCAAGATCGCGTCAAAGCTTGATCTGCATCTGAGCCCGATGACGCACAAGACCTTCTCCAACGGTGAGGTCTACTGCCGCTTCGAGGAGTCAGTGCGCGGGGCTGACGTGTTCATCGTCCAACCGATCTGCGGCAACTCGGCCGCGGGGCTGACCACCAACGACGCGCTGGCCGAGCTGCTGTTGATGATCGACGCGGCAGTGGGGGGATCGGCGCATCGAGTGATCGCGGTGACGCCGTGGTACGGCTACTCGCGCCAGGACAAGAAGTCCGCCCCGCGCGAGCCGATCAGCGCGCGACTGGTCGCCCGGATGCTGGAGTCGGCCGGGATCGACCGGATCCTCACCATGGATTTGCACTCCGGCCAGATCCAGGGGTTCTTCCAGAAGCCGTGCGACCACATGACCGCGCTGTTCATGCTCACCCAGTACTTCGCCGACCTCGCGCTCGAGGACCTAGTCGTCGTCGCTCCCGACGCCGGCCGCGTCAAGCTGAACAAGAAGTTCGCCGCCGAGATCGGCGCTGATCTGGCCATCCTCAACAAGGAGCGCCCGGCCCAGCAGGTCGCCGCGATCAACTACGTGATCGGCGACGTGGCCGGCAAGACCGCGGTGCTCGTAGACGACATCATCGACACCGCAGGCACGCTCAAGGCGGCCGCGGAAGCGGTCTACGACGCCGGCGCCACCCGGGTCTACGCCGCCGCCACCCATGGCGTGTTCTCCGGGAACGCGTGGGAGAACCTGGCCGCGGCTCGGCTCGAGCAGATCGTAGTCACCGACACGCTGCCGCTGCCGGCCGGAGCGATGGACAACGTCCGCGTTCTCTCCTGCGCGGACCTGCTCACCAACTCGATCCGTCAGATCTTCACCGACGGCTCGGTGAGCGACGTGTTCGGCGGCGAGAACCAGCTGTTCTGAGGATTGCCCGCGAACAGCTCCCACCGCCATGAATGATCAGAGCCAGCGCGCGGCGCGGCTGATGGACATCCTCGGGCTGGACGAGGACGAGCTCTGCCAGGTGCTCGCCGTCGATCCGCTGACGCTGCTCTCAGGGCAGATCGAGCACAGCGCCGAACTGCCGATCCTGCTGACCCTGCTGAGCGAGGCCGAAGAGCGGGCCGGGCGCGAGCGTCCTGCGCCGCTGGGTCCGCGCGCGCGGGGCCGCGGGGACGTCCGATCGAGGCGCTGCTGAGCCGCGACTTCGCCGCCTTCGAGGACGCGGTCGCCGACCTGGCCGAGCGGGGATTCGTGCTCCGGGGCGGGGGCTGAGCGCGTGGGCGGATCCTTCCGCCACGACATCCGGGTGCGGTACTCCGAGTGCGACGTCCAGGGCGTGGTCTTCAACGCCAACTACCTGTCCTACTTCGACATCAGCATGACCGAGCTCTGGCGGGCCGCGTTCGGCAGCTACCAGGCGATGATGGACCGAGGGTTCGACCTGGTCGTGGCCGAGGCGCAGATCCGCTTTGAGCGCCCCGCCCGGTTCGATGATCAGCTGACGCTCGAGGTCGCGATCGAGAAGCTCGGGCAACAGCAGCATCCTCACCGCCCATCGCCTGTGGCGGGGCGAGGAGTCGCTCACGCACGGCGAGCTGCGCCACGTGTTCGTCAGCCTGGAGACGATGGGTAAAGCGTCGATCCCCGACTGGGCGCGCGAGGCGCTCGGGCCCTGGGTGCGATCCGGGGACCGCGGCTAAGGGCGCGCACGCAAGTGCCTACGAACCGTAAGCGTCCTCTGCGGGCTCCTGTTCGCGCTTGCCGGGCCAGAACCCGGTCAGGTGCTGAAACGTGCGGGCACTGGCCCGGTCCACCGCGGCGGCGACGCCGGCCATGGTCGCGGCCTCCAGCGCGGCCGCGCCGACGACCTTGGGCAGGCTGGCCTGCTCGGTCGTCGGCTCCGGAGGCGCAGCTGAATCGATCTTGGCCCAGATCGCCTTGAACACGCTCGCTGCCCAGGCGGGCGGCAACGATCGAGCCGACGATCGCGAATGGCTTGTAGAGGATCTTCATTGCCCGCCAGCCTACCCCGCCGGCGCCATCCTCTGACGTGATCTGCCGTCCGGATAGCCCGGCGGGGCGGAGTTACTCCAGATGGCGGTGGTCAACCGCCGCTCGGTGTGGGTAAATAGATTGTGAAACACCACGCCAAAGCGAAGGAGCAGGCATGCTCGACGACGGCACCAGATCCGAAGACGGCGCAGCGGAAGAGCTGCTCCGTCGGGCGCTGCTCGACGATTCTGCGGCGGTCGCGGTGTCGCTGCGCGTCGACGGCCTGCCGCTGAGCGACGCCGTCACGGTGATCTTCCACGCCCGGCGGGACCTCGGCACGCTGCAGACCTACGTCGCGCCCGGCAGCCGCGGAGCGGGCGCGACAGTGGCGGCGAACGAGTTGCTGCGGGTCCCCTGCGACCTGGATCTCGGCGGACGCCGAGGATCGCGAGGAAGCCGAAGTGCTCTACCTCGAGCAGGCGCGCGCCCTGCGGGACGCTCTGGTCGGAGCGGATCTGGTGCTCGACGTCTGGCGTGAGCCCCTCAGCGACCTGATCGGCTCCGGGGTAGACGTCGACCGCTCTGTTCAGCTGTCGGTCCGGCTTCCGGCGCCGCGACTGCTGCCCACGGCGCTGGTCGCCCGCGAGTCGCAGCTCGTGGTCACCCCCGTGTGCGGCGCGCGGACGCTGGCCCAGGGGCGCCCGCCGCTGGGCATCGCCTGCGCCCAACAGGACTTCACCCGCGTGTATCCGCTCGCCGACGACCCCGAGCGCTGCGTGGAGGACTTCCTCGAGCTCTCGGCCGACCACGCCCGGACGCTGGCCGAGCGCCTGGATCATCAGGAGGCTTCGATCGACCGCTTCCTGGAGCTGAGCGACTCCTGACCGGCTCGGCTACCGTGCGGCGCTGTGCGCCGCCTGTATCTGCTGCTGATCGGATTGGGCATCCTCGTCTTCCTCGCCATCAGCACGCTCCTGGCCCGGGTCTTCAGCACCGACGGCGCGGAGCGCACCGCCATCACCGGATTCGTTCAGGCCGAGGCCAGCGGCAACCCGCCGGCAATGCTCTCGCGCTTGGACGGCTGCCGGGAGAACCCGGCCTGCCGGGCCCAGGTGGCGCAGCTGAGCCTGCACGCTGCGCCGCTCAGGCAGCGTCTCGATCCTCCAGCTGGCGCCCTCGACCGGGTTCTCGCTGACCGGCACCACCGGCGTCGCCCGCGTGGCCTGGAACGTTTCGTCGGCAGCCGCGGCCGGTCGTGCAATGCGTTCGGGTTCGCCGCTCCGGGGACGCGATCCGGGGGCTGCGGGTCCAGCTGCTGAGGATCAGCGGCCGGATCCCGAGCGACGGCGATTGCTCGGCGACGCACAACCCTAGGCCCGGCGCGCACGTACCGGGTCACGCTCGGGCTCGCGGGCGGGGCGGCGCTCGCGACCCGGGCAGGACGTCACGCAGGCGCTCATGCCCGCGCAGCCGCACCCGGGCGGGCTCGGCGTCGGGAAGCGGGAGACCGCCGCCGGGCACGTCCCGCGGCGAGCGTGGTCGGCGCGGGAAATTGCCCCAGCCGTCATCGGAGTCCCCGTCGATCGGTCTGGAGCGGCGTGTCCGGCTGATCGCGCAGTGCGGGGATCATCAGGACAGCCACGCAGACGAGACCGAGGAGATGAACTCCGGCGATCATCAGCAGCAGCTGAGCCTCGCCTGACATAGCCACAAAGAGTAGCGCGCCGGAACGCCTGTGGAGCAGGTGCTCGCTACCATCGGCGGTCCATGGCCGGTTCAGACGCCACCGCTCTATCTGCGGTCCCCCGCGAGGTCGTCCGGGTCGCGCGCCGTCCGGCACCTGCGGCGCCAGGGAGGCGTACCCGGCATCGTCTACGGCGGCGGCGAGGATCCGGTCCCGTTTCAGGTCGACTCGCGCGAGCTGCGCCAGGCCCTGGCTCACGCCGGCGCCGTGCTGGATCTGAAGATCGGTGGCGAGGGCGCCACCCCGGTCGTGCTCAAGGAACTGGTTCGCCATCCGGTGAGCGGGGCGACGATGCACATCGACCTGCTCGGGTTCGCCTCGACGTGAAGATCCAGGCCACGGTGGTGGTCGACCTGGTCGGCGCCGACGACGCGCCAGGGGTCAAGGAGGGCGGCGTGCTCGAGCAGATCACCCGTGAGGTGACGATCGAGGCGCTCCCCAACGACATTCCCGACGCGATCGAGCACGACGTCTCCGGGCTGGAGATGAACGACACCATCACGCTCGAATCGCTCACCGCACCCAGCGGCGTGGAGCTGCTCGACGATCCCGAGACGGTGATCGCCACCGTCCTGCCTCCGCGCCTCCAGCTGGAGGACGAGACCGAGATCGAGTCCGAGACCGAAGTGGTCGGCGAAGGCGAGGCCGCGCCCGAGGGCGAGAGCCCCGGCGAAGACGGCGCGGACTCCGCCGACTCCGCCTCCGAGTAGCGGCGAGGTCCCGTCATGGCGCTCCCGGGTCGCTCCGGCGCTCCCGTCGACTGGCTGCTCGTCGGGCTCGGCAACCCCGGGCCCGAGTACGCGCGCACCCGTCACAACGTCGGCTTCGAGATCGCCGAGACCGCTGGCCGCGCGCTGGGGGCTGCCCCGGTTCAAGGCCAAGTACCGCGGCCTGATCACCGACGGCCGCGCCGGACCGGGGGGGCCGCGAGTGGCGATCCTGCTTCCGCAGACCCAGATGAACGAGTCAGGCGAATCGGTCAGCCCCGCGCGCGGCGCGCTGAAGGTGCCGCTGGACCGGGTGCTGGTACTGCACGACGAGATCGATCTGCCGTTCGGCGAGATCCGCGTCCGCCAGGGCGGCGGGCTGGCCGGCCACAACGGACTCAAGTCGCTCAACCGCTCGCTCGGCTCGCCGGATTTCTGGCGCGTCAGAGCGGGTGTCGGGCCGCCCGCCGACCACCGATCCGGACCGGGTCGCGGCCTACGTGCTCGGCCGCTTCCGCGAGCCCGCCGAAGAGGTCAAGCTGCTGGTAGAGCAGGCGGCCGACGCCGCCGAGCGAGTTATGGGAGACGCCGCGGACCCGACCTAGACTGGAAGGACATGCTTCGCAGTCTTCTCGCCAACGCAGAATCGGATCCGAGCACCCTCGCGCTTCAGCGCGAGGGCGGGCGCGCGTTCGTCTCGCAGTCGCTGCGGCCGTACCTGGTCGCGGCGCTGCTGGAGAGCGATCCCGGCCGCCCGGCGATCGTGGTGGCCGGCGATGATCGCGCCGCGCGTGATCTCGCCGCCGGCCTGCGGGCCTGGCTTGAGCCGCGCACCGTGCGCTACTACCCGAGCCGCGGCGTCACCTACGAGTCTCACCTCGCGCCTCCGCCGCACCTCGTCGGGCTGCGGATCGCCGCCCTCGACGCGCTGCAGGAGGACGCCGCCGATTCGGCGCCGGTGGTCGTGGTCAGCGCGGTCGCGCTGTCGGAGAAGGTGCCCGATCGGACGCTGCGCCCGCACGGGTTCACGCTGCGCGTCGGCGAGCTGCTGGACCTCGAGGAGACCGCGCGTGAGCTCGTGGGCGCCGGCTACGAGCGCGTTGACCAGGTCGAGGACCGCGGCCAGTTCGCGATCCGCGGCGGGCTGCTGGATCTGTTCCCCGCCACCGAGGACCGCGCCGTGCGCGTGGATCTGTTCGGCGACGAGATCGAGTCGCTGCGCTGGTTCTCGACCTTCACCCAGCGCTCGCTGGGCGACGCGGAGACGGTCGAGGTGGCGCCGGCGGCCGAGCTGGCCGAGGAACACCGGGAGCTGGCCGAGATCGCCGCGCTCGAGGAGGCCGCCGAGCGCCCGGACATCGCCGAGCTGCTTCCGATCGAGGACTTCCACCCGTTGCTGGAGGTGGTCCCGCGGGACGCGTCGATCCTGATCGCCGGCGAGGAGGACGTCGCCCCGGCCCTGGCCGACCACTGGCAGGACGTGTGCGCCGCCTTTCACGACGTGGACGCGCACCGGCTGTACGTGGATCCGCAAACCATCGAGGAGGCGCTGGCCACCCGAGCGCGGATCCGACTCTCCAGCATCGACCAGGATCAGAAGTTCGAGTTCCGCGCGCAGACCGCGGACATCGCCGCTCGCGGCCTGAAGGAGGCCGAGCCGGAGCTTGAGAAGCTCGCTCGCTCCGGCTACCGCACCGTGGTGGCGTTCGCGCGGCGCGGCGAGGGCGAGCGGGCGGCCTACAACCTCGGCCGGCTGAAGGTGCGCTGGCTGGAGCCCGACGGCGCCGGCCTCAGAACGGCTCCGCCCACAACGGTGCCGGCCTGATCACGTTCGCCCACGCGCGGCTGCAGACCGGGTTCATCGCCCCGCAGTTCCACCTGGCCGTGATTCCCGAGCACCGGCTGTTCCGTCGCCGGCGGGGCACCGCCGAGCGTCCGGATCGCTCGCGCCGGCGCGGGGTGCTGCGGAGCTTCGCCGACCTGCGCTCGGGGGACATCGTCGTCCACGAGGACCACGGCATCGCCCGCTTCGCCGGATTTGACACCAAGACGGTCGCCGGCGTCACCCGCGACTACCTGTACCTGGAGTACGCGGGCTCTGATCGCGTGTTCGTCCCGGTCGACCAGCTGGCCAAGATCAGCCGCTACGTCGGCTCCGGCGGCAGCCATCCACCGCTGTCGAAGCTGGGGGGGACGCGCTGGGAGACGATGAAGGCCAGGGCTCGCCGGGCGGCCCAGGAGATGGCCGGCGAGCTGCTGAACCTGTACGCCGAGCGCAAACGGCGTGAGGGCCACGCCTTTCCGCCCGACAGCGACTGGCAGCGAGAGTTTGAGGACGCGTTCCCGTTCATCGAGACCCCCGACCAGCGCGACGCGATCGAATTCGTCAAAGCCGACATGGAAGCGCCGCGCCCGATGGACCGATTGATCTGCGGCGACGTCGGCTACGGCAAGACCGAGGTCGCGCTGCGCGGCGCGTTCAAGGCGGTGCAGGACGGCAAGCAGGTGATGCTGCTCGTGCCGACGACGATCCTGGCCCAGCAGCACTACGGCACCTTCTCCGAGCGCCTGAAGGATTATCCGGTGACGATCGAGCAGGTCTCCCGCTTCCGGCCCGCGGCCGAGCAGCGTGCGGCGGTGGCCCGGTTCTCCCGCGGAGAGGTCGACATCCTGATCGGCACGCACCGGCTGCTCTCACGCGACGTGCGCGCCAAGGACCTGGGATTGCTGATCGTCGACGAGGAGCAGCGCTTCGGGGTCAAGCAGAAGGAGCTCCTGCGCCAGCTCAAGCTGAAGGTCGACGTGATCTCGATGAGCGCCACGCCGATCCCGCGGACCCTGCAGATGTCGCTGGCCGGCGTGCGGGACATCAGCGTGATCGAGACGCCACCCGAGGGCCGGCGACCGGTCAAGACCTACGTCGGCGAGTACGACGAGGAGCTGGTCCGGGGCGCGCTCGAGCGCGAGCATCGCCGCGGCGGACAGGCGTTCTTCCTGCACAACCGGGTCGAGACGATCGACGAGACGGCGGAGCGGCTGCGCGGACTGTGCCCGATCGATGCGCTTCGAGGTCGCCCACGGTCAGATGGACGAGCGCGAGCTGGAGCAGCGGATGATGCGGTTCCTGCGCGGCGAGGCCGACGTGCTGGTGTGCACGAGCATCATCGAGTCGGGGATCGACATCCCCCAGGCCAACACGCTGATCGTCGAGCGCGCCGACGTCTTCGGCCTCGCCCAGCTCTACCAGATCCGCGGCCGCGTCGGACGCTCGCGTGAGCGCGCCTACGCCTACCTGCTGTACCCGAGCGCCGCTGCCCTGACCGCCGATGCGGCGCAGCGGCTGTCAGCCCTGTCGGACTACACCGAGCTTGGGGCCGGGTTCAAGATCGCCATGCGTGACCTTGAGATCCGCGGCGCCGGCAACCTGCTCGGCGACGAGCAGTCAGGGCACGTCGCCGCGCTGGGCTTCGAGCTGTACATGCAGATGCTCGACGAGGCGGTGGAGGCCGCGGAGGCGGCGGACGGTGTCGACGGCGGCGACCACGACTGGGAGCCGGTCCGCCTGGACGTCAACGTCGACGCCTATATCCCGTCGGACTACATCCCCTACGAGCAGGCCAAGGTCGACGTCCACCGCCGGATCGCCGCTTCCCGGGAGGTCGCAGATCTGGCGCTGCTGCGCGAGGAGCTCGAGGACCGTTTCGGCGAACTGCCTGAGCCGCTGCTCAACCTCATCTCCCTGCAGCAAGCGCGAATCAAGCTGGGCCAGGCCGGCGCGCGGCTGGTCACCTTCCGGGGCGGTCGGCTCGCGGTCACCCCGGTCGAGCTGGACTCGGTGCGGGCGAAGAAGCTCCGCGCGGAGATCCCGGAGGCTCTGTATGAATCCGGCAAGTCGCAGCTGTCGCTGCGGGTCCCCGAGGATCCTGCCCAGCGCTTCCCGGCGGTGGTGCGGGCGGCGGACGTGCTGCTGGCCGTGACTCGCGAAGCCGCGTGAGCGTCTTCGCCAACCCTTCGCGAAGCGCAACACCATCCCAACCGCACCGGACAATCTCTCTCGCTACCATCACGCCGAGTCAAATGAAGTCCTTGAAGTCCATCCTGGCGCTGTGCGCCTTTTTTGTGCTCGCGGCGGGCCTCTCGGCCTGCGGAGGCGGCGTGCCCGGCGACTCGGTCGCGGACATGTCAGGCAATCCGATCTCCACGCGGGCGTTTGACCATTGGATGTACGTGGCGGCCAAGGGGAACGCCTCGCAGAGCCCCGGCGCTCCGGTGATCGTGCCCAACGATCCCCCGGAGTTCAAGAACTGCATCGCGCAGGTGCGCAAGCAGATTCCCTCGCTCTCGAAGACCACCGACAAGACGCTGAAGACCGACTGCGGGCGGCTGTTCACTTCGCTCGGCAACCAGGTCATGGACTTCCTGATCAAGGCCTACTGGTACCAGGCCGAAGCGGCCAAGCTGCACGTCACGGTCACCGACGCGCAGGTGCAGAAGGCCTTCCAGACGGCCAAGAAGGCGCAGTTCCCGACCGACGCCCAGTTCCAGACCTTCCTCACGCAGACCGGCCAGACGATGCAGGACATCCTCTTCCGGGTCCGCGTCAACCAGATCTTCAAGAAGCTGCTGGCCAGGCACGCAGACCACGGTCACCCCGGCGCAGATCCAGGCTTACTACAGCAGCCACACCTCACAGTTCGGGACGCCTGAGACTCGCGACCTGCGCATCGTGCGGACCAACAGCGCCAAGCCAGGCCGCGGCCGCCAAGGCTGCCCTGGACGCCCACCAGAGTTTCCAGGTCGTGGCCAAGAAGTACTCGGTCGACACCGCTACCAAGTCCAAGGGCGGGCTGCTGAGCGGCGTGACCAAGGGCCAGCAGGAGAAGGCGCTGGACACGGCCGCGTTCTCCGCGCCGCTGAACAAGGTGCTGGGACCGATCCACGGCACGTTCGGCTACTACGTGTTCGAGGTGGTGAAGATCAAGCGCGGGACCCAGCAGACGCTGGCTCAGGCGACGCCGCTGATCAAGCAACTGCTTCAGAGTCAGTCGCAGCAGACCGTGCAAACGGCGGTGGAGAACCAGGCCAAGAAGCACTGGCTGTCGAAGACCAAGTGCCGCTCGGCCTATGCGATGGCCGACTGCAGCGGCTACAAGGCGCCGAAGACGACGAGCACACCGACGCCGACGCCGACTCCCACGCCGACGCCGGCGCCGACCACCACCGCGCCCCCCACCACGACCAAGAAGTAGCCGAGGTGAGCTCCGGAACCCCGGAGGACACACCGGCCGGGGAGACTGGTGGGCCACCGGCCGCGGGCGAGAGGCCGACTGCCGAGCAGGCGCTGGCCCGGCTCGATGCGATCACCCGCCGGCTGCGCCAGGAATGCCCGTGGGACCGCGAGCAGGACGAGCGCTCGATCGTGCCCCACACGGTGGAGGAGGCCTATGAGTTGGCCGACGCGGCCGAGCGCGGCGACGACACGAAGCTGCTCGACGAGCTCGGTGACGTTCTCTTCCAGGTGGAGTTTCTCGCACTGTTGCTGGAGGAGCGCGGGGCGGGCGATCTGGCGCAGGTGGCCGAGCATTGCTCCGCCAAGCTGATCCGCCGTCACCCGCACGTGTTCGGGGACGCGGAGGCGAGCAGCGCCCAGGAGGTCCTGCAGCAAGTGGGACCAGATCAAGCAGGGCGAGGCGGGCCGGGAGCCCGGGATCTTCGGTGAGGTACCCGAGAACCTCCCCGGGCCGCTCTACGCGCGCAAGGTCCAGCGGCGAGCCGCATCGACCGGGTTCGACTTTCCGGAAATCGACACCGCGCTGCAGGCGATCCGCGACGAAACCGACGAGCTGGAGCACGCGGGCACCCCCGAGCAGCGCTTTCACGAGCTCGGCGACGTGCTGTTCGCGGCCGTCAACACGGCCCGCAAGATGCAGGTCGATCCGGAGCTTGCGTTGCGGGCGGCGGCGGACCGATTCCGGGGCCGGGTGAGCGCGGCGAGCGAGCTGGCCGCATCGGAAGGCCGAAGCTGGAACGATCTCGACCCGGACGAGCAGGTGCTTTTCTACGCGCGAGCGCGACTGACCGAAGGAGATCCTCACGCATGAGCCAGATCGAGCACGTTCACGCCCGGCAGATTCTCGATAGCCGGGGCAACCCCACCGTGGAGGTGGAGCTGAGCGTGCGCTCCGGCGCGTGGGGCCGGGCCGCGGTGCCCTCCGGCGCCTCGACGGGTGAGTTCGAGGCCACCGAGCTCCGCGACGGCGGCGCGGACTGGCTGGGCAAGGGCGTGACCAAGGCCGTCGACAACGTCAACGGCGAGATCGCCACTGCGATCCACGGTCAGGACGCCTCGGGGCAGGCAGCGCTCGACCGGATGCTGATCGCGCTGGACGGCACACGCCAACAAGTCCCGTCTGGGCGCCAACGCGCTGCTGGCGGTGTCACTGGCGGCCGCCCACGCGGCGGCGGCGGAGGAGCGGCTGCCGCTGTGGCGCTACCTGGGCGGCGAGACCGCCCACGTGCTGCCGGTGCCGATGATGAACGTGCTCAACGGCGGTGCCCACGCGGACAACCGCGTCGACTTCCAGGAGTTCATGATCATCCCCGTCGGCGCGCGCACGTTCAGCGAGGCGCTGCGGATGAGCGCCGAGGTCTTCCATCACCTCAAGCGCACGCTGCACGAGCGAGGCCTCGTCGACCGCGGTCGGGGACGAGGGCGGTTTCGCCCCCGACCTCAGCTCCAACGAGGAGGCGCTGGAGATGCTGATGGCCGGGATCCGCGCCGCCGGCTACGTCCCCGGCGACCAGATCGCGATCGCCATGGATCCCGCCACCTCCGAGCTCTACCGCGACGGCGCCTACGTGCTGGAGAGCGAGGGCCGGAGCCTGACCAGCGACGAGATGGCGGGACTGTGGGCCGACCTGGCCGCTCGCTACCCGATCCTCTCGATCGAGGATGGCATGGCCGAGGAGGACTGGGCAGGCTGGAGCACGCTGACCGATCGGCTCGGCAACCGGATCCAGCTCGTCGGCGATGACCTGTTCGTGACCAACACCGACCGGCTCAAGCGGGGAATCGACACGGGCGTGGCCAACTCGATCCTGATCAAGGTCAACCAGATCGGAACCCTGACCGAGACCCTGGCGGCGATCCGGATGGCGCGAGAGAGCGGCTACAGCGCGGTGATGTCGCATCGCTCCGGGGAGACCGAGGACGTGACCATCGCCGACCTCGCCGTGGCCACCAGCTGCGGCCAGATCAAGACCGGGGCGCCGTCACGCACCGATCGGGTGGCCAAGTACAACCAGCTGCTGCGAATCGAGGAGGCGCTGGGGTCCGACGCGGAGTATCCGGGACGACGGGTGTTCCGGACGTAACCTTGCCGGGCCCGGGCGGCGCCTTGCAGCAGGAAGGAGAGCGCGGACGGCGAACGAAGGGCGAACGGAATGCCATCCGCGCGATCCGCAGCCGCCGCAGCACACCGCAAGCCACGAGCGCAGGCGCGCGCGCAGCCCCGGCCGCGCCGAGTCGTCTCACGGGCGCCGAAGGTCCGCGTGCGCTGGGATCGCGTCGGGCGGGTGGGGCTGCTCGTCGTGTTGGCCGTGGTCGCCGGGCTCTACGTTCGTCAAGGGCTCTCGCTGCTCTCCACCCGCTCGCAGGCCCAGCAGCAGGAACAGATCGTCAGCCGGCTCGAGCACCAGAATGCCCGGCTCTCGGCCGAGCAGCGGTCGCTCAACAATCCGAGCACGATCGAGCGCGACGCTCGGGCGCTGGGAATGGTCCGGCCCGGGGAGCACCCGTACGTGGTCACCGGCCTACCCAGGCACTGAATCAGCGACCCGCGGCGCGGGAAGCCTGAGCGGGTGGAGATCAGCTTCGAGGAGGTGATCGGTCTGTGGCGCGAGGGACAGCGGCGACTGGTCTCAGGCCGATCCCGCCGTCCGTCCGGCGATGGAGCGGGTGGTCGACGCGCTCGTCGACGAGCTGCGCCGCCGCCTCGGCGGACCCTTCACCTCCGATGAGCTGGCCAGGCTGTACGTCGAGCAGGGGACGGACTGGGCCTTTGACATCGCCACCCGGGTCGCACCGCGGACGCCCGAGGCATGGGACATGGCGACGGTCGCCAATGCCGCGTTCGCCCGCTATCTGCGCGAGGCCGTCGACTACGGCGGCGGCCGGCGCAAGGTGGAGGACTAGGTCCCCGACACCAGCTACTCCGCTTCGTCGGCCTCCTCCGCCCCGGCGCGGCGGATCACGATCTGCTCCTCCTCGATCGTGACCTCCACGGGGCGGTGGCCGGCCCAGTACTCGGCGTAGACGGGATCGTCCTGCACGGCGGGGTCGAGCCACAGACCGTAGCCCTCGTCGCCATGGTCGAAGGTTGCCTCGAGCGGGCCCGTCGCCTTGCGCCGACCGCGTCGGCCGCCGCGCCGGCCGCGGCGACGACGGGAGGGCTTGTCCTCATCGTCCTCGTCCTGCTCCTCGTCGGCCTGCTCGGCCTGGGCGGCCTCGAGCTCGGCGGCGATCAGTGCGTCGTCCTCGGCGCGGAGATCGATCTCGTCATCGAAGTCGGCGGTGCTGCTGACGCCGTTGGCGTCGGCACCGGGCTCGAGATCCTGCTCGCGCTTGAACGCTTGAATCTGTTGAACGGTGACCTCGAGCTGATGCGCGATCCAGGCGTCGGTTCGCCCTTGGCGTACCCAGGCGCGGATGCGGTTCAACTCCGGTCGTAGAGATCTGCGTGGCATAAGGCTCGGAGACTAGTACAGCGAACGGCTGGACACCGGCCAGGATTCCTGTTCAAGTCCGTGGCTCGGCTGTATGCTCACGGTGGGCACGGCCGGGTCGCTCGAGCTGCGGGTGAAAGCGGGGTCGTGCTGTCACACCAGGCGAGCAGGGAGGCAAGTAGATGCTGGTACTTACACGCAAGTCGAATCAAAGCATCATGATCGGGGACGACATCGAGGTGTCGGTGTTGGCAATCATGGGCGAGAAGGTCCGGATCGGGATTCAGGCTCCACGTGAGATCCCGGTGTTCCGCAAAGAGGTCTATCTCGAGATCCAGCAGGAGCGCCTCGGCGAGACCAAGGGCGCGCGCGAGGAAGTGGACGCGGCCCTGCGCGGGCTCAGCGGCAGCGCGGGGTAACGCTCAGCCCAGCAGCGCGTAGAGCGTTTCGAACATCGCCACCGTGACGATCACGGCGGTGGCGATCAGCGACAGCACGAGCATCCAGAAGCGGAACGAGCTGCGCTTGAGCTCCCGCTCGTGCGTGCGCTTGCGAGAGCGCACGACGGCATGCCGCCGCAGGTGCTCCCTGCGGCTGCGGTCGAGCTGCATCTCTTGCCGAAACTCCTGCTCGAGCTGCGCGAGACTCTGGCGCATCTTCATCGCCATCAGACGGCGAGCCTACCAGCCTGGCGGTTCAGGGGTTATGTCCCGCACCGCGCAACCACCTGACTTTCAGCTGACTTTCTGCCCCTCGTAGACGCGGATGAAGTGCAGATAGTTGTCCGCGATCTGGGCCGCAGCATCCTCGCGTGAGGTCTCGTCGGCCAGAAACGCCTTCAGCGCGTCCCACCAGATCGAGCGGCCGATGGCGAAGCCAATGAAGCCCTCCACACCCGCCGCCACCTCGAGCCAATGCTCGACCTTGGCGGTCGAGCGCCGCGGCCCAGAACCACGCAGACCACGTTCTCGCGGCCCGGGCCCGAGCGCGTCTGCTCGGCCAGCATCTCCGCGTCGGAGCGCTCGTCGACGCCCTCGATCTTCCAGATGTCGACGTCGATCCCGTAGTCCTGGATCTCGGCGATCGCGCCGCACATCAACTCGGGGCGCAACTCGGCGTCATAGCGGTCGGTGTCGCCGTCGACGTTGGCCAGCTGGTCGTCGGTGGCCGGCACGAGCAGCTCGAAGAGGAACTTCCGATCGTGCTCCTGCAGCCAGTCGGCCAGGCGCTTAAGGCGGCCGAGCTGACGCTCGTTGAGCTCCGGATCGTCCTCGGGGTTGTAGCGGACGAGGACCTTGGAGAAGTCGGGGTCGAACTTCTCGATGTGGGCGCCGAACTCGTCGCCGTACTCAAAGTCGAACTCGTTCTGGCCGGATTTCTCCACCGGCATGGCCAGCTTCAGTCCGTGTTCATGAGTCTGCTGGGGGATGTCGGAGCCGAACTGCTCGTCGACCAGGACACCACTCGCGCCGGCGTCGATCCACCACGCTTGACCGCCTCCAGCATGGCCTCGAAGATCAGGTGCTTGGCGTCGGAGATCTTCGCCGTCTGCTCGGGCGTCGGATCGCCCTCGATCCCGAACATCTTCTTCTGGAACGACCCGCGATGGTCGAACGCGAGGATGTAGAGCTTTCCGTCATAACCCAGAGCCATGGAACCGTCCTTTGCGCTAGAGAACCTGGCGGAGTCTAGGCCGCCAACGCCGTTCCGTGCAGCTCCCCGTATACGCTCCCCCGCGTGGAGCACCACTTCGAAGGGCATGCCTACACGATCGGTGTCGAAGAGGAGCTGATGATCCTCGACGCTGAGTCGCTTGACCTCGTCAACGCGATCGAGACGCTGCTCGAGCCGGCCCCCTCCGGGGAGATCAAGCCTGAGCTGATGGAGTCCGTACTGGAGGTATCCACCGAGCCCTGTCAGAGCACCGTGCAGGCCGGCGAGCAGCTGCGCGCGCTGCGCCGCCAGGTGACCCAGACCGCGGCCGAGAAGAAGCTGGCCATCGGCTCGGCGGGAACCCACCCGTTCGCGATGTGGGAGGACCAGCGGATCGTCGCCCGTCCGCGCTACCGAGACCTGATCTCGGCGCTGCGCTTCGTCGCCCGCCAGGAACTGATCTTCGGGATGCACGTTCACGTCGGACTCGACGACCCGGACAAGGCGATTCATGTCGCCAACGGGATGCGCGTCCACATTCCGGTGCTGCTCGGACTGTCGGCCAACTCGCCGTTCTGGCGCGCTGACCAGACCGGCCTGGCCTCGGTTCGGACGCCGATCTTCCGTGCCTTCCCCCGCACCGGCATCCCACCCAGCTACAAGGATTGGGAGGACTACTCCCGCCGGATCCAGTTCATGGTCGATGCCCGGGTGATCGAGGACTACACCTACCTGTGGCACGACGTCCGCCCGCATCCCAACTTCGGCACCGTCGAGGTGCGGGTGATGGATTCCCAGACCCACGTCGAGCACACGCTCGGGCTGGCCGCTCTGGTCCAGGCGCTGGTCAAGGAGCTGGCCGAGCACTTCGATGCCGGCAAGCGGCTCTCGAAGTATCCGTTCGAGATGCTCGACGAGAACAAGTGGCTGGCCGCGCGGCACGGGCTGGACGGAGAGTTGGTCGATCTGCCGCACTCCGATCGCGTGCCGACGCGGGCCCTGGCCCGGCGGCTGCTGGACCGGATGCGTGAGCACGCCCAGGATCTCGGCTCGGTCGGTGACCTCGACGGCCTCGAGGACCTGCTCGAGCGTGGCAACGGGGCGGCGCGGCAGGTCGTCGTCTAGGAGGCCAACCACGATCTGCGGGAAGTTATGGCCGAGATCGTCGCGGCCACCGCAGTTAGCTGATCGGGGCTCAGCGCCCGGTCTACAATCGATTCGTGAGCACCGGCGGTCCGGACCTGTTCGTGATCTGCAAGAGCTGCGGATCCGAGGTGAGCCCCTACATCACGGAGTGCCCGTACTGCGGGAACCGGCTCCGTAAGCGGGCTCCCAAAATCGATCGCGAAGGGCGGGTGACCGAGAAGCGCCGGCGCCGGCCGACTCCCGCACTGCCCCGGCTGCGCCGCGACGAGATCCCGGGGATCCGTGCCGAGTCGCATCCCTACGCGACGCTGGCGCTGGTGCGTGCTCGGATTGATCGGCACGCTGATGTGGAGGATTCCCTGGGGCCTGCATCACCTCCCGGTGATCGGCAAGCCGGGCTCGGACTGGTGGCGTCTGGTGAGCACGCCGTTCGTCTACAACAACTCCGGCTACGCGTTCGTGACCCTCGGCGCGATCGGGCTCTTCGGATGGCTGCTCGAGCGCCGCCATGGACCGGTGCCCGTGCTGGCGCTGTTCGCGCTCGGCGCGGTCGGGGCGACGGCGGTGACCGTGGTGGCCTATCCGTTCCCGGTCGTGCTGGGCGCCAATGGGGCGGCGCTGGCGCTGCTGACCGCCTGGGCGCTGCCCGATCTGCTCGCGCTGCGCGCGGGCGAGGAGATCGAAGGCGACCTGATCGGGACCGCGGTGATCGCCGCGGTCCTCGCGCTGATGCCGCTGGCCGTGCCCGCCAGCTGGCTCTCGGACGCCGTCGGGGTGCTGGCCGGGCTGGCCGTCGGCTGGCCGATGTACCGCCTGGCCCGGCGCTAGTGATCAGCCGGCGCGCCGTCGGCTAGCGCACGCTGATCAGGCCCGGCGGGCCGGCTCACGAGCCGGCCGATCACCGCCCCGGGCATCGACCGCGGCGGCTGCGGGGCCACCGCGGCCAGCAGACCGCCCGAGGTCATCGCGTCGCACACCAGCCAGCGCCGCGCCGGGCACCGAATCGGCGAACGGCGGAAGCTCGCCGCGTGATCGCGGTTGCGGCGGGTGCCGCCGGCCACCGCGCGTCCTGCGGGATCGGAGAGCAGCTCCAGCACGCCGTCGATCGCCGGCACCGACTCAGCGTCGACCTCGGCGGCGAGCCCGCTGGCCAGCGCGAGCTCGTGCAGGTGACCGAGCAATCCGAAGCCGGTGACGTCGGTGAGCGCGTGGGCGCCGGCGCCCCGGGCGGCAATCGAGGCGTCGCGATTGAGCGTGGTCATCACCGTGACGGCCTCGGCCAGCGGCGGATCGCCGAGCCCGCGCTGGAGCGCGGTGGAGATGGCCCCGACGCCCAGCGGCTTGGTCAGCACCAGCACGTCGCCGGGGCGCGCGCCCGCGTTGGTCAGGATCGCGTCCGGATGGACGATGCCGGTGACCGACATTCCAAATTTGGGCTCCGCGTCCTCGATCGAGTGACCTCCCAGGATCGCCACGCCAGCCTCCTGGGCAACATCGGCGGCACCGCGCAGGATGTCCAGCAGAACGTTCTCCCCGAGGTCCGCCAGCGGGAAGGCGACCAGGTTCAGCGCGCTGACCGGCGTCGCGCCCATCGCATAGATGTCCGACAGCGCGTTGGTGGCCGCGATCCGGCCGAAGTCGAACGGGTCATCGACGATCGGGGTGAAGAAGTCGACCGTGTGCACGAGCGCGAGGTCCTCGCTCAGCCGGTACACGCCGGCGTCGTCAGCCTGCCCGTAGCCGACGAGGACATTCGGGTCGGCCGTGCCCGGCGGAAGCCGGGCGAGCAGCGGCGCGATCGCCGCCGCGGGGAGCTTGCAGCCGCAGCCGGCGCCGTGGGAGAGCGAAGTCAGGGGAACGACCACGTACGTATGATCCTCCAGGCGAGTGCCGGAGCCCACCTACACCGAAGCCGAGATCGATGCCGCGGTGGCCGCGATCTCCGATCCGCAGCGCTTGCAGGAGGCTCAGGACGTGGTCGCGCGCGCGGCGCCGTCGCTGCAACGCGTGCTCGCGGGCGCGCTGACCGAAGGGGGATGGTTCGACCTCGGCAACGACCAGGCGGTTCACGAGGCAGCGGGCGGGGAAGACCTTCAGGAGCGCATCCGCGCGATTCACACGCTGCTGGCCGAGGAAACCCGGCTGGGCATGCTGGTCGGCGTCGCGGTTGGATTCGAGCTGGCCCGCGAGCTCGCCGCCGCGTCCGGCGACCCTACGACAGAGGAGAATTGACTCGATGACCCAGGTTCGATTTCTCGGCCACGCCTGCTTCACGATCTCCGACGGCAGCACCACCGTCCTGATCGACCCGTTTCTGTCCGGCAACCCCAAGGCGGCGATCAGCGCCGAGGACGTCTCCGCGACGACGATCCTGCTCACCCACGGACACGGCGACCACATCGGCGACACCGTCGACATCGCCAAGCGCACGGGCGCCCCGGTGATGGCGATCGTCGAGATCGCCAACGAGCTGGGGGAGGAGGGGATCGACGTCTCGGACCCCAACCTCGGCGGCACGGTCAAGTTCGACTGGGGCTGGGCCAAGCTGGTTCCCGCCTGGCACACCTCGACGACGCCGAAGGGTACGGCCAACACCCCCGCCGGCCTGCTGATCAACTTCCAGGACACGGTGATCTACCACCTCGGCGACACCTCGCTGTTCTCCGACCTGCAGCTGGTGGGCAAGCGCAAGCCGATCGATATCGCGCTGATGTGCATCGGCGGCCACTACACGATGGACCGCACCGACGCCGTCGATGCCGCGCAGCTGGTCGGGGCCAAAACGGTGATCCCCTGCCACTACAACACCTTCCCACCGATCGAGACCGACGCCCGGGCGTTCAAGTCCGATGTCGAGTCGGCCACCGGATCACAGGTGGTCGTGCTGGAGCCCGGCGACGAGCATTCGACGTGATCCACGCGATCGTCCTGATCGGAGCTGAGCGATCGGCGCTGGCCACGCTCGGCGGTGAGCTCGCCGACATCGAGGGCGTGGCCGAGGCCTACTCGGTCACCGGCGACTGGGATTTCGTGGCCATGCTGCGCCTGCGCGAGCACGATCAGCTCGCGGAGGTGGTGACCAACCAGATCTCGCAGCTCCGCGGCGTGAGCCGGACCCAGACGATGGTCGCCTTCGAGGCCTACTCGCGTCACGACCTCGAGGCCCTGTTCTCGGTCGGTCAGTGAGCGCCGCGCTGTGCCTGCACCACCGCCCTCGTGAACGCCGCCGCCATCGCCTCGTAGGTGTAGGCGGAGACGGCCACACGGGCAGCCTTCCCGAGCCGCTCACGCAGCTCGTCGTCGCTGAGCAGGCGGCTGATCGCCGTCCGCGAGCGCGGCTGCGTCCCCGGCCGGAACCACCAGACCGGTCGACCCGTCGCTGACCAGGCCGCCCGCCACCGCGCCGACCGCGTCGCTGGCGATCACCGGGCGGCCCTGATGCATCGCCTCGTTGCAGACCAGACCCCCACGGCTCCCGAAAGCGCGGGGTGGCGACCGAGGCGAGCACGCTGCAGTGGGCCGCCGCGTAGGCGACCGGGAGCTCGTCCGCGGGCGAGCGGCTCCGAGCAGCCTGCGCCCGCGGGGTCCGGCGCGCCTGGTCGGCCAGCGGCCCGTCGCCGATCAGCACCAGGGTGGCCGGGCTCGCCACGGCCGCGAAGGCGTCCGAGCAGCACCGCCACGCCCTTCTCGGGCACGAGACGGCCCGACGTAGAGCACGATCGGCCCGGGCGGGAGGTCGTGCGCGCGCGCGGAAGCCGGCGATCTCCTGCGTCGTGACGGCGCGGGCGAACAGCTCGGGCTCGACCGACTGGGGCGCCACGAAGACGTCATCGTCGCGCCCGCGGATGCTGCCCACGAACCGGCGGACGTGCTCGCCGTAGGCGACGACGGCGTCGGCATGACGATAGATGTGGCGGGTCAGCCGGCAGCGCCAGCAGGTGCGCCGCCGAGCGCGGCTGTGCCCAGACGGAGGCCCAGAGGACGAACGGTCGGCGGTGCCGCGCGGGCGCCGGCGTAGGCGGCGGGGAGGATCGCCCCGCCGGCGAACGGCGCGATCACCGCGTCGTAGCCGCCGGCCACGCTGAGCGCCTCGCGCGGGCGCCGTCGAGCCGCCGAGCGGGGAACGGCGCCGCGGCCAGCTGGGCGTCTAGATCGGAGAACCACGCCGGCACGTAGCGCTCGCCGCCGCCGTAGCAGAGCACCTCGACGCCGTGGCGCTCGTGCAGCCGCTGGTAGAGCGGCACCCGGTAGCCGGCCAGGTAGTTGGTGAGCAGGGCGATCGCCACGGGCGCGTGACGTTGCCACAATCCCCTGCGGCGGTCCCCGGCCCGGTGCCGGGGCGCGGCTCCCTTCCGATGCGCATCCTCCAGCTGCACAACCGCTACCGCCACCAGGGCGGCGAGGAGCGCGCCGTGGCGGACATCACGACGTTGCTGCGCCGCCACGGCCACGAGGTCGAGCGTGCTGGAGCGCTCCAGCGAGCAGGCCGGCTCGGGCGCGGCCGCGCGCGGACTGCTGGCCGGCGGCCTGGATCCGGGGGAGGTGGCCGAGGCCGTGCGGCGCTCCGGCGCCGAGGTCGTCCACGCCCACAACCTGCATCCGCTGTTCGGCTGGCGGGCGCTGGCCGCGGCCCGCGAGGCCGGCGCGCGGACGGTCCTGCACCTGCACAACTTCCGTCTCTTCTGCGCCATCGCCATCGCCTACCGCGACGGGGAGCGCTGCTTTCGCTGCCGCGGCGCCAACACGCTCCCCGGCCTGCGGCTGCGCTGCCGCGGGCTCGGTGCCCGAGGCGGCGGTCTACGCCGCCGGGCTCGCCCTCCAGCAGCGGCGGCTGCTCGAGCACGCCGACCAGCTCGTGGCGGTGAGTGAGGCGAGCCTCGGACCGGCTGCGCTCGCTCGGTCTGCCCGCAGGCAAGTCCGTGCGTGCTGGCGAACTTCGTGCTCGCCGAGGGCTTTGCGCCGCGCTCACGGGCGCGCCGAGGGGACCTACGCGCTGGCCACCGGGCGGCTGGTGGAGGAGAAGGGCTTCGATACGGCGATCGCGGCCGCGCGGCGGCGTCGGTGCCGCTGGTGATCGCCGGCGACGGCCCCGACGAGGCGCGGCTGCGGGCGCTGGCGGGGCCCCGGGGGCGGGGTCCGCTTCGCCGGGCGCGTGTGCGCCGGAGGAGCTGGCCGGGCTGCGCGCCGGGGCGGCAGTCGTGCTCGCGCCGTCGCGCTGGGAGGAGCCGTGCCCGTACTCGGTGCTCGACGCGCTCGCGGCGGGCGTGCCGGTGCTCGCCTCCGACCGCGGCGGGCTGCCGGAGATCGTCGGCGCCGACGGGGTCCGTGCCGGCCGAGGACCCGCCGCGTGGACGCTCGGCGCTGGGCGAGCTGTGGGGTGATCCGGGCCTGCGCGCGCGACGCGGGGCGCGGCGTCGCTGGAGCGCGCCCGGCGCGAGCACGGGGAGGAACGTTTCCTGGAGCGGCTGATGCGACATCTACGTATCCTGAGCCCGTGCGCCACCGCCTCCTGTCCTGGCACCCTGCTGCCCGTGCTCTGCGCTGGCGATTGCCGCCTGCGGAGGCTCGAGTTCCTCCAGCCCGGCGCCGGCGAGCACAACCACCTCGGCGTCGAGCACCGCCGCCTCGGCGTGCCGCGGCGACATCCACGACCGCATCCGCCGCCTCCAGCGCCGTCCTCGGGCTCCTCCAGCACCGGCGCTCGGAGCACCACGCGGCCCACCGGCGGGGCCTCGCCCTCGGGCGGCGGCGGCGCTCCGGCGGCGGCTCGGTCAACGCCCGGGTGCCGGCGACGTTCTCGATCCACGCCGGGGGGCGGCTGACCCCCGCCACGGTGTCCGCGCCCGCGTTTCTGGCCGTTGCAGGTGTCGATCGACTCGAGGGACGGCGCCGCCACCAGATCGTGGTCCGCACTCCCACGCCGCACACGTTCACCGTCTCCGCGCGCGGGCACGCCTCGCTGCTGATCTCCGGCCTGCGTGCCGGCGCCTACGCGATCGACGTCGACGGCGCGTCCAAGGGCTCACTGATCATCGGCGGCGAGCCCGGGCCGTAGCCGGTCGGCCCGCCCGGGACGCGCGCTAGCCGATCCGCGAGCCCGGCTCGGCGCCGCGGTCGGGGCGCAGCAGCACCACGCCCTGGAGCTCGTCCAGCGCGCCGAGGACCAGCACCTCGGAGATGAACGGCCCGATCTGACGCGGGGGGAAGTTGACCACGCCCACGACGAGCGTGTCCTGCAAGCTCCTCGCGCGTGTAATGGGTGATCTGCGCCGAGGAGCGCTTGACTCCCGATCTCCGGTCCGAAGTCGATGGTCAGCTTCCAGGCCGGCTTGCGGGCCTCGGGAAACTCCTCGACCGCGAGGACCCGGCCGACCCGCATGTCGACGGCGAGAAACTGATCGAACTCGATCTCGTTCACACCGCGGCCGCCGGTGCGTGGCAGGCCTTGAGGGCTGGCGCCGGAATGCGGACGCTGGGGTGCGGGCCAGGTCGCGACTCGGCGGCGGGAGGACGGGGTCGAGCCGGAAGCGTGGTGCGTGGTGCGTGGTCGCCGTGGTGGTCGTGGTCGACGGGAGCACCGGAGCGGTCTCGGCGGGCGGTGGGCGGTGTGGCGCAGGCCGACGCGGGCGGCGGCGGGCTCGGCGCGAGCACGGTCGGGTCGGTCTGCGTCTGCGTGCGCCCGGGCAGCGGCAGCGGGGGCCGGCGGTGCCGAGGTGGTGCTCGAGCCGAGGTGGTCGTGCGTCGATGGTCGTGGTCGTCGTCTTCACGGCGACCGCGGGTGTGGCGGCCGCCTTGGTCTTGTCGGGGTGTCGCAGCACCGCCCGATGGCGTTCTTGAGCGGCTTGTCGAGGACGTGGACGGGCGTGGCCCAGGCGGGCGAGACGTGCGGCGCCGGGGCAGGCAGCGCGGGTGCGGAGAGCGAGGCCGTCGGGTGCTTGACCGGGTGCGCCTGGCTCGAGTGCTCGACCTCGACCGCGGCGCCGGTGACCAGCGCGGCGGCGGCGAGTCCGGCGGCGGCCTTGGTGGCGATCGCGCCCATCCCGGCGGAGACGAAGCCGCCGGCGCTCGACCCGGCGAGCAGACCGCCGCCCGGCGGCGGCGGTCGACCCGGCCGCGCCGGAGCCGGCCGGCGGTGGCGCCCGAGCCCGCGGAATGGCCGAGGTGGGTGATGGCCAGCTTCTTGAGGATGACCATCGGGCCGATCGGCAGGATCGCCGTCAGCGCCTTGTTGGTCTGCTTGAGCTGGGTGCGGAAGGCCGAGCAGCGCTTGCAGGCCTTCAGGTGACGGCGGACCAGCGGGCTGTTGCGCCGGCGCAGGCCCTCGGCCACCTCGCCGAGCTCGATCCGCACCTCCTCGCAGGACAGCAGGCGCGCCTCGGCCGCCTCGGCCAGAGAGACGCGGGCGCGGACGAGCAGGGACTTGACGCTCGGGCACCGTCGTCTCCATCGCCTCGGCGATCTGCTCGTAGGACAGCGCGTCCATCTCGCGCAGGACGAGCGCCGTCTTCTGCGTCTCCGGAAGCTCGTGGATGTCGCCGACCAGAAGCCGGAACTCCTCGCGCTCGTGAACCTTGTCGGCGGTGCTCAGGCCGTGCTCGGAGAGGTGGATGTCCATCGAGTCGACCCCGATGGCCCGGATGCGCCGAAGGTGGTTGAGGCTGCGGTTGCGGGCGATCCGGTAGAGCCACGGCCGGACGTTGATCGGACGGTCGTCGGCGATCATCGCGTTGAAGGCGGCGGCCATGACCTCCTGCAGCACGTCCTCGGCGTCCTCGCGGGAGCCGAGCAGATGCCGGCAGAACGACAGCAGGCGCGATTCGTAGCGAGACACGAGCACCTCGAAGGCGGTGCTGTTGCCACGCCGCACGAGTGCGACCAAGCGCTCGTCTGACTGCAATCGCAGCAGCGGCGAGCGTGCGTGAAGGCCGATGCCCCCGGAGTGTTTGAGAGCTGAGACTTCCATCTGGCTCGTCGCGAGGATCCTCGAGGCTAGGACACCGTAGCAGCGGATTAGTTGCGGTCCTAGGCGCGCGACTAAGATCCGCCGCACGCCCGGGTAGACAAAGTGGCAAAGTCGGCGCTCTTAAAAAGCGCTGCTCCTCGGAGCATTGCGGGTTCGAGTCCCGCCCCGGGTACTGTCGAAGGCTCCGGCGGGTGCGCCCGCCCCGCTGCGGACGGCGTGGCCTGGTCTCGGCGACTCCCCCGGGGGGCAACCGGTCCCGTGGCGTCTCCGCGGAGACCATCTCCGGAAATCCGTCAAGGGCTCGATCGCCCACCTCTGATCATGCTCTCGGTGGGGCGTGCGCAAACCCATTTTTCACCTCCGGGGTCCGGCCGGCGCCTGCATAGGCGATGCCTATGCAGCGCGTCAATTCGGCGGCAAGCGGAAAATTGGCCGCGTGCGCTTTGACCACCGCCGCTCCAGAATCCGCAATTTTGCGCCCAGTTCCAGATTGACACTCAATCCGGAGCCTTGCTAGCTTCGCGTTCCGTGCGCACCGGGGTAGTCCCCCAACTCCGGGCGGGAGGAGATCGATTGCCCCATCGAGGTTACGTCGGTGCGTAACTCATCTGTGATCGGCCGGGTCGCAGCAGGCGCCGCGGTTATCGTGGTGCTCGTTGCCGTGGGCGTGATCCTGCTCTCGGGCGGCTCGAGCTACAAGGTCAACGCCGTCTTCCAGAACGCCAGCCAGATCGTCAGTGGCGACCTGGTCGAGGTGTCGGGCAACAGCATCGGCACGGTTTCGGACATCCAGCTGACGCCGAATGGCAGGCGCGGCTGACGCTCGACATCACCGACAAGAACTACAAGCCGCTGCGCCAGGGCACCGAGGCCACCGTCCGCGAGTCGTCGCTGTCGGGGATCGCCAACCGCTACGTCGATCTGCGCCTCGGCCCCGGAACCGCTGCATCGATCCACAACGGCGGCACGATCTCCGCCACGAACACGACCAGCGCGGTCGACCTCGACCAGCTGTTCAACACGCTCGACGCGCCCACGCGCAAGGGGCTTCAGGACGTGATCAAGGGCTCGGCCAGCCAGTACGCCGGCTAGGGCAAGGTCGCGCAGGCGGCGTTCGCGTATCTGAATCCGGCACTGGCCTCGAGCAGCATGCTGTTCCGGGAGATCAACCGCGACACCGGCAAGTTCACCAACTTCATCGTCAAGTCCGGAAATCTGGTCTCCGACATCGCCCAGCGGCGCACCGACCTGAGCGGGCTGGTCCAGCACCTGGCCAGCACGACCGAGGCGCTGGCCGCCCAGCACACGGCGCTGGCCCAATCGATCCAGCGGCTGCCTGGCTTCATGCGCCTGGCCAACACCACGTTCGTCAATCTTCGCAACGCGCTCAACGACGTCAAACCGCTGGTCGACGCCTCCAAGCCCGTCGCGCCGAAGCTCCGGGTCCTGCTCGAGCAGCTCAAGCCGCTGGCCGAGCAGTCGGTTCCGACCGTCCGGGACCTGGCCAACATCGTCCGTCGCCCGGGGCCCAACAACGACCTGATCGAGCTGACCAGCCTCGGCCAGCCGCTGGCCGCGGTGACGGTGCACAACATCAAGGCCAACGGAAAGAGCCGCCTGGGCGCATTCCCGCAGTCGACGGTCGCGCTCAACGCCTCCACCCCCGAGCTCGCCACGGCACGGCCATACGCGGTCGATCTGACCGGCTGGTTCGAGGGCTACACGCACCCGGGCACGATCGACGCCAACGGCGGCTCGAGCCGGGTCGCGCCGGTCATCGGGGTGGGGTCGATCCAGAACGGGGTCCTGAACCTGTTGCCGGCGTTCCTGCAGGCCACGCTGCGTCAGGTCCTGGCCTTCGGCAACGCCACCGGCGGCTCGGGCGGCACCGCCGGCCTGCTGACCACCGGCCAGGGCGACCGCTGCCCGGGCTCGATGGAGCGCGGTGCGGTCTACTACCCGCAGACCGGCTACCCGTGTAACCCGCAGCAGATACCGACCGGCCCATGAAGCGCATCCTCCTGACCTCAGCGATCGTGATCGCCGTCGGCGCGTTCCTGTTCATCGCGCTGGGCGCGTCGAACTCCAGCAACGCGGTCGGTACCTACAAGATCGAGATCGACAACGCGTTCGGTCTGGTCAAGGGGGCCGACTTCAAGGTCGCCGGGGTGCGGGCGGGGACGATCAACAGACTCGACCTCTGCTACTCCGACCCAGGCGCACTGCCAGAACCCGTACCACGCGCTGGTCACCGTGCAGGTCACCGTGCCCGGCCTGAGCTCGTTCCACGCTGACGCGTTCTGCCAGTCGCGCCCGCAGTCGCTGATCGGCGAGTACTTCGTCGAGTGCCAGCCCGGCCACAGCGGTCCGGTGATCAAGCCCGGCAGCACGATTCCCGTCACCCGCACGGCGTCGACGATCCCCGCCGACTTGCTCCAGAACGTGATGCGGATGCCCTACCGGGAGCGCTTCACGTTGATCATCAACGAGCTCGGCGCCGCCGTGGCGGGGCGCTCCGGCGATCTGGCGGCGGCGCTGCGGCGCGCGGTGCCCGCGCTGACCGAGACCGACAACCTGCTGAACCTGCTCGGCAACGACTCGAACACGCTGCAGCAGCTGACCAGCAACTCCGACGCGGTGATCACGGCGCTGGCCAACAACAGCACGCAGGTCCAGCGCTTCATCACCGAGGCCAACAACGCGGCCACCGATACCGCCACCCAGCAGGCGAACCTCCGGCTCACGCTGCAGCGGCTCCCGCCGTTCCTGGAGCAGCTGCGCCCGGCGCTGTCCAAGCTCGGCGCCGCCACCGACGCCAACCTGCCCGTGCTGGCCAACCTCAACGCCGCCGCCGGGCAGCTCAACCGGCTGTTCACCGACCTGCCCTCGTTCTCCCGCTCGGCCCGGCCGGCGCTCAAGTCACTCGGTCAGGCGGCGGTCACCGGCATCACCGCCGTGCGCGCGGCCAGGCCGACCGATCACCCACCTGAACACGTTCGCCCAGAGCACCCCGGAGCTCGGCCAGAACCTGGCCATCGTGCTGCACGATCTCGACAGCCGCAACCGCGCGGTCGAAAAGGATCCGCGCAGCCCCGGCGGACAGGGCTACACCGGACTCGAGGCGCTGCTGCAGTACGTGTTCAACCAGCCGCTGGCCATCAACACCTTCGGTCCCTTCGGCCACCAGCTGACCGTCGACGCGTTCGTCAGCGCGATGTGCACGCCCTACGCCACGCCGGCCACGATCGCCACGCACCTGAAGACGTTCGGTTCGCGCTACCGCTCGTGCTACTCGTGGCTCGGCCCGCACCAGCCCGGCGTCAACAGCACCGATCCCTCCGCGCCGAGCGCCGCCGTTCCGGACCCGGGCGGAGTTCCCCCCGGGCAGCCGGCCCTGGCGACGAGCGCCCGAAGCTGGCGGCCGCCGACACCTCGGCCGCAGCCGCGGATCGGCCGCGACCGGCGTAACCTCGGGCGCCGGCACGGCGGCGACAGCGCTTCCCACCAGCGCGGCCGGCGCCTCGGGATCGCCCGGCACCGCGGGATCCGGCGCCTCGGGAGCCGGGGGCGGGTCCGGGTCCGCCGGCGGGCCGGGCTTGGGCCTCGGCAAGGTGCTCGGCCAGATGTTCTCCGCGCTCGGCGGCAACGGGTCGGCGGCCGCTTCGTCGGGCGGGTCCTCCTCCAGCGCCGACCCGGGGGCGACGGGCGCGAGCACGGCGACCACCGGCGTGACCAGCACCGGCGGGACCGGCAGCGGCGGCAGCAACCAGACCCAGGCCCTCCTCAACTACCTCCTCTCACCATGAGACGCGCTCAGCAATCCGCCTTTGCCAATCCCGTGATGGTTGGTGCGGTGACGGTGTTGGCGGTGTTGGTGGCGGTGTTTTTGGCTTATAACGCGAATCAGGGTTTGCCGTTCGTGCCGACGAAGGAGTTGAAGGCGGATTTTGCGGATGGTTCGAATTTGGTGATCGGGAATGATGTGCGGGAGGGTGGGTTCCGGGTGGGGTTGGTCTCGGATATGAGGCCGTTTGAGTTGCCGAATGGTCAGGTGGGGGCGGAGTTGACGTTGAAGTTGGATAAGGCGAATGGGGGTGTGCCGGTGGATTCGACGGCGACGATTCGTCCGCGGTCGGTGTTGGGGTTGAAGTTCGTGGAGATTCAGAAGGGGTCGTCGTCGCGGGTGATTGCGGATGGGGGGACGTTGGGGATTTCGCGGACGAGTGTGCCGGTGCAGTTCGACGACATTTTCAAGACGTTTGACGCGAGGACGCGGAATTCGATTCAGCAGTGATCTGGTCGGGGTTTGGGGATACGTTGGCGGGGCGGGGTTCGGCGCTCAATGACACGATTTCGAGTTTGCCGGGGTTGTTGGCGCATTTGCAGCCGGTGGCGCGGTATCTGTCTGATCCGGGTACGGGGTTGACCGCGGTTTTTTGAGTCGTTGAATGCGTTCATGGGGGCGGTGGCGCCGGTGGCGGGGTGAATGCGCGGTTGTTTACGGATATGGCGACGACGTTTGAGGCGATTTCGCGGGATCCGCGGGCGTTGGAGGCGACGATTGCGCGGTCGCCGTCGACGTTGGCGGTGTCGACGGATAGTTTGCGGGCCCAGCAGCCGTTTTTGGTTGATTTGCGGGTGTTGGGCGAGCGTTTGGCGCCGGCGACGGCGTCGTTGGGTCAGTGCGTTGCCGGTCGATCAATCCGGCGATCGAGGCGGGGACGCGGACGTTGGCGCGGACGCCGAGTTCTGAATCGCGAATTTGCAGCAGGTGATGGTTGCGTTGAAGTCGCTGGCGTTGGCGCCGGGAACGAACATCGCGTTGAACGCGTTGACGGATACGACGTGGACGTTGAATCCGATGGTTCGCTATCTCGGCCCGTACGTGACGGTCTGCAACGACTGGAATTACTGGTGGACGTATCTGTCTGAGCACATCTCCGAGGAGACGACGTTCGGCTTCGCCCAGAGCGCGTGCTGAACCAGACCAATCCGCTGCAGCCCAACAACGTCGGCGACGCAGGGCGCGACGCTGCCGGTCAACGGCGGCGGCACCGACAGCCCCCTCGGCGGCAACGAGTTCCTCCACGCTCAGCCCTACGGCGCGGCGATCGACAACCAGGGCAACGCCGACTGCGAGACCGGTCAGCGCGGCTACCCGAAGAAGCTCAACTACTTCGATCCCCAGGGCCGCAACTCTCGCCACCGACGCCCACACCCCGGGTAACCAGGGCCCGACGTTCACCGGCCGCGCCCACGTCCCCGCCGGCGAGACCTTCACCCGCAACCCGCAGACCGGGCCCGCAACTGCTCCCCAACCCGAGCAACCCATGAGCCGATTCAGCCGCCGCAAAAAGCGCAGGGACGGGATGACCAAGGCCAAGGCCGGGGTGATCGGGATCGTGCTGATCATCCTCTTCTCCTACCTGGCCTACACGAAGTTCGCCAACCCGTTCGCCAGCAAGTTCACCGTGCACGCCGTGTTCGCCTCGGCCACCGGGCTGCGGCCGGATTCGCTGGTGCGGATCGCCGGAATCAACGTCGGCCGGGTGGCGTCGATCAGCCCGGTGGCCGACTGCAAGACGACGAACGAGCGCCGGCCAGGGGTGCCAGGCCGCCGAACGTGACGATGGAGATCCAGGACGTCGGGCTGCCGCTGCACAAGGACGCCACCTTCGCCATCCGGCCGCGCATCTTCCTCGAGGGCAACTTCTTCGTCGACGTGCGCCCGGGCACCCCAGCCTCGCCGGTCGGCTCCGGACGGCTACACGTTCCCGATCCAGTCCGGGGTCGCGCCGGTGCAGCTGGACCAGGTGCTGACCTCGCTGCAGGGCGACACCCGCCACAACCTGCAGCTGCTGCTCAAGGAGTACGGCACCGCGGTCAAGCAGGGCGGGCCCGCCTACAACCGCTCGATCCAGTTCTGGCTGCCCGCCTACGAGTACACCTCGATCGTCGCCCACGACGCGCTGGGGATCCAGCCCCACGACCTGTCCAACTGGATCGCCCAGATGGGCACCGTCTCCGGCGCGCTCGACGCGCATCCGCAGAACCTCCAGAGCCTGATCACCGACTTCAACACCACGGCCGCCGCGTTCGCGCGCCAGAGCGCCAACCTGCAGCGAGCGAGTGGCGGAGCTGCCGCGGACCCTGGCGGTGGCGATCCCCACCTTCAACGCGCTCAACCGCGCGTTCCCGCCCCTGCGCGCTGTTCGCCCGCACGCTGACTCCCGGCGTGGTCTCGACCGGGCCGACGATCGACAAGAGCCTGCCCTTCATCTCGCAGCTGCGCCAGCTCGTGCAGCCGGCCGAGCTGCGCGGACTGACCGCCGATCTGACGGTCACCGTGCCGGCCCTGGCCCGGCTGGCCGTGGCCACGATCCCGTTCATGCGCGACCAGGTCCGGCCCGGCCTCGAGCTGCATCGCCAACGTCGTCATCCCGTGGTCGCACCTGACCCTGAACGACCCGAACTTCAACGCCTCCAACGGCTTCCCGCCGCGCCAGGCCTACGTCGAGGCGGTCGACTTCCTGCCCGGGCTGGCCGGCGAGAGCCGCAACTTCGACGCCAACGGCCCCTACATCCGGGTCCTCGGCACCGGCGGAACCTTCACCTACTCGCTGCAGCCCGGCCTGCTCGGCCAGGCGCTGAGCAAGATCGTCGGCGTCCAGCCCGGCCTGCCGCCCGGCGGCAAGCGGCCCCCGCTGATGCCCAACGTGCCCTGCGAGACCCAGGCCGCCGATCACCGACCTGTCGGCGCCGGTGGCGACGCCGCCGACCCAGGTGGCCAGCGACCTGTCGGCCCCCGGCGCCGCCGCGCGCTGCGCATTCGGCGGCCCAGCTCACAGCGGGCCTGATCCAGCGACATCGGCCAAGCAGCAGGGGCTCAAGGTCAACGTCCCGGGCAGCCTCCTCAGGGACGCGGCAAGTAAGTGAAACGCGCGATCAAGACCCACTCGAGCGACTTCGCGGCGATCCTCGTGCTGCTGGTGCTCTCGATCGCCATGGCCGGGCTACATCCTCAGCCACGAGCGCCTGCGCTTCCCGTTCATCCAGTCCTCGCCGATCGATCATCAACGCCGAGTTCTCGACCGCCCAGGCCGTGACTCCGGGCCAGGGCCAGACCGTGCGGGTCTCCGGGGTCGAGGTCGGCAGATCGGCAAGGTCATCGCTGAACAACGGCATCGCCATCGTGCAGATGGACATCAACGACAAGTACAAGCACCTGATCCACACCGACGCGACCGCGCTGCTGCGCCCGCGCACCGGACTCAAGGACATGTTCATCGAGCTCAACCCGGGCTCCAAGAACGCCCCGATGGCCAAGCCCGGCTTCACGATCCCGGTCTCCAACACGCTGCCCGACATCAACGTCGACGAGATCCTGGCCTCGCTGGACTCCGACACCCGCGCCTACCTGGACCTGCTGGTCAACGGCGCGGGCCACGGGCCTGCAAGGGTCACGGCAACGAGCTGGCCCAGGTGCTCCAGCGCTTCGAGCCCACCCACCGGGACCTGGCGCGCCTCAACCAGGCCGTCGCGGTCCGCGGGACCAACCTGACCCGGCTGGTCAACTCGCTGCAGCGCCTGAACACCGCGCTCGCCGCCAAGCAGACCCAGATCGTCTCGCTGGTCGACTCGAGCTCGAAGGTGTTCCGCGCCTTCGCCTCCGAGGAGCAGAACATCAGCCGCGCGATCGCCGATCTGCCCGGGACGCTCGCGCCAGACCACGGCCACGCTGACCAAGGTGCAGACCTTCGCCAACCAGCTCGGGCCGGCGGCGACCAACCTGCTGCCCGCGGCCCGCGCGCTGCCCGCCGCCAACCCGGCGCTGAGCGCGCTGGCGGTCCCGAGCACGCCGATCATCAAGAACCAGATCCGGCCGTTCGTGATCGCGGCGCGCCCGCTGGTGCGCCAGCTCAAGCCGGCCTCGGTCAACCTGGCCAAGGCCACGCCCGAGCCTGTCCAACGTGTTCAGCGTCCTCAACCACTTCGTCAACATGGTCGGCTACAACCCCGGCGGCGCCCAGCACGGCTACCTGTGGTGGCTGGCCTGGCTCGAACCACAGCGCCCGCACGCTGTTCTCCGTCCAGGACGCCAACGGCGTCTTCCGGCCGCTGTTCCTGCAGGCCAGCTGCGCGACGCTGGCCCAGATCGTCAACTCGGTCGACCGGGCTGCCGAGACGCTGCTCAACCTGACGCCGATCCTCACCAACCTCAACCTCTGCCCCAAGCAGGCCGCGGCTGACATCAGCGCCTTCCGGCGCCTACCAGGCGGGCAAGCTCGAGCACCGGCGTCGCACCGCGCGCGGGCAGCGGCGCCGGCCAGCACGGCGGGCGCGAGCCCGGCCGCGTCGAGCACCGCCAGCGCGAGCGGCCTGTTCCTCCCCAAGCTCCCCACCCACTAATGGAAACCGGCACCCCCTCACTATCCAAGGTCGTCACGATGGTGCTGTTCGCGCTCTCGTGCGCTGGGCCTGCTGCTGTTCCTGTGGCTGTCCTTCGGCGGCACGGTCCCGTTCAACCCGCAGGGCTACCGGATCCGGGTCGTCGTTCCCGAGCGCCGGTCAGCTGGCCACCCAGGCCGACGTCCGGATCGCCGGCGTGACGCGTCGGCAAGGTGATCGACAAGTCGATCGACCCCCAGGGCAACCGCACCATCGCCACGATCCAGATGCAGAACAAGTACGCGCCGGTCCACGCGGACGCGCGGGCGATCCTGCGCGACGAAGACGATCCTCGGCGAGACCTACGTCGAGCTGACCCCGGGCACGCCGCACGCCCCGACCGTTCCCGACGGAGGCCTGCTGCCCCGCGGCCAGGTCCAGCCCGCCGTCCAGCTCGACGAGGTGTTCAACGCGCTGGACCCGAGCACCCGCCACGCGTTCCAGGTGTGGCAGCAGGAGCTGGCCCTGGCGCTCCACGGCAACGATCAGAACCTCAACAGCGTGCTCGGCAACCTGCCGCAGTTCGCCGCCGACGCCACCGACATCCTCCGCGTGCTCGACATCCAGCACAGCGCCGTGGTGCGCCTGGTCCAGAACGGCGGCACCGTGTTCTCGGCCCTGAGCCAGGACCAGTCGGCGCTGCGCAACCTGATCACCAGCGCCGCCACCACCTTCCGCGACCACGGCCTCGGTCAACAACGCGCTGGCGGACACCTTCCACGTCTTCCCGACCTTCCTCAACGAGACCAAGGCGACGATGACGCGGCTGAAGGCGTTCGCGCTCGACACCGATCCGCTGACCAAGCAGCTGCTGCCGGTGGCCGCCGACCTCGGCCCGACGCTGCTCTCGGTCCAGCGCCTCTCGCCCGACCTGCGCCGGCTGTTCGTCAACCTCGGCCCACTGATCACCGTCTCCAAGACCGGCCTGCCCGGGATCCGCGACGTGCTGCTCGGCGCCAAGCCGCTGCTCGGCGTCGCTGGGGCCGTTCCTGGGCGAGCTCAACCCGATCCTCCACTGGCTCTCGCTGCACCAGCAGCTGGTCTCCGACTTCATCTCCAACGGCGCCGCCGGCCTGGCCGCCAAGACGGTGTCGGTCGGCGGCGGCGGCATCGGGCACTACCTGCGCCAGTTCTCCCCGGTCGGGCCCGAGACGCTCTCGTTCTCGCCCACCCGCGATGCCGGCAACCGCGGCAACACCTACCCGCCGCCGCTGTGGCTGGCCGATCCGAACGTCCTCAAGCAGAACAACTTGCCCTCCTGGGACTGCAAGCAACTCCGGCGGGCCGGTCTCGGCGCTCACGCTGCCCGGCCCCGCTCGGCCGCGCGGCGTGCTGGGTCGCCCCGCCGCTGCCGGGCGCGGCCGCGGGGCCAGATCCCGCACATCACCGCGGCGCACTACTCGAGCAAGTAGCGCTCGGTGCGGCCGCGAGGCCGGCGGGCCGCGGGCGCTGGTACTGGCGAGTCGAGCGGCGACGCTCGCGGCGGCTCAGGCGGCGACGATGCGCGCGGCGGCGCTCGCCGACGCGGCGACGAGCCCGTCCAGCATGCGCTCGGCGAGCGCGTGATCGCCGGTCATCGTCAGCCCGCTGCGGTCGTGCTGGGGCGAGAACGCCGCCACCCAGGCCGCCTGGTCGCCGCTGACCCGGGCGTCGGGGTCGCTCGGCCTCGCGCTC
Organism: uncultured Solirubrobacterales bacterium; assembly: GCA_963828535.1. Taxonomy (GTDB): domain Bacteria; phylum Actinomycetota; class Thermoleophilia; order Solirubrobacterales; family Solirubrobacteraceae; genus Palsa-465. The sequence continues at coordinate 244,956 of CAWHEM010000008.1, forward strand.
CGTCGATCGTCACGGCGCGCGGCTGAGGCCGTCACGGAATAGGAGGCGGCTGCGCCGCCTTCGCGACGTCGTGCGAGCAGCGTGAACTCGACCGTGCCCTGCGTCTCGGCCGCCGGCGTGAGCAGGCCGGGGGCGAGGCGGAAGATCGCGCCGATGTCGATCGCCTCGCTGGCGCGCGGCGGGCTCCAGGCCCACTCGAGGCCCCAGCGGGCGAGCTCGCCGAGGATCGGCATCAGCTCCCGGGCGCGCTCGGTCAGCTCGTAGTCGACGCGCGGCGGCACCTCGCGGTAGCGCTTGCGCGTCAGCATGCCGTCGGCCACCATCCGGTTCAGCCGCGAGCGCAGCTGCTCGGTGGAGATTCCCGGCAGCACGCGCTGCAGCTCGACGAACCGGCGAGGCCCGGCCGCCAGATCGCGCACGATCAACAGCGTCCACTTGTCGCCGACGAGGTCGAGTGCGCGTGCATCCGGCGACCATTGGTCGTACGGATGCCGTTTGGGCGGGGGTACCTGGGGGATAACTGCCTCCGGATCGAGTCCTACGTACCAAGATCGAGTCTAACGGGACACGGGGGGTTGCGCAAGCCGGTTCAGCGTCCATGGACAAACGCGTTTAGCGCAAGTTTTGCGCATCGCGTGTCGTTACTAGGCTCTATGGGTGAACTGATCGTGCTTGGCCGACCGCCGTGCGAACGCCGGCTGCGGGCATCCGGCGTGCCCGACCGGGCCGGCTGCGCCGGCCCGGCGACGTCGCTCCGAGCGGCCGGCGTTCTTCTTCGACCTCGCCTGCCCGTTCTCGTATCTGGCCGCCGAGCGCGTCGAGCGGATCCTCGGCGAGGTCGATTGGGTGCCGGTGGCCCGCAGCTCGCTGCCCGGCGGAGTCTCCGTCGTGGCGCTGCGCCGAAGCTGCGCCAGCTCGCCGAGCGCCGGGCCGCCGAGCTGCGGCTGCCGCTGGTCTGGCCCGATGCGCTCCCGACGGCGACACCGTCGGCGCTGCGCGCCGCCGCCTACGCCGCCGACGTCGGCGCCGGGCCGACGTTCGCCCTGGCCGCCAGCCGGCTCGCGTTCTGCGGCGGGTTCGACCTCGAGGATCCCGAGATTCTGGCCGAGGCCGCCGCGGCGGCCGGGATCCCGCTCGAGGAGTGTCTGGCTGCCGCCGGGGACCCGAGCTGGGACGACGATCTGCGCGCGGTCGGCTACGGCCTGGCCTCGCGCGGGATCACGGAGCTGCCGGCGATCCGGGTCGACGGTCGCCTGCTCCAGGGCGAGCGCGGGCTGGCCGAGGCCGCTGCGCTGCTCAGCAGCGGCGGGGCCGAGCGGCGCCCGCTCGCGCCCGTGGGCTGAGCGGAGGATCCCCGCGCGCCAACCCGGCGCGCGTTTGCGGGTCGTAGTCTTTGGGTCATGATCGACCCGGTCGACCGGGCTGTGCGGGCGATCGCCCGCCGTAACTCCTACGCGCTGGTGTGGGCGCAGTTCGGGATCGCGCATGTCGTCGTGCTGGGCGGCGTGGTCCTGCTCGAGCTCTATCAGCCGCTCAGCAGCACCAATCTCTGGGTGCTGATCGGAGTCTCGCAGGCGCTGGTCTCGCTCGACAACCTGATCGCGATCAAGCTGACCCGCCGGCTGTGGCGCCCGGTCACCGCCTGGGAGCGCGGCGCGCGCGACGAGGCATCGACGATCGCGGCCTGGACCGCCCTGGCCACGCTGCCGCTCGAGTACGTCCGCCGCATGCGCGCGTACCCGTTCGTGTTCACCTACCTCCCGTTCATCGCCTTCGTGGTCTGGAAGCTCGGTCTGAGCTGGTACTCGTTCTTCCTGCTGGCGCCGGTGGGCACGGTGGTGCTGCTGGTCAGCCTGATCGTGCGCTACTTCACCATGGAGGTGGTCACGCGACCGGTGCTGGAGGAGATCGCGCTCGGGCTGCCGAGCGACTTCACCATCGAGGCCCCGGGCTTCCGTTGCGCTGGCGCCTGCTCGCCGCCGCGCCGGCCATCAACGTCATCACCGCCGTGGTGGTGGCCGGGCTCTCGACGCAGGGTCACCACGCCACCCTGCGTGACCTCGGCCTGGCCTGGCTGATCGCCGTGGGGGTGTCGTTCACGATCTCGCTGGAGACTGGTGATCCTCGTCGTGCGCTCGCTGGGAAGCTCGCTCAGCGATCTGCGCTCGGCCACCGAGCGTGTGCGCGCGGGCGACTACTCGGCGCGCGTCCCGGTGGTGGCCACCGACGAGACCGGCAAGCTGGCCCAGTCGTTCAACACCATGGTCGAGGGACTGGAGGAGCGCGAGCGGCTGCGGGAGGCGTTCGGCGCCTACGTCGATCCCGCGCTGGCCGAGCGGGTGCTGCGCGAGGGCTCGGACCTGGAGGGCGAGGAGGTCGAGGTCAGCGTCCTGTTCCTGGACATCCGGAACTTCACCGCGTTCGCCGAGCGGGCCCGCCCGCACGAGGTGGTGTCGATGCTCAACGGGTTCTGGGAGCTGGTCGTTCCGGTGCTGCTGCGCCACGGCGGCCACGCCAACAAGTTCATCGGTGACGGGCTGCTCGGCGTGTTCGGCGCGCCGGAGCGGATGCCTGACCACGCCGACCGGGCCGTGGCCGCCGCGCTGGAGATCTGCGACTGCGTCGAGCGCACTACGGCGGCGAGTTCTCGGCCGGCATCGGCGTCAACACCGGCCGCGTCATCGCCGGCACGGTCGGCGGTGGCGGCCGGGTCGAGTTCACCGTGATCGGGGACGCCGTCAACACCGCCTCGCGGGTCGAGGCCGGACCCGGGAGACCGGCGACGCCGTGCTCATCACCGAGGCCACCCGGGTCCGGCTCGGCGATGCTCGGCTGTGCTTTGAGACCCGGCCGCCCGTGCCGCTGAAGGGCAAGCGCGTCCAGGTTGCGCTGTGGGCCCCGGTCGGCGTGATCGCCGAGGAACCGCCGCCCGTGGATGGGCGGCGGGCGACCTCGGTCGCGGATTGAAGGGGCGCTAGGGCGAAACGAGCGCGGCGAGGATCTGCTCGTTGAGCCGCTCGCTGCGGCTCCTCGTCGTTCTGCTCGGCCACCGGCTCCGCCGCCGGCTGGCGCACCGATGGGAGCGCGTCGTACTCGTCGAGCCCCTCACACAGAGCGTCGAACTGAACGTGCTCGGCCTCGAGCGGTCGGGCTGCGGTCATGTCGTCTCTCCTTTATCGACTGACCACGATCCTACGCCTCGCGGTAAAGCCCGTGTTAGCGTGCCGCCCGTGAGCACCGAGACGAGCACCGAGCTGCACGGCGGGCGACTGATCGCCCGCTGCCTGAAGGCACACGGCGTATCGAAGCTGTTCACGCTCTCCGGCGGCCATCTGTTCTCGATCTACGACGGCTGCCGGGCCGAGGGGATCGACCTCATCGACGTCCGCCACGAGCAGACGGCGGGCTTCGCCGCCGAGGGCTGGGCGAAGGTCACGCGCACCCCGGGGGTGTGCGCGCTGACGGCCGGCCCAGGGGTGACCAACGGGATGAGCGCGATCGCCTCGGCGGCCCAGAACAACTCGCCGGTGCTCGTGCTCGCCGGTCGTGCGCCGCAGTTTCGCTGGGGCCAGGGGTCGCTGCAGGAGATCGACCACGTCCCGTTCGTCCGGCCGCTGGTCAAGCTCGCGGCCACCCCGGGCGCCACGTCCGAGATCGCCGGACTGGTCGACGAGGCGATGCGGGCGGCCGTCGGCCCGCATTCCGGGCCCGGCGTTCGTCGACTTCCCACTCGATCAGGTGTTCATGGAGGCGGCCGAGGACGAGCCGCTTCCCGCCGCTGCCCGAGCCCTGGCGCGGGCCCGGCGCGGACGCACGCGAGATCGAGCGCGCGGTCGCGCTCCTGCGCGAGGCCGAACGACCGGTGATCATGGCCGGGACCGGGCTCTACTGGGGCCGGGGAGAGACGCAGCTGCTGGCCCTGGCCGAGGCGCTGCGGATTCCGGTGTTCCTCAACGGCCTCGGCCGCGGCTGCGTGCCCGCCGACCACGAGCTGTTCTTCTCCCGCGCCCGCGGCCAAGCGCTGGCCGAAGCCGACGTGGCGCTGGTCGTCGGCGTCCCGCTCGACTTCCGCCTCGGCTTCGGCGCGGCGTTCTCGCCGGACTGCGATGTGATCGTGATCGACGTCGCCGAGTCCGAGCGAGATCATCCGCGCCCGGTGAGCGCCGAGCTCTACGGCGCGCTGCCGGCGACGCTTGAGGCTGCGTTGGCCGGCGCGGCAGCGCGTCTGCGGACGCCGGCGCCGCCGGGCCCTCGGAGCGCGAGGCGTGGGTGTCCTCGCTGCGCGCGATCGAGGACGAGAAGCGAGCCGGCGAGGCGGCCGAGCGGACCGATCCGCGGGCGCCGCTGCATCCGATGCGGATCTACGGCGAGCTGGCCCAGCTGCTCGACCGTGACGCGATCGTGATCGGCGACGGCGGCGACTTCGTCTCCTACGCGGGCCGCGTCGTCGACTCCTACCAGCCCGGCTGCTGGCTTGATCCCGGGCCCGTTCGGCTGCCTGGGCAGCGGCCCCGGCTACGCGCTGGCGGCCAAGCTCGCCCACCCCGAGCGCCAGGTCGTGCTGCTGCTCGGCGACGGCGCGTTCGGCTTCTCCGGGATGGAGTTCGACACGCTCGCGCGCCACGGCGTCGCGGTCGTGGGCGTGATCGGCAACAACGGCATCTGGGCCCTGGAGAAGCACCCGATGGAGTACCTGTACGGCTATTCCGTCGTCGCCGAGCTGCGTCCGGGCACTCGCTACGACAAGGTGGCGGAGGCGCTCGGCTGCCACGGCGAGCTGGTCAGCGAGCCGGGCGAGCTGCGCGGCGCGCTCGAGCGCGCGCTCGGCTGTGGACAGCCGGCGCTGGTCAACGTGCTGACCGATCCGTCGGTGGCCTATCCGCGGCGGGCCAATCTCGCCTAGTCGCGACACCGCGCCTCCCGGGTGGCCCGGAGGGATCCGCGAGGGCCGGGCTTAAGCGAAAACCGCCCACATTGCTGTGGGCGGCTTCCGATCCAGGTTTGGCCCAATCAGGACGGGCAGGGGTACGTACCAAAAAGGGCCAGTTAGAGTGGTTCGGGCGGCGGGAGGCGCCGATGTCTGCGGCTATGCCCGAACCTATGTGGGTTGGGAATCGCGAACGACTCTTGCCCCGCGACAATCATGGACCCTGGACCGGCGGAGGGCAATCGAACATCCGTCCAGTGAGCTCAAGCGTCGGGGTTCCGAGCCGGTCCTCAGAGGCCGAGCGCGGCGCCCCGCAGAATGTCGTGCTCGGAGATCTCGACCTCGTCGAGGCCGAACAGATCCATCACCGCGGTGAGGATCAGCACGCCCGGGATGATCGTCACGGCCCGGTCGGGGTGAAGCCCCGGCACCCCCCGCCGCTGCTCCAGGGTCATCGCCGTGAGCTCGCCGCGGATCCGGTCGCGCTCGCCGGCGCTCAGCCGGTAGCCGTGGACCTTCGCCGGGTCATACGGATCCAGCCGCTGCGCGATCGCCGCCAGCGACGTCGCGGTCCCCGCCACCGCGATCCCCTGCTGGACCGCCGTCCCGGTGCTCCTCGGGCACGCCCGCTTCCAGGATGCCGCGGACGTCGTTCACGGCGGCCTCCAGTTCGTCGGCGCTGGGCGGATCGCCGTGGATGTGGCGCTCGGACATGACGCACGACGCCGGCCTGCGTGGAGACGTGGAACTCAGCCTGCTGCCCGCGGCCGACACGAGCTCGGTCGAGCCCCCGCCGATGTCGATCACCAGCGTCGGGGCGTCGTCGGACGGGTCGCGCTCGCTGGTCGCGCCCAGAAAGGTCAGGCGCGCCTCCTCCTCGCCCGTGAGCACGTGCGGCTCGAGGCCGAAGCGGCCCTCCACGGTCTCGGCGAACTCCGCGCCGTTGGCCGCGTCTCGCACCGCGCTGGTCAGGACCGCGACCGCGCGCTCGGCGCCGTGGCGATCGATCGCCTCCCGGTAGCGCTCGAGCGTCGCGTAGACCCGCTCCATCGCCTCGTCCTGCAGACGCCCGGCCGAATCGACGCCGGCGCCGAGGCGGGTTACCTGAGACTCGCGCTCGAGCTCGGCCGTGACCCGGCCGTGGTCGAGCTCGGCGACGAGCAAGCGCGTCGAGTTGGTGCCGATGTCGACCACCGCGACGTGCATCAGGCTGCGCCACCGGGTGCGGCATCGGGCGCCCGGCGAGCGCCTCGAGCAGGTTCTCCACCGCCAGCTCGGCCATCTGCTCACGCGCCGCGCGGGTGGCCGAGCCGATATGCGGCACGACGAGCAGGTTCGGGCGTGCTGAGCACCGGGTCGTCCTCGGCCGGCGGTTCGGGGTCGGTGACGTCAAGCGCGGCGCCGGCGATCCTGCCATCGATCAGCGCCTCGCGCAGCGCGGCCTGGTCGACGATCGGGCCGCGCGCGGTGTTGATGAGGATCGCCGTGGGGCGCATTCGCGCCAGCGCCTCCGCGTCGATCAGATGATGGGTCTGCGGCGGTCAGCGGGCAATGCAGCGAGACGAAATCGGCCTCGGCCAGCAGGCGCTCCAGCGGGACGCCGCCGACGCGGCCGGTGTGGAGCACCGTCATCTCGAAGCCCTCGGCGCGGCGCGCGACCGCCTGGCCGATTCGGCCCATGCCGATGATCCCCAGCGTCGCCCCGTGCACCTCGGCGCCGAGATAGCGGCCGGGCTCCCAGGTCAGCCAGTCGCCGCCTGGCGGGCCGCTTCGGCGGCCTCGGGCAGCTTGCGCGCCGCCGCCAGCAGCAGCGCGAAGGTCAGATCTGCGGTGGCGTCGGTGAGCACGTCGGGCGTGTTGCCCACGCGGATGCCGCGGGCGCCGGCGGCGGCGAGGTCGATGTTGTCGTAGCCGACCGCGTAGTTGGCGATGGCCTTCAGGTTGGGGCTGTTCGCGATCAGCGGGCGCGTCAATGCGGTCGGTCAGCAGCGTCAGCAGACCGTCAGCCCCAGCCGCGTGGGCGCGCAGCTCCTCCGCGGGCGGGGGCAGGCGCTCCGGCCACACCTCGACCTCGTGTCCGCCTCGCAGGCGGTCCAGCGCCGGGCCGGGCAGCTGGCGGGTCACGAACACGCGGGCCACCGGCGGATTATCTCCGCGCGGTGCTCTCAGTGCCCGCTGAGGCTCCGCACCGGGTAGAGGTCGACGAAGCTGTAGACGAGCGCCACCGCCCAGCCGAGTGTGGCCGCGCGCGGCACCCGCCCGGGCGAGAACAGCCGCACCGTGACCAGGTAGATGCCCGGTAGCACCAGCAGCATGTAGTAGAGGTAGGAGATCCGGTCGAAAAGGTCGGCCTGGATCACGAACACTGCGAATGTGCCCAGGCACCACGGCCGCTCCCACCGCCGCGAGCTCGTCACGCTCGTACCACGCCGCTGCGATGGCGGCGAACAGGGCGGGGATGGCGGCCCAGATGATGAACGGGTTGATCTCCCCGCGGGCGTCGAACACGGCTCGGCTGGCGACGATCTTGCCGCCGGTGAGCGAGTTGACCGCCACGCGGGAGTAGTCGATCGGCTTCTGGTCGACCAGCCACTGCCACGGCGTCGAGCTGATTCCGGTGGCGTTGGGGACCGCCTTGAGGTTGGCGGCGTAGTCGAGCATGTGGCCGATGTGGGTGAACGGGCTGCCGGCGTAGGTGACGTGGGTGCCCGGGTCGTAGGCCGGCATCACCAGATCCAGCACCCAGACGCCGAGCAGCAGCGTCGCTGCGGTGCGCGGCGAGCATGATCAGCAGCGGCTTGGCCGCGCGCGAGCCGTCCGCCAGATCCCGGGATCCCCGCCGCGGGCCCAGGCCACGCGGAACGCCTCGAGCAGGACAAAGGCCGGGATCACGCCGAGGCCGACGAGCTTCATGCAGCCCGGCGATCCCGAGCGCGAGGCCGGCGGCCAGCGCCCAGCCGCGGACGTAGAAGGTCGCGGCGACCAGCACCATCGCGACCGTGTAGATGTCCAGCGTGGCGATCCGGCCGTGGATCAGCATCAGGTTGTCCAGCGCCATCACCGCGGCCGCCCCGGTGGCCAACCAGGGGCTGCCGCGGGCGGCACGAACCAGCCCGTACATGGCGAGGACGGCGATCAGCCCGAACATCACGCTGCCCAGCCGCCAACCCCAGGGGTTGTCGCCAAACAGCTCGATACTGCCGGCGATGATCAGCTTGGCCAGCTGAGGATGCTCCGCGTTGGGATCCTTATGCAGCGGGGCATCGGCGTAGGGCACGCCGGCCGGAGGGTGCAGCCCGGCGATCACCCGCGCCGCGTTGACGTAATAGGACTCGTCGAAGATCAGCGCGTGGCTGCGACCCCCGCTGCAGGGGGAGGAGCAGGGCTCGCCGAGATAGAACACGCGCGTGGCGAACGAGAACGAGAGGATCAGCAGGAGCGCGACCAGCGGCGCGCGCGGGTACGCCACCAGCCTCCTGGCGGCAGTACGGACGCGCCGGGCTGCTGTACGGACGCGCCGGATCACGCCGCGAGTATGGCCGGTGGGACGGACCTTCAGCGTTCCAGGGCGACGGCCCCGGGGTGTTCGGCCGTAGCCGTGTCACGGCGGCGGCGGCCCGGGATCGACGGCAGACCGAAGGCCGCCACCAACCCGCCGATCAGGGCGAACGCCGCGGCCACGACAAAGGCCAGCCGAAAGCCGGCGGTGAGCGCGGCGGGCTCGGTGAAGGCGTGATGGACGACGTCGTTCTTGGTCCGGGCGGCGGCCAGCGCGGCGAGAATCGCCAGGCCGAGCGCCCCGCCCACCAGCCGCGAGGTGTTGACGAGGCCCGAAGCCAGCCCGGCCTCCTCGGGCCGGACGCCGGCGACGGCGAGAATCGTGGCGGGCACGAAGGCCAGCCCGATCCCGATCGCCACCAGCAGCGAGGGCGCCAGCACGTCGCTGAGGTAACCGCCGTGCGCGGAGATCTGGGTGAACAGCAGCAGTCCCACCGTCATCGCGCCCATCCCCGCGATCAGCAGCGACTTCGCCCCCACCCGGATGACCGCGCGGGAGGCCAGCGTCGAGCCCGCGACAATGCACAGGGTCATCGGCAAAAACGACAGCCCCGCCTTGATCGGTGAGTAGCCGAGCACCTGCTGGAGGTAGAGCGAGAGGAAGAACCACATGCCGAAGCTGGCGCCGCCGACCAGGAGCACGACGATGTTGGCGGCGCTGAGGGTGCGTGAGGCGTAGATCCGCAGGGGCATCAGCGGGGCCTTGGCCAACCGGCCCTCCACTCCCAGGAAAGCGAGCAGCAGTGCGATGCCGCCGCCGATCAGCCCGAGCGTCGACCCGGCTCCCCAGCCGGTCTCCGTGGTACGCACGATGCCGAGCACGAGCAGCGACAGGCCGACCGTCGCGGTCACGGCGCCGGCGAGATCGAAGTTGCGGGTGCGGGCGGGGTTGCGGCCCTCGGCGACGAGCCGGTGGGTGGTCAGTGCGGCTGCGATCCCGATGGGAACGTTGATGAACAGAATCCAGCGCCAATTGAGCGCGTCGGTGAGCACGCCGCCGAGCAGCACACCGGCCGCGCCGCCCGCTCCGCCCATCGCACCCCAGATGCCGACGGCCCGGTTGCGGGCGGCGCCCTCGGTGAACGTGGTGGTGAGGATCGACAGCGACGCGGGGGCGATCACCGCGCCGCCGAGGCCCTGGACCGCCCGAGCGGCGATGAGTACGCCCTGGGAGCTCGCCAGCCCGCCGGCCAGTGAGGCGAGCGCGAACAGCACCAGACCGGAGACGAACACTCGCCGGCGTCCGAGCAGATCGGCGGCGCGGCCGCCCAGCAGCAGGAAGCCCGCGAACGTGACCGTGTAGGCGTTGACGACCCACTGCAGGTTCTGTTCCGAGAAGTGCAGGCCCCCGCGGATCGCGGGCAGGGCAACGTTGACGACGCTGACGTCAAGAATCACCATGAACTGCGCCAGGCAGGACAGGATCAGCGTTGCGGTGAGATGCGGGTGCTCCTGGGAGCGGGGGGCGTCGCCCACGTGCCTCCTCCGACGTTCGGGGTACGATGGTCGTCGAACCGAACACGGTAGCAAATGTTCGATGACCGTCGTACAATGGGGGAGGACATGAGCATGCTCAGTCATGAACCGGCACCGCCGCTGGTGCACCCGGAGCGAAGTGAGCTCGAGCTCTGCGCGGTTCTCCACGCTCTCAGCGACCCGATGCGGCTGCGGATCGTGGCCGATCTGCTGACCGGCGAGGAGCGCTCGTGCAAGAGCTTCGATCTCCCGGTCGTCAAGTCGACCTGTACCCACCATTTCCGCGTGCTCCGAGAGGCCGGCGTGATCCGCCAGCGACTCGAGGGGACGACCCGGTTCAACTCGCTGCGTCGCGAGGACCTCGATGCCCGCTTCCCGGGCCTGGTCGAGGCCGTGCTCGTGACCCCCGTTGCATAGCCGCTCAGTGGGTGAGGATGGCCGCGCTCGCCGCGGGAATCCGGAAGCGGTAGGCCCCGCTGCCGGTCCGCTGCGGATGCAGTGTGTTCGCCTCCCCCGTGAGGCGACCGGTGGTCGTGTTCTCGGTAACGGCCCGCCCGCCCAGGGTGACGTCGCTCTTGGCGGACAGCTCGGGCGCGATCAGACGCTGGACGGTGACCGGCCGGTTGCCCCCGGCCGGGAGCTTCACGTCAACCATGCGTGACCGTTTCGGTGAGGCGTTGATCACCACCAGGCGGGTGCGGTGGTCTGGCGCATGGGTGGCCCACACCCGCAGGGTTGGGTCAGCCGGCGAGCTCACCTTCAGCAGCCGCGATCCGGCCGGCACGGCTCGGGCGAAGGCCAGCATTCCGTAGTAGATGGGGGCGACGTTCGCGCGCCAGTGGCCGTGTACCTGGCTGAAGTAAAACGGCCGGTAGTAGGCCTGGACGTGGGTGTGGAAGTTGACCCCGTCGACGCCCGCCTGGGCGAGGTGAAAGAGGACGTCGAGGGCCCACAGCGCGGAGGCAAAGGTGTCGCTGACGCCGGGGGCTCCCGAACAGGAGACGCTGTTGAGCTCGTCGACCCGCAGCTTCGCTCTGAGCGCATGCACCCGGGAGACATAGGGGGCGATGCCCGCGGCGAGTCCAGCGGAGGCGGGTGGGGAGAGCAGGTTGGGGATCGACGGCCCGGTCGGCCCGAGTTGATTGACATAGCAGCGGTGCAGCGGGTACAGGTGGATCGTGGCCAGTCTTGCCCGCGGCTCGGCCGCCAGGAAACTCGCCACCCGCGGGATCCACCTCGGACCGCCAGTCGCCGGGCCGGCCAGCGGCACCGAGCGCGGCAGCACCTTGGCGAAGCGCTCGAACTCTCGGACGTAGTTCTCGAACTTGTAGCCGTGGCGACGCCCGAACACGCGGTGAGTGGGCGAGGTCTGAATCCACGGCACCGCTCCGAACAGCTCAGGTTCATTGCCGAGCTCAAACGCCGTCAGCGCGCGCCGGCCGACGCCGCGGAATGCCCGCGCCTGGGCGGCCATCACCCGGGGACTGTCGGCCTCCAGGTTCAGATCCAGGATCAGGCGGGCGCTGGTCTCTGCCGCCAGCGCCCGGGTGACGTTGACCCATCGCTGGCCCAGGGCAAAGCGCACGCCCTCCGGGCGCCTCAGCCCTCGCGTTCGCACCCAGCCCCAGTCGGCGCTGTCCCCGCCGATCCTCAGCACCGGTCGCTCGTGGGGCGCGAGATTGCCGATCAACCTCACCAGCACCGGGTTGATGGCGCGCGGGTCTCTCCCCGCATAGGCCTCGACCGTCGTGTACTCCAGCGACAGCCCGACGAATCCGGGCGCCACGGGACGGCCCGTCGGGCTGGCGGAGACGGTGATGCGCGCGGGAGCGTCCGGGACCGTGACCGGGTCCGGGGATTGGTCACTGCTGCGGAACCCGAGCGCAACGACTACCGCAGCTGCGGCCAAAGCGACCGCGACTACGAAAGAGGTGGCCCGGGCGCCTCTGCTAAGGCGCCTCGACACGGAGACGACGATGGTAACCCGAACCGAATTGAGATTACGCGAGACGCGGCACCAGGCGAGGCGGCCGCGTCCCGCCCGCGGTCGCTACCCGCTGGGAAGGAAAGCCAACACTCGGCTCGGCGGCCCACGCACGGGACCGCGACCGTCGTCGCGCTACCGGAGGGCGGCGGGGAACTGACAAGACCTCCGGGGCGACTCGCTTTAGGGGAAGGCGAGCCGCATCCCGGAGGTCCGCTGAGCTAAGACCTGGGGTCGGTGCTCGTCGTCGCGCCGCGCTCGCCGGTGGCGGTCGACGCGCCGGGGTCGCCGGTGACCCCGCGGCCATTTGCTGCAGTCTCGGCGTCTGTGTTCTCGACCGCTGAGGTTCCGGCGAAGCGGTCGCGTTCGTGGTCGGCGACCAGCTCATGGTCGGCCAGACCCTGCTCGTGCACGCTGGCGCGGGTCTCATGCAGATCCGCCTCCGCGCGCTGGCGCTGCGCCTCTGCCTGCGCCAGCTGCGCCTGCTTCTCAGCCTCCTGGGCGCGGAGGTTGCGCGCCTCGGCCTGCTCACGATGCTCGCCGGCAACGCGGTCGCGACGCTGACCGAGTTCGCGCTCACGGCGCTTGACTCGCGCCTTGGGGGACGCAAGCGCCGCGAGGATCGCGACAATCAGGACCACGACTACGACGATGGCGATGATGATTCCTGTGGACATTGTTCTCTCCTCCTTGGATTATCTAGCGCTTCCCGTTGCCGGGTGCCGTCAATCCTCGGAGCCCCCTCCGAGCTTGTCGCTGCGCAGCGCCTTGTAGGTGAGCGCGGCCGTAGCGGCGCCGGTGATGGTCGCGGCCACCGCGGCCCGGACCGGGCCTGGTCCGAGGCCGAGAGCCCGCTCCCCGGCCGCCTTGCCGACTATGCGGATCGCTTTCATCGCCATCAGGCGGCCCTCTGCGTGACCGCGGCCCTTTGCGCGACGACCGCGGCCAGCGCCATCATCCGCTGGACGCGGTCGAGCAGCTGCTGGCTCGGGTACCACGCCTCATCGATCTTGTCGAGCAGCATCTCGACGTAGGCGACGATCTGCTCGGCGGTCCACAGCGATTCCTCGATCCGATTGAGCAGCTGGTGGCTTGGATAACGGTCCGAGCTCACCCGCTCCATCAGCATCTCGAACAGCCGCTCCTGTGATGTGGAGGCCATATCCGTCTCCTTTGCTTACAACAGGTCCCCGAGGGGCCCGAGGTTCATGTTCAGCTCTTCGCCCTCGAGTCCGAAGGCGACTTTCAGCTCCTCCATCCGCTCGGCCAGCGCCATGAACGTCCGCCCGAGTCGCTCGATCTCATCCGCGGTCAGGCTCCCGCCCTCGATCCGGTGCAGCGCCTGGCGCTCCATCAGCTGGCGCAGCAGCTCGATGATCGTCAGCACGAGGTGGGCGAGCCCCTTCTCGAGCTGCTCGGGATCGGCGTTTACGCGCGTGCTCATGACACGCGCCGGTGAAGCTGTAGGGGGGCCAGGGGCCGGTGACGCGTGAGCCCGCGCTCCCAGGCGGCGCGGACGAACTCGTCGGCGTGGGTTCGGTCGACCAGGTACGCGGTGCCGTAGGCGGTGCGCTGCTTGGCGCGGAACAGGGCGGTCGGCGGCTTCGTCGAGCTCACGGAGGCGGCGACTCTGGGTGAGCAGTCGCTCCATGTACGCCGTGCCGGGGTGTGCCGGGTCGACGGCTGTGCTCGGCCGGTGCCGGCACCGGCGGGCGAACGGCGTACTCGACCGCCTCCCGCACCCGCGCGAGCGCCCCGGTCAGCTCGGATTGGCGCTCGGCGAGCATCGCCGTGATCTCCTCGTCGCCCGCTGCGGTCGTGCCAAACCGCGCCGGGAGGATCGCGGTGTCGGCCATCAGCCGCTCGACGACCTGCTCGTACGCCCACAGCCGTGCTTCGTCGGCGGGCGGCGTGTGTTCGGTGTCGCTGACCACTGCGCGGACGTCCTCGTGGGTCACCGCGCGCAGGGGCTCGTCGCCGAGGCCGGCGCCCTCGGTGGCCGGCGCGTGCGCGTCGGTGACCGCGTAGAGCAGCACCATCACCGCCCCGCCGCCTTGTCGATCGCCGCGATCAGGATCCGCAGATCCAGCCCGACCAGGTCGATCTCGGCTGCGGACAGGATGACGTCGCCCTGGATCACGATGCCGCCCTGGAGCAGCCGGTCCAGCAGGTCGATCAGCGCGATGTTGCTCGCCGGGGCGGGGGCCAGTGCGTGGCTCACCAGGCCGCTCCGATCGTGCCGGGGACGAAGTTGTAGGCCGGCCATGGCCCGGTCGCCTCGACGGCGAGACCCTCAGGGCCGTATTTCGCCCTCAGCTCGTCGACCAGGGTCAGAAAGGTGGCCCGCTGGTCGTCCTCGACGAGGTAGACGCCGTTGAGCAGCATCTGCCCCGGGTGGCCGCTGACCTCGGGTCGCTGCGGCGGGGAGGTGAGCGCGTCGGCCACGACCGCCGCCAGGCGCTCGTGGATCGCCACGCAGGCATCATGCAGTTGCTGGTCGGCGGTACGGCGACGGTCGCGGTCGGTGCGCCGGCGCTGCATGTAGTCGGTCCCGGAGTCGCCGGTTTGGACCTCGGCGCCCTCGGTGGTCGTGGTCGCCGTCGTCGGCGGGACTGGCGAACACCTTGACGCCCCACTCGGTCTTGCCCTCGAGGTGCACGAGCGCCTCCTCCAGCGCTGTCGCTTCTCGCGCGAGCATCTCGCTCACGCCGCTCTCGCCGCGGTAGACCGAGCACAGCCGCATCGGGATCAGCGTCGCGTGCCGGCCGATCGTCTCCAGGGCGAGCTCGTGCGCCCGTGCGGTGTGCTCGAGCCAGTCCATGTCGGCCAGCCGCTCCCGCAGGCGCTCCTCGCCGAAGTCGGCCAGCGGGACCTGGCTGACCACGGCGGCGAGGCGCTCGTGGCGGATCAGCGTGGGGGAGTGGGCGGGATCGATCGAGGGGAGATCTTGGCGGGAGCTGTGTGTCGGCGGCGACGACGCAGTAGACGTAGAGGCCGGTTCCGGCTGGTTCGGGCTCGGCTCCCGGGTGCCCGTCGGCCTCGTCGTCGTTGTCGGCGTCGAGGTGGGTCTCGGCTTCGGGCGTGGGGTCGGCGGATCTGGCGAGCTCCCGGTAGGCGCGCTCGAGCATCGCCTCGGTCAGCGCATCGGCGAGGCGGGCATGAACGCGTAGCGCGCGCCTCCTGACGGGCCTCGGCGATCAGCTCGCGCACGTCCTCGGCGGCGAGGTCTTCCAGCGCCGCCTGGAGACGGGCATCAGTGCGTTTCGCCGCCATTTGACCCTTCCTCGATCAGGCGCTCGAGCCGGTCCACGCGCTCACGCAGCTCGCGGTTCTCGCCCTCGAGTTCCTGGGCTTCACGGGAAAGATGGGGATCAGACTCCCACCAGTTGATCCCCATCTCCCGCGCCCGGTCCACTGATGCGACGAGCAGCCGGAGCTTGATCGTCAGCAGCTCGATGTCGAGCAGGTTGATCTGGATGTCGCCGGCGATCACGATGCCCTTGTCGAGCACCCGCTCGAGGATGTCGGCCAGGTTCGCCGGGCCTCCGTCGCGCGGCGCGAGGTCGGCGCGGTAGGTCTGCGGCAGCCGGTTCGCCGGGTCCTGGGTCGAGTCCGGCCATGTCAGTCCTCGTCCGCTTGGCTGCGGTTGTAGCGCCGGCGCCGCCGGTAGCCGATCAGCTCGCCGTCCTCGTCGAGCTGCACCGCGTAGGCGCCGAGCACGTCGGTCGAGCGGGGGATCCGCTCGAGCTCGACCACCTGCACGGTCACCAGCCAGCCGTCGTCATCGCCGTCGACCGCTCGACGCCCAGCACCGACTCGACCGGACGGCCGAGCAGCTCCGGGAACTCCTTCCGCACGCTCTCGACCGCTTCGCGGGCCGAGAGGTGTCGTCCGTTGGAACCGCCGTTGCGGCGGTTGCTCCCTCGCTGCTCAGCCATCCGCTCTCTCCTCTCCCTCCGCTGCAAGCACTTGCGCGACGGCGAGCCGCTCGAACAGCTCGTCCTCCATCCGCCGCTGCTCCTCCTCGCCGATCTTGCCCTCCTCGGCATCCAGCTCCAGCTGCAGCAGCTCGCCGCGGATCCGGTCCTCGTCGTAGAGCTGCTTCTGCGCCTCCTCGGTCACCTGCTCGGCGACCCACATGACGCCGCGGACCGGCGCCAGCGGAAGCGTGAGCAGACCGGTGAACAGACCCATCGCTTCACGCCTCCGTTCGCAGCTGGACGAACGAGTGCGGCGGCAGCGGGCCCGTGTACTTGAGCCGCATCCGGTCCGCCTGGTCGCGGCCGATCTCGTCGACGGCGGCGTCGAACTCCGCCATCCGGCTCTCGCTCGACCAGGAACGAGGCGTTGATGACGATCCGCTCGTTGTTCGGCTCTCCGACCTGGATGGCCAGCGCCAGCGGCGTCAGCGCGTCCAGGATCTTGCCCGCGTCGCCGGCTCGCTTGCGCTCGACCGCCTTGGCGACCATCTCGCCGAGCTGGATCCGCCCGTAGTAGGTGGCGTCCTCCGGCGCGCCGCGCAACGAACGACGCAGCCGCGCGATGTCCTGATCCTCGTCGACCACCTCGCGCATCAGGTTGGCCTCGTCGTACACGGCGCGCAGTCGCAGCTCGACCTTGCCGGCCATCTCGCTGAGCTGCTGCTTGAGCTCGTCGAGGTGGGCGTCGAGCAGGTCGCGCTTGACCGCCGGCTCGCCGGCCATCACCACGCCGAAGCGCATCGGCAGCACCGTCCCGTGCTGGAGCGCCTCCTCGAGCACGCGGGCGTGAGCGGTCATCTCCTCACGCCCGAGTCTCAGCTCCTCGTCGCTCGAGCGTCGCTGACCAGCGCGGCGATGCCGTCGCTGGTCATCTCGTGCAGCGGGGCGCCGCCGATGCCGTTGATGCGCGGCGGCTCGTCCTCGGCGCTGAGGACGCCGTAGACGTAGGTCGCGTTGTTCTGCCGCGGCGCTCATGAGCTATGAGCGTCCCCGGGTGGAGGCGCGCAGCGCGTGAGCGAGATCGGGAGCCCGAGCCTGAGCCGCTGCGGGACCGGGTGGCCTGCGGCCGCCTCCGTTGCCTGCTGTCGCTCTTCGTCGTCGTCGTCGCCGAACAGCTTCTCCTTGGCGCCCTCGAGCACGCCCTTGGTCTTGCTCTCGGCGCCGTCCTCGGTGATGTTCTCCATGATCTCCGGGAGACCCTGGCCGCCGCTCTCGGTGAGGTCGAGCCGGTTGACCGCCTCGGCGAAGCGCAGGTAGGTGTCGACACTCGCGATCACGATCCGGGCGTCGACCGTGAGCAGCTCGATCCCGACCAGCGAGACGCGCAGGAACACGTCGACGACGAGTCCCTTGTCGAGCAGCAGGTCAAGAATTTCGTACAGGCCGGCGGAGCTGGAGCGCTGGACGTATCCACTCCCGCCGCCTCGTTGCATTGCCATTGCTGACATCTCTCTGCCTCCGTTCAGGTTGCGGACGCGTCGCCGGTTAGGCGGCTTCGTCCTGTTCGTCCGTGTCCTTCGGTTCGGTCCTCTGGCGTCTTCGTCCTCGTCCTCCGGCGCTTCCTCGTCCTCGTCCTCGATCTCGTCCTCGTAGAGGTCCGGGTTGATCAGCTCTAGGCGGGCCTTGAAGCGGCGCAAGTCGGTTTCCGCCTTCTTGTCCGCGAGGTGCATAGCTGAGCTCGAACGGTCTCCGCAAGGCTGGTGGGGACGACGTCGAGGGTCAGCTCGATCCGGGTGAGCCGCTTGCTGAGGTCGTGGAAGGTGGCAAGGCCGGCGCAGTCCGAACCCTCGTGGGACTGCCACGCGAAGCTCTCCTGCTCACGCTCGTCGAGGATCTCCGCGGCCCAGTCCGAGGGGCGCAGGCCCGATGTGCGTCCGAACAGCTCGTCGCCGTCACGCTCGATCTCGGTCGACGGTGTGCACTCCCTCGGGGAGGAACTCGAGCGCCATCCATTCCTCCCAGGCCACGCGGATCGGGACCGCGATGTCGACGTGCGCTGGATCGGCAGCCGCTTCTGCGCCGTCTTCTCGGCCGCCTCGTGGCCGGTGGACGCGGCCCGGTCGGCGGCGGCGCGGATGAGTCCCGCGCCCGCCTCGAGGGTCTTGCTGGTGACGGCCTTGGCCACCTTCTTGATCGCCTTGCCCGCGAGTTTGCGCGCGAACCGGTTCGGCGTGGGCAGATCGGGCGTGTGTTCCTCCACCGCTTCGGTCGCCTTGCTCGCGGTCTGCTTGGCCGCGGCGGCCGGACCGCGACGTGGCTTGGCTTTTGCCGCCGCCTTCGTCGCGGTCTTCGCGCGCGGCTTCGCCCTTGTCGAGGCCGATGTTTTCGGCGCGGTTCCGTTGCGCCGGCGTGTTGCCGTCTGGGTCATGGCCAGCCTCTAGCTGATCGCCCGGCTGATCTTCTCCGCCTTCTCACGGGCGGTCTTGACCTCGCTCGCGAGCTTGCCGAACGCCCGGCCGGCGTCGCCGATGTTCTTGCTCATGTCCGACAGGTCGACCTTCACGCCCGGAACCGGGATGCCGAGGATCTTCTTGTTGCGCTGCAGAGCCGTGCGGCCGAGCAGCACGCCGCCGGCGATACCGATCGCGCCGGTGACGGCGGGGATGGCGACGTTGGTCACCGTGTGCTTGATCGAGCTGCCGGTGGACTCGGCGGTGTCGGCGGCCTTCGACGTCGTGTCCTTCGCCGTCGATTGGCGCTGCTGCCCGTTGACTTCGCGCGGGAGCGCGTCGCGGCACCGGCGGACTTGGCGCCGCCGCTGGGCGGATCGGCCTGCGGATGAGCTCGAGCTTCCGCCTGAGGCCGCGCGGGAGCGGCTGGAGCCGCTGCTGGCCGCTGCGCTCGGACTGCTGCCGTTGCCGTTGCTACTGCCTGAAGACTTGCGACTTGCCGTGCGTCCTCGCGTTGCGGCGCGTGTGCTCCCGGATCCCGAGGATCGGACCGTTCGACGACGTGCCTGAGGACGACTTCGCGCGTGAAGACGCGCGGCCTGATGAACCACGTGACGTGGTCGCAGCCATATCTCTCAACCTCCTTTCGGAAAGCGCCCGCCGGTCCGATCTCGGTGGGTTGCGGGCGGGCGCAATTCCGGTCTACCCCCGGTTGAGATGGCCGCTGCGCCAACTAAACGAATGTTCTAGAGTATGTTGAGCGCTCACCCGTTATGTGTCCCGCGGGAAAACGTCGATGTGATTTGCGGGGTCATCGCGCTCGTCGGCGAACTCGTCGATGTCGACGACGAGGACGACCTTCGGCTCCAACCAGAACAGCCGGATGCAAGTCAAGCCGTACTCGATCCGGTCCGGCGGCTGCACCTCCCCGGCCTCCAGGAGCTCCCGCACCTTGTGTTCGGCGGCGATCTTCTGTCTGAGCGTTGCCATGCCCAGCAGGATGCGCTTGATCGTGTCACGGATCTAGAGGGTGTTGGTGCAGCCTCTGTGCCAAATCTGTCCCCGGCGTGTCACGGCCGGCATTGGGCGCCTCGGGCGGAGTTGTCTCCCGATCGGTCACGCGAAGGGCCCAGGTTGGCTATCATGGTGAGTCCGCCGCGGGGTGGAGCAGTCTGGTAGCTCGTCGGGCTCATAACCCGAAGGTCGCGGGTTCGAATCCCGCCCCCGCTACTCACAGAATCGCCCGTAGATACGGGCAAACGAAGAGCCCCGGATCTCCGGGGCTCTTGTTGTTTCGGGCGTTTGTCAAACGAATGTCAAACGGATCCGCGGCGGACCATCGATCATCGCGGCGACCTGGGCGGCGGCCTCGGCCTGCATGCCGGGGATCACGTGGGCGTACTGCTTGAGCGTGAACGCCGGCGACTCGTGGCCGAGCCGCTCGCTGATCACCTTGACCGGGACGCCGGCCTTCAGCGCGAGCGTCGCGTGCGTGTGGCGGAGGTCGTGGAGCCGGATCGTCCGGAGGTCGGCGCTTCTCGATCAGCCGCTCGAACGACTGGCTGAACGTGTGCGGATGGATCGGCTCGCCGTTCTCCTTGGCGACGACGAGGTCCTGGTCCTGGTAGTCGGCGCCCCACTCGGCCCGCTCCTCGTCCTGGCGCTGCCGGTGCGCTCGCAGCTGCGCGACCGTCTCGGCGTCGAGGTCGATCACGCGGGCGCTGTGGCTCTTCGGCGTCGAGTGGATGACCTCGTAGCCGACTGCGACGAGCGCCTGCCGGACCGAGAGCCGGGCGCGGTCGAGGTCGAGGTCCTGCCACCGCAGCCCGAGGACCTCGCCGCGCCGCATCCCGGTCATGGCGGACGAGCCGCCAGATCGGCCTCGAGCCGCGTGCCGCTGACGGCCTGCGAGGAACGCGGCGAGCTCGTCCGGCTCCCAGGCGTTGATGCCGCCGGTCGCCCGCCGCGCTCGGCCGCGGCGGCTTCGCGCCCGCGGCGACGTTCCTGCCGAGCAGGCCGGCGTCGACCGCGTCGGCGAGCACCTTGTGGAGCGTCGCGTGGATGTAGCTGATCGTCTTCGCGCTCAGCGGCTTCCGCTCGTCTCGCAGCCTGGCGCCAGCTGGGCGTAGAGCGACGTTGAGCATCGGCGGCGTCAGCTGCTGGAGCGGCTTCCGGCCGAGCGCGGGGAGGACGTGGAGCTCGAGGTTCCGCTTGTACGAGTGGAACGTCGTCGGCTTGACCCGCGGCTCCGTCATCGGCAGCCAGCTGTCGCGGATCCACTCCTCGAGCGTCGTCCGGCCGGGGACGACGTACGAGCCGGTGTTGAGCTCGGTGACGAGCTTCGCCCGCGCGGCCTCGGCCTCCCGGCGGGTGCGGAAGCCGCCGTGCCACTTCTGCCGGCGCCGGCCCTCGTGGTCGAACCCGAGGTCGACGACGACGTACCAGCGGACGGTCTCCTTGCCGTGCCGGTCCGTGCGGACGCGCTTGTGGATGTGGCCCTGCATCACGCCGCTCCCAGCCACTCGAGCAGCGCAGGGACGGGGACGAGCAGCCGTCGGCCGAGCCGCCGGGTCGGCAGCTCGCCGCGCCGGGCGGCGTCGTAGGCGGCGGTCCGCCCGAGTCCGAGAAGCCGAGCGGTCTGCTCGATCGTGATCGTCGCCTTGCCTGCGAGTGCGTCGAGGGGCGACGGCGTACTCTGCTGCATGTCGGGACCTCCTTCGTAGGTCCCGGCCAGGCCCCGGGGTGCTCCAACACCGCCGGGGCCGTCTTTTTGTATGTATGCTTATAATCTAGCTGATCGGCTCGGACGGATCCGAACGCAGCGCGTACGCTCGCGTACGTGACGCCACTCGTCGACACCAACGACCTCATCGACGCCCGCGGCGTCGCCGAGATCCTCGGCCTCGTCCCAGCCCGGAAACGTGAGCCTCTACCAGCGCCGCTACGCCGACATGCCGCGCCGGTCGTCAACCTCGGCCGCGGCGCTGCATGCTCTGGCTTCGCTCCGAGATGGAGCGGTGGGCGGCCGAGCTGGAGGCTTCCGGTCGTACCCGTCCCAGCCGACGCGCTGCGGCTGACCGGGTCGGAGCAGTCGGGAGGATTGGCACGGGTCGCTCTAGTTGCCGGCGGTCGCTTCGCGATCGGCTCGGGTGCCGGGAGAGAAGTGGAAGATGATTGGGGTCAGATCGGCGAACCCCCGTACATGCAAAGACTTTCGGATTGGGAGACGGGCGAGGATGCCCGTCTTCCGAATCCGGAAGTACCCGCGACCGGAGCCGTTGGCTCCAGCGAACCGATCGCCGCGTCGGGCCAGCGCTCAAGGTCGGGGGTCACCGGCCGGACGAGGCCCACTGCGTACGTCAGCGCGAGCGAGGCCTTTCCGTCGCCGGGACCTCCCCGGATGACCGGCGTCGGCGAATGGACAGCGCTGCGCCTCGTACGACGCCCGTGTCACGCTCGATGAGCCCGCCACACGGGGAATCTCGAGCGAGGACACGCGCTCCTGCTGGCTGGGACGTTCAAACGCCTCGCCGTGGTGTGGTTGCGGGGCAATGGGACCGATGGAAGAGGCGACTCCGGGCACTCATACGGGAGATAACGGCCGTCTCACTCGTCACAATTGGCAACATGGGCTGGCTCAAGCTCGTTGGCTCGACTGAGAGTCCGGTTCCGGACTACTGGAGCGTCGAGCGGCCCGACCTACTTACCGAGATCCGATTCCCCTGGAAAAAGCCGCCGCGCGACATCTGGGCGCCCGGGCAGCTCATCCTCTACGCGCTTGGCACGGGGGCGGTGATCGCGGTCCAGAGCGTCGACGGTCCGCCACAACTTCTCCCGAGGCGCGGAGCGCCGGGCTCTCCGGAAAACCGTTGGCCGCACAAGCTCGCGGTCAAGACGGAGTGCGTCTGCTCACCAGTCAGTAGCGCGCCAAGGCTCAAGGATGCGGCTCCCGAGATCGCCGCTCGGTATCGATCCCGCTTTCGCAACGGATCACACTGGAAGATCGACGATGAAGAGTTCGAACGACTCGCTCACATCATTCATGCCGCTGCGGGCAGCTGACATAGCGGCTTGCTAGTAGCTGGAGCCCTCGAGTGTCTTGCGGAGCGCGATTCCGCAGTGGCGGCCAAATCTGCATCGTTCCGTTGGTTGACGCGATCGCGTGACTCGGTGCCGGCCGAAGGGCCTCCAGGGAACGCCAGACGTTCCGGCGGCGAACGGCGCCACGGCGAGGGAGTAGTTGTCAGAAACATCGGTCGTCGTCCGACCCACCGTGTATGCCCAGTTTCAAGTGAAGTTCGTCCACGCAGCCGACCTGCATATCGACAGCCCGATGAAGGGGCTGTCGGCGTACCCGGGCGCGCCGGTCGCAGGCGATGCGGGGGGCGACACGTCAGGCGTTCGAATCGCTCGTCGGAGCTTTGCATCGATGAGCGCGTCGATCTGCTCGTGATCGCCGGCGACGTCTACGACGGAGACTGGAAGGACTTCAGCACCGGCCTGTACCTGCGCGCGCAGCTCGCGCGCCTGCGCGAGGCGGGGATCGAGGTCGTGCTGATCCGCGGCAACCATGACGCCGCGAGTGTGATCACGCGCAACCTGAAGCTGCCGGGCATTCATGTCCTGCGCCACGATCGCCCCGAGAGCGTCGTGCTCGAGGACCTGGGCGTGGCCGTGCACGGTCAGAGCTTCGCGACCCGTGCAGTGACCGAGAACCTCGCCGCCGGCTATCCGAGCCCGTTGCCCGGGCTCGTGAACATCGGGCTGCTGCACACCTGCGCTGGGCGGCTATGACGAGCACGAGAACTACGCGCCGTGCCGGTTGGAGGAGCTTGTCGCCCATGGCTACGACTACTGGGCGCTCGGCCATATTCACGAGCGAGCGGTGCTGCACACCGATCCCCACGTCGTGTTCGCCGGGAACCTTCAGGGCCGCCACATGCGCGAGCGGGGCGCGAAGGGCGCGACCGTCGTCGAGGTCGTCGACGGCGAGCTGACGATCTGCCACCGCACGCTCGACCACGTCCGCTGGACACGGGTGCGCGTGGACGTCGGCGGTGCCGAGGACGAGACTCGAAGTGCTCGAGCGCGCCGAGGCCGCGCTGCGCGGAGCGATCGAGGACGCGGGCGGGCGGCTGCTCGCCTGCCGGATCGAGCTCGGCGGCATCACCACCGCCCATGGCAGCCTCGTCCGTGACCGCGAGCGCCTGGACTCCGAGCTGCGCGGGCTGGCCACCGATCTCGGCCGCCGAGCAGATCTGGGTCGAGCGGATCGAATGGCAGACCGGCGCGCCGCGCTCGGCGACGGTCAGCGACGACGCGGTCGGCGAGACGCTCAAGGTCCTGCGGCGCGCCGCGCGCGACCCGGACTACGCTCGCGGCGCTCGCCGAGCAGGCTGCGCCCGCTGGCGCTGAAGCTCCCGCCCGAGGTCAAGGCCGGCCCGGACGGCGATCGACCCGACCGACCCGGAGACGCTGGCGCGGGCGCTCGCAGACGTCCAGCGGCCTGCTTCCGAGCCTGCTGCGATGGAGCGCCGGCATGAGCCTGCGACTCGAGCGCTTCGAGCTGCGCGCCTTCGGGCCGTTCACCGCGCACCGTGCTCGAGCTGCGGACGCGCCCAGCGGCGGACTGCACATCATCTGCGGGCCCAACGAGGTCGGCAAGTCGACCGCCCAGCGCGGCAATCGGCGACTTCTTGTTCGGCATCCCGCCGCGCAGCACCGACAACCAGCTTCACGACTACGTCGACATGCGGCTCGGCCGCCGTCCTGGTCGACGAGCACGGCCGCCGGCACGAGCTCGTTCGCCGTAAGGGGCACGCGGTCGACGCTGCTCGGGCCCGACGGCGAGCCGGTCGACGAGGCGTCCTCGAGCAGCATGCTCGGCGGCATGACTCGCGAGGTGTTCGAGTCGATGTTCTCGATCACCCACGAGTCGCTCGTCGTCGGCGGCAAGGCGCTGCTGGCGGCCGACGGCGAACGTCGGCGAGTCGCTGTTCAGCGCCAGCCTCGGCGCGACCGGCCTGCACCAGCTGCGCGACAGCTCGACAGCGAGGCCGGTGCCCTGTTCCGGCCCCGCGCAACATCGACCTTGCTGCTCCAGTGCCGCGCCGCGTTCGACGCGGCGCAGGCCGAGCTGCGCGAGACGACGCTGCGCGCCACCACGTTCACCGAGCACGAGCGCGAGCTGAGGTCCACGGGCGAGCAGCGTGAGGCGACTGGTCGGGCGGATCCGCGAGGCGCGCACCGAACAGAACGCACGCGAGCGGATGCGGCGGGTGATCCCGTTGCTCGCCGAGCGCAGCAGGCCCTGCAGGAGCTCGACTCACTCGCCGACGCGCCTGAGTTGCCGCAGGACGCCCGAGACCGGCGGCTACTCGCGGTGCAGCGCGAGGCGGGCGATCGCCAGACTGCCGAGGAAGTGCGGGCGCGCGTGGTGGAGCTCGAGCGCCGGATCGCCGAGTTGAGCCCGGACACCACAGTGCTCGAGCGCGAGCTTGCGATCAAGGAACTGCACGGCCGGCTTGCGAATGTCCGTGAGGGAACCGGCGATCTGGAGCGACAGAAGATCAAGCTCGAAACCGCACGCGGCCTGGCGAAACGGGCGCTCGATCAGGTTCGCCCGGACCTCGATCTCGATCGCGCCGAGCAGCTGCGCCTGACCGATACGCAGAGGGCCCGGGTCGACGGCGCACTTGACCGGCAGGCGAAGCTGACGGCGCTGCTCGAGGCCGCCGAGCTAGCCGTGCAGCGGGCCGAGGGCCGCTGCAATGAGCTGGCCGTTGAGCTCAACGGGCACGACGCCCCACCGGACGGCTCCGCGCTCAAGGCAGCCGTCAGTGATGCGCAGGCGCACGGCCAGCTGGAGCAGCGGATCCTGGACGCGAGCGCCGAGCTGTCAGACGCGGTCGACCGGCTCGACGGCGGGCTGCGACAGCTCGAGCCTGCGGTCGGAGCCGACGCGTTGCGGGAGATGAGGCCGCCGAGCAGCGTCGCGGTCGATCAGTTCGCCGACGAGCGCGAGCAGCTCGACCTCGATAGCCGTGACCTCGCTGAGCGGCGCGAGCGCCTGGATCAGGACAGC
>CAWHEM010000009.1:0-184492 GCA_963828535.1 uncultured Solirubrobacterales bacterium
CCTTTTGTCCTCTTCTTCGTTCAACCCAATTATTTGCTCGGTATCTGCTGTCGGCGCTCGGTGCCTGCGTCGTCGCGGTCGCGATCGCGGGCCGCGACAGCTCCCCCGGACGACGCCGACTGGTCATTGCTGTACTCGCGGCGGCGATCGTTGCCTCGCTGGTCGCCGACTTTTCCCTCGGCTACCCGACAGTACCGAGACTCTTCTATCCGCTGGCCGGCGGCGTCCTCGGAGCTGTCGCCGGCGCGGTAGTGCTTCGGATTCCCACGTCGCAGACACTCGCCCCCCTATCGCTCAGCGACCGGCGGACGCTGGCCGCGTTGCAGATCACGGCGGCGCTCTTCGCCGCCGTCGCGCTCGCGCTGGCCGCGCCGGGCTGGCTGTGGCGCGAACTGAAGGCGGGCACCCCCACGGCCCCGGCGGTGGCCTTCATGCTGGCCCGGCCGGGATTTGCCTCCGGCAGTCAGCCGATCGCCTTTGCTCCGGAGGTCCTGGCTACGCTGGCCGGTCCGGCGCTTCGCCACCCGATCTCCTTGATCGGAGCCCAGGAGCCATGTGCGCAGGTGCGGGCCCGGTTAAAGCGCGGCTGGGTCGTGGTGTCGCCGAGGCAGTACGTGCCCGGAATCACCCGGCCGTTCGACGCGCCACGTTGTCTTAGCGGGACTCGCCCCATCTTTGATGACGGCAACTCGCTCATCTACACGGCGATGGAGGTCCGATGAAGGCGCCGAGGGTGGTCGTCGTGATGCCTGCGCTGAACGCGGCCCGTACGCTCGAGCGGACGGTGCAGGCGATCCCTCCGGGATGCGTCGACGAGGTGATCCTGGTCGACGACAAGTCGACCGACACGACGCTGGACGTCGCCCGCACGCTGCCGCTGCACTTCATCTGGCACCCCCACAACGTCGGCTACGGCGGCAACCAGAAGACCTGCTATCTGGAGGCGCTGCAGCGCGGGCGCCGACGTCGTGGTGATGCTCCACCCCGACGGGCAGTACGAGCCGGCATTGATCCCGAAGCTGATCGAGCCGATCGTGCGAGGCGAGGCCGACATGGTGCTCGGTTCGCGGCTGGCCGAGCGGGGCGCTGGCGCTGGCCGGTGGGATGCCGCGCTACAAGTATCTGGCCAACCGGCTGCTGACCGCGATCGAGAACCGGGTGCTCGGCACCGCGCTGTCAGCGAGCTGCACACCGGCTACCGGGCCTACTCCCGGCACTTGCTGATGACGGTGCCGTTCCTGCGCAACTCGATCGACTTCGCGTTCGACTCCGAGGTGCTCATGCAGGCGGCGCACTTCGGCTTCCGGATCGCCGAGGTGCCGGCACGCTCGCTGTACTTCGATGACGCGTCCTCGATAACGCTCTGGCCCGCGACCGTGTACGGCAGCAAGACGCTCTGGGGGGCGCTCCGGCTGATCCTGCACCGAGCTGGAGTCTGGCGCTCACGCAAGTTCACGCCGTGATGGCGATGACCCCGCTTGTCCTGCACATCCTGCTGATAGTCGCCCTCGCGGCGCTGGGAGGCACGGGCCTGAGGCTGGCGTCGCGGATGGCGCCATCGGGCCTTGAGCGGCTGCTGACCTGGGCCGTGCTCCTGGCCAGCGCCGTCGTGCTCCAGGCGCTGGCGCTGGGACTCGTCGGGTTGGGCGGCACCCCGGTTGCCCTGGCGGGGGCCGCGGTTCTCACCTGGTTGGCCGCTCACCGGTGGATCCCGCGGCCCGAAGTCCCCGTCTCCCGTGAGCTGGTGGCGTGGTGGCGCGGCCTCGGCCCCGTGCGCCGCGCGGCCATCGGCGCGCTCGCGGGTGCTGTGGTGGCGGTGATCGCGATCTCGCTGCGGCGCCCGGGGCCCGGCTTTGACGGGATCACCTACCACCTGCCGGAGATCGTCGGCTTCGTTCAAGGCGGTCACCCCGGCGCCGTCCTTCATCTCAATTACGGCCTCCCGGTCGGCAATTTCCCGCTCACCAACGAGGTGCTGCTCGCCTGGGTAGCTGGGATCTCCCATGGCTTCGCGCCGCTCGTGCTGTGGTCGCCGGTCAGTGCCGGACTGCTGATCGCCGCGGGCTGGTTGGGGTTGCGCGGCCTCCGCGTCCCGACCCTGGTCCGGGTCGTGGCACTGGCAGCCCTGGTCCTCGGCCCGCTGCTGATCGACGCCCTCGGTGCGCCCGGCACCGACCTACCCGCGCTTGCGTGGTTGGCCTGTAGCGCCGCGCTGTGCCTCGCCGCCTCGAACCGTCCCGTGCTGCTGGCCCCGGCGATCCTCGCCTTCGGGCTGGCCGTGGGGACCAAAACGACCCCGGCGCCCCTCGGGCTGATCGTGATCGGCATCGCCTTGTGGCGCTGCCGGGCGCGTCTGGCAGCGATCGCGTGGCCGCTGAGTGCTGCGGTGCTTGCCGCCGGGGCTGCCGGCGGAACCTGGTACCTGCGAAACCTGGTCGTGCACGGTTCCCCGCTGTGGCCGTTCGTCGCGGCTTCCTGGGGGGACCCGGTGCCTCAGAGCGTCCAGCTCGTCTCCCACACGATGCTCGAGCGGTTGCGCGTGACGTTGCTCGATCACCTCGGCGCCTATGTGACAGGGGTATCGGGGTCGACGGTCCTACTCGTCGCCGGCGTCCTCGTCCCGCTGCTGACGCTCCGGCGGCGTCCATTGCTCGCGGCCGGCGCCGTGGCGCTCGGAGCACTGGCGTGGGCGAGCGCGCCGCTGACCGGGCGTCCCGACCTCGCCGTGCTGTTTCCGGCCGTCGCGACGTCGGTCCGCTATCTGCTGCCGGTCTTTGCGGCCGGGGCCCTCGCGCTGGCCCTCGCCGCGAGCGACGGCCCGCGGCGTCCACGGATCCTCGCCCTCGGGGTGCTCATCGCCGCGGCGGTCTGGGGACTCATCGATGACCTCAAGCACCACTTCGGGTTGCCGTTCTCCTCTTGGATCATCGTCGGCGTGCTGGCCGGTGCGCTGCTCGGTGCCCTGGGTGCCCCGCGGCCGTGGCCGCCATGGCGCTGGTCGTCGTCTCTGGGCTCGCGCCTGGCGGGCTGCGGCGCTGGTCGGCGTCTCTGGGCTTGCGCTGGCGGTCGCCTCAGACGGATTCATGGCTCGGCACGCGCTCGTGGCCTACGAGTGGGATGCGGCCGTGGCGAAGTTTCTTGCGAGCCAGCCGGGATTTGGTCACGGGAGGACGCCGGTCGCCACCGCGCCGGTGGCCCTCGGTCCGCTGACCGGCGACCGGATGCTGCATCCGCTCGCGGTGATCGGCGAGCACGAGTCCTGCCTGCGGGTCCGCGCCCGCACTCGCGCCGGGTGGGTGGTGGTCAGGGTCGTCGAGCCGCAACCCGTGCCCGGCCACCCCGGTCAGCACTACCCCGTGGAGGGAACCGCGCAGGGATGTCTGGCGGGAGCGACCCCGCGCTTCGCCGACGGCACCTACCGGGTCTACGGTCCAGCGTGAACCGCGGGACGGTAGTGCCCAGCTAGAGCAGGAGCGTCCGGTAGCGCAGGCTGCCGCGGGCCAGGGCGAGGATCTCGGCGGAGTCGATCGCCGCCCGTCCCGGCAGTTCGGTAAGCGACCGCGCGATGCCCCTCGGCCCGTAGCCCCGATGGCGCATCGACATCACCAGCCAGGGCAGCGCCAGGGCGGCCAGGGCACGATGGCGCCGGCTGAGCGCGGGCGTCATCAGAGCGGCGCACAGCGCGGCGTGCTCGGGCTTCCACCAGATGGCCCCCCACATGTGGCGGCGCACCGAGGGGTGGCGCTTGGCGAGGAGGGCGAGGTCCCGCCACCGCGCGCACGCGAGCAGAGTCTGGGGGAGGCACGGGCCCTCGACGGCGTGATAGACGAGCATCTCCGGCACGGCAGAGATCCGAGCTCCGTGGCTCTGGGCGCGAAGCGCGAGGTCGGTGTCCTCGCCGACCCTCATGTGCTCATCGAACCCTCCAAGCTGCTCGAGCAGCCGCCGGGGGTAGGCGATGTTGCACGTCTCGGCCCAGGGCGTCGGCGGGTCGGTCAGCACCGTCCGCGCCCACGGCGCGCCGAGCAGCACCGCGGTCTCCTCAGGGTCGGGCAGCGTTGCACCCTGGAGCAGCGCGGTCGGCGACCGCTGGGCCGCCGCGATCGCCCGTTCGGCCCAGCGGACGTCTGGGCGACAATCGTCGTCGGTGAAGAGGATCAGCGGGGCCCGCGCAGCCCGCCAAGCGGCGTTGCGCCCCGCACCCGGGAGCGTGCTGTGCCCCGGGAAGCTCACCTGCCGCAGCCTCCCCTGCTCCGCCAGGGGGTGTGTTCGCAGCGTCTGCTCAGTCTCTTCCGAGCTCGGGTCGCCGGCCACGATCACCTCGAGCTGCGCCGGCGCCAGCGTCTGCGCGTAGAGCGCGTTGAGGAGCCAGCGCAGGCGCACCGGCCGGTTGCGCGAGGCTACGGCTACGCACACCGCTGGCGTCCGCTCACTCATGCGGACGTGAGCTCGGCGACGGAAGTGCGGCCGACGCTTTCGCGGCCCAGGAGCTCGCCGTACAACGCGAGATATCGCTCCGCGCAGCGATCGACCGAGAACTCTTCGGCGCGGGATCGGCAGTGAGCAATCGTGCGCGGGTCGGCGCTCAGCTCCAGGGTCTCGAGCAGGACACGCGCGAGCGCCTCCGGCTCGAGACGATCGAACAGCCGGCCGATCTCAGGACGGTCGATCACCTCGGGAATCGCGCTGTGGGCGTACCCGACCACCGGCGTCCCACACGACAGCGCCTCGACCAGCACGAGACCGAACGCCTCGTCGAGCGATGGCAAGGCGGCGACCCATGCCCCGCCGTAGGCCCGCGCCAGGACGTCGCGGTCATCGAGGTTTGCCCATTCGACCCCGGGTGCGTCCACGTTCACTCCCACGCGCCGGGCCGCCTCCAGATCCCGGGGGCGCGAGAGCACCAGGCGAGCGGTCGGACGCCGCGTGCGGACCAGCGCGAATGCCTCCACCAGCAGCCCGACATTCTTGCGCGCGACATCCACCGCGGCGCCGCAGACGATCGTCGGCTCGGGATGGCGGTGGCCCAGGGGAGCGAAACGCGCGCAGGTCGACACCCGGTGGGATCACCCGCGCGTCGTATCCGAGCCAGTAGGAAAAGGCTCGCGGCAACGCGCTGGCTGAGGGCGACCACGGCGTCGCTTCCCTTGATCGCCCGCATCATGATCTCCAGGCGCCAACGGAATTCGCACAGTCCGCGCCGGTCGGGGATCCCCATGTAGGAGAGCACGACCGGCCGACCCGTCTTCTCACGCCACCGCGCCGCGGCGAGCGCGTCCCCGGGGGCAACTGCGTGGGCCAGATCGTAAGTGCCGGCCCGCAGCGCCAGATAACTTAGCGGGAGATGTGTGAGGTAGGGCTCATAGCCGCGGCGCAAGCAGCCTGCCCTGCGGCGGGCGAGGCAGCCTCAGCACCGGCAGGCCCTGTTCGACCCGGCGGCTCGGCGCGCCCCGGATGGCTGGTGATCAGCGAGGGGCGGTGACCGCGCGCGAGCAGACCGTCGGCCAGTTCGCGGGTGAAGCGCTCGCCCCCGCGGCGGACCTCCGGCCAGTAGCAGGGGCTGAGCAGGGCAACCTGAAGGGGGGAACTAGGATCCGGCGCGTGCACGCGGTCATTATTCCGGCGCCGGGGCGTGGGGAGAGATCGGCGACGGGGGGAGGGTGGACCGCTCCGCGCCGCTGGGTGCTCGGCGTCACCGTTTTGGCGCTGCTGCTGCGGCTGGCGCTGGTGATCGCAACCCCGCACTACGCGCCGCCGGCGCATGACGATCCGTCGGATTTCGACCGGGTGGCGGTGTCGCTGGCCGATCACGCCCGCCTGCCGGACTCGGTCGGTACCGGGCGGGGTGGTCCAACCGCGTTTCGTCCGCCGCTGTTCCCGATCGCCCTCGCCGCGGTGTACCGCGTCGTTGGGACCTCCTCGGGACCCGCCCGCTGGCAGGCGGGGCGACTCCTGGAGGCTGTTCTCGGGGCCATCGCCGTCGGGCTCACCTTCCTCATCGCCTGGAGACTGTGGGGGCGCGCGGCGGCGATTGTCGCGGGCGTGATCGCCGCCGTCTATCCCCCGCTGGTGATGGCCGGATCGTCGCTGATGTCGGAATCGCTGTTCATACCGCTCGGCCTCGGAGCGGTTCTGGCGGCGCTGGTGCACCGTGATTCGGGGCACCGGTGGCGCTTTGTGCTTCTGACCGGCTTCCTCGTCGGTCTGGCGTCGCTGACCAGGGGCAACGGGATCGTGCTGCTGGCGCCGATCATCTTCCTGGTCTGGAGCGGGCGTCCTCGGCGATCCCTGCGCGCGGCCAGCGCCCCGGCAACCGTGGTCTTGGCGACGCTGCTCACGCTCGCCCCGTGGGTGATCCGCAATGCAATCGAGTTGCACGCGCTGGTTCCGCTCACCACCGAGACCGGATACGCGCTGGCCGGCACCTATAACGCGGAGGCCCAGGCGATCCGCTCGCTCTGGCAACCTCCGTTCACGGACGAGCTGCAGATCTGGAAACAGACCCCGAGGGCGAACGAGGCGGCGGTGTCCCGTCGCCTGACGACGATCGCCGTCCGCTACATCAAGTCGCATCCCGTCAGCCTGCTGAGGACCGCATACTGGAACTCGGTGCGGCTGCTGAATCTCACCGGATCGGGGATCGAGGTCGCCCTCGCACCCATCTGGGGCTACCCGAAGTGGCTGGCCGAGCTCAGCGTGTACGCGTTCTGGCTCGTGGCCTTGCTCGCGCTCGTGGGCGCGGTGAGCGGCGGCGCGCGTGGCTCACCGCTGGCGCTCTGGGGATGTCCACTGGCGATTTTGCTCAGCGCCGTCCCCTTCCTGGGACTGACCCGCTACCGCCTCCCCGCCGACCCCTTCTTCGTGTTGCTGGCGGCTCTCGGGGTGCTGTCGCTGCGAAGGTTCCTACGTTGGGGCCGGTATCGCCGACGCCCAGTACGATCATCGGCTGGATGACCCAACGCGCCGTAATCCTCGGCGGGGGCCTCG
Source organism: uncultured Solirubrobacterales bacterium (assembly GCA_963828535.1). Classification (GTDB taxonomy): domain Bacteria; phylum Actinomycetota; class Thermoleophilia; order Solirubrobacterales; family Solirubrobacteraceae; genus Palsa-465. Next base: position 6,988 of record CAWHEM010000009.1, read on the forward strand.
CGGGGCTCTCGTGCGCCTATGAGCTGGCCCGTGCCGGGTAGAGGTCACGGTGCTCGAGCGTGAGCCGCAGGTCGGCGGCATGGCCGCCTCCTTCATCGAGAACAGCGACGGCGAGTACTGGTCCTACGACTTCGGCCCGCATCGCTTCCACACCACCGACCCGGAGCTGATCGAGCATGTCAGCGGATCCTCGCCGGCAATCACCGGCGCGCCACGCGGCTGTCGCGGATCCACCTGTTCGATCGGTTCTTCGATTACCCGCTGCAAGCCGGGAACGTTCTTGCGGAACCTGCCCCCGAGGGTGCTGGTGCGCTCGTTCGTCGATTACTTCGCTGTCCGGTTCACCGAGCGGATGGGGATCACCCATTACAGCGACGACAACTTCGAGGGCTGGGTGGTCAAGCGCTTCGGCCGCACGCTGTACGAGCTGTTCTTCGGTCGCTACACCGGCAAGGCGTGGAAGATGGCGCCCGAGGACATCTCCGGAGATTGGGCAAGCCAGCGGATCTCGTTGCTGAACCTCAGCGACACGGTCAAAAAGACGCTTGCGCCAGTCGGGTTCGACCCCGCGCACGACTGGTGCGGGAGTTCCTGTATCCCGATCGGGGCGGTATCGGTGAGATCTCGCGCGGGTACGTACGCGAGCTGGAGGCGATGGGCGCCACCGTCCACACCGCGGCGCCCCGGTCACCCGGGTGCACTGCCAGGATCACCGGGTCGCTCGCGGTGGACTACGGAGGCGCCGGAGCCCGGTTCGGTCGAGGCCGATGACTACATCTCGACGATTCCGATCACCTCGCTGGCCCGGGCGGTGCGACCCGGGGCCCCGGACGCGGTCAGGGAAGCCCTGTCGCGCCTTCGCTATGTGTCGATCGTCTTCGTCTACCTCAAGGTGAACAAGCCTCACGTGTCTCCCGACAGCTGGGTCTATCTGCCCGAGCGGGAGCTCACCGTCCACCGCATCTCGGAGTTCAAGAACTTCAGTCCGAATTGCGCGCCGCCCGAGAAAGACGATGGTGTGCGCCGAGATCACATGCCGAATCGGCGACGAGCACTGGCGTGCCGACGACGCGACGCTGATCGAGATCGGCGGTGTCCGACCTTTCCCGGATCGGCTTGATCGAGCCGGATGAGGTCGCAGGCGGCTTCGTTCGCAAGCTTCCGCACGCCTATCCGGTCTATGACCTCACCTACAAGGAGAATCTGGCGCCGATTCTGGAGTTCGTCCACCGGTTGCAGAACATCAAGACCGGCGGACGGCAGGGTCTGTTCCGTTACAACAACATGGACCAGTCGATCGAGATGGGGCGCAAGATGGCCTGGTCGCTGGTCGGAGATCAGGACGCCGGCCACGAGGCGGTCGCCACCGACGCGCGGGTACTTCGGTTGATGTCGGCTCCACCGAGCCATGGTCGAGGTCACGCCCAGTGCCCGATGTGCGGCTCGGAGCGCTTCGACCATCGCCTTCGAGGAGCCGCCGTACAGCGTGCTGCGATGCGCGCCAGTGCGGCATGGGCTGGGCGTCGCCCCGGCCTCGCGCCGAGGAGCTGGCGCGACATCTACATCGACGACTCCTACTGGCGCTCGACAATCGCCGAAGACGCTCGGCTATCACGACTACCGCGCCGATGAGCCGCTGTACCTGAAGACCTTTCGGCGCCGGCTGGGGTTTGCTCTGCGCGAGCGGCCCCGCGCCGGTGCCGGCCCTCGACGTCGGCTGCGCCGCTGGGTTCTGCATGCAGGTGCTGCGGGAGCGCGGCTTCGAGGCCCACGGGGTGGAGATCTCCGAGACGATCGCCCGCCACGCGATCGATCATTTCGGCTTCGACACGGTGCACGTCGGCACCCTGGAGGGTGCTCCGTTTCGCCGAGGCAATCATTCGATCTGATCACGATGTGGGACGTGGTCGAGCACGTGCGTCGACCCCGAGGAGCTGCTGGCCACGGCTCGGCGGCTGCTCAAGCCGGGCGGCCTGCTGGTGATCGAGACCCAGGACATCGACAGCCATTTCGCCCGCATGCTCGGACCCCGCTGGCACCACTACAAGCACGCCGAGCACATCTATCACTTCACTCCGGCGACGATTGAGGACGCTGATGCGAGCGACGCCGGGTTCCGGGTCGAGAAGCTGACCCACCGCTACGGCGGCAAGTACGTGTCGCTGCCCTTCATCGCCGAGCGGGCTGGGCGCCTGCATCCCGCGCTCAGCGCGCTGCTGCAGCCCGCTGACACGAGTTCGACGCTCCGCCGGCTGTACCTGAACTTCATGGACGAACTGGTCGCGCTCGGCCGCGTCCCGCCTGAGCCTGTGGAGCAGACCGCCAACCGCCAGTTCGTCGATCTGGAGCGGACGCATTTCTGGTTCGTCGGGCCGGCGCCGGATCTTCTTCACCCTGCTCGACCGCGAGCTCGGGCCGGGCTCGGACGCCGGAAGATTCTCGACGTCGGCTGCGGCGCCGGGGGAATGCTCGAGCCCCTGTCGCGCTACGGCGAGGTGACCGGGGTCGACATGTCGCCCGAGCTGGTCGAGTTCTGCCACCAGCGCGGCTTTCCCCGCGTGCAGGTGGGAACGGCCTACGAGCTGCCGGTGGCGCCGGGGACCGAGGACCTGATCACTCTGTTCGACACGATCGAGCACGTCCCGATGACCGCGGGTGCTGCAGCAGGTGCATCGCGCCCTGGCTCCGGGCGGGCCTGGTGTTCATCTCCGTGCCCGCCTACCAGTTCCTCTACGCCAACAACGACCGGGTCGCCCATCACGAGCGGCGCTATACCGCCCGGCGGATGCGCCGCAAGCTCACGAGCGCCGGCCTCGAGCCGGTGCAGGTGACGTACTTCAACGCGCTGCTGTTTCCCGCCATCATGCCGGCGGTGTTGCTAAGCAAGCTGCAGGAACGCTTCCGCGATCCGGGCGAGCGGACGAACCTCTCGCATCCGATTCCCGCCCTGCTCAACCGGGCGCTGGGAGCGACCATGGGCAGCGAACGACACCTGCTCGCACGGCGCAGCCTGCCCTTCGGTCACTCCCTGATCGCGATCGCGCGGCGACCCGCGCCGCCGCCGGGGCCCCCAGCTCCCGCTGACGCCAACTAGCCGCGGGCTCTCTCAGCCGAGCCGACCCTGCAGCGCTCGGGATTCTCTGCAGCGCGGCGAGCGAGAAGCGCACCAGCTGCAGGGGGATCGGTGACCACGTCCGACCGCGCCAAGTCGTGCCCTGGGCCGAGTTGCCGCGCCGGACCCGATGACTGACGTCGACTTCGAGCAGCGCCAGGCCGCGGCGTGAGGCCACCACCGTCAGGTATAGGTTGGGGATCAGGCAATCCTGCGGCAGTGCGGCAAGCAGACCCCGCAGCAGCCCGGCGTCGTAGCCGCGCAGCGGGCAATTCGGATCCCGGGCCGCGACGCCGAAGGTGAGATGGACGTAGCCTGCGAACGAGCCGTGGTCATGGCCATCCGAAACCACGGGTCCTGGCGGAAGCGGCGCACGCCCGGAGACGGCATGAGCCTCGTCGAGCAGCAGGACCAGAACGCGGCGCAGGTCGCTGCCGTGAAACTGGCCGTCGCCGTCGACCTGCAGCACGAACTCCGGATGGTGGGCCAGCGCACGGCGATAGCCCGCGAACACCGCGGGTCCGTGGCCGAGGTTCTCCGGTTGGACGATCACCTCGAGGGTTCCACGGAGCTGCGGGCGCAGGCCTGCTCGAGCACCGCTCTCGTGGCATCGCTCGAGGCGTCGTCGACGACGATCAGCCACAGCGAGGCCGTATGCGGGGTCAGCGCGCGGTCGATCTCCTGGAGGAATCCCGGCGATGCCATCGGCCTCGTTGAAGGCCGGGATCGCGACGGCGACCGTCGGCTTGATGACGGGTTCGCTGTCCACGGAGCGGCCATGCTAGAGGACCGCGCCGTCGCCAGCGGGGGCCTGCGGGGCACGGGCGAGGATCGCCATCCGGTCACCGAAGTCCGGTGCCCACAGGCGATCGGCCACCTGTGCCGTGCGGGCGAGGCCGCCCAAGACCTGGGCGGCGGCCGGGGAGTAGCCGCCGATCCTCGACAGGTAGTAGCCCACGCTGAATGCCTTCGGGGCGGTACCGAGTTCGAGTAACTGCCAGCCATGGCGGGAAAGGAGCGTGGCCAGCGAGGAGCGCGTGAAGTACTGGACGTGGGTGGGGATCACCGACCACCAGCGCCGGCCCAGCGCTCTGGCCACCCTGCTGCCAGCATCGGGCAGGGTCATGTAGAGCACCGCCTGCGGCGCACAGAGTTCGCCGATCCGGTCTAGCGCAGCGCCCGGATCGCAGAGATGCTCGAGGACATCACCCAGCACGATCGCGTCGAAGCCGCGCGCGGGAAGCAGGGCCGCGAACAGATCCGCCGTCTGGACCTCCAGCCCCAGCCGGCTCCGGGCGAACTCGGAGGCGAAACGGCTCGGCTCGACGCCCGTGATGCGCCAGCCCCGCTTGCGGGCCTCATCGAGGAGGAAGCCGAACCAGCATCCGAGGTCAAGCAGGGCGCCGGGCGCGGTGTGGCGCTCGATCTGGGTCAGGGTTGCCTGTGCGGTCGCCCGCTGGCCCGCCTCCTCCTCGAGGTACGCGTCGGATTCGGCGTTGCCGTACGCGGCCGCGAGCTCCGCGTCCGACGGGAAGTGAGCCAGCTGCATATGCCCGCAGAGCCGGCACCGGACGATGTCGGCCAAGGCGGTTCCGAACCGGTCGGTGGTCGGGATCAGCCCCTGTGGGCCGGCGTCGCCGGCGACGGCCAGATGCGGCGTCAACTCGTCTCCCGCGCACGCCGCGCATCGGTTGTCGTTCGTTCTCCGCAGGCTGAGAACGGTACGCTAAGCCTGTGCCCTCGCCGAGGATCCTGATCATCGGGGCGGGGCCGTGCGGTCTGGCGTGCGGACGCGAGCTCGATCGCCTGGGTCATCGCAACTGGCGGATCCTTCGAACAGTCTGAACACGCCGGCGGCCTCGCCTCCTCGGTGGTCGATCCCGCCGGCTTCACCTGGGATCTCGGTGGTCATGTGGTGTTCAGCCACTTCGGTGAGTTCGACGCGCTGATGAGTGAGGTGATGAATGGCGACATCGATCACCATGATCGCTCCTCGTATATCCGCTTCGCCGACCGTTGGATCCCCTATCCGTTCCAGAATCACTTGCGGTACCTGCCCGACGAGATTCAGCGACGAGTGCCTGCGAGAACTGGAACGGGCGCCCGGAGCCAGCTGCCGGGATGGACTTCGCGCAGTGGATGGTGGGCGTGTTCGGGGGCGGAATCACCCGCCACTTCATGGGGCCCTACAACTGGAAGGTGTGGGCGACACCCCCGAGCATGATGTCCGCGGATTGGATCGCCGAGCGGGTGTCGGTGATCGACTACGCGCGGGCAGCTCGCAACGTTCGTGAGGATCGTGACGATCTCGCCTGGGGGCCGAACAACACGTTCGTCTTCCCGACCGTGGGCGGCACGGGGGAGATCTACCGGCGAATCGCGGCGCGCTACCTCGATCGCATCAGCTTCGGGGCCGAGGTCGTCGCCGTCGACCCGGAATCGGCCCGTGTTCGCCTCGACGATGGTCAGGAGCACTCCTACGATGCGCTCGTTTCGACGATGCCGCTGGATCGGTTGATCCAGGCGACGAGCGACTGTCCTGATGCGGTCCGCGATGCGGCGTCGCGCTTGCGCCACAACGGCGTCTACATGGTCGGGGTGGGGTTCGAAGCGCCGCTCACCGACACGCGGTCGTGGATGTACTTCCCGCAGCCGGATGTCGAGTTCTACCGGGTGACGAACTTTGCCAAGTACGCGGCGGCCAATGTTCCCGGCGGCGACACGTCCCGCTATTGCTCCTATATGACCGAGACCGCCTACTCGGAGCAAAAGCGCGTGACGCGGGAGGGCCTCGAAGCGCGTGTGGCCGCCGACCTCATGACCGCCGGCGTCGTCGCCAACCGGACACCGGTGGCCTCGGTGCACGTCGAGGACATCGAGTACGCCTATCCGGTCCCGACGCTGTCCCGGGATCGGGAGTTGGCCGCGGTCCAGCCGTGGCTGATGGAGCGCCGGATCCTGTCCCGAGGTCGCTTCGGCTCGTGGCGTTACGAGATGGGCAACATGGACCACGCGGTCAAGATGGGCGCCGACGCGGCCCGGTTCCTGGTCGGCGACACTGCGGAGGAGCTGTGGCGCCTCGATGCCCAGCTCGCCGTTCCCTGATCCGCGATGACGGAGGCTGAGGCGGGACCACCCGTGCAGAGCGACTCCGGGCGCAACGAGTCCCCGCAGGAGCGGCTTGATCGCAACGAGCTGGAGCTGCTTACCGAGCTGCGCGTGGCCAGCGCCGGGGTGCAGGTGCTGCTGGCGTTCCTGCTGATCGTCCCCTTCAACAACCGATTTCTCCGGCTGAGCTCGTTTGAGCGCTATGACTACTTCGTCACGCTGGTTTCCATGGCGATCGCCGTGACGCTGCTGATCGCTCCCTCAATCCACCACCGGATCCTGTTCCGCCTCGCCCAGAAGGCGTTTCTGGTCGATGTCGGCAACAAGGCGGCGATCATCGCCATGGTGTTCATGACCATCGGGATGACCGGGATCATGAGCCTCATCGCCGATGTCGTCTTCGGCGGCGCGACCACCGCCGTCGTAGGCGTCGCCGCCGGGCTGACCGTGAGCGGAGTGTGGTTTGGGATCCCGCTCAACCGCCGCCGCCGTCTCTAGCGCCGCGCGGCGCGGTCTTATCCGAAGAGCGGCAGCCGCCGTCGTCGGGCCAGCCGGTCCATTCCGCGCTGGATCGCGTCGCAAACCTCGTCGTATACCGATTCGACGTACTCGTCGTCATTGGCCCGCTCAGGATCGGGGTCCAGCTCGATCGGCTGGCCGAAGGCGGTCCGGATCTTGGTCGGCAATGGGATCTCGGGCAGGAAGGCCGGGGAGATCCCCCACGGCGCCTGTACAGCGATGGGAAACATCTTCAGCCGTGCGACCTTGTCGAGTTGCAGCAGCTTGGCCAACCGCTTGCCCGTGGCCAGCACGGGCATCGAGTCCGCTCCGCCGACGGTCGAGATGGGGACGATCGGCACGCCGCTGCGGATCGCCAGCTTCACGAATCCCTTGCGGCCGGCGAGGACTGCGTCATCGCGTTGGGTCCATGGCCGCAGCGAGTCCCGTTCGCCGCCGGGCCACAACGCTACGTCGTGGCCCGCCGCCAGGGCCGCCGTGATGCTGTCCGGCGCGGCGGGAAGGACGCCCATCCGCCGGAAGTAGGAGCCCACCACAGGCGCCGCCATCAGCGCGTCGTGGGCGGTGCCGTGCACAGGGCGGGAGGCGCCGAAGTGCCGCCACCATGCGGCCCCAACGGTCCACGCGTCCCACACGAACGGGGCGCCGGAATGGATGCCGACCAACAGTACGGGCGCCGGCGGAATGTTGTCCCAACCATCTATGTCGAGCCGGAACCAGTAGTCCATGAGCGGGTTCCACACGTACTTCTGGAGCTCCATGAACCCATAGTCGGGGCCGTCGAGAGTCCACTGCGAGGCTCGATCGGCTACCCACCCGGCGGCACCGGATTGCTTGGCGCGGCTCTCGGAAACCTTCTTGCGCGCGTGCTCGGCCTGCGCCTCGGCCTGCTGCTGTCGCGCTGGCGAGCGTCCAGCATCTGAGGAGCTGTGAGCTGATTCTGGGCGGCGACTGCGCTGTGTCTGCAGATCGTTCATGACTCTCCCTCCGCAAAAGACTCCATACAGGAGGCTTACCCACCCCACCTGATTACAACCGTCCTCCGGAGGGCAGCTACATGCGGCGACGCGGATAAGGAGCAGAGACATTGAGGATCGGGTACTTCCTCTCCAGTGAGGAATGGGGTCCGCACGACCTCATCGCCCAGGCGGTCAAGGCCAAGGAGGCCGGCTTCGACGGACTCTGGATCTCCGACCACTTCCACCCCTGGAACAACCGGCAGGGCCACAGTCCCTTCGTCTGGTCCACGATCGGCGCAATCGCCCAGGCGGCCGAGGGGATGAAGGTGACGACGGGGGTGACCTGTCCGATGATTCGCATCCACCCCGCGGTGATCGCCCACGCCGCCGCGACCTCGGCTGTGCTCCTGCGCGGGAACTTCGTCCTCGGTGTGGGCAGCGGCGAGGCGCTCAACGAGCACATCCTCGGGGACCGCTGGCCGGGAGCCGACGAGCGGCTGGAGATGCTCGAGGAGGCGATCGAGGTGATTCGGACTCTGTGGCAGGGGGGCGTGCAGGACCATCGGGGTGCTCACTATCGGGTTGAACACGCCCGCATCTACGACCTCCCTGAGGCGCCGCCGCCAATCATCGTCTCCGGCTTCGGACCAAAATCGGTCGACCTGGCCGCGCGGGTCGGCGATGGTTACTGCACCGTCGGTCCCGATGTCGACTCCGTCAAGCGCTTCCGTGCCGGGGCCGGGTCGGACAAGCTCGTCCAGGGTGGGCTCAAGGTGTGTTGGGGGGAGGACGAGGCGAGGGCCCGCAAAACCGTCCACGAGCTCTGGTTCAACGAGGGGCTGCCCGGCGAGCTGGCGCAGATCCTGCCCACGCCCGAGCACTTCGAACAGGCGGGGGCGCTGGTGACCGAGGAGGTGGCCACGGAGGGAGTGCCATGCGGCCCGGACGTGGATGCCCACGCCCAGGCAATCAAGGAATACGAGGCCGCGGGCTTTGATGAGCTCTACGTCAACCAGATCGGCCCCGATCAGGACGCGTTCTTCGCGGCCTACCGCGACAAGGTGCTGCCGCTCCTGTAGGTGCATCGCCTGGTGGACGGCGGGTACGGCCATCTTGGGTGGGGCGTGCCTGCTGGCGCCGAGGTGAGGCGGTGTCGCGTCGACCCACCCTGGGTAGCGTTGCCCCCGAGTGACCAGCGCCGAGAGGAGAAGCTGTGGGAGGACTGATCGGCCGGATTACGGGACGGGTGAAGCAGGCGGCCGGAGATCTCGCGGATGATCCCGAGCTGCGCACCCAGGGGGTGCGGGAGGAGCGCAAGGCGGACGCCAAGGATGGCCTTGCCGCCGCCCAGCGTGAAGCGGATCGCAAGGCCCAGGAGGTCGCGCAGCTGGAGCGGGAGACGAACCGCGGCTAGTGCCCCGATTCACAAATTCGGCGGAACGTCTCGTGGCACTAGGCGAGAGGCGTGTCGTCGAGCTTCTCACACAGCTCGGCGACGGATTCGTACACCGCGACCGCGCCGGCGTCGCTCAGCTCCTCAGGAGCAAAGCCACCGGTCAGCACGGCGATCGTGCCGACCTCAGCTTTGCCGGCTGCCTTGACGTCCCAAGGCGTGTCGCCGACCATCACGGCGTCGCTCGGATCGGTGCCGGCTTTGTCGAGCGCCGCACGAACGAGATCGGGCTCCGGTTTCGTCGCCTCCACATCCGCAGAGGTCGTCCAGTCATCGGCGAGATCCCGAGCGTCGAGCAGATCAAGGTAGCGCTCGACCTCATCCTCCTTGGCGGAACTGGCCAGCACCACGGCGTGGCCGCGCTGCTTGAGCGACTCGATCAGCTCGCGGGCGGACCGCATGACCGAGACCTCGTCGATCAGTTCGACGTAGCGCTCCTTCTCAGCGGCGCGGATGTCGTCCCCCTTTTCGCGCTCGGTGCGCTCGTCGGTCAGGGCGCTGATCATCTGGTCACCGCCCATCCCGATGTGGCGATGGATGCGCCACACCGGCAGCACGATGTCGTGCTCGCGGAACGCCCGGTACCAGGCCAGCGCGTGCTGGTAATTGGTGTCGACGAGCGTGCCGTCGATGTCGAGGATGGCTAACGACATTGGTGTGGCGATACCCGGTCACGGGGTCCGCCACGCACATTGGGGTTGAGCCATGGCTGGGCGGGTACATCCGCAGGCATGACCGAGCAAGAAGATCCCGGGCGCCTGGCCGATCGGCTGGAGCACGAAGCCGACGAGCTCGCCCGACGCAGCGACAAGCTGAAGGACGAGGTATCAGACGTGGAGCAGGACTGGCAGCAGAAGCGAGCGTCAGCCAGCGTGCCCGGGGCCGTTCCCGCGGAAGGAGAGGAGCCCGGCCAGGAGGGCGACGAGCAAGAAGCTCAGCGGTGAACCTCGTGCCCCCGTCGCTTTCCCGCAGCTGATGCCGGGAGTGGTCGACACGCGGCACGAATACCGTCACGTGTTCGGCATCTACGTTCCGATCGCGGTCGGCGTGTTCATCGTGATCGCGGTGATAATGGCCGTAGTGGTGCTGCGTTACCGCACTCGGCCACCCGAGCGCGCCGCACGCTGGCACGAGCACAATCGACTCGAGGGCAGCTACGCGCTGGTGCTGGCGCTGGTGTGCGTGTTCCTGTTGTTCATCACCTTCACGGCCGAGCACCGAGTCGACACTGTGGCCAACCAGCAGAAGCCGGCCGTGACGGTCGAGGTGACCGGCGCCAAGTGGGAGTGGCGCTTCTACTACCCGGCCTCCGGTATCACCATGCGCAGCGGCACGGTAGGACGTCAGCCGCTCGTTGTTCCCACCGGCGAGGCGGTCCGTTTCCAGTTGGTTTCCCTCGACGTGATCCACTCGTTCTGGATTCCCGAGGTTGACTACAAGCACGATCTGATTCCGGGGTCGACCCAGATCGTCACGCTCAGCTTTGACCGTCCGGGGCGCTTCCAAGGTCAGTGCGCCGAGTTCTGCGGGTTGCGCCACGCCGACATGGTCTTCCCGGTTGACGCGGTCTCGCCCGGGCGCTTCTCAGCCTGGGCCAGAGCGGGAGGGAGGGCGCTGCCGTGAGCGCCGAAACCCTGGCGCGGCCCCCCTCGGCACGACCGGTCGGGCGCGTGCCGGGCCTGTTCGGCGCCCTGATCAGCACCGATCACAAGCGGATCGGCGTGACCCTGGGACTGGTGTCGTTTGCGTTCTTTCTCCTCGGCGGCGTGTTCGCATTGCTCATGCGCACGCAGATCGCGCAGCCGAACATGAAATTCGTCTCTGACGACACCTACAACCAGCTGTTCACGATGCACGGGTCGACGATGATCTACCTGTTCGTCGCGCCGATGGCGATCGCCATGGCGCTGTATCTCGTGCCGCTGCAGATCGGTGCGGTCAGCCTGTCCGCGGCCAGGTTGGCGCTCAGCGGGTTCTGGATGTGGCTGTCCGGGGGCGTAGTCATGGAGTCCAGCTGGCTGACCACCGAGGGGGCCGGGCGCGCCGGCTGGTTCGCCTACCCACCATTGTCCAACGGGACTAATACGCCCGGAGTCGGCCAGGACCTGTGGGTGCTGGGGGTGATCTTGGCCGCCCTCGGGATGTGGGTCATGGCCGCGTGTGTCGTGGCTACGATCGCTCGGCGGCGGGCCCCCGGGATGTCGCTGCTGCGAATGCCGGTCTTCACCTGGACCGAACTGGCCAGCATGTTGATGGTCGTGGCGGCCTTCCCGGCGTTGATACTGGCCATGGCCCTGCTCTACGTCGACCGCCACGGGGGTGGGATCTACAAGGGCTTCAACGGGGCGATCGACTACCAGGACTTGTTCTGGTTCTTCGGGCATCCCGTCGTCTACGTGATGTTCTTTCCCTACCTCGGGGCGGCGGCCGAGGCGATCGCCACAAGCGCTAACAAGAAGTGGTTCGGGTATGTCGCCTTCGTGGCTTCGATCATGGCCTTCGCCGCCCTGTCGATGTCGGTGTGGGCGCACCACATGTTCACCACGGGTGGCGTCACCAATCAATACTTCGCCTTCACCTCAACCCTGCTGATCATCCCGGCGGGGATCGAGTACTTCGACATGATCGCCACTCTGATCGGCGGTTCGCTGGTGTTGCGGACCTCGATGCTGTTCGGGCTGGCGTTCTTCCTGCAGTTCTTGATCGGCGGCCTGAGCGGGATCTTCGTCTCCTCGCCGGTGCTCGACTATCACGCCAACGACTCCTACGTCATCATCGGCCACTTCCACTACACGCTGTTCGCGGGCAGCGTGTTCGGCTTCTTCGCCGCCGTCTATCACTGGTTCCCCAAGCTGACCGGCGCGCTGCTGCGCGAACCCCTGGGCAAGGTGCAGCTCGTGCTGCTGACGATCGGCAGCAACCTCACCTTCTTCCCGATGTTCGTGCTCGGCTCCGACGGCATGCCTCGCCGAATCGCCCGCTATCCGACACACCCGGGGTGGGGGACTCTCAACCTGATCGAGTCGATCGGCGCCGGGATCATCGCGCTCGGTCTCATCACGTTCATCATCAACGTGATTGTCTCGCTGCGCCACCGCGTCCCGGCTGGTGCCGATCCGTGGCGTGGACACACACTCGAATGGGCGACCTCGTCGCCGCCCCCCGAACAGAACTTTCTCACTCCGCTGCCGCCGATCCGCTCGTATACACCTCTGCTCGACCTCCGCCATGAGGCCGAGGGGCGCGCGGGCCGACCACGCCCGGCGGCGGTATGAGGGGCGGAGCGATTCCCCTGCTGGCGTGGGGCACCCTGCTGCTCGTGCTCTACGTCGGCAACTGGATCTGGGAGGGCCGCCCGCTACAGGTCGGCGTGACGCTGCTCGCCGTCCTGCTCGTCTACCTTGGCGCGGGATTGCTGTCGTTGCGCCGCCGCGAGGCGATCAGACGCGGCCCGCCGCCCGCGCACCACGAACTCGAGGTGCTGCCCACCGCCAGCCTGGCCTCGGTCGTGGCGGGCCTCTCCATCGGCATGATCCTTTTCGGACTGGCTTGGGCCCAGTTCCTGGTTCTGTTCGGGCTCGGGACGCTGATCGCCGCACTTGGCCGGCTGGCGGTTGAGCTGCGGGCCGAGCGCCGCGGCCGGGACCGGCTCGGGCAGGGAGGTGGCGGATGAGCCCGCCGCTGCAGACGCTGCTCGTATCCCATTGGCAGCTGGACTGGACGCTCGACCTGCCGGCGCTGCTCTGGGCCGGCCTCTACCTGGGCGCCACCCGTCGCGTCCGCGGAAGCTGGCCTGCCGGTCGGACGCTCTCATTCCTTGCCGGCATCGCGTGCATCCTCGTCGCTCTGCAGTCGGGGCTGAGCAGCTTTGACGACAGGCTGCTGTCGGTCCACATGGTGCAGCACATGCTGCTGCTCCTGCTGGCGCCCCTGCTGTTACTGGGTGGACGGCCGGTGATCCTCGCGCTGCGCACTTTGCCCCGACCCTTGCGGCCCGTGCTTGCGCGCGGACTGGCGCGGTTGCGTGCATGGACCGGCCCGCTTCAGTGCCTGGTCGTCTTCTATGCCGTCATCCTGCTCACGCACCTACCGGGGTTCTACGGAGCCACGCTGCGTGAACCGGGTCTACATGAAGCCGAGCACGGCCTTTACCTGGTCGCCGGGCTGCTGCTGTGGTGGCCGATCCTCGACGGCGACCCGGTGCCGGCTTACCGCTTGGGCGGACTCGCGCGGCTCGGCTACGTCCTCGGCGCGATGCCGCCGATGGCGCTCGTGGGGGCGTATCTGAACCGCCACGCAACACTCGTCTATCCCGCCTATGCGGCTCCGGCACGGGGGCTCGGTGTCTCCGCCCTGACCGACCAGGCCCAAGCGGGCGCGATCATGTGGGTGGCCGGGAATCTGGTCACGGTCGCGGTCGGGCTGTGGGCGACGGTCGCGGCGCTGGTGGCCGAGGAACGGCGACAGCAGGCACGGGAAACCCGGGGCGGCGGCAGTCCGCCGCTGGGCGACGCCCAGACCGGTGGAGGTCTGAGCGCATGAGCGGCTGGTGCACACGAGCGCTGACTCGGCCCTCACGCTTTCCCCGCGCCCCGCGGGCAGCGCTCGCGGCGGTGCTGGGGGCGCTCGCGCTGGTCGGCATTGCCGCGCCGTCGTCCCCCGGCCAGACCGGTTCGCTGGCCAGCCAGAGCGGTCCCCCATTGGGCGAGCGCAACGCTCCCGCCAAGCGGCCCGAGCCGCCCGGCCCCGGTGATCCGAGCACCCGTTTCCCCAGCTCACCGGGGCTGGTCGCCGAGGGCTACAACCTGTACCAGGACAGCTGCTCTTCCTGCCACGGGATCGCCTTGCAGGGTATCTCCGGATCGGCCCCGTCGCTGATCGGAGTCGGGCCGGGCCCGGTCGACTTCTACCTATCGACCGGTCGCATGCCGCTCGCGAACCCACGCGAGGAGCCCGACCGCCACCCGTCGGAATTCAACCGAACCCAGATCGACGCCCTGATCGCCTACATCAGCAAGTTCGGCGGCCCACCCGCGCCAGCCACCGATCCGTCCAAGGGCGATCTGGCGGTGGGCCTGCACACGTTCACGGCGAATTGCGCCGGTTGTCACCAGATCGTCGCCCGGGGCGGGCTGACGCTCGGAGCCGCGGTGCCGAATCTTCAACAGGCGACGCCGTTGCAGGTCGCTGAGGCGGTCCGCATGGGGCCGTATGTGATGCCCCATTTCGACGCCTTGCAGATCGATCAGCGTCAACTTGATTCGCTCACGCGGTACGTACTCTGGACCCGGCACCCGAACGACGCCGGCGGCTGGGCGATCGGCAATATCGGGCCGATCCCGGAGGGGATGGTCGCGTGGTTCGTCGCCCTAGCGGCGATGGTGATCGTGGCCCGGTTGATCGGCGAACGGTTGGCGTGATGAGGACGCGATGACCGAAGAGCCTCGCATCTCCCGTGCCGCGAAGGTTCTCGGCTTCCTGGTCGCCGCCCGGACGTTGTGGCGCACCGCTGCTGGCCGCGAGCTGCCAGCGGCCGCGCCTGAGTCCGAGATCGACCCCACCGAGCGCATCGTTGCCTCCAACCGCCAGGCGGAGACGCTTGTGGCGCGGCTGCTGCTGCTGGCCGCGCTGTTTGGGTTCGGGTTCACGGTGGTCTACATCGTCACCGGCACGAACACGCAGCTGTTGGGGATCACCATTGGCGGGGCGCTGGCGTTGGTGGCCGCCGCCGCGGTGGTGGCGGGAAAGTTCGTTGTCCCGCAGGAGACGGCGGTCGAGGAGCGAGGTCCGCTCCTGGTCGAGCAGGAGACCGAGGAGGTGCTCGAGCTGATCGAGCAGGGAGGGGAGGGTATCTCCCGCCGCCGGTTGCTGGCCGGAGCCGGTGGGCTGGCCGGCGCGGGTCTGATCACCGCCGCAGCGACCCCGCTGGCCTCGCTGGGACCCAAGCTCAACGGAATTCACCAGACGCCATGGCAGGCCGGGGTGCGTCTGGTCGATGACCAGGGCCGCCCGTATCTGGCCTCTGAGATCCAGATCGGGACCTTCTACACCGCGCTGCCCGAGCACTCCGATCCCGAGCATCTGGGCGCAGGCCTACTGTTGGTCAAGCTGGCGCCGGCCGAGATCCATCTGCCTGCGGCCCGCCGCGGCTGGGCCCCAGAGGGGCTGCTCGCGTACTCGAAGATCTGCCCGCACGCGGGGTGCGCGATCTCGCTGTACCGCTATCCGACCTATCAGCCGACCAGCGACGGACCCGCTTTCACCTGTCCCTGCCACTACTCGACCTTCTCCGCCGGTGAGGGCGGGCGGCTGCTGTTCGGGCCGGCGGGACGCTCACTGCCGCAGCTGCCCCTGACCGTCGACGCTCAGGGCTACGTCACGGCCGCCGGGCCCTTTCACGAGGACATCGGACCGGCATGGTGGAACACCCACCGGGCAGAGTCGTGAACCTCCTCGGCACGATGGTGAGCCGGCGGGCTCTGCGGATCTCGCGCTGGGCTGAACAGCGGGTCGGCGCGGCCAAGGGCGTCCGGGCGATGCTGCGCTACGTGTTCCCTGACCACTGGTCGTTCCTGCTCGGAGAGATCGCGCTGTACACGTTCATCATCCTGGTCGGGACAGGGATCTTCCTCGCGCTCTACTACACCCCCGGCGACGCCCAGGTCATCTACCACGGGCCGTATGCGCTGCTGGCCGGAGAGCAGATGTCCGAGGCTTACCGGTCGGTGCTCGATCTCTCCTTCAGCGTTCCGGCCGGGCTGCTGTTTCGCGAGGTGCATCACTGGGCGGCCGACGTGTTCATCGCGGCGATCGTGCTTCACCTGGTGCGGATCTTCTTCACCGGCGCCTACCGCAAGCCCCGGGACCTCAATTACTACATCGGCTTGGTGATGCTGATGCTCGGCATCCTGGAAGGGTTCGCGGGCTATTCGCTCGTCGATGACCTTCTATCCGGCATGGGACTCGCCATCGCTTACTCGGTGGCGTTCTCGGTCCCTCTGGTCGGGGCCCAACTCGGCTACCTCGTCTGGGGAGGCCCGTTTCCGGGCTCGAGCAGCTTCCTCCCGCGGCTCGAGATCATCCACGTGCTCCTGATCCCGGCTGCGCTAGCCGTTCTCATCACTGTTCATCTGGTGATGATCATGCGTCAGCATCACTCCCAGTTCCCCGGTCCGGGCCGGCGGGAGCGCAACGTCGTTGGCACGCCGATGTGGCCGGCCTACGCGCTGCGATCGATCGGGCTTCTGCTGGCCGTGGCCGCGGTGCTGTTCCTCGTCGGAGGCCTGATCCAGATCAACCCCATCTGGCAATGGGGCCCGTTCCACCCGTACCTGTCCGAGAACGGTGCCCAGCCTGACTGGTACATCGGCTGGCTAATCGGTGCCCTGCGGCTGATGCCCAACTTCGAGCCGGCGATCGGGAACCATACGCTGTTCCCCAATCCCTTCTGGGGTGGGGTGTTCTTCCCAATGGTTGTCTTCGGCGTGCTGTTCGCGTGGCCGTCGCTGGAGCGACGCGTCACCGGTGATATGCGCCGCCACGACCTGCTCGATCGACCGCGTGATCGTCCGGGCCGGACCGCCATCGGCGCCGCGTTCCTGAGCTGGGTAGTAATCGTCTTCGCCGTTGGCTCAACTGATCGGCTGTTCGTGCGGCTGCACATCTCCTACACCGCGCAGATCCACTTCTGGCGCATCGGGGTCTGGGTCCTCCCGATCATCGTGTTCTTCGTCACCCGCAGCATCTGTCGCTCACTGCAGCGCAGCTCGGCACACCCCCTACGCGCGTGGCAGGGAAGCGTCGTACGCCGCCGTGGTGACGGTGCCGTCGAGCTGGTCGCCCGTAGTGCAGACTCAGCCGAGGCGCTCCGTTCGGAGGAGCCGGTCGGGACTGCGCCGAGCCAGGAATTCTCCGAACCGAAGTGAGGGGAGTCGAATGCCATCAGACCTGCTGTAGGCAGGGCTCCCGCACGGTGGTCAGACGAAGAAACGCCCAACGCCCGCATGGTGCGGGCGCCGGGCGCAGGTCCTACAAAGAGCTCTGGCCGCTAAGCGGTCTTGCGCTCCAGGTCGGCGACCTCGTCGGCCTTCTCGTCGGCGCGATCTTCGGTCCGGGCCAGATCCTCCTTGGCCTCGCCCTTGCGCTCCTCCTGGGTACCTTCGCGGCGTAGCGATGCATCGCCGGTGAGGTCTCCTGCGGCCTGCTTGACTTTTCCGGTCACTTTGTCGGTGAGGCTCATGTGCGCTCCTCTGTTCGTGATTCGCGGTCTCAATATGGCCTACCCGTCACAGCGGGGGCAAAACCGCCGGGTTCGTTACTGCTGGACGCGCCGGGCGTCGGCCAGTGCCTCGGGACTGGTGGGGGCGTGACTCGGCTCGCCCGGCATCGTGTGCGGTAGCGGTCGGCTTTCGGAGCTCCCGCCTTGCTCTCGGGCTTCAGCCGCGCGCCCCATGGCCATGTAAACCAGGCTGCCGAGCAGAATGATCACCGCGAGCGGGATCAGGACGATGGTGAACACCCCGCCCATCACGGCACCGCCGGCCAAGCCGAGGACCACAAGCGCGCCGAAGATCAGGTAAAGCCACATGTAGGGCGAATACCCCGCGCGAGCGCACCTAAACGGTTTCGGGTAGCTGCACCCCGTGGCAGCGAAAAAAGACCGATACCTACCGATCGCCGACTATGCGCTGATCGGCGACTGCCACAGCGCCGCCCTGGTCTCTCGCCAGGGATCGATCGACTGGTGCTGCCTGCCGCGATTTGACTCCGGAAGCGCGTTTGGCCGCCTACTCGATCACGACCGCGGCGGATACTGCTCGATCACGCCGCGGGGGAGGGCGAGGTGGGAGATCTCGCGGGAATATCTCGACGACACGCTGGTGCTGGAGAGCCGCCTTCAGGGTTCCGCCGGTGAAGCTGCGGCTGCTCGATCTCTTCATCATGCGCGCAAGCGGGCAGCAGGTTCGGCAGCCGCCAGCTGTTGCGCGTGATCGAGGTCGAGCGGGGCACGATCGAGTTCGAGCTGCGCATCGCCCCACGGTTTGACTACGGTGAGGTCAGGCCGTGGATCCGCCGTCACGGCGAACGCCTGCACAGCGCGATCGGAGGCAACGATGCCCTGATGGTGTACTCGCAGGCCGAGCTGTCGGAATCCGATGGACACGAGCTCGTGGGGACGGTCAAGCTCGGGGCCGGCGAGCGCGCTCACCTCTCGCTGGCCTACAGCCCACCGGAGCTGGTCGGAGATCAGCCGGAGGAGCCCGACGCCAGATCGCTGGATCGTGATCTGAAGGGCACGATCGCGTGGTGGCGACGATGGGCCAAGACACTCGAACTGAACCGAGGGGCGCAGCAGGACGCGCGCCGGTCGGCGATGGTGCTGAAGGCGCTGACCTACGCCCCGACCGGCGCGATCGTCGCCGCTCCGACGACCTCGCTTCCCGAGGTGCTCGGCGGGACCGCAACTGGGACTACCGCTACGCCTGGGTCCGGGACTCGAGCTTCAGCTCGCGCGCCTTCGCCGAGATCGGCTGCGAACGCGAGGCCGACGCGTTCCGCGCGTTCATCATGCGCTCCGCCGCCGGCCACGCCGAGGACCTCCAGGTGCTCTACGGCGTCGGGGGAGAGCGGCGCCTCGGCAGCCGGAGCTCGATGACCTGGAGGGCTACCGGCGCTCGGCTCCGGTGCGGGTCGGCAACGCCGCCGGCGCTCAGCGCCAGCTCGACGCCTACGGCGAGCTGGTCAACCTGACCTGGCGCTGGCACCGCCGCGGGCACTCCCCGAGCGACGACGACTGGCGCTTCCTCGTCTCGCTGATCGACCACGCCGCCGAGCAGTGGTCGGAGCCCGACCACGGGATCTGGGAATGGCCGGGCGAGCCGCAGCACTTCGTGCACTCCAAGGTGCTGTGCTGGTCCGCGCTCGACCGCGGGCTCCGGCTCGCCGACGAGTGCATGCGCCGCGCGCCCACACGGCGCTGGAAGCAGGCCCGGGACGCGTGCCGGCGGGCGATCGAGCGCCGCGGATATGACCGCAAGCGCGGCGTCTTCGTCGCAGTCTTCGACCGGCCCGAGCTCGACGCCGCGCTGCTGCTGCTGCCGACGGTCGAGTTCGTGGACTGGGACGACGAGCGGATGGTGCGGACGATGGCGGCGATCCGCGAGGAGCTCGATGCCGGCGACGGGCTGCTCTACCGCTACCGGCGCCGCGACGGCTTGCGGGGGCGGGAGGGCGCGTTTCTGTGCTGCTCGTTCTGGCTCGTGGAGTGCCTGGCCCACCAGGATGAGCTCGCCGAGGCACGGGCGGTCTTCGACACGGCGCTGGGCGCCAGCAACGATCTGGGTCTGTTCTCCGAGGAGGTCGATCCCGAGCTCGCGCGAGCTGCTGGGCAACTTTCCGCAGGGCCTCACCCACCTGTCGCACATCGACGCGGCGGTCGCGCTGGCCGAGGCTGAGGAGCGCGCGTCAGCGAGCTGACAACCCGGGTTATGGGGATTCGCGGCCGGGTAGCCACGAAGCACCGAGTTGGCCGCCAACGGAAAGGAGCGAAGCCATGAGCGAGACCGTCGGGGACTACCTCCTGGAGCGCCTCGGCACCTGGGGGGTCGGTCGGATCTACGGCTATCCCGGCGACGGCATCAACGGGATCCTCGGGTGCCTTCAGCCGCGCCGATCCCGGCAGCGTCCCGAGTTCATCCAGGTTCGCCACGAGGAGATGGCGGCGTTCATGGCCTGCGCGCACGCCAAGTTCACCGGCGAGGTCGGGGTGTGCATGGCCACCTCGGGTCCCGGCGCCGTCCACCTGCTCAACGGGCTCTACGACGCCAAGCTCGACCACCAGCCGGTGGTGGCGATCGTCGGCCAGCAGGCCCGGGCCGGCCTGGGCGGCAACTACCAGCAGGAGATCGACCTGGTGACCCTGTTCAAGGACGTCGCCCACGAGTACGTGCAGATGGCCATGGATGCCGGCCCAGATCCGCCACCTCGTCGACCGGGCATGCCGGATCGCGCTGGCCGAGCGCACGGTCACCGCGCTCATCATCCCCAACGACCTGCAGGAGGCCGCGGCGGTGACCCAGCCGCCGCACAAGCACGGCACGGTGCACTCCGGACCGGGCTATCAGCCGCCGCGCGTCCTCCCTCACGAGGACGACCTCGATCGCGCCGCCGAGGTGCTGAACTGCCGGTGAGCGGGTGGCGATGCTCGTCGGGCAGGGCGCGCTGCACGCCGCCGACGAGGTGGCGGCAGGTCGCCGACACTGCTCGGCGCCGGGGTGGCCAAGGCGCTGCTCGGCAAGGCGGTGCTGCCGGACGACCTGCCGTGGGTGACCGGCTCGATCGGCCTGCTCGGCACCAAGCCGAGCTGGACGCTGATGCAGGAGTGCGACACGCTGCTGATGGTCGGCTCGAGCTTCCCCTACTCGGAGTTCCTGCCCGAGGAGGGCCAGGCGCGCGGGGTGCAGATCGACATCGACGGCCGGATGCTCGGCATCCGCTACCCGATGGAGGTCAACCTGGTCGGCGACAGCGGCGAGACGCTGCGCGCGCTGATCCCGCGGCTGGAGCGCAAGGAGGATCGCTCCTGGCGCGAGCAGATCGAGGGCGAGGTCGCGGAGTGGTGGAAGCTGATGGACGCACCGGGCGCAGCTCACGGCCGATCCGATCAACCCTCAGCTCGTCTTCCAGGAGCTGTCCAAGCGCCTTCCCGACGGCGCGATCATCGCCTCGGACTCGGGCTCGTCGGCCAACTGGTACGCCCGCGACGTCAAGCTGCGCAAGGGCATGATGGGCTCGCTGTCGGGCACGCTGGCCACGATGGGGCCCGGCGTTCCCTACGCGATCGCGGCCAAGTTCGCCTACCCCGACCGCCCGGTGTTCGCGCTGGTCGGCGACGGCGCGATGCAGATGAACGGGATCAACGAGCTGATCACGATCGCCAAGTACCGCGAGCAGTGGTCAGACCAGCGCCTGATCGTGCTCGTGCTCAACAACCGCGACCTCAACCAGGTCACCTGGGAGCAGCGGGCGATGTGCGGGCGACCCGAAGTTCGAGGGCTCGCAGGACCTGCCCGACTTCCCCTACGCGCGCTACGCCGAGCTGCTCGGGCTGACGGGGATCCGCGTCGACTCGCCCGAGCAGGTGGCGGGCCGGCCTGGGATGAGGCGCTGGGCTCCGACCGGCCGGTGGTGCTACGAGGCGGTGACCGACCCGGAGGTGCCGCCGCTGCCGCCGCACATCACCGTCGAGCAGGCCAAGGCGCTGATCTCGGCGCTGGCCGGCGGCGATCCGAGCGCGCGGGAGATCATCAAGCAGTCCTTCAAGCAGAAGGTCGAGGAGTTCCTGCCCGGGCGATGAGCTGCGACTGCTGCTCGTGCCGAGGCTCCGGTCGAGGAGCTCGAGGTCGCGGCCTACACGATCCCGACCGACGCGCCGGAGGCCGACGGCACGCTGGCCTGGGACGCGACGACGATCGTCGTCGTGCACGCCCGCGCCGGCGGTGAGTGGGGCCTCGGCTACACCTACGCCGACGTCTCGACGGCCAAGCTGATCGAGTCGCAAGCTCGCCGGCGTGGTCGCAGGGCCTCGACGCGCATCGCCCCGCAGGCGGCGTGGGCGGCGATGGTCGCCGCAGATCCGCAACCTCGGGCGGCCCGGGATCAGCTCGATGGCGATCGCCGCGGTCGACGTCGCGCTGTGGGACCTCAAGGCGCGGCTGCTCGGGCTGCCGCTGTGCCAGCTGCTCGGGATGGCCCGCGACCGCGTGCCGGTGTACGGCTCCGGCGGCTTCACCGCCTACCCGCTGACCGCGGCTGGCCGAGCAGCTCGGCGGGCTGGGTCGAGCGAGGGCATCCCGCGGGTGAAGATGAAGGTCGGCTCGATCCCCGACGCAGGATCCCGAGCGGGTGCGCGTCGCGCGCGGCGGCGATCGGGCGCGAGCGCCGAGCTGTTCGTCGACGCCAACGGCGCCTACACGCCGCAAGCAGGCGCTCGAGCTGGCCGAGCGCTTCCGGGCCGAGGCGCGGGTGAGCTGGTTCGAGGAGCCGGTGTCCTCCGACGACCTCGCAGGGTCTGCGCCTGGTGCGCGACCGCGCTCCGGCGGGCATGGAGGTCGCCGCCGGCGAGTACGGCTACGACGCTGCCGTACTTCGAGCGGATGCTGGAGGCCGGGGCGGTCGACGTGCTCCAGGCCGACGTCACCCGCTGCGCGGGCATCACCGAGCTCCTGCGCGTCGACGGCCTGTGCCGCGCGCACAGCCTGCCGCTGTCGCTGCACTGCGGGCCCGCGATCCACCTGCACCCGGCGCTCGCCCTCGCGCAGCTCGTCCACCTGGAGTACTTCCACGACCACGTCCGGATCGAGCAGATGCTGTTCGACGGCGTGGTCGCGCCGCGCGACGGCGCGCTGCATCCCGACCTGGAGCGGCCCGGGAATCGGGCTCGAGCTCAAGCGCGCAGGAGGCGCGAGCGCTATGCGGCCTAGCCGGTCGCCTGCGTCTCGCGCGCGCCGCACGCGGCGCCTGAGCGCGCGCTGGCCCGCTGGTGGCGCAACGTCTCCCACGGGCGGATGCAGCGCACGCTGGCCGCGGCGACGGCGTTCAGCGCGCTGCCGCTCGGCGTCGAGATCTACTTCGAGCACTTCCGCGGCTCGTTCGGCGACAAGTGGATGTGGACGCCGGTCGCCCTCTCGCCGGCGCTGACCGTCGCCGGCGTGGCCGGCGTGCGCTCCGAGCGCGCGGCCCGGACCGTGGCTGCCGGCCGTCTCGGCGCTCTACTGCCTCGACGGGGCGATCGGGGTGATCACCCACGTGCGCGGCGTCGCGCGCAAGCCCGGGGGCTTCCGCGAGCCGCTGTTCAACATCGTGATGGGGCCGCCGCTGCTGGCGCCCGGGATCGCTGGCGCTGGTCGGCGGGATGGGGCTGGCCGCGGCGGCGCTCGGCCGCGAGCGCTGATGGCTCGCGACTTCCGCCAGCGCCGAGCACCTGCCCAACCTGCGCCCGGACGGCCAGCCCGCCTCGCCCGAGGAGCTGCCCCGCCAGCGCAACGGCGTCACGCCGCAGATGCACGGCCGCTACCCCGACTACAACGTGCTCGACGAGGCCGACCACTGGGACGAGGTCACGCGGCGGGTGGTGCTCGAGCGCGTCGAGCAGGTCCCGCCGATGCGCTTCTTCACCCGACGCCGAGGCGCGGACGCTCGGCGCGTTCTGCGACCTGCGTGATGGCCCAGGACCGCGAGCCGAGGATCCCGGTGCTGAACATGGTCGACGCCAAGCTGTTCGCCGGCAAGCTCGACGGCTTCCGCTACGCCGACATGCCCGACGACCGCGAGACCTGGCGCCTGGTCGCCGCCGGGCCTCGACGCGGCGGCCGCCAGCACGGCGCGAGGACTTCGCCGGCGCCCCGCACGAGGTCCAGCACGACGTCGTCCAGGCCTTCTCGGACGGGCGAGCTTCACGGCGCAGGTGTGGGACGAGCTGCCGCCGCACGCAGGCCTGGAGCGTGGTCATGCGCGCGGTGCTGAGCGCCTTCTACTCCCACCCCTGGGCCTGGAACGAGATCGGCTTCGGCGGGCCCGCCTACCCGCGCGGCTACGCCCGCCTCGGCGTCGGGCCAGCGCGAGAGCTGGGAGGGCGCTCCGGCGTTCGAGCAGCGATCCGGTCCGCGACACCCGCGAGCGGGGGGTGGAGGGGCAGTGAGCTCGTCTCTGCGCCACGGCCTGCGGATCGCGCTCGCGCGGTGCGCTGCGCCCGCCCGAGAACGACTCGGCCTTTCTGCTCGACGTCCACCGGCGGGCCGTGCCCGCAGCGAGCGGATGGCCCGCTACGACGATGACTACGCGGTCGACCTGGTCATCGTCGGCGCGGGCGCCGGCGGCGGCACGCTGGCCCAGCGCCTGGCGCGGCGCGGGCTGGAAGGTGGTGGTGCTCGAGTCCGGGCCGTTCTGGGATCCCGACGCGCGACTGGGTCTCCGACGAGGCCGGCTCGCACAAGCTCTACTGGACCGAGGAGCGCGTCATCGGCGGCGAGGATCCGGTCGAGCTGGGCAAGAACAACTCCGGCCACGGCGTCGGCGGCTCGATGGTCCACTACGCCGGCTACTGCCCGCGCTTTCACCCCTCCGACTTCGAGGTCGCACGCCGCGACGGCGTGGGCGAGGACTGGCCGATCTCCTACGCGGACCTGAAGCCCCACTACGAGCGCCTCGAGCTCGAGCTGCCGGTGGCCGGCGAGCACTGGCCGTGGGGCGACCCGCACGGCTACCCGCACACCGCCCATCCCGATCGCCGGCGGCGCCGAGCTCGCCTGGGCCGGCGCGCGCAAGCTCGGGATCGAGATGCGGGTCGGGCCCGGTGGGGATCACCAACGGCGCCTTCGGCAACCGTCCGCACTGCATCTACCGCGGCTTCTGCCTGCAGGGGTGCAAGGTGAACGCCAAGGCCTCGCCGCTGGTCACCCACATCCCCGACGCGATCGAGCACGGCGCCGAGATCCGCGCCGACTGCATGGCCACGCGGATCGAGCTCGACGAGAGCTCGGCGGCCGGGTCACCGGCGTGCGCTACTTCCACGACGGGGCGGAGCGCTTCCAGCGCGCCGATGCCGTCGCGGTGGCCGGGTACTCGATCGAGACGCCGCGGCTGCTGCTGAACTCGACCAGCCGCCGCTTCCCGCACGGCCTGGCCAACGGCAACGACCAGGTCGGCCGCTGCGTGATGGTCCAGGGCGCGCCGCAGGTCGCCGGGCGCTTCCCCGAGGAGATGCGGATGTACAAGGCGCCGCCGCCGGAGATCTCCTCCGAGCAGTTCTACGAGACCGACGAGCCGCGGGGCTTCGCCCGCGGCTTCTCGATCCAGACCGTCGGGCCGCTGCCGATCGACTGGGCCCAGCACGTGCTGGCCGACGGCCACTGGGGCCAGGCGCTGCGCGAGTACATGCGCGACTACAACCACTGGTACACGCTCGGCGTGCTCTCCGAGCTGCTGCCGCTGCCGGAGAACCGGGTCACGCGTGACCGCCGAGGTGACCGATCGCCACGGCATGCCGGTGGCCCGGATGGACTACACCCAGTGCGAGAACGACCGCAAGAACATCGCCTTCGCCAAGCAGACGCTGCACGACATCTTCGAGGCCGCCGGAGCCCAGGACGTGCTCGAGATCGACCGCTACGCCCACCTGGTCGGCGGCTGCCGGATGGGCTCCGACCCCGAGCGCAGCGTGGTCGACTCCGACCACCGCGCCTGGGAGGTGCCCAACCTGTTCATCGCCGACGGCAGCGTGATGCCCACCCAGGGCTCGGCCAACCCGGCGCTGACGATCATGGCGCTGGCCTCGCGTCTGGCCGAGCGGCTGGATCTCAAGCGTCGCGACGATTCAGCGTCGCGCCGCGCCCGCGGCGACGGCGGCCGCGCTTGCAATCGCTGTCCCGAGCCGGTGGCGGCTGAGCCAGGCCTGCGGGCTGCGCGGCTTGCCTGCTGGTCGAAGATGCCGTGCGCGCCCTCGTCATGGTCGCCGTCCACCGGCTCGAACAGGTTGGCCACGCGCGCGCCGTCGACACGGCTGGTCGGTCTGCTGACCGCCGGACCGCCGTCTTGGCCAGGTAGCGCTCGGCCAGCCAGGGGGCGATCTTGTTGCCGATGATCGTGTAGACGGTGGGGAAGCCGACGTACATCTCGCGCCGCCGATGATGGGCCGCCCAGTACACCGCGCGCGCAGCGACCTCGGGCTGAAAGATCGGCGGGACGGGCTGCGGATGGCGCGGCATCCGGCTCAGGCAGTGGTCTGAACTGGGGCGTGTTCAGCCCGGGCAATTGCACCATCGTCGTATGCACGTGACTGCCGCGGTTGCGCAGCTCGCAGCGCAGCGACTCCTGGAAGCCCTTGACCGCGTGCTTGGCTCCGCAGTAGGGGGCCTGCAGCGGGATACCCTGTAGGCCAGGGCGGAGCCCACCTGGACTATCGTCCCGCGGTCCCGGGGCAGCATCTTGCGCAGAGCGATCTTCGTGCCCCACACCGTGCCGAGGTAGGTGACCCGTGTCGCCCGCTCGTACTCCTCCGGGGCGATCTCGTCGAAGAACGAAAACACGGTCGTCATCGCGTTGTTGACCCAGATGTCGATCGGCCCGAGGACCTCCTCGATCGCATCGGCGGCGCCGCTCAACTGCTCGAAGTCGGCAACGTCGGCGGCGTGGGAGTAGGCGGTTCCGCCCAGCCTCGCCACCTCACCGGCGGCGCTCTCAAGCCCGGCCCGGCCGCGGGCGATCAGGCCGACGGCGGCGCCATGCCGGGCGAACTCGAGCGCGATCGCGCGGCCGATCCCGGCCGAGGCCCCGGTGACGACGACTACTTCGCGCTCAGCCATCCGTGCCACGTGCTTCAGGTCGGCAACGAACGCCTGCCATCGCCGCCGCGCGCTCGGTCGTGCTCGCGTGCCCGCAGGATCGAGGACGGATGCGCGGTGACCGTGACGAGCTCGGCCAGGTCGGACTCGATCGGCCGTCCGCGGTCACGGCCGATGCGGATCTGCGAGCCGAGCAGCGCCTGGGCGGCCGTCGCGCCGAGGCATACGAGCGCCTCGGGACTGCACCATCTGCAGCTCGGCCTCGAGCCACGGCAGGCAGGCCGCGACCTGCCAGCGATCGGGCTTCTGATGGATCCGCCGCTTGCCCCGGGCCTTGTAGCGAAAGTGCTTGACCACGTTGGTGACGTAGACCTCTTCGCGGCGGAGCCCGGCTCGCTCGAGCCCGCGGTCGAGCACCGCGCCGGCCGGGCCGACGAACGGGTGCCCCTCGAGATCCTCCCGATCGCCGGGCTGCTCACCGACCAGCATCAGCTCGCGTCGCTGGCCCCTCGCCCATCACGCGCCTGCGTGGCGCCCTCCCACAGATCGCAGGCGCGGCACTCTTGCACAGCGGCTCGCGAGCTTGTCGGTCCGGGTTGGCCGGAACCGGGGGCGGGGGACGATTGGCAGTGAGCCATCGAGGTCCGGAGAATTCCTACCCCTGCCGATGAAACCGGTACGCATCGGCTGCTCGGGCTGGAGTACGACGACTGGCGAGGTCGCCTCTATCCCCGAGCGCGAGCCGAAGCGCCGCTGGCTCGAGCTCTACGCCGAACGCTTCGACACCGTCGAGGTGAACTCGACCTTCTACCGACTCGCCCGCCGCGAGGCGCGTCGCGCGCTGGGTGCGAGCAGACCCCGCCGGGGTTCATGTTCGCGGTCAAGGCCAGCCGCTACCTGACCCACATCAAGCGTCTGGCCGACATCGGGGAGGGGATCGCGCGCTTCTACGAGCCGCTCGAGCCGCTGATCGAGGCCGGCCGGCTGGGTCCGGTTCTGTGGCAGCTGCCCGAGAACTTCCACCGCGACGACGCGCGCCTGCGCGGCTGGCTGGAGCAGCTGCCGACGGGGCGGCACACGATCGAGTTCCGCCACCCGAGCTGGTTTGTGCCCGAGGTGATGCGCGCGTTGCGGGAGCACGGGGTTGCGCTGACCATCGGCGACCACCCGCAGCGGCCCTTCCAGGCGCACGCGGCGACCGCATCCTGGAGGTTCATCCGCTTCCACCATGGCGCGCGGGGACGACGCGGCAACTATTCCGCGACGGAGCTGGAGGCCTGGGCGGGACGGATCGCCCGTTGGCGGCGCACTCGCACTGTCTATGCGTACTTCAACAACGATTGGGAGGGGTTCGCGCCCGCGAACGCACTGGCGCTGGCGCGGCGGCTGGGCGACAGCGAGGGCGAGCGCTAGACGGAGGGTGCGGTTCCCGGCGCGGTGTCGACCGGGATGCCGAAGCGCTCGCTTACCTCTTCCGGGTCGACTTCCTTGTAGCGATCCTCTGCGCCGGAGCTGCCGACGAGCACGATGCGGTCGGCCTTGAACGTGTTCAGCGCATCCTCGATCGCCGCCAGCGGGTCGCTCTCCCCGGTTTCGCTCCGCGTCGAGACACCGGCGTCGCCGAGCTGCTGCTCGGTCTGCTCACGCACGTGCTCAGCCCGGGCGATCGCCTCGTCGGCGTCGGAGAGCCAGAAGCGGAGCGCGCTCTCCTGTAAGGCCGGAGCGACGATCATCACCTCGCCCCGCTCAGGATCGACGTCGTCGGGCAGGGCGTCGCGGAGCTGCTGGGCGGAGACTGGTTCGCCGGCGATGACGAGGAGCTTCATAGTCAGGCCGCTACCCGGCGGAGAATGGCGCGCTAACCCTCGATGGCTGAAGCACGCCCGTGGAGGGTATGACTCAGCAGCTATGAGCCCCTTCCGCCTGATCGATGGCGTTGGCGCCGCCGGCACCGACACCGGGGCCGCCGGCGCCTGCCCCACCGGGCCCCGGACCTGATCCGCAGCCGCCCAGCCCCAACTCCGAATCCTGGGCCGTTGCCTCCGGATCCGAGTCCGCCGCTCGATCTAGTACATCGATTCGAACAGCTCCTCGTAGCGCTCGTTGATCACGTTGCGCTTGACCTTCAGAGTCGGGGTCAGCTCGCCGGTATCCACCGACAGGTCGTGGTCAAGGATGGTGAATTTCTTGATCTGCTCGACCTGCGCATAGTTACCGTTGGCCCGGTCCATCTCTTTCTGAACCAGCTCTCGCACCTGATCGTTCTCAGCGAGCTCGGCCATGTCCTCCGGCAGGCCCTTGTCCTTGGCCCACGGGCCGATCTCCTCCTCGTCGAGCGTGATCAGCGCCACCGGATACGGCTTGCGGTCGGCATACATCACGGCCTGGGAGATGAAGCGTGACTGCTTGAGCTCGTTCTCGAGGTTCGACGGCGTGAGATTCTTGCCGCCCGCGGTGATGATGATGTCCTTCTTGCGACCGGTGATCTTCAGGTAGCCCTGGTCATCGAGCTCGCCCACATCGCCGGTGTGCAGCCATCCGTCGATCACCGTCTCGGCCGTGGCTCCCTCGTTATCCCAGTACTCCGTGAACACGTTGGGACCGCGCATCAGGATCTCGCCGTCCTCGTCGGCAATCTTCAGCTCCACGCCCGGCATCGCCCGACCGACGCTGCCGAACTTGAAATGTTCGAGCGTGCTGACCGTGCCCACCGCCGCGGTCTCGGTCATCCCCCAGCCCTCGAGCACCGGGACACCGGCGGCGTAGAAGAACTCGAGGATCTCCGGGGCGATCGGCGCGGCGCCGGTGACCGCCTGGCGGATCTCTCCGCCGAACAGCTTGCGGACGCGGCCGAAGATGTGCTCGTCGGCCTGCTGGAAGGGCTGCTCGAGCTCTTTCGGGACGTCCTCGCCGCTCGCTTGTAGCTGACGCACCTTGATCCCCAGCTTGATGGCCTGGCGAAAGCGCTCCTGGTCCTCGTCGCTGGCCTGCTCCTGCATCTTGTTGGCGGCGGCGTAGAGCTTCTCGAAGATCCGTGGCACCGAGGGCAGATAGGTCGGCTTGGTCTCGACGATCTCCTCCAGAATCTTCTTCGTATCCCGGCCGTAGAAGACGATCGTCGTGCCCTGATCGAACGACGCCAGCTGTGCGGTGAGGGCGAACACGTGAGCCAGCGGGAGGTACAGGTAGATGGTTTCACCGGGCTGGACGAACTGGAGCTCTTCGACCATGTGACAGACCGACATGGCGTTGGCGTGCGATAGGACGACGCCCTTGGGCGGCCCGGTTGTGCCGGAGGTGTAGACGATCGTGTACGGATCCTCCGGCTTCACCCGCTCCTGACGGGTGCGCAACTCGTCGCCGTCGCCTTGGCGTCCGCGCTCACGGAGCTCCTCGAGCGAGCTATCGCCCCCGGAGTCGATCCCGAGCACATGCTCGAGCTCTGGCAGCTCGGCTCTGATCTTGTCGATCTTCTCGGCCTGGGCCTCGTTCTCGCACACCACCGCTCGGGCGCCGGAGTTTCCGATCACCCACTTGCACTCGTTCGGTGAGTTCGTCGGGTAAATCGGTACGACCACCGCTCCGGCCGCGGAGATCGCGTAGCTCGTCAGCGTCCATTCCGTTCGGGTATCGGAGAGGATGCAGACCCGGTCCCCGGGGTCGATCCCCATCGCCACCAGTCCAAGTGCGATTTCCTCGATCGCCTTGCCGGTCTCCGCGTAGCTCACGTCTCGCCACTCGTCGTTCACCTTGTATCTGGCGGCGGTGCGGTCACCGAAGCGCTCTGCGGCGGAGGCCGCCAGCGCCGACACCGTCGAAGCGATCAGCTCTGGTTCGGAAGTCGTATCCGTCATTCGCTCGCTCTCCTCCTTCGCTGCGGCAGGTTGCCCTCAGATCATCCTCCAGGGGCCATTCTTGCGCGCGCTGACGCGCGAGGCCATTCTGCCCATGATCGGCAATGCGTTATCCAACGATCGAACGGGTATTGGTTCCCCCATGCGACCGCTGTTGTTCGTCAACTGGCACCGGCTGAGCTCGCGCTTCACGGTGCTGATGTGGCTGGTCGCGTGTGCGCTCGCTGTCGTCGTGCTCATGCACGTTCCCGGTGGCAATGCGCCGGCCGCTGCCTCGGCCCACGCCCCTCATCTCGGCGGTTCCTCAAACCCCGCGCAGCTGACGAGACTGCGCCACTGAAGGCTCGCACGCGAGCACCCAAAGTCTCCGGTTCATCGGCTAGCATCGACCGGGTCGTATGAGTCGGACGTCCAAAGTCCTGACGCTGGCGACCCTCATGGGGGTGATGTTCGTCGGCACTTCGGTTGCCACGGCCGCCAAGGTCGTCCACTACCGGGGGCTCACGCTGCGCGTCCCCGGCTCGTGGCCCGTCTTCGATCTCGGCGCCCGGCCGAGCGTCTGCGTCCGCTTTGACCGCCACGCGGTGTATCTCGGCCACCCAGGAGCCGACGAGCATTGCCCGGCGAACCTCCTCGGCCGTACCGAGGCGATTCTCGTCGAGCCGCTGACGGCCGCGTCGGCCCGCGCCGGCTCCCCATCCGGCGCTGCCCTATCTGGCGCTGGAGCGTGGACTCGCGTCCTGGGACCGCACGCCGGGGTCGCGATCACCGCAACCTGGCACCGGCATGCCGGCACCGTCGCGCGCGCCTTGAATCTCCGCGCTGTGCGGGCGCGTCGTCCGCCGGCGCTTACAGCGGCGTCGGCGCGGACGGCCGCGACCTCGGTCGCCCACATCGCCAGCTTCACCACCGGCCTCGGCTTTGATCCATGCGCGACCCCGAGCACGAGGGCCATGACCGCGTGGGCCTCCTCGCCCTACCACACCGTTGGGGTCTACCTCGGGGGCACCAACATGGCGTGCGCGCAGCCCAACCTCACCTCGTCGTGGGTGCGGACCGAGTCCGCGGCCGGCTGGCACTTCATCCCCACCTACGTCGGTCTTCAGGCTCCCGGGAGCTCCTGCGGTGGCTGCGCCGCCATCACTCCCTCCCAGGCCGCCACCCAAGGCGCCGCGGCCGCAACCGACGCCGTGAGCCGGGCCCAAGCCGTAGGTCTCGGACGGGGGAACCCGGTCTACTTCGATATGGAGGCCTACTCGCCGGGCAGCGCAACCACGACGGTTCGCAAGTTCCTCACCGCCTGGACGACCACGCTCCACACCGACGGGTATCTGTCCGGGGTCTACAGCAGCGCTGCCTCCGGCATCAGCGACCTCGTGGCGGGGCAGAACACCTCGTTCGTCGAGCCCGACGACATCTGGATCGCCAACTGGAACAGCATTCACAGCACCAGCGACCCCTACGTCCCGAGCACGCTCTGGGCCACCCACCAGCGAATCCACCAGTACTCGGGCGGCCAGGACGTCACCTACGGCGGTGTGACGATGAACATCGACGGTGACTACGTCGACGGTGCGGTGGCTCCCGCCGGCCCCTCGGTTCCAGACAACACGTTCGTCCAGGTTCTCGGATCGCAAACCGTGTACCGGATCGCCGGCGGCGCGCCGCTCTACGTCTCGAGCTGGGACCCATTCGGCGGCCCCCAGCCGGTCACGATCATCTCCCAGGGCCAGTTCAACTCGCTCCGGCCGGTACCGGCTGACAAGACCTTCCTCACCACCACTGCGGGACGGGTGTTCCGGATCGCCGGCGGAGCCGCGCTCGCAGTCAGCGATTGGGCTCTGTTCGGCACCGTCCAGCCGTTCGTGACGGTCGACCAGTGGAATATCGACAACGTCACCAATCCCCTGTCACACCTCCGCGCCGTGCCCGCGAATGGCACCGTCGTCGAAGGTCTCCCATCGCACACCTACTGGCAGTTCGCGACGGGGGGTCGGATCCCGGTCGCGGTGAGCAGCGCGGCCATCCCGGTGGATGACCGCGCGCTCGCGTCGTTCGCGGTCCTCCCAGCTTCGAGCGGGGGAGGCTCGCTCGGGGGTACGGCGCTGTGCGTCGTGCCGTCGCTGCGCCACATGACGATCACCCAAGCCAGCAGGGCGCTGAACCGGGGCCACTGCCGGCTTGGCAAGATCCATCGCCCCCGGCATCCGCGCCGCCACCACGTCCTGCGCGTGGCCTCCCAGGCCCCGGGGGCCAACAGCCGCCGAGCTCCTGGCTTCCCGGTCGGCGTGACCATGGCCTAGCACCCTTGCGATGCGCGGTCATGGAGGATCTGCCGCTACCGCCGCTTGACCTCGCCAACCGGGTGGGGTGCCTGGACGGAACCGGGGATCCGATCGCCCCCGTGCGCGCCGGGAACGACCAGCTGTTGCGTGATCTGGCTCAGGCGCAAACCCGTCCGTGCGTCGAGAAAAGGCTGCCGAGCGCGTCAGCGCCAACGTCCCTACTGGCCATGCAGACCCTGAATGCCTGGCCCGTTGTCGCGACCACGCTCGGCTTCAGAGGATTACCCATTCAACGCTCCGGAAAACAGAGTACCGCTGTCGGTAGGGCACCGCAGCCCGGCCCAGATGTGATGCATGAAGGAGCTCGCGCGGCGCAGCGGAGATCACGCGCCCGGCAGGATTTGAACCTGCGACCTTTCGCTCCGGAGGCGAACGCTCTATCCCCTGAGCTACGGGCGCGGGGCCGCCGTGACCGGCGATGGTGAGCAGCTTACCGACCTTGTCGCGCTTGGCTGGCACACTGCGGCGCCGTGGATCTCTCGGTGTTCTTCGCTGGCACGGCCGGCTCGATTCCCACCGCTCGCCGTGGCCTCCCGGCGCTGTTGGTGCGACGGGGCGGCGATCGCATCCTGTTCGACTGCGGCGAAGGCACCCAGCGTCAGCTCGTCAGCTCGGTCGGGCTGACCGACCTGACCGAGATCTACCTCACCCACTTGCATGCCGATCACTGGCTCGGCCTCCCGGGTCTGTTGAAGACGTTCGATCTTCGCGGGCGTGAGCCTCCGCTGACCATTCACGGGCCGCCCGGTCTTCGGGAACTGGTGGTGATGGCGCTGCGCCTGGCCGGCCGGGTCCGCTTCGAGCTGAACCTGGTCGAGCTCGAGCCGGGGGAGACCCTGCGCCGGGACGGCTACAACATCGCGGCGGTGCCGACCCGCCACCGTGGCCCGGCATACGGATACGTGCTGTTCGAGGACCAGCGGCCTGGCATGTTCGATCCTGAGAAGGCGATTGAGCTGGGGCTCCAGCCGGGGCCTGGCTTCGGTCGCCTGCAGCGGGGCGAGACGGTCAGCGGCGTGACCCCCGAGCAGGTCATGGGCTCCGCGCGTCCGGGCCGCAAGATCGTCATCTCGGGCGACACGATGCCGTGCGAAACGCTGACCATCGCCGCGCATGGCGCCGACGTGCTGATTCACGAGGCAACGTTCGCTCACGAGGAGACCCAGCGGGCCGCGGAGACCGGACACTCGACGGCACGCCAGGCCGCAACCGTGGCGCGTGAGGCGGAGGTCCGGCTCCTGGCGCTCAACCACTTCTCGACGCGGTATCCGATCCGCGTCCTCCGTGAGGAGGCGCGTGCGGTGTTCGAGCCCACCGTCCTCCCGCGGGACTTTGACGAGATCGAGATCCCGTTTGCCGAGCGCGGGACGCCGTCGCTGATCCGTTGGGGGGACCGCGAATCACCCTCCGCCGACACGGCTGGCCCCGACCCGGCCGACACGGTGCCCGTCCGTGATCGCGAGCCGTGAGCCACCCCGGCCTCGAACGCGTCGAGACGGCCCGACTCGTTCTCGAGCGCCTTCGTGTCGACCACGCTGGCGAGCTGGCGCGGCTCTTGCAAGACCCGCTCGTGGCGCGAACGCTATCCGCCTCCGGGGGTCCCCCGAGCGACGCCGAGATCCGGCAGGCCCTGGTCAACAAGGACACGCATTGGGAACGCCTCGGCTTCGGGCTGTGGCTGGTTCGTGACCGTGAAGCCGGAGTCATGGTCGGTCAGGGCGGCCTGCAAACCTCGTTTATCGCGGGCGCGGAGGAGGTCGAGGTCGCGTGGGCGATCATCCCGGAGCGCTGGGGGCAGGGGCTGGCCACCGAACTCGCCAGGGCCGCGGTCGACGCGGCCTTCGCCGAGCTCGCCCTGCCGGAGATCGTCGCCTTCACGCTTCCGGATAACCAAGCCTCGCGCCGCGTGATGGACAAGAACGGCTTTCACTTCGAACGGGAGATTGTTCACGCGGGGCTTGCGCACGTGCTCTACCGGCTGCGGGCATCGGAAGCACAGGCATCCCGCCGATTTCGCTGCTAGGCTCCTCACGTCGGCCCCTTTAACCCAGTCCGGAGAGGCTAGGAAGGAGCACGTTGCAAGCCCCAACGGTCGTGCTCGACCGCGATGACATGCGCCGCACACTGGTGCGGATCGCCCACGAAATCGTTGAGAAGAACCCGGACGGACCGATCGCGCTGGTCGGTATCCAGCGCCGCGGCGCCCATCTTGCGCAGAGGCTGCAGGACCTGATCACGGAGCTGCTGGACACGCCCGTCCCCCTCGGTTTCGTCGACATCTCCTTCTACCGCGACGACCTCGCGATCCGTCCGAGCTCGCCCGTTGTCCACGCGACGCAGCTCGACTTCGAAATCGACTCACGCACGATCGTCATCGTCGACGATGTGCTCTACACCGGGCGCACGGTGCGGGCCGCGATCGACGAGATCTTCGACTATGGCCGGCCCGCACGGGTCCAGCTCGCCACGCTGGTCGACCGAGGCCATCGCGAGCTGCCGATCCGGCCCGACTATGTGGGCAAGAACATCCCCACCTCGCAGGAGCAGCGGGTCAACGTCCGCGTCGAGGAAGTCGACGGCCACGACGAGGTCACGATCGGCCCGGCGACACGGCGGCAGGCCGAGATCGCATGAGCGTGATGCCCAGGACCGGCAGACACCTGATCTCGATCGACGATCTCGACCGGGCAGGCATCGAGCGGATCCTCGACCGGGCGGAGTCGTTCGCCGAGGTGTCAGGTCGAGAGATCAAGAAGGTGCCCGCGCTGCGTGGGCGCACCGTGGTCAACCTCTTCTATGAGTCCTCGACGCGGACCAGCTCGAGCTTCGAGCTGGCGGCCAAGCGCTTGAGCGCCGACGTGGTCAGCGTCCGCTCGCAGGGCTCCAGCGTCGACAAAGGCGAGTCGCTCAAGGACACCGTGCAAACGCTCTCGGCCTATGACCCGGCGGCGATCGTGATCCGCTCGCCACACGCGGGCGCTGCGCAGCTGGTCGCGGGTTGGACCCCGGCCAGCGTGGTCAACGCCGGCGACGGCAAGCACGAGCACCCGACGCAGGCGCTCCTGGACGTGTTCACCCTGCGGCGCAAGCTGGGTGCGCTCGACGGCGCCAACATCTGGATCGTCGGTGATGTGATGCATTCGCGCGTGGCCCGCTCGAACATCCTCGCCCTCAACCGGATGGGCGCCCTGACGACGGTGTGTGGGCCGCCAACCTTGATCCCGCGCGGGATCGAGGCGCTCGGGTGCGAGGCGACCTCGAGCCTTGAGCGACTGCACGAAGCGGACGTCGTGTATGTGCTGCGGATGCAGCAGGAGCGGATGCACGAGTCCTTCGTCCCATCAATGCGGGAGTACGCGACGCGTTACCAGGTCAACCTGGAGCGATTGCGGCCCGGTCAGCTGCTGATGCATCCCGGGCCGGTCAACCGGGGCGTCGAGCTGTCCGGCGAGGCGATCGACTCGCCGCAGGCCCTGATCGGCGATCAGGTCAAAGCCGGAGTCTCCGTGCGGATGGCCGTACTCTATGAGCTGCTGGTCGGCTCGCCTGTCCTGGCGGCGGTGGCGTGAGCAAGAGCGGCCCTCACCCGCGCCTGTTCGCGCGCCCCGGGCAGCCCGCCGAGCTGCTGATCCAGGGAGCACACGTCCTTGATCCGCGGACCGAGCTCGACGAGCCCTGCGACATCCTGATCCGCCGAGGGGAGATCGCCGAGCTCGGCGCTTCGGGCTCATTGACGGCGCCTGCGGGCGCGGAGACGCTTGACGGCACCGGCAAGCACGCACTTCCCGGCTTCGTTGATCCCCACGTACATCTGCGCACGCCCGGCCAGGAGTACAAGGAGGATCTGGACACCGGGACCGCCGCGGCCGCGGCCGGCGGTTTCGTGGCCGTGATTGCGATGCCGAACACCGATCCGGTCGTCGACGAGTCCGCCGTCCTCCGTTCATTGGTCGACGGCGCCACCCATCAGGCGCGGGTCCCGGTCGGATTCCTGGCGTCGATCACACGCGGCCTGCGAGGCGACGAGCTGACCGATATGGCGGAGCTTCACGATGACGGAGCGTTGGGCTTCACCGACGACGGAAAGCCCGTCGTGTCGGCGGGAATGCTGCGCAAGGCGCTCCAGTATCAGCGCCTGGCCGGCGGCGTCATCGCCCTGCACGAAGAGGATCCGGCGCTGTCCGGAGACGGCGTCATGCACGAGGGGGGCGTCTCCGCGCGCCTCGGTCTGGCGGGGATCCCGTCGATCTCCGAGTCGACGATGATCGCCCGGGACAGCGCGATTGCGCTCTACGAGGGCGCGCGCGTGCACTTCCAGCACCTCTCGAGCATCGAGTCGATTACCGCGCTGGCCGCCGCCAAGGAAGCCGGCGCGCGTGTCAGCGCGGAGGCCACACCCCATCACCTCACGCTGACCGATGACGTGGTTCGCACGCTCGACAGTCGCTTCAAGATGAACCCGCCGCTGCGTACCGAGGAAGACCGCCAAGCATTGGTGCATGCCCTCCGCAGCGGCCTGATCGACTGCGTCGCCACCGACCACGCGCCTCATGCCAGCCACGAGAAGGAGGTGGCGTTCGAGCAGGCCGCGATGGGCACTACAGGCCTCGAGACCGCGTTTGCCGCGCTCTACACCGAGCTCGTGCTGCCCGGAGAGCTGGAGCTGGAGGTTGTCATCGAGCGAATGACGGGTGGCGGCGAACTGTACGGGCTGTCGGCGCCGCGGATCGCCCCGGGCGAGCCGGCCAACCTGTGTCTCGTGGACCTCGGGGCCCACTATGAGGTCGGGGCCAACGGCTACGCCAGCCGCTCGGAGAATTGCTGCTTCCACGGGCGCACCCTGCACGGCCAGGTCATGCTGACGATCGCCGCCGGGGTCGTCGCCTTCCGGGAACGGATGCTCTCCGAGGCGCGGGCGCTGAGCCGATGAGCCCCCGCGGCGCCTATGTCCTGCTCGCCGACGGCACCCGGTTCGACGGCCTCGCCTGCGGTGCGGATGATGCCGCCGTGGGGGAGATCGTCTTCACCACCTCGATGTCGGGCTACCAGGAGGCGATGAGCGATCCCAGCTACGCCGGACAGCTGATCATCTTCACCTTTCCGCAGGTCGGCAACTACGGCGTCTCAGCCGAGGCGATGGAGTCCGACCGTGTTCACGCCCGCGCGGCGATCATGCGCGCCGGGGTTGACCGTGAGGACGCACCCGGGGCTGAGGGCGGCTGGCTGTCGTGGCTGAGCGACTGCGGGGTCCCGGCCATCACCGATCTCGACACGCGCGCGCTGGTGCGCCACATCCGCGACGAGGGGGCGATGAAGGGGGGCGTGTTCCCGGAGCGGATCTCGCCGGCGCAGGCGCAGGCGATGATCGCCGCCGAACCCGCGATGAGTGGTCGTGACCTCGCCCGCGCGGTCACCCCTGACTCCCGGATCGTCCTCGAAGGGTCTGG
Organism: uncultured Solirubrobacterales bacterium; assembly: GCA_963828535.1. Taxonomy (GTDB): domain Bacteria; phylum Actinomycetota; class Thermoleophilia; order Solirubrobacterales; family Solirubrobacteraceae; genus Palsa-465. The sequence goes on from CAWHEM010000009.1 coordinate 45,124, forward strand.
CGACGGTCCACGCATCGCGATGATCGATACCGGCGTGAAGCTCTCGATCATCCACAACCTCCGAGAGCGGGGCGTCACACTCGAGCTTCACCCGTGTACTTCTGGAGCGCAGGAGCTGCTACGCAGCGATCCCGACGCGATCTTCCTCGCCAACGGGCCGGGTGACCCAGCCGCGCTGGACTACATCGTCCAGACCGTCCGCGAGCTCGTCGGCAAGAAGCCCGTGTATGGCATCTGCCTCGGTCATCAGCTGCTCTGCCGCGCGGTGGGCCTGGAGACCTACAAGCTGCCCTTCGGCCATCACGGCGCCAATCACCCGGTCAAGGATCTGACCACCGGACGGACCGAGATCACCAGCCAAAACCACGGCTTCGCGGTGCGTGGTCCGGACGGGGCCAAGACCATTGACAACGACGAGGCCGTGCGCTGGGAAACTGACTTCGGCGCGGCGGAGCTGACCCACATCAATCTCTATGACCGCACGGTCGAGGGACTCAGGCTGCAGGATGTGACGGGAGCCACCGTTCAGTATCACCCAGAGGCCGGTCCTGGACCCCACGACGCGCTCTACCTGTTCGACCGCTTCGTCGAAGAGATAGAGGCCGCGGCCTAAGCCAATCCCGAAGATGCCCCGCCGCGACGACATTCAAAAGATTCTGCTGATCGGATCGGGGCCGATCGTCATCGGCCAGGCGGCGGAGTTCGACTACTCGGGGACCCAGGCCTGCCGCGTGCTGATGGAGGAGGGCTACGAGGTCGTCCTCATCAACTCCAACCCGGCCACGATCATGACCGACCCCGAGGTCGCCACGGTCACCTACGTCGAACCGCTGCTCCCCCGCACGGTGGCCCAGGTGATCGAGCGCGAGCAGCCCGATGCGCTGCTGCCGACTCTCGGCGGCCAGACAGCGCTGAATCTGGCCAAGGCCCTGTTCGAGGACGGAACGCTGGCCAAGCACGGGGTCGAGCTGATCGGGGCCGACTACGACGCGATCGACCGGGCCGAGGACCGCGATCGCTTTCGCCAGACCATGGCCGACGCCGGCCTGCGCGTGCCGCGCAGTGCGATCGCCCATAGCGTCGCTGACGCTCGGGCGGCCATTGATGAGATCGGGCTGCCGTTCATCGTCCGCCCGGCATTCACCCTCGGGGGCCGTGGCGGCGGCGTCGTCCACAGCGAGGCCGACCTCGAGCGCATCGTCGGCGGCGGCATCGAGGCCTCGCCGATCGGCCAGGTGCTGATCGAGGAGTCGGTGCTCGGGTGGGGCGAGTTCGAGCTCGAGGTGATGCGGGACCGCGCCGACAACGTGGTGATCATCTGCTCGATCGAGAATCTCGATCCGATGGGGGTGCACACGGGCGACAGCGTGTGTGTCGCCCCGCAGCAGACGCTGACCGACAAGCAGTACCAAGCGCTGCGTGACCAGGCGATCGCCGTGATCAGGGCGGTGGGGGTCGAGACCGGCGGCTCCAACGTGCAGTTCGCCGTCAACCGGGAGACCGACGAGATCGTCGTCATCGAGATGAACCCCCGCGTCTCCCGCTCGAGCGCGCTGGCCAGCAAGGCAACCGGTTTTCCGATCGCCAAGATCGCCGCCCGTCTGGCCGTCGGCTACACGCTGCAGGAGATCCCCAACGACATTACCCGCGCGACTCCGGCGAGCTTTGAGCCGGCGATCGACTACTGCGTGGTCAAGTGGCCACGCTTCGCGTTCGAGAAGTTTCCCGGCGCCGAGGCCGAGCTGACCACGCACATGAAGTCGGTGGGGGAGGCGATGGCGATCGGGCGCACCTTCCAGCAGGCGTTCGCCAAGGCCCTGCGCTCGCGTGAGCTCGACCTCGAGCCCCGCAGTCCCGCCACCGACGACCGGCTGCTGGAGCTCGTCGCCTCACCCGGGGCCGAGCGCTTTGACCACCTGCTGGAAGCCCTGCGGCGCGAGGTGCCGATCGACGTGCTGCACCAGCGCACCAGCATTGATCCCTGGTTTTTGCACGAGCTTGCCGCGCTCGTCAAGGACCCAGAGGCAGCGTTCGCCGGCGAGCGAACCTACAAGGCCGTGGACACCTGTGCCGCTGAATTCGCCGCCCGCACGCCGTACTTCTACTGCGGGTGGGAGCGACCCGGTCCCACTGGTCCCAACCATGAGGTGGAGCGCGGCGAACGCCCCAGCGTGGTCATCCTCGGCTCGGGACCGAACCGCATCGGCCAGGGGATCGAGTTCGACTACTGCTGCGTGCACGCCGCCCAGACCGTGCGTGAGCTCGGCCGTGATGCGGTGATGATCAACTGCAACCCGGAGACGGTCTCGACCGACTACGACACCTCGGATCGGCTGTACTTCGAGCCGCTGACGCTCGAGGACGTGCTCGGAGTTTGCGCGATTGAGCAGCCCGAGGGAGTCGTCGTGCAGTTCGGAGGCCAGACGCCACTGAAGCTGGCGGCGGGGCTTGGCGCGGCCGGCCTGAAGATCCTCGGGACTGGCATCGACGCGATCGACCTGGCCGAGGACCGGTCACGGTTTGGACCCCTGCTGGACCGCCTCGGCTACAAGGCTCCGCCGTACGCGAGTGCGCATTCGGCGCAGGAGGCTCTGGACCGGGCCCCCCAGGTCGGCTTCCCGCTGCTCGTGCGCCCGAGCTACGTGCTCGGGGGCCGGGCGATGGAGATCGTCTACAGCGTCGAGGGTCTGCGCGGCTATCTCGAGCGGGTGGGCACAGGCGCCGGCGGCGGGGCGGGCGGGCTTAAGCCCACGATTTACCTTGACCGCTTCCTCGAGGACTCGATCGAGGTGGACGTTGACGCGCTCTGCGACGGGACCGACGCGTGGATCGGCGGGATCATGCAGCACGTCGAGGAGGCCGGGATCCACTCCGGCGACTCGGCCTGCGTCCTGCCTCCGCACGCACTTGGCGAGGAGATGCTGGCCCTGATCTCCGAGCAGACGGCCGGGATCGCCAAGGCCCTCGGGGTGATCGGCCTGATGAACGTCCAGTTCGCGATTCACGGTGAGGAGGGGCTGCACGTCATCGAGGCCAATCCCCGAGCCTCACGAACGGTCCCATTCGTCTCCAAGGCAATCGGGCTGCCCTTGGCCAAGCTGGCCTGCCGGATCATGCTCGGAGAGACGCTGGCCGACCTCGACCTTCCCCGGGACACGACCAACGGACACGTCTGCGTCAAGGAGGCGGTGCTGCCCTTTGACCGCTTTGCCGGAGCCGATTCCCTACTCGGTCCGGAGATGCGATCGACCGGCGAGGTGATGGGCATCGCGCGAGATTTTCCGACGGCCTTCGCCAAGGCCCAGGCGGCCGCCGGGGCGACGCTCCCCAGCGGCGGCACCGTGTTCATCACGGTCGCCGACGGCGACAAGCCGGCCGCGACCGGAATCGCCACCTCATTGCACGATCTCGGCTTTGAGATCATCGCCACCCGCGGTACGGCGGGCGCGCTGAACCGGATGGGCATCCCGGCCCGGGCGATCAACAAGATCGGCGAGGGCTCGCCCCATGTGGTCGATTGGATCCAACGCGGCGAGGTGGACCTCGTCATCAACACCCCGGTTGGCACCGGTGCCCGCACCGACGGCTACGAAATTCGCTCGGCTGCGGTCACCCGTGGCATCCCGTGCATCACGACGATCTCCGGCGGAATGGCTGCTGCGCGTGCAATCGCCGCCGCACGGCGCGGCGATCCAGAGGTGATCTCGTTGCAGGAGATCCACGCTCGCGCCACCGGGGTGCATTGACCGCCGATCGCCCACAGGCACCCTTCGGACGCCGAGCAACCCGGGTGAACGGGCGTGAGCAGCACGGCGCCTATACCGTGGTGCGCTGTCAGGACCCTGACGGCCCGCGTCCGCAGGCCGGCCAGTTTTACATGCTCAGCGCGGGCGAGCGCTGGGGGGGAGGAGAGGACGAGCGGCCGTTTCTACCGCGCGCCTTCAGCGTGCTGCGTGCACCGGCTGATGGCCACGAGCTCCAGTTCCTGATCGAGGACGTGGGTCCGGGAACGAACCGGCTCGGCGAGCTGCATGACGGCGATGAGCTGATGCTGGTCGGTCCGCTCGGGACCGGTTGGTCGCCGCCGCGCGAGAATCGAGCCCCGCTGCTGGTAGGCGGTGGCGTGGGCATCGCCCCGCTGGCCATCCTCCAGGACCAGCTGAGTCTCCCGCACACGACGCTACTGGGGTTCCGTGACGCCGCCCATGCCGCCGGGGCGACCCTGTTGGCCAATGCCCGCCTCGCCACCGACGACGGCAGCACCGGACACCATGGGTTGGTCACCGAGCTCGTGCAGGAACGTCTGGACGAGGCCGCAGAAGTTGAGATCTACGCGTGTGGGCCGCCCGCGATGCTCGAGGCCGTGCGCAGCCTGTGCCAGCGGATGGCGACGCCGGCCCAGCTGGCCCTGGAGTCCGGGATGGCGTGCGGCTTTGGAGCCTGCTTCGGCTGCGTGGTCCCCACGCGTGGCGGCTACCTCCGGCTCTGTGTCGATGGGCCGGTGCTCGACGCCGCACGCCTGACGACGGCGTTGACACAGGGAGCCGGACATTGACGGTCAACTTCTGCGGGATCGAACTCGAGCACCCGATCATCAACGCGTCGGGGACCTTCGATGCGATCGCCGCGCGACGGGCGTTCGGAGAGCAGCTTGATCAGAACTTCCCGTTCTCGGCCTTCGTCTCGAAGACCGTCACGGTCGAGCCCCGCCAGGGGAATCCGCCCCCGCGGCTGTGGGAGCTCGCCGGCGGATTGCTCAACTCGATTGGTTTGCCCAACAAGGGGCTCGCAGATTATCTGCGCGAGGATCTCCCGCAGTTGGCGCAACTGCCGGTGCCGCTGATCGTCAACGTGATGGGCTTCAGCGCCGAGCAGGTCGCCGAGCTCGTACGCGCGTTCGCACCCCGTGACGAGGTGGCCGCCCTCGAGCTCAATGTCTCCTGTCCGAACGTCGAGACCGGACTGATCATGGGTGCCGACCCAGACGAGCTCTCGCGGCTCCTCGAGCGGGTCAGGCCACTGACGGACAAGCCGCTGATCGTCAAGCTGACGCCCAACGTGTCGGACGTGGCGACCGTGGCCCGGGCCGCGCGGGATGCCGGTGCCAGCGCCTTGTCACTGATCAACACGATCCGCGGCATGGCCCTGCATCCGACCACCGGAGACCCGTGGCTGGGAGGAATCACCGGTGGCGCATCTGGCCCGGCGGTGCGAGCGATCGCGCTCGCGCAGGTCCAGAGCGTGCGCGACGCGGTCGGCCTTCCGATCATCGGAATGGGTGGCGTCCAGCGAGGCCGTCACGCAGCAGATCTGATCCGTGCCGGCGCAGACTTGGTCGCGGTGGGGACCGAGAGCTTCAGAGATCCGGCGGCCGGATCACGCGTCGCCGCGGAGCTCGCCAGAAGCTTCGCCCCCGTTCGGGAATAGGCGCCGCCTCCAGGCGCTCCCTGCAAAATGCGACTTTCCGGCGCAATGCGCCGCCGGTTCGTTCAACGCGGCGTGGGGGCTTTGCTCAAACCCCTGCAAACTCTCTCTATTCCCCCAACCTTCCTCGATAATGCTCGACCTCAACTTGAGGTCGAGTCGAATTGGGGGGATTGGCCTTGATCACTCGTGTCCAAGATGTATAGTCGCCGCCCATGCCGCCGGTCAGTGAATCGCCTGCCAAACTCATCGCCGCGCCTGAGCGTTCACTGGTGCAGCGAATGGAAGCGCTTCAGCGCGCCAATGACATCCGCAGCCGCCGCGCCCAGCTCAAGCGCGACCTCAAAGCGGGACGCCAGCCGATTCACGAACTGCTGCTGACGCCGCCCTCATATCTGGAAACCGCCAAGGTGTTCGATCTCCTGCTCGCCGTTCCCAAGTACGGCCGCGTGAAGGTGAACAAGATTTTGACTCATTGCCGGATCTCGCCGAGTAAGACGATCGGCGGCCTCTCACAGCGCCAGCGCGCCGAGCTGGTCGACTTGATGCGCCGCCGCTGACGCGCGGTCGCCGGCCCCGCCACGCACCATGTCGGCGGTGTTCGTCATCACCGGACCCTCTGGGGTCGGCAAGGGCACGCTGATCCGCGGGCTGCTGGGCCGCCTACCGCAGCTGGAGCTCTCGGTCTCGGCCACGACGCGGTCGCCCAGACCAGGGGAGCGCGACGGCGTCGACTATCACTTCCTCAGCCCTGAGCAGTTCCGGCAGCACGTCGCAAACGGCGACTTCCTCGAGCACGCGACGTACTCCGGCAACCGCTACGGGACGTTGCGGTCCGAGCTCGAACGCCGGCTGCGGGGCGGCAGCCCGGTGGTGCTGGAGATCGAGGTCCAGGGCGCCCGGCAGGTCCGCCAGAGCATGCCCGAGGCGATCGCGGTATTCATCGCGCCGCCGTCCCAGGAGGCGCTGCGAGTCAGGCTGGTGGGCCGGGGGACGGACACCGGCGAACAGGTCCAGCAGCGCCTGCAGACCGCCGAGCAGGAGCTGGCCGCGCAGCCGGAGTTTGCGCACGTGGTGGTCAACGACCGCGTCGAGGAGGCCACCGACGACCTCGAGCAAATCGTTCGGGACGCGCTGGCCCGCAGTTGAACGGCCGACCTCGGCGTCGGCGCCCGCTAACCTGTGGACACCCCGATCCCAAAGGACCGCCAAGCCTTGATCTCTCCCCGCATCGACAAGCTGCTCGACCACGTCGACTCCGACTACGCCAGTGTGATCGTCGCCGCCAAGCGCGCACGCCAGATCAACTCGTACTACCACAACCTCGGGGAGGGCACGTTCGACGAGTTCCCGCCGCCGATGGTCGACACCCGGTCAAAGAACTACCTCACGATCGCCCTGGAGGAAGTCGCCCAGGGCAAGATCAAGTACCACTACCGGTAAAGGCGCCGGCGGAGGCGAGCGATGGCCCGGTTGCTCCTCGGTGTGAGCGGGGGCATCGCGGCCTACAAGGCGCTGGAGATCGCCCGTCTGGCGATCAGGGCCGGCCACGCCGTACGGGTGATCCAGACGCCCACCAGCGAGCGGTTCGTCGGCCGGGCATCGTTTGAGGGGATCACCGGTGCCCCCGTGCTCGGCGGCGAATTCGAGCCTGACCCGGCGCGCGGAGCATTTCCCGGAGAGGCGCTTCCCGAGCACGCGCCGATCAGCCACCTGGCGTTGGTCGAGCGTGCCGATCTGTACCTGATCGCCCCGGCCAGCGCCAACACGATCGCGAAGCTGGCCACCGGCCACGCCGACAACCTGGTCAGCACGGCCGCGCTAGCGGCCGCCTGCCCGGTGCTGGTCGCGCCGGCGATGAACGACCGCATGTACCTGAACCCGGCCACCCAGGCCAACCTCGAGCTCCTGGCGGTTCGCGGGGTGACGATCATCGGGCCGGGGGAGGGGGAGCTGGCGTCCCACGGCGAACACGGCATCGGTCGCCTGGCGGAGCCCGCCGCGCTGCTGGAGGCGTGCGAGACGCTGCTCACGCGCGCCGTCCCTGAGTGGGCTGCGGGTTCTCGTAACCGCGGGCGGCACCCGAGAGCCGATCGACAGCGTCCGCTTCATCGGGAATCGCTCCTCGGGCCGGATGGGGCTGGCGCTGGCGGCGGAGGCGGCGCGACGCGGAGCCGACGTCACGGTGATCGCAGCCAACATCACCGCGCCCGCTCCAACCGGCGTCCGCATCGTCCCGGTCGGCTCGGCGGCCGAACTGGCGCAGGCCTGCGAGGCCCATTTCGACTCCGCCGACGTACTGCTGATGGCCGCCGCCGTGGCCGACTTCCGTCCTGCGCAGGTCGCCCAGGCCAAGCTCAAGAAGGATCGCGGCACGCCGCTCGTGGAGCTCGAGCCGACCCCCGACGTGCTCAGCTCGCTGGCCGCGCGCCGCGCCCCCGGTCAGTTGCTGATCGGCTTCGCGGCCGAGCACGGTGATGGCGCGCTGGAGTACGGCCGCGACAAGCTTGAGCGCAAGCGGCTCGATGCGATCGTCGTCAACGACATCACCAAGCCGGGGATCGGTTTTGACGCCGACGAGAACGAGGTCAGCATCCTCACCGCGCAGGGTCGGCTGCGGCACGTCAAGCAGACAAGCAAGCGCGAGATCGCCGCGGCCATCCTGGATGAGGTGCAGCGCCTGCGGGCCCCGGCGAGGGAGGAGACCGATGGAGCCGCCCGAGCGGACGCCGGTAGCCCCGCACGAATCTGAACGCTTCGCGGCCGTCGCGCGGCGCATCGCCGAGAACGTCTCGCGTGCCGTGCAGGTGCGAGAGGACACGCTGAACCACCTGCTGGTGGCGCTCCTGGCTGAAGGGCACGTGCTGGTCGAGGATTACCCGGGGGTGGGCAAGACCGCCCTGGCGAGGGCGCTGTCGCGCTCAATCGATTGTCACTTCGCCCGCGTGCAGTGCACCTCGGATCTGCTGCCGGCGGACGTGGTCGGCGCCAACGTCTACGACCAGCGCGAAGCGCGCTTCGAGTTTCGGCCCGGTCCGGTGTTCGCGAACATCGTGCTCGTCGACGAGATCAACCGGGCTTCGCCGAAGACCCAGTCCGGGCTGCTCGAGTGTATGCAGGAGCGCCGCGTCACGGTGGACGTCCAGACCCACGAGCTGGCGCGCCCGTTCATGGTCCTGGCCACTCAGAATCCCGTCGAGTACGAGGGCACATACCCATTGCCGGAGGCCCAGGTCGACCGCTTCATGGTGAAGATCTCGCTCGGGTACCCCGAACGCGGTGCCGAGGCCGGCATGTTGGCCGACCATGAATCCGGTGACAAGGTCCTGGCCCTGGGCCCGGTTGCCACCGCCGCCGAGGTGCTGGCCGCTCAGGATGGGACGGCTCGGGTCCTGGCCTCCGAGCGTCTGCGCGACTACGTCGTGCGGCTGCTGTGGCGAACACGCGAGGACCCGCGAGTCGAGCTCGGTGCCAGCCCTCGCGCTGGACTCCTGCTGCTCCGCGCCGCCAAGGCTCACGCGATGATGCAGGGCCGCGACCACGCACTCCCCGATGATGTTCAGGCGCTGGCTGAACCCGTGCTCGTCCATCGGCTGGCGATGGCCCCGGAATACCCGCGGGGTGCGGCCCGCGAGGTGGTGGCTGACGCCGTCGCCTCGGTGCGAGCTCTGTAGTGGAGCACTAGGCTGAGCATGTCCCGGGCTGCCGGAGTCGCCGCGGCGGGGATCGTGCTGACACTGGCCGCGTTCACCTTCGATGCCGCGCCGCTGTTCGTTCCTGGCGCGGCGTTTGCGCTGCTGGGAGTGATCACCCCGATCTGGCTGTGGGCCAGCGCACGCGGTGCTGACGTCCAGCGGCGACTGGTCGCTGATCGTGTGATCGAAGGCGAACCCGTGGAGGCGATGATCGAGGTCCGCCGCGGGCGGCTCGGCCTGCCGGGTGGGGAGGTGCTCGACCCCCTCGCCGGCGCGCCGGTATCGCTCAGCCAGCCGCTGTCGCTGGTGGGCGGTGGCGCCCGCGCCGAGGTCCGAATCGTTGCGCGTATGCATCGCCGCGGAATGCACCGAATGGCGCCGCCCTCGCTGGTGGTCCACGACGCGCTGGAGCTCGTGCGCATCGAGCGGGCCGGGAGCGGACCGCGGCAGGAATTACTGATTCTGCCCCGGACCGGGCCCGTGCGCTGGCCGGGAAGCGGCCGCGGTGACCGCGTCGAGAGTGCGGGCACGGCCTCCATCGGCGAGCCGATGGCCGCGGTCGACGTTGATGGGCTGCGTCCCTATCGGCCCGGAACCCCGGCCTCCCGGATCCATTGGGCAGCGCTGGCCCGGGGGGCGGGTCTATTGGAGCGGCGGCTGCAACCCGATCGCGACACCCGGCCGTTGGTCGTGCTCGATGCGCGCGGAAGCGGGCCGATCGAGGACCTCGATGCTGCCGTGCGCGCGGCGGCTTCACTCACCCTGGAGTTCGCTCGCCGGGGTGGCTGCCGGCTGCTGCTCCCCGGAGAGCGCCGGGCGGTGACGATCGAGCCCGACCTGGTTAGTTGGCCAGGGGTCCACGCGCGCCTGGCTCTCGTCCAGGGTGGTCCCGGAGCCCGGCCGCCGATCCTGGGTCCGTCGGCCCGGATGGGGGCTCTGTTCTACGTCGCTACGCAGGCCGCGGAACGACTCCCGGTCGCCCTGTCCGCGGCCGGCTCGGACGCTGCGGTGCTCGTGCTCCCGACCGCCATCGCCGCGCGGGCGGGAGGCGCGCCGAGCTTTGAGGTCTCGGGGTGCCGTGGGTACGTCATCGGACCCCGTCGCGCCCGGCCCACCCGCCCCGCTCGTTCGGGGAGCCACGCGGCGTGAGCAGCACCGCACAGGTGGCGGTGCTCGAACCCCGAGGCGTTCGGCGCGCGCGCAGCCGCTCCGACCTCGAGCTGGCACGGCGTCCGCGGCTGAAGGTGGCCGCGTTCGCAGCGCTCGGTCTCTACGGAGCGCTGCGCTGGGGCACATTGCTGAGCCCGGCCCCGATCTGGCGCCTGCTCGGGCTGCTCGGTCTCGCAGCGCTCGTGGCTGGCCCGGGCGCGTGCCCTCGCTTCGCGCTCTCGGGGACTCGGCGTCGCCGTGCGCGTTCGTGGCGCTGCTGGCGATCTTCCCGCGTCGTGCGGCATTCGCCTCAGCTGGGTCGTCCACGTCCGGCTCGCGGTTGTCGTCCGCGGGATCGGCGAGGGGCTCAGCGCGCTGCCCAACGTACTCGTGCCCTACAACGGGATCAACGACTGGGTGCGCGTGGTCGTCTCGCTCGGCGCCGGATTGCTGCTGCTCGGCGGCGGCGCTCATCCTCTGCTTCGCCCCCCGCCGCGGCGGCGAAGCATGGCGTGCCGGCGCCGCGGTGCCGCTGCTCGTTCTGGCCGTCCTGCCCAGCGCCCTGTCCCGGCCCCAGCTTCCATACCTGCACGGGCTGATCCTGTTCGCCTGCTGGCGATGTTCATGTGGGGAGACAGGATCCGCCGCTATGACACGCCACTGGCCATCGGCGTCAGCATCCTGGCCGGCGCGGTCGCTCTGATCGCGGCCCCGCGGATCGATCCGCACCGACCCTGGCTCGACTTCCGGCCGCTGGCAGGAATCTGGCGCCCGCTCACATCGTGCGCTTTGACTTTTCGCAGCACTACGGGCCGCTCAACTGGCCCCGCACCGGCCGCGAGGTGCTCGAGGTCAAGGCTCGCGCGTCCGGACTATTGGAAGGCCGAGGACCTGGACATGTTCGACGGCCGCGGCTGGGTGGCGCGGCCACCGGCGCCCCGGCGCTCCCGCCGCCCGGTCCGGCGGCCGTGGAGCGCTGGACCCAGACCATCCAGGTGACGCTGCGCGCGATGCAGTCGACTGATGTGATCGTCGCCGGCACCGCGGAGCAGCCCACGCATCTGGCGCAGAGCGCCGCCCCGGGAGCCGATGCGGGCACCTGGACCGTTCCCGCCGGGCTGCAGCCCGGCGACAGCTACCGCGTCCGCACCTACTCGCCGCAGCCCAGTGGGCCGGAACTCGCGGTGCGCCGGGATCGGCGCCGGCCTCAACCAGCTCGCCGGCTACCGCTCGATGCAGATGACACCACATCGCCGGCCGGGCCAGCCCGCAGTGGTCGTGTTCCCGGCGTTTGGAGCCCGCGGCCCGGTGGAGCAGGTGATCGGACTCTACGGCGCTGACGGACGGGCGCTGGTCGAACACTCCCCCTACGGACGCGCGTACCGGCTGGCCCGGCACCTGGCGGCCCGCACCAGCACTCCGTACGGCTTCATCGAACGCGTGCTGGGCTACCTTCGCCGCGGCTACACCTACAACGAGAACCCTCGCCCGGACGCGCTGCCGCTGGTCAGCTTCCTGTTCAGCACCCGGCAGGGCTACTGCCAGCAGTTCGCCGGCGCGATGGCCCTGCTGCTTCGCATGGGGGGCGTGCCCGCGCGCGTGGTCGGGGGATTCACCACGGGTGCATATGACCGCACGACCGGTCAGTATCGGGTGAGCGACCTGGACGCCCACGCCTGGGTGGAGGCGTGGTTCTCGGGCTATGGGTGGGTGCGCTTCGATCCCACCCCGGCCAGCGCTCCCGCCCGCACGGGTACGGTGCCGCTTTCGGGATTGAACGGAGAGCTCGGCAACGCCTCCCGCCCGGCGCGGATTCACCATCGCGACATCACGCCGGCGATTGCCCGGTCTCGACCCGGACGCAGGGGCGCGAGTGCGAGCACGCCGTTGCCGATCGTGATCGCCATCGTCGTTGCCCTCGGCTTGCTGGTCATGGCGGCGCGGAGTGCGACCCTCCGCCGGGGTCCGAGCGACGAAGCCTGGGTCCTCGAGCTCGAGCGCGCGCTGGCCCGAACGGGCCGGGCGCCTCCGCGCCGGACTGACCCTGGCCGCACTCGAGCGCCGCCTCGGCCTCCGCTCCTGAGGCTGCCGGCTACATCCGCGCCGTGCGCCTGGGTCGGTTCGGCGGCGCCTCAGCGGCTCCGACAGGAGCGGGCCGGCGAGCACTGCGCGCGGAGCTGCGAGCGGGACTCGGCCTGCCGGGCCGGGTGCGAGCACTGTGGGCGCTTCCCCCGGTCCGATTTCGCTCGGAGGCCGACCCGGGAGCCCCGGAGGAGGAATAAAATAGACGTCATGGACGACGACGCTTACGAGCTGTACCGGCGCGGCACCGCGCTGCTCGAGGGCGGACACCACCACCAGGCGGTGATTCCGCTCGCCCGGGCGCGTGATCTGGCTCCTGACAAGACATCCGTGCGGGAGGCGCTCGGTCGGGCGCTGTTTCACACTCAGCACTACGAACAAGCCGCGGAGGAGTTTCAGGCGGTGATCGATCGCGCGCCGACCAACGACTACGCGCTGTTCTGCCTGGGCCGATCGCTGCAGATGCTCGGGCGTCACGCGGAGGCTCGCAAGCCACTGGCGCAGGCGGCGGGCATGCAGCCGGGCCGTCGCGACTACCGGCGCTATCGGGACCAGGCCCGAAGAGCCGCGGGCGCGTCCGGCCAGTAGCTGGGCCCTCCCAAAGCCTCCGCAAAGCGCCCGCGGCGATCCCCCGTGAGCCGGTCCTCAGGTGCTACGCTGAGATACCAAGCTTGCGCGCCGGGCGCTTCCCGGTGAGGTTCTGGAAGTGGGCGCTGGCCCGCTTTTTTTATGAGCATCGGACGGAGGAGATCGTGAGTGCACTTCAGACTGACATCGAGGCTCGGCTCGCCGCCAGCGAGCCCGACGTCGAGGTGCTGCTGGCAGAGGTGCTCGGCGGCAGCACGCTGCGTCTGTTCATCGATCACCCGGACGGTGTGACCCTGGCCCTCTGTGAGCGGGTCACCGAGCGCTTGAGCGACCTCCGCGAGCAGTACTCGCTGGAGGTCTCCTCACCCGGGCAGGATCGCCCACTCACCAAGCCGCAGCATTACAGCCGCTTTCTCGGTCGGCACGCCCGTGTCCGGCTGCGGGAGGCCAAAGATGGACACAAGAGCGTGACCGGAGAACTCGTCGGCGCCTCTGAGCGTGAAGTCACGATCGCGTCCGGAGGCGGGGTCGTCACGATCCCCTACGAGCAGATCGCACGCTCCAACCTCGTTCCCGGAGACTGACCTATGTCACGTGAAATCGTTGAGGCCGTACGGGGCCTCGCCGCCGAAAAGAACATCTCGCAGGAGAAGCTGATGGAAGCGCTCGAGGACGCGCTGCTGTCCGCCTACAAGAAGACGCCCGGAGCTGCTCGCTATGCCAAGGTCGAGATGGATCGCGACAGCGGCGACTTCCGGGTCTGGGAGCTGAGGATCCCGCCGGAGCTCGAGGAGCAACTGCTGGTGGAGTCGACCGTCGACCAACAGCCGACCGTTGATCCTGAGACGGGCGAGATGCGGGAGCCGCCGGAGCCGGAGATCGACCTCGAGAAGCTCAAGGAGTTCGAGGATCAGATCGAAACCGAGGACGTCACTCCCGACGACTTCGGGCGGATTGCCGCGCAGACGGCCAAGCAGGTGATCCTGCAGCGCATCCGTGAAGCCGAGCGCGACATGATGTTCGAGGAGTACCGAGACCGCGTCGGCGAGCTGATCACCGGCATCGTGCAACAGTCGGACTCGCGCTACACACTGGTCCAGCTGCGCGAGCGGGTCGAGGCCCTGTTGCCGAAGTCCGAGCAGGTCGACGGCGAGCGCTACGACCACTCGCAGCGCATCAAGGCGGTGATCAAGGACGTATCGAACTCGACCAAGGGTCCGAGCATCATCGTCTCCCGACGTGATCCGGAGCTGATCAAGTCACTGTTCGAGCTCGAGGTCCCGGAGATCGCCGACGGTCTCGTTGAGATCACGGGCGTCGCCCGCGAGCCCGGTTACCGCTCCAAGATCGCCGTCGTCTCGCACGTAGATGGGGTCGACCCGGTCGGGGCCTGCGTCGGTCCGCGAGGCTCGCGTGTGCGCATGGTGGTCTCCGAGCTGCGGGGCGAGAAGATCGACATCATCCCCTACAACGACGAACCCGCCCGGTTTGTCGCCAAGGCGCTCTCGCCGGCGCGCGTGCGCGAGGTTCTGGTCGATGATGCCAACAAGCAGGCGACCGTGATCGTGCCCGACGACCAGCTCTCGCTGGCCATCGGCCGCGAGGGTCAAAACGCTCGCTTGGCCGCGCGGCTGACCGGTTGGCGGATCGATATTCGCTCCGAGACCGAGTTTGCCGCCGAGGAGGCCGAGCACGGCTACGAGGAGGAGGAAGCCCAGGGCCGCTGCGCCGCGATCCTCTCCAACGGGCGCCGCTGCCCCAACGCCGCGCTGCCCGGGTCGCGTTATTGCGGGATCGACGCCCACCAGGCGCTGGCGGGCCAGGACACCGACCAGCTTGAGGGACCCGCCGGAGACGAGCTCGGAGGAGCGGACGCAGCCGCAGCCGAGGCCGGAGGAGCTGCGTCCTAGACGTACACTGGATCTAGATGAGTAAACGAGTTCATGAGATTGCCAAAGAGCGCGGGGTACCCGCCAAGGAAGTCCTGGACGCGCTGAGAGCCGCCGGCATCAACGTCAAGGCCGTGTCCTCGAGCGTCGACGAGGCCACCGCGTCACGCGTGCTCGGCAACGGCGGAGGCTCGGCCGCGCCGGCGGCCGAGCCGGCCGCCGCCGCGGCCCCGGCCCCTGCGGCCGCATCGAAAGCGCCGGCCGCACCCCCCGCCGCGGCTCCCTCACCTCCCGGCCCCGCGCCTGCCGCCGACGTGCCCGCACCGGCCGACGGCGCCCCAGCCGGGGGAGATGCCGCTCCCAAGCGCCCCACCCGGGACTCCCTGCAGGGCGAACGCGCGCCCGGGACCGCGCACGGGCGCCGCCGCGTGGTCATTGACTCCCAGGCCTCCCGCCGCGCCCCCGGGGGAGGCGGACCCCCGCAGTCAAACCAGCCGCCGCGCCGCCAGCGCCGCGGACGCCGCCGACGCGGGGTCTATGACGAAGAGGCCGAGTCGCGCCCCTCGCGCACCGCGGTCGCCGAGCCGGACACGATCCAGATCAACTCCGGGTCGACGGTCAAGGACGTCGCCGAGTACCTTGCCGTCCCGGTTCCCGAGGTGATGAAGCAGCTGATGGCGCTGGGCGAGATGAAGACGCTCACGCAAACGCTGTCCGATGACGCGATTCAGGTGCTCGCGACGGAATTGGGCAAGCAAGTCGAGATCGTTCACTCCGAGGACGAGACCGTATCCGAGCCGATCTACGCCGACTCTGAGGAACAGCTCGTCGAACGCGCCCCGGTGGTGACGATCATGGGCCACGTCGACCACGGGAAGACTTCGCTGCTGGACGCGATTCGCGAGACCGAGGTCGCGGCCGGCGAGGCCGGCGGTATCACCCAGCACATCGGCGCGTATCAGGTTCACCATGGAGACCGGACGATCACCTTCCTGGACACTCCCGGCCACGAGGCGTTCACCGCCATGCGCGCCCGCGGCGCCAAGGCCACGGACATCGCCGTAATTGTGGTCGCGGCCGACGACGGGGTGAAGCCTCAGACGCAGGAGGCCATCGACCACGCCAAGGATGCCGCGGTGCCGATTCTCGTTGCCGTCAACAAGATCGACAAGGAGGGCGCCGACCCAACCCGCGTGCGCACCGAGATGTCTGGTCTGGGACTGCAGCCGGTGGAGTGGGGAGGGGATACGGACTTCGTAGACGTCTCGGCCCGCACCAAGGAAGGGCTTGACAATCTGCTCGAGACGATCGCGACGATGGCCGAGCTCGAGGAGCTGCGAGCCAACCCCGATGCGCCGGCGTCGGGAACGGTGATCGAGTCAAAGCTTGATCCTGGTCGCGGGCCGGTGGTGACGATCCTGATCATGCGTGGCACGCTTGAGGTCGGCGATGCGCTCGTGGCCGGGGCCCACTGGGGTCGCGTCCGGGCGATGCACGACTTCCTCGGCCAACGCGTCAGTCAGGCCCTTCCGGGTGAGCCGGTCGAGGTGCTTGGGTTCGACGGAGTCCCGGAGGCCGGCGAGCGCGTTCGCGTCGTCGAGCATGACCGGCGCGCACGTCAGCTCGCGGGCGAGCGTGCCGTGCGCCTGAAGACGGAATCGCTGGCGCGGCGCAGCGGCAAGCGGATCTCCCTTGAGGACATCTTCAAGAGCGACCTGCAGGAACTGAATCTGGTGCTGAAATCCGATGTCGCCGGCTCCCTCGAAGCGATCGAGGACGAAATCGCCAAGCTGCCCCAGGACGAGATCTCGGTCAACGTGATCCGTCGGGCGGTCGGCGCGGTGACCGAATCGGACGTGATGCTGGCAGCGGCCTCCGACGCCGTGATCCTGGCCTTCAATGTCCGGCCGGTCGGTGACGCGAGGGCGGTGGCCGAGCGCGAGGGCGTCGAGATCCGTCACTACTCGGTGATCTACCGGGCGATTGAGGAGCTGCGCAGCGCGATGCAGGGCATGCTCGCTCCCGAGGAGGTCGAGGAGACGCTCGGCACGGCCGAGGTCCGGCAGACGTTCCGCGCCTCGCGCGTGGGCGTTATCGCGGGCTCGCACGTCACCGATGGAAAGATCACCCGTGGCTCCCGGGTGCGGCTGGTGCGCGACGGCACCGTCGTCTACGACGGAGAGATCCAGAGCCTGCGGCGCTTCAACGAGGACGCGCGCGAAGTCGCGGCCGGGTTTGACTGCGGGATCGTGCTGCGCGATTACGCCGACGTCAAGGATGGCGACGTGATCGAGGCCTACGCCACCCGCCAGGTCGAGCGCGAGCTCGCCTGAGCAGCGGTGTCGTGGTGGCGAGCGGCTTTGTTGCCGTGCTCGTGATCGACCTTCATTTCCCGGAGGCCGGCAGCCTCAAAGCCAAACGCAAGGAGCTGTCCTCGATCAAGGCGCAGCTCCACTCCCGCATGGGCGTGGCGGTGTCCGAGACCGCCTACCAGGATCTGTGGCAGCGCGCACGATTGGTGGGTGCGCTGACCGGTGGCTCGCCGCGCGCGCTGGCCGCGGCGGCGGACAAGGTCGAGCGCTGGCTGTTGGCGAGATGTCCGGACGGCGCGCAGGTCGAGCGCGTGCTCACCTCGGTTGAGGACCTGCTGCCATGAGCCGCTTCGTTTCGGTCGCCTTTAGCCACGGGCGTATAGGATGAGCACGGGACGCATGCGCCGCGTCGATGAGGCGGTTCGGGCCGTCCTCAGCGAGGCGATTGCCTCGGAGTTGAAGGACCCGCGCGTCGGATTCGTCACCGTGACCGGAGTCAAGACCAGCCCAGACCTGCGCCACTCTCGCGTCTATGTGAGCGTTCTCGGCGATGACGAAGAGCGCACCGCCACGCTCACCGTCCTGCGCTCCGCGCGTGGCTTTCTCCAGCGCAAGGTGGCCTCGGAGCTGACGCTCAAGCACACACCGACGTCTGAGCTTTGAGTACGACACCTCCATCGACCATGGAATGCGCATCACCGAGCTGCTGTCCGATGACTGAGAACGGGAACCGCGCCAACCGCGACCGGATCCTCGACGAGATCCGCGCCGCCGACAAGCTGGTCGCCGTGACCCACGAGAACCCCGACGGCGACGCGCTCGGCTCGCTGGTCGCGATGCAGCAGATCCTCGTCGCCCTCGGCAAGGACAGTCTCATCCACATCGACGCCCACGAATTCCCGCTGCCCTACGAGTACCGCTTCCTGCCCCTGACCGGCGTCATCAACAAGCCGCCGGAGGACCTCGACGAGCGGACGATCATCTTCCTTGACTGCGGGAACCTCGACCGCACCTCCGGCGAGGGGCTGCAACGGCCCGGCGCCCGCATCCTCAACATCGATCACCATCACGACAACACGCGCTTCGGGACCGTCAACCTGGTCGATCCACATGCGTCGTGCACGGCGGAGATCGTCTGGGACCTGATGCATGGGCTGGGGATCAAACCGACGGTGACGATCGCCGAGGCGCTGTACGTCGGGCTGATCACCGACACCGGCCGGTTCATGTACGAGAACACCGGCCCGCGCGCGCACCTGATGGCCGCCGAGCTGATTCAGGCCGGAGTCGATGTCCACGAGATGTACCGTCGCGTCTATGAGGGCATCCCCTACGGCAAGCTTGCACTACTCGCCCGCGGTCTGGCCAACGTCGAGCGCTACGACGACGGCCGGCTGACGCTAACCGGGCTGACGGCGGCGGACTTCACCGAGTCCGGCGCCGAGGAGAGCTATTCCGAGGGCGTCGTCGATCACCTTCGCGCGGTGCAGGGCACGGCGATCGCCGCGCTGGTCCGCGACCGCATCGGGCGAGACCAACGGCGCCGCCCAGCGCAAGGTGTCGCTGCGGGCCAGCGATGAACGGGTCGACGTCTCACGGATCGCCCGCGCCCAGGGCGGAGGCGGACATCGGCAGGCCGCCGGGTTTACCACTGCGATGTCGTGGCCGGAGCTCGTCTCGTTCCTCCGAAACGAGCTCGCGCAGCAGCTTCCGTGAGTGCCGCGGGCGGGGACGTCCCCGACGGGATCATCCTGTTCGACAAACCCGCCGGGATCACCTCGCATGATGCGGTCGCCGGGCTCCGTCGCCGGCTCGGGCGCGGAGTCAAGGTTGGTCACGCCGGGAACGCTGGACCCGTTCGCCACCGGCCTACTGTTGCTGCTGGTCGGCCGCGCCACCCGGGTCCAGCGCTTCCTGATGGCGCTGCCCAAGACCTATGTGGTCACGGCGCGATTCGGCGCGAACTCGTCCACCGGTGATCCCGACGGGGAGATCGTCCACACCGGGGTGGTTCCCGAAGGCGAGCTGGCACTGCCGAGGGGAACGGTGCGCCAACGTCCTCCGGCCTTCTCCGCCGTCAAGGTCGGGGGCCGCCGGGCCTACGCGCTGGCGCGGGCGGGGGCGGCGGTCGAGCTCGCCGAGCGCGAGGTCGAGGTCCACCGCTTCGAACAGCTCTGGCACGACGGAGACCGCCGTGGATTCATGATCGAGTGCTCCTCCGGCACCTATGTCCGAAGTCTGATCGCGGCGCTCGGCGACGCGTATTGCGAGGAGCTGCGGCGCACGAAGATCGGAGACTTCGACGTGGCCCGAGCCGACGTCGAGCGGCTGCTGGCGCTGGATGAAGCGCTGGCATTCATGCCCGAGGTGAGGCTGGCCGGGGACGACGCGCGCCGCGCCGGCCACGGGGTCGCCGTGCCCGGCGAGGCGGTCGGTGTTGTGCGGCTGACCGACGACGATGGCCTGATCGCGCTCGCGCAGCCTGGAGACGAACCGGGGCGGCTGAAGCCGTTCGTCGGTTTCCGGTCCTGACCACTTAGTGTCTAGGCTTCCGCGCCGATGAAGGTGATCCAGCTGAACGAGGCCGAGCCTCGGCCCCGGAACATCGCGGTGGGCGAGTTCGACGGCGTCCACAGCGGCCATCGCGAGGTGATCCGGGGCAGCGACACCGTCCTGACCTTTGAGCCGCATCCGCTGCAGGTGGTCCGCCCGGAGGCCGCACCGAAGCTGCTCACCAGTCTCGAGGCGAAGGCCGAGTTGATCGAGCAGCTTGGGCGTCCAGGAACTGGTACTGATCCCGTTCGACGAGAGCTTTGCGCAGCAGAGCCCGCAGGATTTCATCGACGAGGTGCTGGCTCGGCAGGCTCGGCGCGACGCGCGTGTCGGTAGGGGAGAACTTTCGCTTCGGGCACCGCGCCGCGGGCGATCCGGCGTTGCTGAGCGCGCAGCAGGCGTTCGACACGCGGGTCGTGCCGCTGGTTGAGCTGGACGGGGAAATCGTCTCCTCCAGTCACATCCGTGCGCTTGTGCTGGCCGGTGAGGTCGAACAGGCGGCTCGCTTCCTCGGACGTCCGTTCCAGCTGCAGGGCGAGGTCGTGTCCGGTGATCGTCGTGGCCGCGAGCTCGGCTTCCCCACCGCCAACATCGTGCCCGATGAGGCGCTCGTGTGCCCCGGCCACGGTGTTTACGTGGCGCGCGCGCACGATGCCTGCGCCGCGGTGAACGTCGGCGTGCGGCCTACCTTCGGGACCGGGCGGGCGGTGCTGGTCGAGGCCTACCTGCTCGACCGGGATGTCGACCTCTACGGACAGACGCTCCGCGTCGACTTCCTCGCCCGACTGCGCGGGGAGCGGCGCTTTGACTCGGTTGACGCGCTGATCGAGCAGATGACCGATGACGTGCGGCGCACGCGCGAGCTTTGTCAATGAACTGGCGGAGGGGCTCTCTGCTAGCCTCAGCCGCCGCATGACGATGACCGCTGAACGCAAGCAGGAACTCGTCGCCCGGTTCGGCGACAGCCCCAGCGATACCGGCAAGGCTGAGGTCCAGGTCGCCCTGCTCACCGAGCGGATCAACGAGCTCACCGAGCACCTGCGGGCGCATGGCAAGGACCACCATTCCCGCCGCGGTCTGCTGATGCTGGTCGGCCGCCGCCGCCGGTTCCTCAACTACCTTCAGCGCAGCGATCTCGAGCGTTACCGCTCGCTGATTCGCGAGCTCGGCCTGCGCCGGTGAGCGTGCCCGGGCATCATTGCGCCCGGGACCCCTGCTCCAGAGTTCGTCCTCCGCCGCGAGGACGGGACCGAGTTCACCCGCGCCGATCTGGTCGGGCAGAAGACCGTGCTGGTGTTCTACCCGTTTGCCTTCAGCCCGGTCTGCACCGACCAGCTGAACCTCTACGAGGAGGTTCTGGACGAGTTCGCCGC
This sequence comes from uncultured Solirubrobacterales bacterium, assembly GCA_963828535.1. GTDB lineage: Bacteria > Actinomycetota > Thermoleophilia > Solirubrobacterales > Solirubrobacteraceae > Palsa-465. The sequence continues at coordinate 66,189 of CAWHEM010000009.1, forward strand.
CCGCGGCGCCACCCTCTACGGGGTCTCCTGCGACGCGCACTATTCACAGACCGCATTCCGGAGCGCGCTGGGCGTGAGCATCCAGCAGCTGTCGGACTTCGAACCCAAGGGTGAGACCTGCCGGGCGTTCGGCGTCTATCACCCCGGCGGGTTTCCCCAGCGCGCCCTGGTCATCGTCGGTCCCGACGCCGTCGTCCGCTGGAGCTATCAGGCGCCCTCGCCCGGCGATCTGCCCGGGGCCAACCTGATCTTCGACGGGCTGGCCGTCCTGAGTCATTGGCTGAGCTCGGCTCGGCCCCGGTTCCTGATCCCACCAGCGAGGATCACGCCCGGGGATCGCCGGCCGGACGGCTGGTGATCGAATACGCCGACTTCCAGTGCCCGCACTGTGCGGTGCTGAGCGCCCGCCTGGCCACCGTGCCGGTGCGGCGCGTGTTCCGACACTTCCCGGTCCGCTCGAGTCATCCGCGAGCGTGGGCGGCCGCCTGCGCAGCCGAGGCCGCCGGACGGCAGGGGCGTTTCTGGGAAATGCACGACCTGCTGTTCGCCGATCAGGCCCGGCTCGAGGACCCGCACCTGTGGCAACGGGCGCAAGCGCTCGAGCTCGATCTTGGCCGCTTCGATTCCGACCGTCGCGCGGACGAAGTGACCGCCCGGGTGAGGCGCGACTTCATCTCGGGCCTTCGGGCTGGTGTCGTAACCACGCCGACGCTGTTTGCCGGGGATCGGATGTACGCCGGGAAGATCGAGGCTTCGACACTCGCCGAGCTCAGCTGCGGATTGGGCTGAGCTCGGCGGCGGCGGTTCGCCGCTCAGGAGGCGGGCCAGGCGCGGCGCCGGGTGAGCGCGCCGAAGCTCGGCTGCGGATCGTGCTCACGGCGCTTGGGGCGCCGCGCTACGTGGATGCCGTGGTCATGGTGCTGGGTGAGGATCGCGGCCACGACCGCTCCGAGGACGAGGACGGCGATGAAGATCGAGAAGGCGATGTTGAGTATCAGGGCTGATGTCATGGTCGGACTCCAAGTTTCAGGGGACGTCACAGAGGATCTACCCGCTTCGTGTGTCCAACCGATGAGAAACCTCTCAGGAACGTAAGAACCCTTACGCAGAAAGCCCGGTGCAGAACTTGTGTTGGGGAAGGCTTTAACCGATATAAGCGTCTATATGCGACGGCTTGTCCTGGGGATCGGGGCGATTAGTGCGCTCTTGGCCGTCCTGGTCGTGCTCTACGTGACGGCATTCCTTACCGTTGCCCCGCCGGCGGTGTCGGCGGTAGTGCGGGGCGGCGGGGCTCAGCTGACGCTCCAGACGGTCGCCGCCTACGGTCATGCCCCGGACCCGGACTGGGTCAGCTACATGGGCCAGGACGGTGCCGGCCACTGGCACCACTCGACGATCTACAAGCTGCCCGCGCATACCCTGGTGACGCTGACGATCTACCAGTTCGACACCGCCACCGGATTGCGCAACCCGTTTCTGGCCCAGGTGCGCGGGACCCGGGGCGGGACGGCGACCATCAACGGCAAGCCCCTCAGTGTCGTCAACGCCGACGATGCCTCGCATACATTCACCGTGCCGAGCCTCGGCGTCAGCGTGCCGCTGGTCGGGATCCCCGACAACGCCAAGAATCCCTGCAGCGCTGCACCCTGCTCGCTGGCCAACGATCACACCACGATCAGCTTCAGCTTCATGACCCCGGGCCCTGGCACCTATCGCTGGCAGTGCTTCGTCCCCTGCGCCGCAGCGTTCATCTTCGGTAACGGCGGGCCGATGCAGACCCTGGGCTGGATGAGCGGCGAGCTGGTGGTCACGTGAGCGCGGTCACCGACGCGGCCCAAGCCGCCCCCGAGCCGCCCCACGGACGTAGGATCACACTGATCTGGGCAGTCGGCGACGGTGATCCTGGTGCCGGTGGTGATCTTCGTCCTCGGGCCTCACATCCCGCCCCTGCGAGCCAGCCGGCAGGCATCCGACCAGCATGCGGTGAACGTCGCGCTGAGCGCGCTGGCCACTCCGATCGTGCTGCTGGTGTGGGTCTACTTCGCCTACGCCGCGGCCGCCTTCCGTCAGCGCGGCGAAGTCGTCGCCGACGGACCCCACATCGTGGGAAACCCCCGGATTCAGGTCATCTGGCTCGTGGCGACCACGGTGATGGTGATGGGGCTGGCGGTGTACGGAACGATCGGCCTGCTCAGCAGCGACGCGGCGGGCGCCGGTGGCGGGGAGGGCCCCAGCCCGCTCTCCAAACCTCCGGATGTCAAGAATGCGCTCCAGGTCCAGGTGATCGGGCAGCAGTGGCTGTGGACGTTCCGCTATCCCGGCTACGGCGGCGTCGAGACAGATTCGCTGGCGCTGCCGGCCGACCGGGAGATCGAGTTCCACGTCACCTCACTCGACGTCGCGCATAGCTTCTGGGCGTATGAGCTCGGAGTCAAAGCCGACGCGATTCCCGGCAACGACAACGTCGCCTACGTCAGACCCGAGCAGGTGCGCTCGATCCAGGTCCGCTGCGCGGAGCTCTGCGGGCTCTGGCACGGCGACATGAGCACGACCGCGCGCGTGATGACGCCCGGCAACTTCGACGCCTGGATTGCCCGGCAGGAGCGTCAGAACGCCGCCGCGACCAAGCAGCTCCCGCCGTATTCGCACGTCTACTTCCCCGATCCGCTCCGGAGAGCCTCCTGACATGACCACGGCCACCGGCGCCCCCCCCAGCACTCCGCAGGACCTCGAGTTCGCGGGGCCCAGCGCCTGGCGCCAGGCGCTCGGCTTCAACGTCATCTGGGGCGTGATCGGCGCGATCATCGGCTACGCCGTCGGCCACTGGCTGGGGACGCGCATCGGCAACCACATTCACGCCCAGCAGGCGACCGACCAGGACGACATCGCGATCTTTCTCGGGCTGTTCCTGGCCACGATCGGCTGGCTGATCGGGCTCGGGTTCTTCAACTACGCGGCGGGCCGGATGATCGGCCGCCCTGCGACGCTGCGCGAACGTGAGGAGCACGGCACCTGGCGCTACTTCCGCCTCTGCACCGATCACAAGGTGGTGGCGATCCAGTACTTCGTCGCCGTGCTGTTCTTCTTCTTCGTCGCCGGACTGAACGCGATGTTCATACGTGCCGAGCTGACCAGCGCCGGGCCGAACTTCGTCCAGGCCGGCAATTACCTCACCCTGGTCGGTCTGCACGGGACGATGATGCTGATGATGATGTCGGCGGCCGTGCTCGGCCCGCTCGGCAACTACCTGGTGCCGCTGATGATCGGCGCCCGCCGGATGGCCTTCCCCCGGGTCGAGGCGCTGACCATGTGGCTGACCGTGCTGGCCGGATTCGTGCTCCTGTCAGCCATCGCCCTCGGCGGCTTCCCCACCGGATGGACCGGCTACGCGCCGCTGGCCGAGCAGGCCCGGGGCGGGATCGACGCCTACATCGTCTCGTTCGCCCTGATCGGGGTCGCGCTCGCGCTGGTGGGAATCAACATCATCGCGACGGTGATGACGCTGCGGGCCCCCGGGATGCACTGGAATCGGGTGCCGATCTTCGTCTGGGGTCTGATCACCACCTCGATCCTCGCCGTCCTAGCCGCGCCCGTCCTGCTCGCCGCGCTGTTCATGGCCGGAATGGACCGGACGGTCGATTCCTCGTTCTTCCTCTCCAGCGCGGGTGGCAGCCCATTCCTGTGGGACAACCTGTTCTGGTTCTTCGGCCATCCGGAGGTCTACATCCTGGCCTTACCCGGCTTCGGGATCGTGCTCGAGATCCTGCCCGTGTTCGCCCGCAAACCATTGTGGGGCTACCGCGTTGCCGTGGCCGGCATGTTCGGGGTCGCGCTGCTCAGCTTCACCGTGTGGCAGCACCATCTGTTCGTGAGCGGGATCAACGCCGACCTGCGGCCGTTCTACATGTTCACCACCGAGCTGATCTCGATCCCCACCGGAATCATCTTCCTGATCGCCATGGGCACGCTGTGGAAAGCGCGCATCCGCTACACGGTGCCGATGCTGTTCTCGCTGGCGTTCTTCTTCAACTTCCTCATCGGGGGTGTCTCCGGGGTGTTCCTGTCCGACGTCCCGAGCGACGTGACCACGCACGGCAGCTATTTCGTCATGGCGCACTTTCATTACACGATCATGGGCGGGCTCGTGTTCGCCCTGATCGGCGGCCTCTACTACTGGCTGCCGAAGATGACCGGCTTCAAGCTCAACGAGAAGCTGGGCAAGCTCCACTTCTGGACGATGTTCGTGTTCTTCAACCTGACCTTCTTCCCGCTCTTCATCGCCGGGCTGCTGGGGATGCCACGGCGGGTCGCGAGCTATAACCACAGCCTTCACACGCTCAACGTGTTCGTGTCGATCGCCGCCTTCGGCCTCGGCCTCTCGATGTTCGTGTTCCTGGTCAACCTCGTGTGGTCGCTGGTGCTCCGCCGTGAGCCGGCCGGTACGAACCCGTGGCAGTCGAAATCGCTCGAGTGGCAACTGCCCTCCCCGGTGCCGGTCTACAACTTCGAGCGGATCCCGGTGATCAACTCGGCGCCCTACGGATATGGCCTCCCGGATGCGCCGCCGGTGGCCGATTTCGTCGGTCCCGCGGTACCGGTCGGAGAAGGAGATAGCGGATGAGCTCGGTGCCGGGCGAGGGCGCCCTGCCGGCGGCGCACAGCGCGATCCCCGGCGAGGGCCGCGCCCCGGTGGCGGAGGAGCCGGCCATCCTGGCGGCCAACCTGAATGTCGGTGTGCGGCTGTTCTCGAGCGCCGTGGCCTTCGTGTTCGTGGCCTTCGTATTCGCGTTTTTCTATCTGCGTGCCGTCAACTCGAACGGGCTGTGGCGGCCCGCTCACGTCAATCCGGCCTCCGGTATCGGCATCGCCGTGCTGGTCTGCGTCCTCGGCGCCACCGGCCTGTTCCTGTTCGCGCGGCGCTCACTGGCGGTGGGTGCGCGGAGCGCTTGGCTAACTGGCGTTTCGCTCGCGGTGGTGCTCGGCGTGGGCGCTGTGGTGGTTCAGGTGCTGCAGTACACCGGCTACAACTTCAACCCCGAGAGTGGCGGCTACGCCAGTGTGTTCGTCGGCTGGACGGCGATGTTCCTGTTCTTCTGGATCGGTGCGATCTATTGGCTTGAGACCTTTGTCGCGCAATCGCTGCGCCGTCCGCCCCAGGCAGTGGAGAGCGAGATCACGCGTCCGCTGGCGGTGATGGGTCCGTCGGCCGATGCCTTGGCCATCTACCTTTCGCTGATGGCCGGGGTGGAGGTCGTGTCGTTCGTGCTGCTGTACCTGATCAAGTGACCGTGTCTTCCCTCTTCTTGTTCGCTGACCGTGCCTCCGACGTCTCCGCCGGCGCGGTGCTGACGTTGGTGATTCCCCTGGCCCTGCTGCTGATTGCCCTGGGGCTCGGGGTCGCGGCCTTTCGCCGCGCCAGCCGGCACTGAGCCGGAGTCGCCGTGCCGAGCGTCGTCGATCTGCCGCTGGGGCTCATCTGGCTCGCACTGGCCCTGCACCTGCTGGGTGAGCACCGTGCGGCGCTCAAGCTCGCGCGGCCCCGGAGCACGACCGAGCACTGGCGCGCGACTGCGTTCTACGCCGGTCTGCTGACGATCTTCCTTGCCCTGGCCACGCCGATCGACTCGCTCGCCCGCAAGCTGTTCTGGGTGCACATGACCCAGCACGTTCTGCTCCTCGGGGTGGCCGCGCCGTTGATTGTGCTCGGCGCGCCCTGGAATTCGATGTGGCGAGCACTCCCGCTTTCCTGGCGCCGCCGGCTCGCCCGGGCTCTGGTCCGCTCGCCGCGGCTTGCCCCGGTGCGCACGGTCGCCCGCATCGTTGGCCGCCCCGGGCCAGCCTGGGTCCTGTTCAACCTCAACCTGGCCTTCTGGCACCTGCCGTTCGCCTACGATCTGACGCTGCGCAGCGCCGGCGTGCACGCGCTCGAGCACATCCTGTTCGTGGTCTCCTGCGTGTTGCTCTGGGCGCAGGTCCTACGCTCGCCGCCGTTGCGGCTGCGGTTGAGCCCGGTCGGCCGGGTCTACTACATAGTTGCGTCGACCGCGGTGAGCTGGCTACTGTCGCTGGTGTTGGCGTTTGCCCCTACCGCCCTGTATCCGGCCTACGCCCATCTCGCCCATCGGCCGGGCGGCATCTCGGAGCTGACCGATCAGCACATCGCCGCTGGGGTAATGCTCGGGCCCGGCTCGCTCGCCGCCACTGTGTTCGTGTTCCTGGGTCTCTACCGCTGGCTAGGTCAGGACGAGGAGCGCCCGCCGCGAGCGCGGACGGAATACGCGTGAGGGGTGGCGTCACGGTGCTCGTCGCCGCTCTGGTCCTCGGGGGATGTGGGTCGGGCGGGTCCGGGACGGGCTCGGGATCCGGCGGCGGTGCCGACTCGGGGCCGGGCCTGCAGGGCCTAATCCTGCGACCGGCCAAGGCCGCGCCGCCCCTTGCCCTCCCCAACTATGCGGGCGGCAGGGTGCGGCTGGCCGCGCTGCGCGGCCGTGCCGTATTCGTGACCTTCGTCTACACCCACTGCCCTGATGTCTGCCCACTGATCGTCGCCACTCTGGCGGCGGCGCAGCGGCAGCTGGGGCCAGAGGCCCGACACGTCCGGATCCTCGCCGTGACCGTCGATCCGCGCCGGGACACGCCGTCGGCGATCCGAGCTTTCCTGCGCGCGCGGGACGGCACCGGGCGAATGGACTACCTGGTGGGAACCCGGGCGCAACTCGCCCGCACGTGGAAGCAGTGGAGCGTGGCCGTCACCGCGGGCAAGAACCGTGTCACCGCGGGTCATTCTTCCGTGATCTACGGGATCACCGGCTCGGGCCGCACGGCCGTCGTTTATCCGGCCAACGTCACGCCGGCGCAGATCGTGCACGACGCTCCGCTGCTGGCTCGGCGCTAGGGACGCTCGCCGCAAGTCCTCCATGGAGGGCGCGTGCCCGCGCAGCGCGGGTCACCGTGGCTTGTGAGCCCCCGGTGGCGCTGATAGCTTTCTCGGCCGGGAGCGTGAGCAGGTGGCGATCTCCACAGGGCAAATTCGGCAGAGCCAGGGGACGGTTGACGAGCAGACAGCTCGCAGCTTTGTCCCGCGGTTTCTGCTGAGGCGGCTGGCGGAAGGCCCGATCCAGGGTCCGGAGCGCCACCAGGTGCGCGGGGCACTGCTGCTCTCGGATATCGAGGCGTTCACAGCCCACGTCGAGCGCCTCGTGCAACGGGGCAGCGACGGGCTGGAGGAGGTGATCACCGGATTCAACCGCTACTTCTCCGCGCTGGTCACGGCGGTGCATCGCCACCACGGCGACATCCTCACAATCGCCGGGGACTCCTTTTTGTGCTGGTGGCCCGCAGACGCCGACGGGAACGTCTCCCGGGCCACGGCCCAGGCGGCGCGTGCGGCTATGGCCGTGCACGAGGCTCTGGCGGAGGATTCCTCGCCGCTGCCCACGCGGATCGGGATCGCCGCCGGCGATGCCACGATCGGGATCGTCGGCGGGGTAGGGGGACGCTGGGAGTTGCTGCCGACCGGCCCCGCTGTCGCTGACGTCGTGATGTGTGAGCGGGACGCCCGGCCTGGCGTCACGCTGCTGAGCGCCGAGGCGACGCGAGCGCTCGGGAGCGCCGCCAGCGTCTCGCCAAGGGGGGAGGAGCAGGCTGATCTCATCTCGGTCGGCGGGGCCGCGACCGAGTGGGGCTACTCGCCGCCCGAGGACTCAGCACCGAGCGCCCGGCGTGAGCAGATCGAGGGCCTCGTGCCCGCGCCCGTGCTCCGTTGGGGAGCCGCCGACCAGAATTGGCTGGCGGACTTCCGCCACGTTACGGCCCTGATGATCCGTCTGTCCGGACCCCACCCGCCGGCGGACGAGGAGTTCGAGCAGCAACACGCCGTGGTAACCCGGTTTCAGGAGATCGTGGCTCGCTTCGACGCCGCTGCCAAGGTCCAGGTCGACGGCAAGGGCATCACTTGCTCGGCCATCTTCGGATTGCCGCCGCGCGCACACCATGACGACTCCGATCGCGCCCTGCGCGCGGCCGGCGAGATCGATGAGCTGTTCCAGGGCGCCGGCTTTCGCAGCGGTGTCGGCGTCAGTTCCGGACGCGTATGCTGCGGAGTGTTCGGCATCGACGAGCGCCGTGAGTACACCCTGTTTGGCGACCCGGTCAACGTCGCCGCGCGTCTCAGCTCGGTCGCCACACGCGAAGTCCTGATCGACGAGGCGACCTCAGAGGCGGCAACCCTGGCGCTCGAGGTCGAGCGACGGCCGCTGCTGGCGCTCAAGAACCGACAAGAGCCGGTCCGCGTCCACCGGTTGATCGCCTTGCGAGCCGCCCCCGTGCCGAGGCGGCAGGTGATCGGGCGGGCGCGTGAGCTGGCCGTGCTCGCAGGCGCCACGCAGCGCCTGCGGGACGCCGGCGCCGGTGGCGCAATCTTGATCGAAGGCGAGCAGGGGATCGGCAAGTCGACCCTGGCGGCGAGCGCGACAACGATGGCCGTGCAGGCCGGTCTGCGGGTCTTCACTGTGGTCGCCGAGCCAGTCGAGCGGGGCACCGCCTACCACCCGTGGCGGCCGCTACTGGCGGCACTGCTGAGCGAGGTGGAAGGCGAGGACGCGCTTCTCGCCGCGGTGGGCGGAGATCCACAGCGCCGGCCGCTGCTACCGCTTCTGAACCCGTTCCTCACTGCCCCGCTGCCGGAGACCCAGGCCACCGCGGCACTCAGCGGTGACGCGCGGGCGGACCAGCTCGGCGCCCTGCTCAGTGACGTCGTCCAGGGTCGCACTCGGGAGACCCCCGGGGTTCTCCTGGTCGAGGACGCGCAGTGGCTTGACTCGATGTCCTGGGGGCTGCTGCTTGACGTCATCGGGCGCGTGCCACGGCTGCTCACCGTGGTGACCGAGCGGATCGCCGAAGGAATCGAGTCGGCGAGCGAGGAGCGGGAGCAGCTGCGAGCCATCCCGGCGGTGCAGGTACTGACACTCGGCCAGCTCTCCTCAGACGAGACGGCGAAGCTCGTACGCCAGCGGCTGCGCACGGAGCAGATCAGCCCCGCGATTCTCTCGCTCGTGCTCGGGCGGGTCAGCGGCCACCCGTTCTTCTGTGAGGCGCTGCTGGAGACGCTGATCGAGAGTGGCGCGATCCGCGTCACCGGTCAGGGGGCCCAGCTCGCCGAACATCCGGAGCTCAGCATCCCGGTATCGATCCAGAGTGCGCTGCTCAGCCGCCTGGACCGGCTCGACGCGACCCAGCAGCTGACGTTGAAGGCGGCGGCAGTGGTCGGGCGCGCGTTCACCGAGGCGGAGGTCGCGGCCACCCATCCGACGGCACAGCCGGAGACGGTGCGCGATCCGCTCACCATTCTGCAGGATCTGGAGCTACTGGCGGTGGAACGAGAGCAGGCACCGACCACCTACGCGTTCCGCCACCGGATCATCCAGGAGGTCGCCTACGGACTGTTGACCGGCACCCAGCGCAGACAGATGCACGGCGGGCTCGCCGACTGGTACGAGGCCCAGCCATCGGGAGCGGACGCGCGCGGTCCGGAATTGCTGGCCCACCATTGGACGCGAGCTGAGCAACCCGAGCGTGCCGCGCCCTACCTGGAGGAGGCGGGACGTCGGGCGCTTCACCATGGAGCCTTCAGGGAAGCGGTGAAACTGCTTGAAGACGCGATCGCGACCACTCCACAGATCGCGCCCGAGCGGCGTGCCCTTCAGGAGAAGACGTTGGCCGACGCTCACTACTTCCTCGGCGACATGCCGCGCAGCCGCGCGCTACTGGAGCAGGCCCTCGAGCGCCTCGGCCATCCGGTGCGCGGAGGGCGACTGGAGCTCGCCCGCGGCCTGCTCGGCGGCGTGACCGCGCAGGCGGCACACAGCGTCGTCCCGAGTCGACTGCGCCGTGCTCGCTCGGCTGAGCGCAGCGACGTGCTCCCTGCGGTCGATGCCCTGCGCAAGCTTGTCCAGATCAGCTATCTCCATGGCACGTCGACGCTAGAGCTCTCCTACCTGATCATCGCCGGCCTCAACCTGGCCGAGCAGGCCGGCCCGTCCGCCGAGCTGGCAGCGGCGCTCGCCAATGCGTCGGGGCTGGCCGGGGTCTGCGGACTTCATCGCCGCGCCGACGCCTACGCGCGGCGAGCCACCCGCATGGCCGAGGAGCAGGAGCACTCGCCGGCCGGAGCCTATGTCTGGAACGTGATCTCGATCATGCACGCCGGCCGCGGTCTCTGGGGCACCGCGCTGGCTGACAACGATCGTGCGCTCGAGCTGTTTGGCCGTGTCGGGGACTACAACCTCGAGTCCGAACTGTGGCAGACGCGCTCCGCGCTGCAGCTCTGCCGCGGGGCCATGCCCGAGGCCGAGCAGGCGTGGACGCGCACCCGCGAGCTGGCGCACCGCACCGGCAGTCCGGTGAATCTGTGCTGGTCACTGCTCGACGAGGCGCAGACCGCGCTCGCGCGGGGACGCACCGAGCAGGGCGTTCAAGCTCTGGAGGCGGCCGTCGCCATCCCAATCGTCAACTCAGACGGCGGCACGGTGATCGAGCGCCACGCCACCACCGCCCTGGCGCGACTCCAGCAGGGTCGTCACGCCGAGGCGGTGCTGGAGGCCGACGCGGTAATCGAGATGCTCACCAGCCGGTTGCCCACGGGGTGGGTGTGGGGAGAGTTCGGCGCGCTCGCGCTCGAAGTATTGCTGGAGCTCCGCACCGGCGGCGCGGGAGACGTACCCGCCGCCGGGCTCGACCGCCGGATCCGGCGCGGGCTGATGGCGTTGCGGCGGCTGTCGCTGACCTTCGCCGGGATTCGGCCCCGGGTACTGGTGCTCCGCGCCGGCGCCGCACGCCTGGCCGGGGACGTCCGGGCGGCCGAGGGGCATCTGGATGCCGCCGAGGCGGCCTGCAAACGGGAGGAACAGCAGTTCGACCGCGCCCGGGTGGCGATCATGCGGGCGCAGGGGTGCGCTGATCCCGCGCGTCGCGCCGCGCTCCTGGCCACACCGCTCAGCGTGCTCGAGGCGCTGGGCCAGGGCCGCGAGCTCGCCCGCGCCGAGGCGCTGCTGTAGATGAGTCACCTGCGAGCCATCGACCTCGCGCGCGCAGCGACCCGGCCGGGTGGGGGTCCGCCCACGACCGCGCGGATGCCGTCGGTGCCACCCGTGGCGGCACCGGTCAGCCTGACCCTCGAGGGCCAGGTTCAGAACGCGCTGAACCTGATCCTGCCGCTGAAGTCACCGGCGCAGATGCCGGCGCTGCTGAAGCTGCTGATCGGCGCGGCGCCTGAGATCCAGGCCGCGCTGCGCTCGCTCGGGCTACGTGCACTTCGCCCGCTTCCTGCCCACCCCGGACTTCAGCCAACTGCAGACCATCACCACCTATGACGGCGGCCTGAGTTCCTACACGATGGATTTCGTGGCGGTGCTGGGCGACGTCTTCACCGCCGTGCTGCGCTACATCCGCGATGCTCCCCCGCTGCCGGTGCAGCGGCATCCGCGTCAGTTCCTCGAGTTCGTCCGCGCCCACAACATGCCGATCGGGGTCTGGTCGGCCTACCCCGACCTGACGGTGCTGGAGATCCAGCGCGCGGCCGCGCGATGACCGAGCTGGCGCTCGAGGACATTCAGGGCAACATCCTGCGCGGCTATCGCTGCGCGAATGCGCGCCACCTCGCGGTCGCGGTGCCGGTCGCCGCCTCCGGACGCGCGTTCCTGGCGGAGCTGCTGGCCGGCGGCGCGCCGACGGTGACCGATTCGAGTCACTGGCGCGAGAAGCCCGACTACTGCCTGAACGTCGGGGTGAGTTGGACCGGGCTGCGCTCGCTGGGGGTGCCCGAGGCCGTGCTGAGCGCCTTTCCCGACGCCTTCCGCCAGGGCGCCGCGGCGCGGGCGACCGCACCCGACCCGGACGGGATCCGCGGCGTGGGCCTCGGGGACATCGGCGAGAGCGCGCCCGAGACCTGGACGATGGGAGGCGCCGGCACGCCGGAGGTGCACCTGTGCTGAGTCTGTTCACCGACGAGCACCACCGCCCGCGCCGCGAGCGGCTCAGCGGAGCGCTGCGCGCCGCATTAGAGCGTCACGGCCTCCGGGAGGTCTGGCACGCCGGACGCTGATGCACTGCCCGACGGGCGCGTGCACTTCGGCTATCGCGATGGAATCTCGCAGCCGCGGATCGACGGCGCCCCCGGTCGCCAGCTCGACGATATGCAGCCGCCCCGTGCCCGCCGGCGACGTTCTCCTCGGGGCCGGTCTGCTCAACTCCTGGGGCGGCAACCACCTCGATGCGATCCCCGCCGCGCTGGGGGACAACGCAACCTACGCCGCGTTTCGCATCCTCGAGCAGGACTGCGCCGCCTTCGAGGCAATGCTCGACGTCTGGTCGACGCAGTTCTCACTGGACCGCGAATGGCTGGCGGCCAAGCTGATGGGTCGCTGGCGCTCCGGTGCGTCGCTGATCACCAACCCCGGCGGTCCGGACCCGGCCCCGCCGGAGAGCGCCATCAACCGCTTCGACTACGCGCCCTCACCCGAGCACATGCTCTACAACGACGACGCCGACGGCCACCGCTGCCCCGCCGGAAGCCACGTGCGGCGCCTGAACCCACGTTCGGCGCCCGCGATGGGCCTGCGGGGAACGCGCCGAATCCTGCGTCGCGGGATGCCCTATGGCGCGCCCTACGATCCCCACCACCCGGACGACGGCATCGCGCGGGGGCTGATCGGACTCTTCATGTGTGCCGACCTCGAGCTCCAGTACGAGTTCGTGCTCCGGGTCTGGGGCAATCAGGACATCGGCGCACCGGGACTGCGCGGGACGCGGGAGCCGCTGATCGGCGCCCAGCCGGGCGGGAACGGCCACTTCCTGATCCCGGTCGCCGACCGCCGGCAGGCGATCGTGCTCAGCGGCCTGCCGACGCTGACTCGGACGCGCGGTTCGGTCTACTGCCTGATGCCAGGACTCGGGGGGCTCCGGCACCTGAGTCAAGCGCTGTGACGGCTCGGCTGACACTGCCGGACGGGCTCGGCGAGGTGCCGACCCTGAACGGCGCCGACCTTGCCCGCGTCCTGGCCATCCTGGCCGACCGCGGAGAGCCGGTCACGCTGCCCGCGCCCGCCGAAGCCCGCGGCGAGCCCGTTCCATTGGCCGTACTCGACCGACCGGGCACCTTCGCCGCCGGAGTGCTGCTGCGCTCGCAGTTCGCACGCGCGGCGCCCGCGCTGCGCAGCCGGTCGGTGGAGTTCGCGCTGGTCAGCGAGCACGAGGTGACGGTGGACCTGGGCGACGGCACCGGCCCACGGGCGGCCTCGCCGGGCCAGATCCTGAACGCCGAGTTTCCCGCCGTCCCCGAAGCCGTGATCACCGTCAGCCGGGGGAGTCGCGTGGCCCGCTGCCGGATCGCCTTCGATGACGCGCCCGCTCCGTTGCCCACCGAGACCTGGACGCTGGCCGGCGGGACGGCCTGGCTGCTGCCGGCCGCTGGGCACGAATCACTGCGCTGCCCGTTGGTCGTCGTGGAGGGCTTCCCCGGCCGTCACGGATTTCTGTTCTCCTACGACGTGGTCGCCCAGCACGGGGTGCTCAGCTCGCTGCAGGCCCGTGGGCACGACCTGGTGGTGGTCGGCCTTGAAGATGGAACCCGCCGGCTGGCGGAGAACGCGGGGGTGGTCGAGGCCGTGCTGGACGAGGTGAGTACACACACCGGACTGCCGGTGACGTTGCTGGGCTGGAGCATGGGGGGGCTGCTGGCCCGGATCGCGGTGGCGAGCATGGAAGCCCGCGGGGAACCGCATCGCGTCGAGACCCTGGTCACCTGGGATACCCCGCACCGCGGCACGATGACCCAGCTCGGCGTCCAGTGGTTTGTCGAGCACTTCGCCGCCGCGCATCCCGCGCTCGCGGCGCAGCAAGCCCTCGTCGCTTCGCCGGCCAACCGGGAGATGGACATGCTGGTGCTGGCCCCCCAGGGCGGGATCGAAGTCGATCCCCGCCGGGAGGACTTGCTGGCGGGGTTGTCGTGGCCCCAGCAGCCGCGAAGGGTTCTCGTTTCCAGCGGGCGCGGCGACGGCAGCTGCTCGCTGCGACCTGGCCAGGTCCTGGCGCATTGGTCCGGCCCGGCCGAGGATGAGATCAGCTTGCGCGCGCTCGGTGGCCCCGAAGCGGTGGCCAGCGGGTCCGTGGGCGGCCATGCGCCGCCGCCCCTGCACGCCCCGGCCGGCGTCAATTGGGATGGAACGCCCGGCGGCCGCGAGCCGTACGTGGGCCGGGTGGCGGCCATCCTGGTTGACCTCGCCGGAGGCCGGATCACTCCGGCCCGGCCGCCGTCGACGTGTGTGGTGCCCACCGTCAGCGCGCTCGACCTCGATGCTCCCCCTGAGCAGCCGATTCCGCACGACCCCGGGCTGATCGCCTGCGAGAGCGACCATCCGCATCTGGTGATCGACGCTCAGGCGGCGGGGCGACTGCTGCAGGCGATCGGGGAACCGTTCGACCCGGATCGCTTCGACCCCCACGACCCCGGGTTTCTCGCCGATCCGTTTCCCACCTACACGCGCTTTCGGGAGTTCGCGCCCCTGCACCCGGTGCCCGCCTACGAGAGCCTGTGGTGCTTTCGGGCCGCCGAGTGCCGCGCGATCCTCGAGGACACGGGGACGTGGATGAAGCATCCGCCCGGCGCGCCGCCGGCGCCGGTCGGACCGATGTCGGCCCAGGCCGCCCTTCCGCCCGGGCTGTTCAGCGCCGACCCGCCGGCGCATCCCGCGCTGCGGCAGGCCGTCGAGGTACCGCTGCGGGGCGCACTCGGAGCGGTGCCGGAAATCGCCCAGACGCATGCCAACGAGCGGCTGGCGGCGATCGGCCTGACCGAGCGGATCGAGCTCGTCCAGGACTACGCGCTGCCGGTGCCCGCCCACGTTCTCTTCGACCTGCTGGGGATCGTCCCCGACCCGGTGACGCGGTCCTCGCTGATGGCGTGGCAGCAGGCCATCACCGTGGCCCACGACAGCAGGCAGGCGGCCATGGTGCGCCTCCAGGGCGCCACCTGCGCGATGGCGCTGCGAGGGTTCTTCTCCGCCCTGGTTCACAGCCACCGCCAGATACCCGCTCCCGGACTCATCGGTGAGCTCTGCGACTCGTTCGGGGCCGCCGGACTGGGCGACGCCGAACTCGAGGCGACGCTGTGCGACCTGCTCGTCGCGGGCTATCTGTCAACCACCTTCGTGATTGCGACCGGACTGTGGCGGCTGCTCAGCTCCCCAGGGGCGCTGGAGGCCGTGCGCGCCGACCCGGCCGCCTGGGCTGCCACCGTCGACGAGCTGCTGCGCCTCGACGGCCCCGTCCAGGTGATCGACCGCTTCGCCAGCGTGCCGACGACGCTCGCCGGTCTCGAGCTCTCGGCGGGAAGCAAGGTCACGGCGGTGATCGGCTCCGCCGACCGTGACCCCGATCGGTTCGCCGCCCCGGACCAACTGCGATGCGAGCGCCAGGGCCCGCACATGGCGTTTGGAGCCGGAGTGCACCACTGCGTCGGGGCACCGTTGGCCCGCCTGGTGGCACCGGTGGCTCTACGGTCGCTGCTCGAGTTCGCACCGAGCATCGCGCTCGACGGTGAGCCGCAGTGGCAGAGTGACCCGTACCTGCGCGCGGTGACCAGCCTTCCGCTCACGCTGTCCGCGGGCGGACAATGAGCTCCGGGATGATCGCCGACGGCGTGTTCTCTGGGGGCGGGGTCAAGGCGATCGCCTTCGCCGGCGCGCTCAAGGCGGCCGAGGAAGCGGGCTACACCGAATGGGAAAAGCTGGCCGGAACGTCGGCCGGCGCAATCACCGCGGCCGCCGTGGCCGTCGGCTTCGACGCCGATTCGCTCACCGACCGGCTGATGAAGTTCGACCTTGGCGCAGTCGCCGACATCGGTAGGCCGCGCCGTCTGGCCCAGCTTCGCAACCTCATGAGCCGCCAGGCGATGGCCCGCGGCCACGCCCTGCACAAATGGATCGCGGATCTGCTGGCGAGCGCGCCGCGCCCGGCGCGGACGTTCGGGGACGTGCCCGGCCGGCTGCATGTCGTCGCCACCGATCTCGTCCACCGCCGCATGGTCGTGTTTCCCGAGCACGCCTCGCGTTACCTGGCCCCGAACGGGAAGCCCTGGGATCCTGCCGCCTTCCCGCTCGCCGACGCGGTGCGGATCAGCGCCGGCTATCCGTTCATGTTCCCGCCGGTGAAGCTGCGCGATGCGGCCACGGGCACGCTCGGGGCGCTGGTCGACGGTGGCATCGTCAGCGGCTTTCCGGTGTTTCTGTTCGACCGCCGCGAGCCCACCCATCCAACCTGGGGGTTCCGCCTCCATGAGCAGCCCCGGCCCCCGGCCGGGGCCATCGCCGGAGCGGGCTGGCCGCTCAACATGGTCCGCGCGATCCTGGAGACAAGCATCAACGAACTGGACGACCTCTCCGCCAGAGCCTTCTCCCATCGGACGATCACGATCCCGACCGGCGCAGTGGCGGCGCTGCAGTTCGAGCTGCACATCTCTCAGAAGCAGGCTCTGTGGAAGGCGGGACACGCCGCGGCGACGGGATTCTTCGCCTCGGCCCCGACCGCTCGGAACATCTATGGCCACGAACCCCCTGCCGCTTCCCTGTCCACGGGCGCAACTGGGGGTACGGGCTGAGGGCGGTGCCGCTACCATCAACAGGGTTCGGAACGAAAAAGAGAAACGCACTCCACCGACCGAAGGGTGGAGGAGAAGGGAATTACATATGTCTGACGCCGTTAAGCGCGTGTCCGTCGAGATCGCAGGAACGGAGATCTCGTTCGAGACCGGCAAGTTGGCCAAACAGGCCTCCGGCGCTGTAGTCGTCCGCTCGGGCGACACGATGGTGCTCTGCACCGCCACCGCGGGGAACCTCCGCGATGTGGACTTTCTGCCGCTCACCGTAGATGTGGAGGAGCGGATGTACGCCGCGGGGAAGATCCCCGGCTCATTCTTCAAGCGTGAGGGCCGCGCGGGGGAGAAGGCGACGCTGACCGCGCGCCTGATCGATCGGCCGATCCGGCCCTTGTTCCCGAAGGGCTGGCGGTATGAGACCCAGCTCGTCGCGCTCCCGATGTCGGTCGACCACGAGCATCCGTACGACATGCTCGCTATGAACGGCGCCTCCGCGGCGCTGATGATCTCCCACATTCCGTTCCCCACCCCGGTGGGTGCGGTGCGGATCGGGAAGATCGACGGCAACTTCGTCGTCAACCCCAACGAGGAGGACCTGCTCGAGAACACCGAGCTCGATCTCATCGTGGCGGGCACCGACGAGGCGATCCTGATGGTCGAGGCCGGCGCGAGCGAGATCCCCGAAGCGGAGATCCTGGACGCGCTGGACATCGCCCACGACGCGATCAAGCAGATCATCGCCGCTCAGCGTGAGCTGGCCGAGAAGGCCGGCAAGCCGAAGGTCGAGGTCGCGATCCCGCAGGTCGAGCCCGAACTGCTTGAGCAGCTCAAGGCCTCGCACGGCGAGGCTCTGAGCGCCGCCACCCAGGTGGAGGACAAGCTCGAGCGTCAGGCCGCGATCAAGGCGGTTGAGGAAGAGGCGCTGGCGAAGTACTCCGGCGACCCGGACTCGGAGACCTACGCCGAGTACCGCGCCAACGCCCAGCGCGCCTTCGACAAGCTGGAGAAGTCGATGATCCGTGAGCGGATCGCCGTCGAGAAGAAGCGTCCCGACGGCCGCAGCGCGGACGAGATCCGTCCGATCTCGATCGAGGTCAGCGTGGCTCCCCGGACCCACGGCTCAGCGCTGTTCACCCGTGGCCAGACGCAGGCGTTCAGCGTTGCCTCGCTGGGAACCACGCGGGAGGAGATGCGCCTGGACACGCTCGGGTTGGAGACAACCAAGCGCTACTTCCACCATTACAACTTTCCGCCCTTCTCGGTCGGGGAGGCGGGATTCATGCGCGGGCCCAAGCGGCGCGACATCGGCCACGGAGCGCTCGCCGAGCGCGCGCTGGTGCCGATGATCCCCAGCCAGGAGGACTTCCCGTACACGATCCGCGTGGTCTCGGACATCCTCGAGTCCAACGGCTCGAGCTCGATGGCTTCGGTCTGCGGCTCGACCCTGTCGCTGATGGACGCCGGCGTGCCGATCAAGGCACCGGTCGCGGGTATCGCGATGGGCCTGATCAAGGAGGGCGATGACTACATCATCCTCACCGACATCGCGGGCGTGGAGGACCATCTCGGTGACATGGACTTCAAGGTCGCCGGTACCAAGGACGGGATCACCGCCCTGCAGATGGACATCAAGATCACCGGCGTCACGTTCGAGATCATGCGCGACGCCCTCGCTCAGGCGAAGGTCGCCCGGGAATTCATTCTCGGCGAGATGGACAAGGTGATCGAGGCTCCCCGGGGCGAGCTGTCCCGCTATGCGCCGGGCATCTCCTCAGTGAAGATCGACCCGGAGAAGATCGGCCTGCTGATCGGCAAGGGCGGCGAGACGATCCGCGCTCTGCAGGAGGAGTTCGAGTCGCAGATCGATGTCAACGACGAGGGTCAGGTTCTCGTCTACGCGGCCAACCGGGAGCTCGGCGACGCGCTGGTGGACCGGATCCGCTCGATGACCAAGGAGGTCGAGGTCGGCGACGAGTTCACCGGCAAGGTGGTCAAGACCACCACGTTCGGTGCCTTCGTCGAGCTGGCCAAGGGAACCGACGGTCTGCTGCACATCTCCAACGTTGCCCCGGGCCGGCGGATCGATACGGTCGAGGAAGTCCTCAACAAGGGCGACGAGATCGCCGTCCGCGTGGTCGAGGTAGACCGTGAGCGCGGACGGATCGGCCTGCGTATGGCCGAGGATCCCGACGTGGCCGGCAAGACCGTCGAGGAACTTGCGTCGGTCGGCAGCGGCGACGGTGGACCCCGCCGCGAGCGCTCTGACCGCGGAGGTCGCGACGGCCGTGACCGCGGTCCGCGTGACCGCGGTCCGCGTGATCGCGACCGCGACTCTGGTCGGGTGCGTGATCGCGACCCCGACCGTCCGCGGTCGTAGTGCGCACCTAGTGGCTTTCGAGCATCGGCTGACCACGCTGGACTCGGGCGTACGGATCGTCACGGAGGCAATGCCCTCCGTGCGGTCCGTGTCGCTCGGCTTCTGGATCGGCACGGGCTCGCGGGCCGAGAGTGACTCCGAGGCGGGGCTGTCCCACCTGCTCGAGCACCTGCTGTTCAAGGGGACCGAGAAGTACGGCTCGCTCGAGATCGACCAGATCTTCGACGGGATGGGCGCCGAACTGAATGCCGGCACCGGCAAGGAGACAACCTCCGTGTACGCGCGGGTGATCGACGAGCACGTGCCCGAGGCGCTCGACGTGATGGCTGACATGGTGTTCCGCCCGACGCTGACCGACGTCGACTCCGAACGCGCGGTGATCCTCGAGGAGATCGCCATGTACGAGGACGACCCGCAGGAGAAGGTGTTCGACGTCCTCGGCGAGGCCGTGTTCGGCGATCATCCGCTGGGCCGGGCGATCATCGGCCGCGCCGCCGTCATCGCGGACACTCCGGTGGAGGAGATCGCCCGCTTCCACGCCTCCCGGTATCTGCCCACGAACATCGTCATCGCGGCGGCGGGAGCCGTCGACCACGACCGCTTCGCCGCGATGGTGGCCGAGCGCACGCGGGATCTCCGGGACACCACGGGGGTCGGGTCCGACGAGGCTCCGCCGGCGGCGGCGGCCCGGCGCCGGTTCGAGCGCAAGGACACCGAGCAATACCACGTGTGCCTGGGTGGACCCGGGCTGTCGCGTCACGACGAGCGCCGGTTCGCGCTCCGCGTGCTTGACACGATCTTCGGCGGCACCTCCTCCTCACGTCTGTTTCAGGAGATCCGCGAGCGCCGCGGCCTCGCCTATGCCGTCTATTCCTTCACCAGTGCCTACCAGGACGTCGGGCAGGTGGGCCTCTACCTCGGCACCCGTGCCGACAACCTCGGCGAAGCGATGAACGTGGTGGGCACCGAGCTGGCGCGGATCCGCGAGGAGCCGGCCATGCCCGAGGAGCTCGCGCGCGCCAAGGAGAACCTCAAGGGCCGGGTCGTGCTCGCGCTCGAGTCCACCGGCGCCCGGATGAACCGGCTTGGCTCCGAGGTGCTGGCCACCGCGCCGCTGCTTTCCCTGGACGAGGTGATGGAGCGGATCGAGGCTGTGTCGACGGAGGATCTTGCCGGGCTCGTGGCCGAGCTGTGGGCGCCAGAGCGGCTGTCAGCGGCAGGCATCGGCCCGGAGGAGCAACGCTTTGAGGAGGCGCTGTCGACGACCCTGCCGGCGCTGGTGACCGAGGGCGTGAAGTGATCAGGGTGGCCGTCGCCGGGGCCGCGGGCCGGATGGGGCAGACGGTGTGCCGTGCCGTCGAAGACGCGGACGACATGCAGTTGTCCGGCCGCGCCGATCCTGCGCTTGGCTGCACGGTCGCCGAGGTCCTCGGCGATGCTGAGGTCCTCGTCGACTTCACCCTCCCGGACACTGCCGTCGACAACGCGCGACAGGCGCTCGCCGCCGGCGTGCACGTGGTGATCGGGACGACGGGATTCGACGTCGAAAGTCTGCGCGGGCTGACCGGCGCGAACATCTTCGTTGCCCCCAACTTCGCCATCGGGGCGGTGCTGATGACTCAATTCGCCGTCGAGGCGGCTAAGCACATGGCTCGAGCGGAGATCATCGAGCTCCACCACGACCGCAAGGTCGACAAGCCGAGCGGTACCGCGGCGCGCACGGCGACGCTGATGCGCGACGCTGCCGGTCCGGATTTCGACGTGCCGATCCACTCGGTGCGGCTGCCGGGTCTGGTCGCCCACCAGGAGGTCATCCTGGGCGACGTGGGCCAGACCCTGACCATCCGTCACGACTCGATTGAGCGCGAGTCGTTCATGCCCGGGGTGCTACTCGCAGTGCGCCGTGTCGGCGAACTGAGCGAGTCGCCGGTGGTAGGGCTCGAGCGTCTGCTCTGAGCGGCCTAAGCGGCGCGCCGCGCCAACACCGCAGCGACGGTCGCCTGGACCAGGCCGGCATACCAGTCGGCCACGGCTTCACGCGGGACCTCGGGATGCTCGAGCCACCAGTTGGCCAGCGATTCGCCGGCGCCGACGATCGCGTGGCCGATGGCATCGATCGCGGCCGGGGGAAGGCTCGCCTCCGCGGGCACGCTGGCCTGCACCATGCGGCTGATGGCGTCGGCAATCTGGCGGCGGAGGCCGGCCACCTCATCGGCCAGCGGGCGGCTGGAGCTCATCTCGGTGAACAGGACCCGCCAGCCGTCGCGATACTCCTCCACGAACGCGAGAAACTCGGTCACCCGAATCCGCAGCCGGGCGATCGGAGGGTCGTGCTCGCCGATCGCACGCAGCAGCCGATCCAGCAACTCGCGGCCCATTCGGTTGATGTAGGCGATGTACAGCTCTTCCTTGGAGCCGAAGTACGCATAGACCATCGGCTTGGAGATGTCTGCCAACTCGGCGATCTCGGCCATCGAGGCGGAGTGGTAGCCCTCCCGGGCGAAGGCCTGCCCGGCGACCCCGAGGATCAATGCCTCCCGCTCGGCCCTCGGCATCCCTCGCGTGCCCGCCTTGCGCGGGGTAGGGGAGCGGCGGGAGGTTGCGGCTTCGGCGCGGTAGGACAAAAGCTGGTTAGAAAAGTTATCCCACGGGATATTACTCTTCAGTAGATGCCCGAAAAAGGAGCCCCTCCAAACGTACATCCAATTCAGCGACGCGTGCTCAAGGCGCTCGGCGCGCTGAGCTCGCCGCTGTTGATCGATGATTACCTGGAGCTGATCAACCCGCTGTGGTCCACGCGCGAGCTCCGCGGGCGGATCGAGGAGATCAAGCACGAGACCGAGGACGCGGCCACGGTGCTGATCAAACCCGGATATCGATGGTCGGGTCACAAGCCAGGCCAGTATCTGCGGATCGGCCTGGACATCGAAGGCGTCCGGCACTGGCGCGCGTACTCGCTGACCTCTGATCCCTGGCGCGAAGATGGGCTGATCTCGATCACGGTCAAGAACGTCGACGAGGGCAAGGTGTCCCCGTACCTGGTACGTCGCGGCCGGCCGGGCACGATCGTCTCCCTCGGCGGCGTGGAGGGAGACTTCATTCTCCCTGACGAGCCCCCGCAAAAGCTGCTGTTCATCAGCGCCGGAAGCGGAATCACCCCGATCATGAGCATGCTCCGCTATCTCGATCACAATCACGAGCTGAACGACGTGGTGTTGCTCCACTCAGCTCGCCACACCGACGACGTCATCTTCGGCCCCGATCTGCGCAAGCTGGCCGAGCACCATCAGGGTTTCAGTCTCCACGAGCAGCTGACCAAAGAGAACGGCCGCATGGGGCCGAAAGACCTTGACAAGCTGTGCGAGGACTGGACAGAGCGCGAGGCGTTCATGTCCGGACCGGGCGAAATGCTCGACGCCTTCACCGAGCACTGGGAGGAGCACGGCGACTGCGAGCGGCTGCACATGGAGCGCTTCCAGCCCAAGCTCGGGCTGGGTGAGGGCGGTGAGGGCGAGGGCGGCTCGATCAAGTTCCTCAAGTCGCGCTGCGAGGCCGAGTCCGATGGCAAGGTACCGATCCTCGTCGCCGGGGAGGAGGCCGGGCTCGACCTTCCCTATGGTTGTCGAGAGGGGATCTGCCACACCTGCGTTGGCGAGCTTCGTTCCGGCCGTCTGCGGGATCTGCGCAACGGAGAGGTCTATGGCCAGGATGGCGAGATGGTCCGGACGTGTATCAGCGCGCCCGAGGGTCCAGTCGAAATCGATCTTTGAAACCTGACGAGGGAGAAATCATGGAAGCCGCAACGGCAACCCAGAACGGTCATCGCGCCAACGGTCACGACGCGGCCGACACGTCCGAGAGTCCGCTGCACCGGCTCACGCCGGAGCAGATCGAGCAGATCGGCAAGGAGTTCGACCAACTTCACGAGCAGGTCAAAGCCGACCTCGGCGACCGTGACGCGAAGTACATACGCTCGATGATCGCGTTGCAGCGCCGGCTGGCCCTGCTCGGCCGCGTCGAGATGTTCGCGTCACGCTGGCGGGGGCCATGGCTACTCGGCGCCTCCACGCTCGGGCTGGCCAAGATCCTCGAGAACATGGAGATCGGCCACAACGTCATGCACGGGCAGTGGGACTGGATGAACGACCCGGTGATCAACTCCCGGGTCTGGGATTGGGATACCGCGTCGACGGCCGAGTCGTGGCGGCACTCACACAACTACATCCACCATACCTACACCAACATCATCGGCAAGGACAAGGATCTCGGCTACGAGATCATGCGGATCGACCCGGCCCAGAAGTGGCACCCGGCCTACCTGCTGCAGCCGATCTACAACCTGATCCTGGCCTTGCTGTTCGAGTGGGGCGTCGCCTTCCACGACATGGACCTGGAGGCGATCCGCTCCGGGGAAAAGAGTCATAAAGAGGCGCTGCAGGATCTGAAGGGCATCGGCGGCAAGGCGCGGGCCCAGATTCTCAAGGACTACATCGCCTGGCCCGCAATCAGCGGACTGGTGATGACGCTTATCGAGGTGGCTATCTTCAGTGCCAGGGAGCGGGCCGACCAGGACAGCCGCAAGCCGACGGTCCAGGCCAAGCGCGTCGGCCGCAAGCTGCGGCGCAGGCGGGAGAGCTTCGGCACGAACGTGCTGCGTCAGCTCATCGAGCGGCGCTCATTCCGTCAGCCGTTCGTCCGCACCCTGCAGGCCAACGTGGTGGCGAACCTGATCCGCAACGTGTGGTCCTACGCGATCATCTTCTGCGGGCACTTCCCCGATCAGACGTACACATTCACCCAGGAGGAAACCGAGAACGAGACCCGCGGAGGCTGGTACGTGCGGCAGTTGACCGGAGCGGCCAACATCGACGGCGGCCCGATATTCCACGTCATCAGCGGCAACCTCGGCTACCAGGTGGAGCACCACCTGTACCCGGACATGCCGAGCACTCGCTATGGGGAGATTGCGCCGAAGGTGCGCGAGATCTGCGAGCGCTACGAGCTTCCGTACAACTCGGGCCCGTTTCACCAGCAGCTCGGCATGGTCCAGCGCACGATCCTGCGGCTCGCGTTCCCCGGGGGCAAGTCGCGACCGAAGCCCGGCCCGTACAAGGGACCGCTCGTGCGCGGCAGTGGCGAGCGCAACGAAAACGCGGTGGGCGCCGCGTCCTGACCGTTCGCCGCTCCGCGGGCGTTCGGCCGCACAGCCGGGCGCCCGCGGCCCCTGCGATAATCAGGATCGATGTCTGCGAATCTCGGCGCGATCCTCACTGCCATGGTTACCCCGTTCGACGAGCGGGGTCGCCTCGACGAGGAGGCAGCGGTCCGCCTGATGAATCACCTGGTCGAGCACGGCTCCGATGGGCTGGTGCTGTGCGGTACCACCGGCGAGGCCGCGACGCTCGACGATGAGGAGCACCTGAGAGTGATCGAGCTCGGCGTCGAGGAGATGCGTGGGCGCTGCACCATCGTCGCCGGCGTCGGCTCCAACGACACCCGCCACGCCGTACATCTGACCGAGCGGGCGACCGAGCTGGGACCGGACGCCCTGCTGTCGGTCAATCCGTATTACAACCGCCCGGGAAGGCGGGGGATTGTTGCCCATTACCGAGAGATCGACCGGGCCACCGCGTTGCCGATCCTCGTCTACAACGTTCCCGCGCGCACCGGGGAGGACATGCCCAACGACCTGCTCGCGGAACTCGCCCAGCTCGACCATGTGATCGGCGTCAAGCAAGCCAATCCCGCCAATTTGGCGCCGATCGACGGGTTGGAGCTCTATGCCGGTGACGACGAGACCCTGGTCGATGTGCTCGAGCTGGGCGAGCCCGGCGGAATCCTCACCGGCAGCCATCTGTTCGGGCGCGAGATGCGCCAGATGGTCGACCAACCCGAGCGCCGACGCGAGATCGACGCTTCGCTCCGTGACACCTACCGGGACATGGGGATCGGCCCGCGCGCCTGCACCGTGAAGACCGCACTCAACCTGATCGGAGTCAGCGTCGGGGCCCCGCGCCTGCCCTACGTCGAGCTGGACGAGGCTGAGACCGGAACGATCCGAGAGATGCTGGAGCGCCACGGGCTCCTGCAGACAGCCAGAGCGTGAGTAGCGCTCTGCGGGTCCTGCCGCTCGGCGGCTTGGGCGAGATCGGCAAGAACATGACCGTCGTCGAGTACGACAACCGGATCGTCGTGGTGGACACCGGGTTGCGATTCCCCACCGCCGAGATGCTCGGCATCGATCTCGTGCTGCCCGATTTCACCTATCTGCGCGAGCGCGCCACGGACATTGAGGCGATCGTCATCACACACGGTCACGAGGACCACGTCGGCGCGCTGCCCTGGGTCATGCGTGAGCTCGGCGCGGACGCGCCGGTCGTCTACGGCGGGCGTCTGACCATGGCCATGGCCCGCTCGAAGTTGGACGAGCACAAGCTCCGTGACGCCCAGCTTGAAGACCTGGGTCCGGGCGAGGAACTGAGCCTCGGCCCGTTCGGCGTCGAGCTGGTCCACATGACCCACTCGATCCCTGACGCCTGCGCCGTCGCCCTGACCACCGAGCTCGGCACGGTGCTGGTCACCGGTGACTACAAATTCGATCAGACGCCGGTCGATGGCCCGCCCGCCGACGTCTCGCGCCTGGCCGAGCTGGGCCGCGAGGGCGTGCTGCTGCTGTGCGGAGACTCCACCAATGCTGATCGCCCCGGCTTCTCTCCCTCCGAGCGCACCGTCGGACCTCACCTGGAGGAGGTGTTCGCGCGGGCCGAGGGGCGGATCATCGTCACCAGCTTCGCCTCGAACATCCACCGTGTGCAGCAGTGCGTCGATGCCGCCGCGACGCTCGGGCGCAAGGTCTCGCTGGTCGGGCGCTCGATGCGCAAAAACGTCAACATCGGCCGCTCGCTCGGCCACATCGAGCTTCCGGAGGGCATCCTGATCCAACCGCAGGAGGTCGAGGACTGGCCGGATCACAAGATCGTGGTCATCTCCACCGGCTCCCAGGGAGAGCCGCTGTCGGCACTCCGGAGGATGGCCCACAACGATCACCGCATGATCAAGCTCCGTCGCGGCGACACCGTGGTCTTCTCGGCCACGCCGATCCCCGGAAACGAGCGCGCGGTGAACGAGACGATCGATCGTCTGTACCACATCGGCTGCGAGGTGATCACGCCGCGGGAGGCGCCGATCCACGCCTCCGGCCACGGCTACGAGGAAGAGCTGAAGCTGATGCTGAACCTCGTCAAACCGCGTTATGTGCTTCCGATCCACGGCGATCACAAGCGGATTCACCTCCACGCGCAGCTCGCCGACGCCGTCGGCATTCACCCTGACGATGTCTTTCAGGGCGAGAACGGCCTGCCACTGAAGATCGACAGCCGCGGCGCTCGGTTCGACGAACCCGAGCAATCCGGAATGATCTTCGTCGACGGCGTCGATATCGGCGACCCGGCGGATGTCGCTCTCCGCGACCGCCGGATGCTGTCCGCGGACGGCATCTTCATCGTCGTGGCGACCATCTCCGAGCAGTCCGGTAAGCCGGTGGCGCCGACCGAGGTGATCTTCCGCGGCGTGCCGTTCGTCGAACAGGCCGACAGCCTCGTCCAGGAGATCCGCGACGAGGTCGAGCGCTCCTTTGAGCGCTCAGCGAGTGACGGCGTGCGGGAGATTGACCTGCTGCAGCAGGAGCTGCACGACGATCTCGCAGCGTTCGTCTATGACCGGCTGCGCCGCCGGCCGATGGTGCTGCCCGTCGTCGTCGAGGTCTGATCGACCTCCGGGGCGACGTCGCGGTGCCCTCCCCGCTGTTCGGTCGGGAGACTGATCACGAAGCGCGTTCCCCCGCCGGAGGGACGATCAAGCGTGACCGTACCGCCGTGAGACTCGGCGACCGCGCGCACGATGGCCAGGCCGAGGCCGGAACCCCGACCTCCGTCACGTCCACCGCGCACGAAGCGCTCGAAGATCCGTCGCTCAAGCTGCTCGGGAATGCCCGGGCCGTCATCCTCGACGATCAGCAGGGCCGCGCCCCCGTCGATCTCGGTCCGGGCGCGCACATGGGTTCCGGGCGGAGTATGGCGCAGCGCGTTCTCGAGCAGGTTCAGGGTCAGGCGATGGAGGTCGTCGCGTACGCCCGGTAGCACCGCGGGTCCGGCTTCGATCCTCAGCTCGTGGTGATCGGACACAGGCCCGAGCTCGGCTGCGGCTTCCAGCAGCACGTCACCAAGGTCGCTCGGGCGGTGGGGTTGGACGCGCCGGGCGTCGGCGCGAGCGAGCAACAGCAGGTCGCCGACGAGCCGGCGCATCCGGCGAGTTGACCGCAGCGCGGCCTGTGCGGTTTCAGCCTGCTCTCCATCGAGCTCCTCCGCCAGCAGCTCGAGATTCGCCAGCACGCTGGTCAGTGGCGTCCTCAACTCATGAGAGGCGTCGGCCACGAATTCCCTCTGGCGATCGAGCATCGCCTCCGTGTCGGTGCGCGCGGAATCGAGCGCTGCGAGCATGTCCTCGAGCGTCCGGGCCAGCTCCGCGACCTCGTCATCGGCCTCAGGTCGCGGCAGGCGGCGGCTGGGGTCTCGGGTGCGCTCCACCTCACGGGCTGCATCGGTCAGCGCGGCGATCGGGCGGATCGCGCGCTGCGCGGTCGCCAAGCCGGCCAGCAGCGCGAGAATAGTGCCGCCGAGCACCCCGAGGATGAGAAAGAACTGCACCCTCGCGAGCGTGTGGTCGACATCGGACAGCGGCCGCGCGAACAAGAGCTTGACCTCGCCGGCAGGCGAAACCCCGTGCTCACGCACGTCGATTCGATAGCCGAGCTCCTGGAAGGTGCCCGTTCGGGTGGGCGGGGTGAAACTGGGTGTGGCCTCGGGCAGCTTCGTGCCCTTGACGTTGACCGAGTCCTGGGTGCACAGCAGCCGGCCGGTGTCGTTGTAGATCCGGATCTGGGCCTGCTCAGCGCTGGCGAACTCGCTCAGGTGGATGGTGTGAAAGCAGTCGAGCTGGCCGTGCTTGAAGCTCAGGTGCAGCTGACGCACGAGCTGGTCCGCGGCCGAACGCACCTCGTCGTTGAACTGCCCCCGCACCTGGCGCGTGGTGAGCACGCCAACGATGGCCGCGAATCCGGCCAGGATCACGAAGGTCAGTGCCGCGGAGCCGCCGGCCAGCCGCCAGCGGATCGGCAGTGACCTATACGCGGAGAACGTAGCCCGCGCCGCGGATCGTATGGAGGAGCCGAGGCTCTCCACCCGCTTCAAGCTTTCGTCGCAGGTTTGACACGAACACCTCAATCGTGTTCGTCATTGAGAACGGGTCATAACCCCAGACCTCGTCCAGCAACCGCTGGCGCGAGATCACGATCCGCTCGTTGCGCATCAGGTACTCCAACAGCTCGAATTCTCGCTGGGTCAGCTCGATCGCGCGCTCGGCACGCATGACCTCGTGAGTGTCGGGGTTGAGCTTCAGGTCGCCGACCGTCAGCGTCGCCTGCCCGCGGGGCGGACGGCGCCGGAGGAGCGCCCGGAGCCTCGCCAGCAGTTCCTGACGCTCGAACGGCTTGACCAGGTAGTCGTCGGCGCCGGCGTCGAGACCCTCGACCCGCGACTCGACGGCATCACGCGCGGTGAGCACCAAGATCGGGACATCGTCGTTCTCCCGCAGTGTCTTCGCGACCTCGATCCCGTCCAGACGGGGCAACCCGAGGTCGAGGATCACCAGGTCAGGGAGAAACGCATGGGCGAGATCCAGCGCGCTGACGCCGTCGCCGGCGATGCGCACGTCGTACCCCTCCATCCGCAGCGAGCGCTGGAGCACCTGCGCGATCGCATCGTCATCCTCGACAACCAGGACACGGGGAGGGCGCTCGAAATCAGCCATCTCCGGCCGATGGTACGGGGGGCCGCAGCTTGTTTCGGGATTATTTAGTGCGCGTTGATACAGGTGATCTGCCTCGAAGAGGGCGGCGGCGGCGGGCAGGAGCCTGCCCGTCCGCGTCGAAGCCAGTTCCTCGGAGATGGCCGCCACCCGCAAGAAGCCCCCTGCCAAGCGCCGGTCGCCACCGAAGCGCGCGAAGCGCTCGGTGATCGCGAGCCGACCATCGCTGGCGCTGCCGATCGTCAATCTCGAGGCTCACCATGTCGACATCATCGGCCTGGCGCTGATCGCGGTCGGGATCTTCCTGGCCGGAGTCGGCTATCTGCACTGGTCCGGCGGAGCGCTCGGCAGCGGGGCGATCCGGGCGATGCGCTTCGTCCTCGGCTCACTGGGCTATGCGATTCCCGCCGCGCTGGCCGCAGCCGGCGCCCTGGTTCTGGCTCGCGAGCTGCGGCCACCGGGGCGTCCGATGCGGACCGGTGTGGCCTGCCTGGTCGCGTCGCTGACGCTGGCTCTTGGCGCCGGGACGCTCGGCATCGGTCCCGGAGCCCTGAGCGGACACGGGTTCTGGCACGCCGCCGCTTTCGAGTCCCGAGGCGGCATCGTCGGTCAGGCCGAGTTCTGGGCTGCCTCTCATCTGCTCTCGACGCTGGGTGCCGACATCCTCGCCGTGTTCCTGTTCCTCGCCGCGCTGATCCTGATTTCCGGTGCGACCCTGGCTACGGTGATCCGGGTTACCGGCGCCGGGGTGGCGGGCACCAGCCGGGCGCTTAGGCGCTCCACCGAGGACTTCGCATCGACGGTCGTCCGCAGGCCCACTCCCGCGCTCGAGCCAGCTACCCGGGCCGGCGGCGCCACCCAGCCCGGGGGGCCTGAGTCACTGCTCCCGCCCGAGCCTGATACCGCCGAACTCATCGTCCGCGCCACCCACGTCGAAGCGCCCGCGATCGAGGCCGAGGAGGGGTTTGGCGATCCGCCACCGCTTTCCGAGCTCGACGACCCGGCTGATCGCGCCGGGGCCGATCCTGAGCCGGCTGCGGCTGATCGCGAGTCCGGACATGATGTCGCCGTCGCGCCGGAGGACCTGACTCCGCAGGGCCGTTACCGAGCCGCGGTGACCGACGACCCGGATTTCGTCTGGCGTGTCCCCGGCTCCCGTTCGCTCACCCGCTCGACCGGGGAGGCGGCCAAGCCGGACACAGAGGGGCAGGAGCAGGTCGCCCGAACGCTGGTCGAGACTCTCGGCCACTTCGGGATCGAGGCCAAGGTGATCGGTCGCGTCACCGGACCGCACATCACCCGCTATGAGCTCCGGCTGGCGCCCGGAGTGAAGGTGGGTAAGGTGGCGAATCTCAAGGACGACCTCGCCTACGCGCTGGCGGCGACCGACATCCGGATCCTGGCCCCGATTCCGGGCAAGCAGGCGGTCGGGGTCGAGGTGCCCAACGCTCGACGCCGCATCGTCCATCTCGGGGATGTCTTCCAGGAGCCGCCGGCTGAATGGTCGCCCCTGACCGTTTGGCTGGGCAAGGACATCGCCGGACGCGCCATCGGCGCCGACCTGGCGAAGATGCCCCATCTGCTGGTCGCCGGCACCACCGGCGCGGGCAAGTCGGCGTGTGTGAACTCGATGCTGTCCTCGATCCTCCTGCGGGCCACGCCGCACGAGGTCCGGCTCGTTCTCGTTGATCCGAAGCAGGTCGAGCTCAACCACTACGACGCCATCCCGCACCTGCTCACCCCCGTGATCACCAGCCCACGGATGGCAGCCAACGCGCTCCAGAACCTCGTCAAGGAGATGGAGACACGCTACGGAACGATGTCGCTGGCTCGCACGCGCTCGCTGCCTGAGCTCAACCGGGCACGGGAAAAGCGGGGTGACCCGCCGCTGCCATACATCCTGTGCGTGATCGACGAGCTCGCCGACCTGATGATGGTCGCCCCGGCCGACGTCGAGGACTCGATCATCCGCTTGGCCCAGAAGGCCCGGGCGGTCGGCATCCATCTCGTGCTGGCGACCCAGTCGCCCCGCGTGGACGTCATCACCGGGATGATCAAGGCCAACGTGCCCTCGCGGATTGCCTTTGCCGTCTCTTCGCAAACCGACTCGAGGGTCATCCTCGACCAGAACGGCGCGGAGTCGCTGCTGGGCCAGGGCGACATGCTGTTCTCTCCGGTCGGCTCCTCGAAGGTCCAGCGTATCCAGGGGGCCTACATCGATGAGGAGCAGATCCTCGAGCTGACCGACGCCTGGCGCCGGCAGGGGGCACCGGAATTTCACGAGGAGCTGCTCGAAGAGGTGGAGAGCGATGCCGGCGGCTCGAGCGATGAACCGGAGTTCCATCCTGACGAGGACCCGCTGCTCCAGGAGGCGATCTCCCTGGTCGCCCAGATGGGCACCGCCTCGACCTCGATGTTGCAGCGGCGGCTGCGGCTCGGCTACACCCGGGCAGGACGATTGATCGACATGCTCGAGCGGCGCGGGATCATCTCCGGCTACGAAGGCTCCAAACCGCGGCAGGTGCTGATTCAAGAGGTCGACGTACCACGCATCCTCATGCACCTGGCCGAAGCCGACGGTGGGGCTGCGGCGGTCGGTGGTGGGGCGGGGACGCCGTCCGAACCCGCCGCTCCCGACGATCTGTAGGCGCGGGCGCAAACTCCGTCGCTCAGTGACCCCGGCTGTAGCCTTCCGTCGATGGCTGACATCGGTTCGACTCTCCGGGACGCGCGCATGCGAGCCCACATCGATATCGGTGAGGTCGAGGCGAGCACGAAGATCCGCGCCAAGTACCTGCGGGCCATCGAGAACGAGGAGTGGGATCTGCTGCCCGGCCCGGTCTACGTCAAGAGCTTCCTTCGCACCTACGGCGACTTCCTGGGCCTCGACAGCCGGCTTCTGATCGATGAGTACAAGCGGCGTTTCGAGCGGCCGTCGGACCACGAGATGCCCGCGATCGCCGCCCTCGGGCGGGAACGCGACCGCGCCGCCAGAGGTCCGCTGATCCCGCCGTGGGCGATCATCGGGTTGGTCCTGGTGGCCGTCGTCGCCGCGCTGGCGATCCTCGGTAGTGGGACGGGCAAGAAGCCGACGAACCCCACCGGCCTGCATCCGAACCCGGTCAAACGCCACCGGCACCATCGCAGCCCGCGCGCGCCCGCGGCGGCGCCCAAGACGGTCAAGCTCCAACTCGTCCCCACCGGGAGCCTCTACGTCTGCCTGGTAGATGGCCATGGCAAGCGGCTGATTCCCGGGACGATCTTCACCGCCGGCCAGACGATCCCCACCGAGACCGCGTCAAAGCTTCTGCTCACCCTCGGCAATGCCTCCGTGCACGTGAAGGTGAACGGCAGCACCATGCGGATTACGCCGTCGGCTTCCTCAATCGGCTACGTGATCCAGCCGAGCGGCACCGCCTCGCTGCCCCTGGCCAAGCAGCCACGCTGCGCATGAGCTGCGCGCCCGTATGAGCGGCGAGGACCAACCGCACGCAAATCCACGAGCCGGAATCCTGGTCACCGGGACCGAGGTGCTGACCGGCATCATCTCGGACCGCAACGGGCCGTGGCTGTCTGAGCGGCTGCGGGAGATCGGCGTCGATGCGGCGATGATCCAGATCGTCGGAGACCGTCCCGAGGATCTGCTCGCGGCCCTGCGCTACATGGAACGGGAGGGCATGGCCCTCGTGGTCACCAGCGGCGGCCTGGGCCCGACGGCCGACGATCTCACCGCCGAGGTCGTGGGCCGCTTCTCGGGGCGCGAGATGGTCCTCGATGAGCCGCTGGAGAAGCGAATCGCGGAGGTCCTGCGCCCGATGATGCGTCGCTGGCCCGGCCTTGATCTCGACGCGATCCGGCTTTCCAACCGCAAGCAGGCGGTGATCCCGGAGGGCGCGACCGTGCTCGAACCTGTGGGGACCGCCCCGGGCCTGGTTGTGCCGCCCGTTGCGGGGTCAGAGTCGCCCAATGCGGATCCGCGGCCAACCGTGGTCGTCCTTCCCGGGCCGCCACGTGAGCTGAAGCCGATGTGGGAGGCCGCCCGAGGCACGAAGGCCTTTCGGGAGGCGATCATCGGTGCCACCACCTACCGACGGGAGATCGTGCGCCTGTTCGGCATCCCGGAGTCTGAGATCGCCAACACGCTGCGCGCCGCCGAAGCCGACGGGATCCCGCTGGCGTCGCTGGAGATCACCACCTGCCTGCGACGGGGGGAGATCGAGATCGCCACGCGCTATGAACCACCTGGTCAGGGTGCGTATGACGCATTCATCGAGTTCGTGGCCGCTCGGCACGCCGACACGCTGTTCTCTCGTGACGGTACGACGGTCGACGACCAGGTGACGGAGCTGCTCGGCGCACGCACCCTGGCCGTCGCCGAGTCGTGCACCGGCGGCCTCATGGCGGCCAGGCTCACCGAGCAGGCGGGCTCCTCGAGCCACTTCGCCGGCGGCGTTGTCGCGTACTCCAACCGGGCGAAGATCGACCTGGTCGGTGTTCCGGCGTTGATGATCGAGCAGTTCGGCGCCGTCTCGACGGAGGTCGCCGAGGCGCTGGCCGACGGCGCGGCCGAGCGCTTTGGCGGGGAGGTTGGCGTCGGCATCACCGGCATCGCCGGCCCCGATGGGGGCACGGAGGAGAAGCCTGTCGGCTTCGTGTGCTTTTCGGTGTGCGTCCGGGTTCTCGGAGATCCCCCCGGCACGGCCGGCCGGATCACCCGCAGCGTCCGTCTGCCCGGAGGGCGGGCCGACGTGCGCGAACGGTCCACCACGGTGACGATGCATCTGCTCCGACGGCTCCTGCGGGGCGAGACCGAGATTGGGCGACTGCCCGGGGAGACGGCGACCGGACGATCGTCCGGCGAGCAGGGGACCAGCGACGGCTGAGGACCGGATGGCGGTCGAGTCCGGGCGTGGGGTGGACGAGCGCGCGCGTCTATTCGTGGCCCTGGAACTGCCCGAGGCCGTGCGCGCTGCGCTGGTGGCCTGGCAGGAGCGGGTGCTGCCCGAACGGCAGGGCCTGCGCGCGGTAGCGCCTGAGTCGCTGCATGTGACCCTGTGCTTTCTGGGCTGGCAGCCCGCTTCGGCGGCCGGCGCGATCGCGACCGCAGTGCGCCAGGCGGTGGCGGGGTTCCCGGCGCCCTCGCTCGGCATCGGACGCTCCGCATGGCTGCCCCGGCGCCGTCCACGCGTCTTGGCGGTCGAGCTGGCGGACGCCCAGGACGTACTCGGAGAGCTACAGGCCGCGCTCTCGGAGCATCTCAGCGCGGGCCACTGGTACCGGGCCGAGCAGCGGCGGTTCCGCCCGCACGTCACCGTCGCGCGGGTGGGGCGCAGCGCACCGGTGGCTTCCGGCGCCCTCCCGCCGCCCGGCGAACTCGCAGACCCGCCTCGCGCTGCGTTCACCGGCATGCGGGTGACCCTGTACCGCTCGCGGCTGCGTCCCACCGGCGCGGAGTACCAGGCGCTGGGGTCGGTGGCGCTCGGAGACTCGCCGCCGCCCAGGGTTGCCGGAGCCTCCTGAGGCGCCTTCGCGCCGGCCAGCCCCCGGGAACCCACCGGGCGCTCAAATTGTTCGACTTCCGGCACGAACGTGTCTTGTCTCGTCACAGCCGCCCGGTCTAGGTTGCGTTTTCCGTCCGCCCCCCGTCCTACCGTGCACCACCAAAGCGCTTGAGATAAGGAGTCGAACTGAGATGAGCGAGAACGAGAAAGCCAGCGCCAGGTCCGGCGCGACGTCTGACACCAAGTCAGACGCCAAGCGACAGGCTGCGCTGCAGGGCGCTCTGACTCAGATCGAGCGGCAGTTCGGCAAGGGCACCGTCATGCGAATGGGCGATCCCGGCGCGCGGGTGGCTGTCGACGCGATCCCGACGGGTGCGCTGTCGCTGGACATCGCCCTGGGTATCGGCGGGGTCCCGCGGGGACGGATGATCGAGATCTTCGGCCCCGAGTCCTCCGGTAAGACGACGCTCGTCTACCACCTCATCGCCGAGGCACAGAAGCTTGGCGGCGTGTGTGCGTTCGTCGACGCCGAGCATGCGATGGACCCGCTGTATGCGAAGGAGATCGGGGTGGACATCGATGAGCTGCTGGTCTCTCAGCCCGATTTTGGGGAGCAGGCACTGGAGATCGTTGACATGCTCATCCGCTCCGGGGCGGTCGACCTCATCGCGGTGGACTCGGTGGCGGCGCTGACGCCGCGGTCCGAGCTCGAGGGGCAGATGGGCGACCAGACGGTCGGCCTGCAAGCGCGGATGATGTCCCAGGCGATGCGCAAGCTCGCCGGCAATCTCAACCGCACGCAAACCCTGTGCGTGTTCACCAACCAGATCCGTGAGAAGGTGGGCGTGATGTTCGGCTCGCCTGAGACGCAGCCGGGTGGCCGCGCGCTGAAGTTCTATGCCTCCCAGCGGTTGGACATCCGCCGGATCGAGACGCTCAAGGACGGGACCGAAGCGGTCGGCAACCGGGTGCGCGTAAAGGTGGTCAAGAACAAGGTCGCCGCGCCGTTCAAGCAGGCCGAGTTCGACATCGAGTTCGGCCGGGGGATCTCCACCTCCGGCTGTCTGATCGACTTCGGCATCGAACACAACATCGTCACCAAGTCCGGCTCGTTCTTCTCCTATGGCGACGAACGGCTGGGACAGGGCCGCGGCAACGCCAAAGCGTTCCTGGACGAGCATCCGGACATGGCGCGGGAGATCGAGGACAAGGTCTATGCCGCGCTCGGGATCGATCGTGACCTTGTGAAGGTGATTGGTCCGCGTGAGGAGACGCCGCTGGCAGCCGTTGAACCGGTCGACTCAGTTGGAAACAAGGCCGCCTAAGGACCCCGAGGAGCGTCTCCAGCACGCGCTGGAACTGGCCTATCGGTACCTGAATCGACGCGAGCGAACCGTCTCGGAGGTCCGTCGGCGGCTCGAGCGTGAGGAGCTCGACGACGCGACGGTGTCGGTAACGATCGCGACGCTGACCGAGCAGGGCTACCTCGACGACGGCCGCTTTGCGCGCCTCTTCACCGAGGACAAGCGCCAGCTGGAGCAGTGGGGAAGCGACCGGATCCGCCGGTCACTGTACGAGCGCGGTCTCGATTCAGAGCTGATCGAGCGAGCGCTGGGGGAGCAGGGGACCGGATCAGAGCGGGCGCAGGCGCTGGAGCTGCTGCGCCGGCGCTTCTCCGCGCCGCCGACGGATCGTCGTGAGCGAGATCGCGCGCTTGGGCTGCTGCTGCGCAAGGGCTATGAGATGGAACTGGCCCTCGATGCGCTCGCAGCTTACGGTCGTGAGCCCTGAGGGCTTTCACCGCACTGGTTTGCGCCGCCTCAGCCCCGGTACTACGATGCCGGTAGCGAACGAACGGCCCGCGGGCCGCAAAACACCAGCAAATTTCTTCATTATCGGATTCCGGACTTTCAAGTTGACGGCAAACCTCTTCGGGTCGGCAGACCCAATCCCACCACTCAGACCAATCGCCAGCTAGCCGCCGCCTGATCGGCACTTCATAGTCCCGCCGGCATCCTTCGTGCGACACGCACGGGCCGCTCGGTCGCTTTCCAAAATCCGAAGCAGTGAATCGGCCCGGTCTCCGGACCGTCAGGAGAGGAAACGACCATGGATATCATCGCCGCCGCAGCGCTGATCGCGGTGGGAATCGTGGCTGCGGCCGTGGTGTACGCGATCGTCAGCAGGCGGCTGCACCCCGCCCCCGGGACGAATCCGCTGACCGCGCCGGTCGTCGTCGCCCAGGGTCTGGAGACCGATCTGTCGCAGCGGGCGGCGGGGGTGGCTCGGCGCGAGGAGTCGGTTGTCCAGCGCGAGTCCGAGCTGGAGCAGGAACGGGCAGCCCTGGTCGCCACGCGTGACGAACTGGCCCGTGAGCTCGAACGCATCTCAGGACTCTCGGCGGCCAGGGCCAAGCAGATGCTGCTCGGGGAGATCGAGGACCAGGCCAAGCACGATGCCGCTCGGCGGCTGCGGGAGATCGAGGATCAGACCAAACGTGAGGCCGAGCGCCGAGTGCGGAACATCCTCTCGGTCTGTATGCAGCGTCTCGCTGCCGGGCACGCGGCGGAGACGACGGTATCGGTGGTTCAGCTCTCGGCCGATGACATGAAGGGCAGGATCATCGGAAGGGAGGGCCGCAACATCCGCGCGCTGGAGAACCTCACCGGCGTCGATTTCATCATCGACGACACTCCGGGGGCGGTCGTCCTCTCCGGCTTCGACGGTGTCCGGCGTGAGATCGCCCGCCTCACCCTGGAGAAGCTTCTCCAGGACGGGCGAATCCACCCTGCCCGAATCGAGGAGATGTACTTTCAGGCCAAGTCCGAGCTGGAAGCGCACATCATCGAGCTGGGGGAGCAGGGCGCGTTCGAGGCCCGGGTCCAGGGGCTGCAGCCGGATCTCGTCAAGTACTTGGGACGCTTGCGGTTCCGCACCAGCTACGGGCAGAACGTGCTCGCACATTCGATCGAGGTTTCGCATCTCGCGGCGATGATGGCCGAGGAACTCGGCGCCAGTCCCAAGACGGCGCGCCGGGCGGCGCTGCTACATGACATCGGCAAGGCCGTCACCCACGAGATCGAAGGACCGCACGCGCTCGTCGGCGGTGACCTGGCCCGTAAATACGGCGAGCCTGAGGCGGTGGCCCACGCCATGGAGGCCCACCACAACGAGGTCGAGCCGCAGACCATCGAGGCGGTCATCGTACAGGCGGCGGACGCCCTGTCGGGTGCTCGCCCCGGGGCCCGCGGCGAGTCGCTGGAGCAGTACGTCAAGCGGCTGCGAGACCTCGAGCAGATCGCCGCCCGCCACAAGGGCGTGGACAAGGTCTACGCAATGCAGGCCGGTCGGGAGATCCGCGTGATGGTCATGCCCGGGGATGTCGACGATGACGCCGCGACGATCCTCTCGCACGAGATAGCGCGTGAGATCGAGAAGGAGCTCGAATATCCGGGCCAGATCAAGGTGACGGTGATTCGCGAATCACGCGCGGTCGAATACGCGCGCTGAGCGTCGCGGCTCAGCCGCGGTGGTGGTGGGCGAGAACGCCGTGGTTCGTCCACACCGAGAAGTCGGGGAGAAGCACGAGCGCCAGTACCAATCCCAGCGCACACGCCGAGCTCAGCGCGATCCAACGTCCAGCTTCACCGCGCCACGTGTCGGGCCGCTCGAGCAACAGCACGCCGACGGTCGCCGTGAGCTGTTCGTTGCGCTCGGTTCCGGCGGTATTCGCGACCACAGATTCTTGTCCGCGCGATCAAGGCAGCTTCAGGAGCGGATGAGAAAGCTCTTTGATGCCCGTCGAGCGCGCCCGGGCAACCTATAGTCGCCCCATGTCCGAGGTGATCCTGGTGATCGAGGACGAGCCGGGAATCGTCGATTTTCTCGACCGCGGGCTGCGCGCACTCGGGTTCGACGTCATCGCGGCGCGGGACGGCGTAGAAGGCGCAGCCAGGGCACTGAGCGAGGACGTCGACCTGGTGGTGCTCGACATGATGCTTCCGGGCCGCAGCGGACTCGAGGTCCTCGCCGACGTGCGGGCGGCCAAACCAACCCTCCCGGTGATCGCCCTGACCGCGCGGGGGGCGGTCGAGGACCGAGTCAGGGGTCTGGATGCAGGGGCGGCGGACTACCTGACCAAGCCGTTCTCGCTCACCGAGCTCGCCGCAAGAATCCGTGCCCAGCTCCGAGTGGCCGCGCAGGCACCCTCGACGGTGCTGTCCGCCGGCGAGCTGGAGATGGAGCTCATCACCCGCGAGGTGCGCTACGCGGGCGAGCCGGTGAGACTCTCCACCACCGAGTTCGAGTTGCTGGCCTATCTGCTGCGCAACCGCGGCCGGGTGCTCGGACGGGACCAGATCCTTCGAGCGGTCTGGGGGTACGACTATGACCCCGGGACCAACGTCGTCGACGTCTACGTCGGCTACCTGCGTCGCAAGCTGCGCAACGGTGCGGGCAGGCCGCCGATCGTCACGGTTCGCTCCGTCGGATATCGGTTGGATGCGGACTAGAGCGCGACTGCCGTCGGGGCTGCGCTGGCGGCTGACGGCATGGGTCGCGGGGGTGCTGCTGATCTCGGCGGCGATCATCTTCACGGTCGTCTACACCAGCACGGGCTCGCAGATCGGCAGTCAGATCGATCGCGACATCGCGACCGGGACGGCTCAGCTGGCGCAGGCGCTGAAGCCGCTGAAGGCTGCCGGGCCCCCGCAGGTCGCGGGGCTGGCCTCGCGCTACGTCCGCGCTCAGCCCTACAGCCTCAATTCGACCCTGTTGTTCGTGCTCGTCCCCGGCGTAGGCTTCGTGAGCAACCACCCCGAGGTGTTCGGGACCGGTAAGCCCGAGCGGGGTGAGACCCATCACGAGCAAGCACTGGAGAATCTGCGCTCGCGGGAGCTGCGCCTACCGGCGCCCGGTTACTCGGTCCGACGCATCGCCGACGCCGGCCAGGTCCGCGTCTTCGAACGGCGGGTGACGGTGGCCGGAGTGCCGGTGGTGGTCGGGGCGGGCGAGCCATTGGCACTCGTGGAACAAGCCCAGCACGGGGTTGCCCGGGCCTTCGTCCTGGCCGGGGCGATCACCCTGCTCCTCGCCCTGCTGGCCTCCTACCTTGCCGGGGCAGGGGTCACCGCACCGCTGCGGCGCCTGGCCGCAGTCGCGGCGCGCGTCGACGCGGGCGAGCTGGCGCCGCGGATGGATCCACCATCAGGGGCAGGGAACGAGCTCCGCGTGCTGGCGGTGACCTTCAACCACATGCTGGATCGGCTCGCGGAGGCGTTCGCCGGCCAGCGGGCGTTCATCGCCGATGCATCGCACGAGTTGCGAACACCCCTGACGGTGATCCGGGGTCAGTTGGAGGTGCTCGCGGCCGAAGAGGCACCGACCGCGGACGGCGTGCGCCGAGTCGAGCGACTGTTGCAGGCGGAGATCACCAGGATCAGCCGGCTGGTCGATGACCTTCTGGTGCTCGCCCAGGCCGAGCAGACCGACTTCCTGCGCGTCGAGGACATCGACCTGGCCACGTTCGTGACCGAGCTTTGGGACGGCCTCAGCCTGACGGCAAACCGCCGGTTCTCACTGGGCGAGATTCCCCGGGGCACGCTACACGCGGATCCGGACCGGCTGGCCCAGGCGCTTCGTAACCTCGGCCGCAACGCAATCGAGCACACCGAGCCGGACACCGGGATGGTCCGCCTGGAGGTTGAACTCGTCGGGCCCGGCGACCTCAGGTTCGCGGTGCTCGATGACGGTCCCGGCATCGCTCCGGAGGAGCGCGAGCGCGTGTTCGAGCGCTTCCATCGCACCGATCCGGCCCGTAACCGCGCCTCGGGGGGGACCGGTCTTGGTTTGGCCATCGTCCAGGCGATCGCCGACGCCCACGGCGGTGCGGTCTGCGCGCTGGCCCGTGAGCCAGCCCCCGGTGCCCGGGTGGAATTGCTGCTGCACGGCTTCACCCGGGCCTAGCGCCGGTACGCTCTGACGCTGTGAAGCGCTACCACGTGACCACGTTCGGTTGTCAGATGAACGAGCACGACTCCGAGCGAATGAAGGGGATGCTCGAGTCGCTCGGTTATGCCGAGGCGCCGTCGCAGGATGACGCGGACCTCATCCTCTTCAACACCTGCTCGATCCGGGAAAACGCCGACAACCGGCTGATCGCATATCTCGGGGCATGCCAAGCGGATCAAGCGCGAGCACCCCGACCGGATCGTCGGGGTCGGCGGTTGCTGGGCGCAATCGATCAAGGACGAGGTGTTTGCCCGCTTTCCGTTCGTCGATGTTGCTTTTGGTCCGGGACAGGTCAACAAGCTCGCCGAGTTCCTGACCAGCGACTCGATCACCGCCCAGGGCTACTTCGAGTTCGAGGGCTTCACCGGCCACCTGCCGGCCAAGCGGACACGTGAGTTCCAGGGCTGGGTGCAGATCAGCGTGGGCTGCAACTGCGTCTGTTCGTACTGCATCGTTCCCTCCACCCGGGGCCGGGAGGTCAGCCGGCCGCCCTCGGAGCTGGTCGCCGAGGTTCGCGCAGCTGGCCAGCGACGGAGTGCGGGAGGTGACGCTGCTCGGTCAGAACGTCAACTCGTACGGTCGTGATCTGCCGCGCGAGGACCGCGCTTCGTTCGCCGAGCTGCTCGCCCAACTGGACGCGATCGACGGGATCCGGCGGATCCGTTACACGAGCCCCCATCCGAAGGACATGCGCGAAGACGTGATCCGCGCCCACGCCGAGCTCCCATCGCTCTGTGAGCACATCCATCTGCCGCTTCAGTCTGGATCGAGCGCCGTGCTCAAGCGCATGCGGCGCACCTACACCCGGGAGCGCTATCTGGACCGGGTGGCCACTGATCCGCGAGCACGTCCCCGACTGCGCGTTGACCACCGACATCATCGTGGGCTTTCCCGGGCGAGAGCGAGGACGACTTTGAGCAGACGCTGAGCCTCGCCGAGGAGGTGGCCTACGACGGTGCATTCACCTTCATCTACTCACCGAGACGGGGAACCGAGGCCGCCACGCTTCCCGATCAGATCCCGCACGAAGTCAAGGTTGAGCGTCTGGAACGCCTCGTCGAGGTGATCCAGCGCCGGGCAGCAGGAGCGGGCGCAGCGGTTTGTCGGGCGGAGGCTGGAGGTGCTCGTGGAGGGTCCCTCCCGAACGGATCCGAGCCGGTTGCGCGGTCGTTCCCGTCACAACAAGGTGGTCAACTTCAGCGGTCTCGGCACGGTCGGAGAGCTCGTCGAGGTGGAGGTCACCGCGGCCACGAGCCAGACGCTGTCCGGGCACGAGCCGATCCTCAGTCGCGCGGTCGCTGACATGATCCCGAGGCACCGGCGAGCCCCCGGAGCCGTCCGCCGACTGTGCGAACATGTGTTCGTGCGCTGGAGCAACCTCAGCCTCGGAGAAGACGAGCGTGCCCGGCTGCCGGGCTATCGCGACGATGCGGTCGTGCGCCACTTCGACGCGCCCGACGCGGTCAAGACGCGGTTCTACGAGGTCCAGGCGAAGTCGATCCTCAACAGGGTGCCCGAAGCGTCGCGGATGCCGTTCCGCTGGACGATGAATCCCTACCGCGGCTGCAGCCATGCGTGCGTCTATTGCTTTGCCCGGCCCACGCACAAGTATCTGGACTTCGACGCGGGCCAGGATTTCGAGCGGGAGATCGTCGTCAAGGTCAACGCGCCCGAGCGGCTGCGGGTCGAGCTGGCGACGGCCCGTCGTGGGAGGAAAGAGCACGTCGCGCTCGGCACCAACAC
The DNA here is from genome assembly GCA_963828535.1 of uncultured Solirubrobacterales bacterium. Taxonomy (GTDB): domain Bacteria; phylum Actinomycetota; class Thermoleophilia; order Solirubrobacterales; family Solirubrobacteraceae; genus Palsa-465. The sequence continues at coordinate 108,331 of CAWHEM010000009.1, forward strand.
CGATCCCTACCAGTGGGTGGAGGGCCGCTACCGGCTGATGCGGGGCATCTGGGAGGCGCTGCGCGACGCCGCCAATCCGTGCTCGGTCCTGACCAAGTCGCCCCTGCTGCTGCGCGATCTCGACCTGATGAAGCAGATCGCCGCCCGGACAGAGTTCAGTGCCGCCCTGTCGATTCCCACCGTGGACGAGAAGGCGTGGCGGGCGACCGAGCCCCACACCCCGAACCCGCGAGGCAGGCTCGAGGCCGTCGCGGAGCTCACGCGCGCTGGCATCAGAACCGGCGTGCTCGTCGCTCCGCTGATGCCCGGAATCAACGACGCGCCGGAGCAGGTCGCGCCGATCCTCGAGCAGGCCGCTGAGGCGGGAGCGGCTTACATCACCGGGCTCGCGCTGCATCTGCGCGGCGACGTGCGCGGCTTGTTCTTCGACTGGCTGAGGGACAATCGTCCCGACTTCGTGGCGCGCTACAAGCGGCTATACGCTCGCGGCGCGTACGCGCCGGCGCAGGAGCGCAAGCGACTGGCCAGGCTCCTCAAGCGGCCTGATGCTAGAGTCCGGGACAGCGGCCGCGCGGCACGTTCCGACGGCCGGCGGAACCCCCGCCGCGCCGTGCAGGCGCCGTCGTTCAGTCAACAGCCTGTTTTGAGGAAATCTTGAAGCGGAGCTGCTGAAACTCTGACCGCAGGTCGGTGATAGGTAACTGAGAGCCATGAGAAATCGGCTGAAATCACGCAAGGATCTTCATCTCGAGCGAATGTTCGAGACCCGCAGCGAAGCCTGGGAGCGCGTCGGACTGGCGGTCACCGTCAGCCAGCGTGCGATCCGCCGGGCCCAGCGCGAGGCGGCGGTCCTGCTGCCACTGCTGATCGCGGTGCTGGTGCTCTACAACGCAGCGGGACAGCCTCCTCGGCAAGAACACGGCCAACCATTGGCTGACCGCGATCCGGATCGTCACGGTGCTCGTCCTGCTGGTGATCGGCTGGGCGATGGCCCGGGACATCGGCCGGGCGGCGGCGCCGACGTTCTTCCGCCGCATGGACCCGGCGACGGCCGGCACGGTGGGCTTCCTGATCCGACTGGCGACGCTGGGGATCACGCTGCTGATCGCGCTGAACGTCGCCGGCATCGGGCCCCAGACGATCGCCGTCGGCGGCGCGTTCACCGCCGTGATCTTCGGTCTCGCCGCCCAGCAGACCCTCGGCAACCTGATCGCCGGCATGGTCCTGCTCAGCGCGCGGCCGTTCCGCGTCGGCGAGCGGGTGCGCCTGCAGGCCGGCGCGGTCGGCGGGACGATCGAGGGCGTGGTCAGCTCGCTGGGCCTGCTCTACACGACGCTGGCGCGCGGCGAGGACCGGATCCAGATCCCCAACAACGTGGTTCTCAGCTGCCGCCGTGGTGCCGCTGCGCGAGCCGGAACCGGTGGACGTGAAGGTGCGCCTGCGCTCCGGCATCCGTCCCAGCCACGTGCAGCAGATACTCGACGATCAGATCTCCACCCCGACACGCACCGCGGCCGCGGTGCTGCTCGAGGAGATCGACGGCGAGGACGTCGTGGTCCGGGTTCAGGCGACACCCGAGCGCGCAGCCGACGGTGCACGTCTGGCGGACGAGATCATCGCCGCACTGGCCTCGGTGACCACCGAGCACGCGCTCACGACCGGCTCCCGGGCCAGCGACTCGATGCGCGCTAGCGCTTGTCGCGCTGGCCGGCGGCGAGATCGGTCGCCGTCTTCTCGCCGCCCAGGCGCCGGCTGACCGTCGCGGCCAGCTGGGGCGCCAGGCCTGCAAAGGCAGCGCCCAGGCGCAGGCTGGCCGGTGCGACCTCGATCTCGGCCCGGTTGCGCTGCACCGCCTGCAGCACCGCCGCGGCCACGTCCTCGGGCGACCGCGTGCCCACACCCCGCGGGAGTTCGATGTTGGCGTCGGCAAACATTCCCGCCTCGCGGATGAATCCCGGCAGCACGACCGAGACGCCGACGCCCTCAGCCTTGAGATCCTGGCGCAGCGCCAGGGCAAATCCGCGCAGACCGAACTTCGTCGCCGAATAGATCGAGGACGCGGGTGAGGCGACCTTGCCGGCCAGCGAGGAGATGAACACGATATGCCCGTGGCGCCGCTGCACCATCGCCGGCGCAAGCGCTCGAGCCAAGGCCATCGGGGCCCGCAGGTTCACCTCCAGCATGCGATCGATCTGCTCCTGCGAGAGCTCGAGCAGCATGCCGCTGGCCGGCAGCGCGGCATTGGCCACGAGCACGTCGACCTCGCCGGCCTCCTGCACCAGCCGATCGACCTGCTCTCGCTGGGCCAGATCGCACTGGAGCGCGCGCCCGCCGAGCTCCTGCGCCAAGCGGCTCCAGCACGTCGGCTCGGCGGCCGCTGAGCATCACGTCCGCGCCCTGCGCGGCGAACGCCCGGGCGATCGCCTGGCCGATCCCGCCTGTCGCCCCCGTGATGAGGACTCGCCCGTTGCCCAGATCCATGAACGCGTCACTCTACATCGACGCCGTCGCCGCGATACTGCTGCGATGGACCGCCCTGAGGTGATCGCGCTGTTCGGACCGACCGGCGTGGGCAAGACCGCGGTGGCGATTGCGCTGGCAAATCGACTGCTGAGCTGGGCGAGCAGCCGGTCGCCGTGTCCGCCGACGCACTTCAGGTCTATTCCGGGCTGGAGATCATCACAGGCGCGGCGACCGCGGCCGAGCGAGCGCGAGCTCGAGCACCGTCTGATCTCGTTCCTGCCCGTCGACGCCCGGTTCAGCGCCGGCCAGTACGCCGAGCTCGCGCACGCCGAGATCGACCCTCTGCTCTCCACCGGAGCGCGCCCGATCGTCGTCGGAGGCACGGGTCTCTACCTCCGGGCCGCGCTGACCGAGCTGAGCCTGCGTCCTCCACCGCCTGAGGGCGTGCGCGAGCGTTGGCTGGCCGAGCTGGAGCAGCGAGGGCCGGCGGCGCTGCACGCCGTGCTGGCGCAGCGCGCGCCGTGGGCGGCGGCCGAGATCGAACCCGGTGATCGCCAGCGCGTGGTGCGCGCGCTGGAGCTGCTCGACGCCGGCGAGCTCGAGCCGCCGGGCACGGAGTCCGAGCTCTGGACCGGAACCGTGCGCCGTCCGACGCTGCTGATCGGACTGGTGATGGAGCGCGAGCGGCTGTACGCCCGGATCGACGCGCGCGTGGAAGAGATGCTCGCCGCCGGCGCGCGCGAGGAGGTGCAGCGGGCCAACGCTGCCGGCGCTTCCGGCACGGCTCGTAAGGCGCTTGGATTCGAAGAGCTGCTGGCGGGCGACGTCGAGGGGATGAAGCGCCGAACGCGCAACTACGCCCGCCGCCAGCTCACCTGGATGCGCAAGCTGGCGGGCGCCACCATCATCGACGCGAGCCACGCGCGCGGCCGGATCAGCTGGCCGCCAAGCAGATCTCGCCCTGTGGCTGGGCGAAGATTCCTACGGCAGCGGCGTGAACGGGTACATGCACCACGGCCGCCGCGAGCACGGCTCGCAGCCCAGGCCGCGAGCACCCGATGGTGCCGGCGGCCCAGCCGCACCCAGCACGCACGCCCCGGCCACGTACAGGCCCGGCATCACGATCACCATGTAGTAGAGGTAGCTCGTCCGGCTCCAGAGCAGGCTGAGCAGTCCGAACGGCGCGAACGTGCCGAGAAACCACGCCAGCGCGATCGCGCGGAGCACGACCGAACTCAGTCCCGCTGCGCCCACCGCGCCCATCACGGCCCTCCAGCGGCGCAGACTCCAGCGGCCCACGAGCGCCGGCACGGCCAGCAGCAGGATCGGAGGGCTGATCACGCCGAGGAAGTGCACCGGGGGGTGAATGCCGCTCAGTCCAGGGCGGGCTTCGACGGGTCGATGTTCAGGTAGACGATCGGCTTGAAGTCGACCAGCCACCCCCACGGATAGGAGGCGATCCCGGACGGGCCGTGCGGGCTCTCTGGCTGAGCGGCGTAGCTGAGCATGTGCCCGAGGTGACCGAGGGCCCTCCGGCCACGCGGCTTGCTCGGCGCCGGCGTCAAACGGGCGCGGCGATCCGGTCCAAGCAGCGAGCAGTGCCAAGACCCGCCGCGGCCGCTGCGGCGGCGCATCCGGCGAGGCGCCCAGCGCTGCCCGCCACGCGGCCCGCGATCGCGGCCTGCGGCCACAGCGCAACGCCTCGAAGAGGACCAGCACCAGGAGCGCGTACGGAGCCACCAACTTGAAGCACGCGCCGATCCCCATCAGCGCACCCGCGGTCGAGCGGCCGACCCCGTAGATACAGGGCGACGCTCCACAGCATCGCCGCCAGCACATAGATGTCGAGGGTGGCGATTCGTCCGTGAACGAGCAGAAGGTTGTCGGCCGCCATCAGCCCCGCGGCCGCCGAGCGCAGTCCAGTCCCCGCCCCCGGCGGCGCGCACCAGCGACGAACAGCCCCAGCAGCGCCAGCGTGCCGGCGAGGATGCTGCCCAGCCGCCAGGCCAGCGGTCCGTCTCCGAGCAACTCGATCGACCCCGCGATGACCAGCTTGGCCAGCTGCGGATGTTCTGAGTTTGGATCGTCGCCGAGCGGCGCGCGCGGCGTACGGCTGGCCGGCGGCGGGTGCAGGCCGGCCATCACCCGCGCCGCGTTGACGTAGTAGATCTCGTCGAACATCAAGGACGTGATCCGTGGCACTCCGGCACGGAGCGTGGCACGGCTGCCCGAGCCAGGCCAGCCGCGCGCCCAGCGACAGCACCGTAATCGCCAGCAGGAGCCTGATCGGCGTGGACGTGCGGCGCAAGCGCTCGGCCATGCTGGCGCGACGGTACCTACACTGCGGGCGCGTGGACTTCGAGAAGTGGCAGGCGCTGGGCAACGACTACCTGATCGTGGAGGCCTCCGCGCTTCCGTTCGAGCTGACCCCAGGGCGGATCCGGGCGCTCTGCGCGCCGCACACCGGCGTCTTCGCCGACGGGATCCTGCTGCTCTCCGAGCCCGATGATGCGCGGTCGCTGGCGCGGCTGCGCGATCTTCAATCCGGACGGGTCGGAGGCGGAACTGTCGGGCAACGGGGCGCGGGAGGCGATCCTCTACCTGCGCGCTCGCGGCTGGACCGACGCGGACGAGTTCTCGCTGCAGACCGCGGCCGGGCGGGTCCACGCGCGGATCACCTCCGCCAGCACCTGCACGGTCGAGATGGGACGCGCCCGCGTGCGCAGCGACGACTACCCGCGGGGCTCCGAGGATGGGCGCGGAGAGCTGGAGGCCGACGGGCGCACCTGGAGCTTTCAGCACGTTCAGGTCGGCAATCCGCAATGCGCGATCGCGGTTGCCGATGAGGCCGAGCTGGCGCGCTCGACCTGGCGGCGATCGGTCCCGCGATCGAGCACCACGAGACTTTCCCCCACCGGACCAACGTCTCCTGGTTCACCGCCCTGGCGCCCGACCGGATCCGAGCCCGCATCTTCGAGCGGGGGGTGGGGGAGACATCGGCGAGCGGGACCGGGGCCACCGGCGCGGCCGTCGCCCACGTCCTGGCCGGCGGCGACTCTCCGGTCACCGTCGTCCTCGACGGCGGGGAGCTCACCGTCGAGGTGAGCGACGAACTTCACATCAACCTGACCGGCTGGGCCGTCCCGATCTTCCGCGGCTCGCTCAGCGATCAGTTCATCAAAGGAGCTGCATGCGATCAAGTAGGCGCCTGGAGAAGATTCCGCCGTATCTGTTTGCCGAGCTCGAGCGCAAGATCGCCCTCAAGCGCGCGGAGGGGATTGACGTGATCAGCCTCGGCATCGGCGATCCGGACACTCCCACCTACGCGCCGATCGTCGCCGCCGCTCAGCGCGCGGTGGCCGACCCCAGCACGCACACCTACCCCTCCAACCGCGGCCGCCCGGAGTTCCGGGAGGCGGTCGCTGCCTTCTACGCCCGGCGGTTCGGCGTCAGCTCGACCCGGAGACCGAGGTGATGCCGGCGATCGGCGCCAAGGAATGCATCTTCAACCTCAATCTCGCCTTTCTTGACCCCGGCGATGTGGCGCTGGCCGCCGATCCCGGCTACCCGGTGTACACAGGCGGGCCGCTGCTGACCGGCGGGGAACCGGTGCTGATGCCGCTGCTGCCCGAGCGCGGATTCGGCTTCGATCTGGGCGCCATCGCCCGGCCGATCTGGAGCGCGCCCGCCTGATGTTCTTCAACTACCCCAACAACCCGACCGGGGCCGTGGTGCCGGAGGGCTGTTCGAGGACGTGGTGTCGTTCGCGCGCGAGCACGACATCCTCGCCGTCCACGACAACGCCTACAGCGAGACAACGTACGACGGCTACGTCGCGCCGTCGTTCCTGGCCACGCCGGGCGCCAAGGAGGTCGGCGTTGAGGTGTTCTCGCTCTCCAAGGGCTACAACATGACCGGCTGGCGCTGCGCGGCGATCGTCGGCAACGCCGAGGCAATCGCCCATTACTGGCGACTGAAGTCGAACATCGACTCCGGGCTGTTCGAGGCTGTGCAGCTGGCCGGGGCGGCGGCGCTGGCCCCCGAGGTGGACGATGAGGTGCACAAGATGAACGCGGTGTACGCCCGCCGGCGGGACCTGGTCTGCGACGCGCTCGTCGCAGGCCGGCGTGCACGTCACGCCGCCGAAGGGCACAATCTACGTGTGGGCGCCGATCCCGGACGGCTTCAGTTCCGCCGCCGACTACTGCGAGCACGTGCTCGAGCAGGCGGCGGTGGTGATCTCGCCCGGCGGCGCTTACGGTCCCAGCGGCGAGGGCTTCTTCAGGATCTCCCTGACCACACCGGACGAGCGGCTGATGGAAGCGGTGGAGCGGATCCGCGACCTATGAGAGGCAGACCGCGGCTCCTCCTGTTCGTGGCCGCGGCGTGCTCGTTGGGCCTGGCGGCGTGTGGAAGCTTTGACTCGGCGGCCTCCGGAGAGCACTCTGATCAAGAACTACGTGTCGAGGTTCGGCCAAGGCAAGATCACGTTGTCCACGGCCAAGTGTCCGAGCGACGTGGCCCAGAAGACGGGGGGCAGCTATAGCTGCAAGGTCGTTGTCCAGGAGAAGGCCAACGCCAAACAGCACGCTGGGACCATCACCGTACACATGGTCGCGGGCAACAAGGTTGCGATCTTCGGAGCCCGGGACGTCGACATCCGGTGACCCGGCAGGGCTACCATGGATGGCGTGGAGAGATCTCGCAACGGGCGTAAGCGCTCACCTTTGACATCGGCCGACGGCGAGCCCCGCCAGGGACGCGCGCGCCAGCGTGCGTACATGATCGCCGCGTTGCCCGACGGCGATGAGCAGGGCCTGGCCGAGCTCCGGGAGCTCCTGCGAACCGCTGGCGTCGCGGCGGTCGGAGAGATGGTCCAGCGACGCGAGCAGCCGCACCCCAACACCTACCTCGGAGCCGGCAAGCTCGAGGAGCTGAAGGCGGAGCTGGGGCACGCCGACGCCAACCTCGTCGCCTGCGACGACGAGCTGTCGCCCCGCCAGGAGCGCAATATCGAGGCCGCGCTGGGGATGCCGGTGATCGACCGCACAGCGATCATCCTGGACATCTTCGCCGCCCACGCTCACAGCGCCGAGGGCAAGCTGCAGGTCGAGCTGGCCCAGCTCGAGTACAACCTGGCGCGGATGCGCGGCCTGTGGTCGCACCTCGAGCGCCTCGGCGCCGGGCGGATCGACGGCGGGATCGGTACCCGCGGACCGGGGGAGACGCAGATCGAGACCGACCGCCGACTGGCCCGCGACCGGATCTCGGCGCTCAAGCGAAAGCTCATGCAGGTCCGCTCCAGCCGCTCGGTGATGAGGGCCGAGCGCGAGCGGGGCGAGCTTCCCTCGGTCGCGCTGGCCGGGTACACGAATGCCGGCAAGTCGACACTGCTCAACGCGCTGACCGGCGCCGAGGCAGGCGTGCGTGACCGCCTGTTCCACACCTTGGATCCGACCACCCGCGTGATGCGCACCGGCGGGCGGGACTATCTGCTCACGGACACGGTCGGGTTCATCCGCAAGCTGCCGCATCAGCTGGTCGAGGCGTTCGGCGCCACCCTCGAGGAGACGCGGCTGGCCGATCTGATCCTCCACGTCGTCGATGCCTCAGCCTCCGAGGAGGAGCTGACCGAGATGACGCAAGCGCGGTGGAGGAGGTGCTGCACGAGATCGACGCTGAAGAGGCACCACGGATCCTCGTGCTGGGTAAGGCGGACCTTGATCGACGACGAGCGGCGTGCCGAGCTCGGCCACAGGCATCCGGACGCGATCCTCGTTTCCGCGGTCACCGGCGAGGGGCTCGAGACACTGACCGACCGGATCGAATCGGAGTTCGCCCGCACCCTCCAGAGCGTCGAGCTGCTGATCCCCTACGAGGACGGGAACCGGCTCGCCGAACTGCACCACCTGGCCGGCGACCTCGAGCGCGAAGAGACCCCGGACGGAGTCAGGGTTCTGGCCCGCCTTCCCGCGACGGTGGCAGCACGCTACCGGCCGTTCGCGCTCGGTTCCCGCCCGGCATGAGCGAACCCCTCCCGGTCCGCCGCCTCGATCCCGAGGCGAAGCTTCCGACCCGTGCCCATCCAGGCGATGCCGGCCTTGACCTGTATGCGTTACGGGACGCCGTGCTGGAGCCCGGCGAGCGCTGCAGCATACGCACGGGGATCGCGCTTGAGATTCCACCGGGTCATGCTGGCCTGGTCGTTCCCCGCTCAGGCTTGGCGATGCGGCACGGCATCTCGGTGGTCAATGCTCCCGGCCTGATCGATGCCGGATACCGCGGCGAGGTTCAGGTCCTGCTGCTCAACACCGACTTGCGATCACCGTTCAGGCTGGCGGCCGGCGAGCGGATCGCGCAGCTCGTGCTCGTTCGCGTCGAGACTCCCGCGGTGCAAGAGGTCAGCGAGCTCGCTGTCTCCGAGCGCGGTGCCGGCGGCTTCGGCTCAAGCGGCGCCTGAGCGGCTGACGATCCTCGCGCTGCTGGCGCTGGTGCCGCTGCTGACGGCCCACGCCATATGGTCTAGGGCGCGGGCGCCGGGAGCAGCCCGTGTGACTGCAGAAACGACTTGGCCGCCGCCGCTGGGTCCTCGTGCAGCAGGTCCACGGCCGCATTCAGCCGCCGCATCGCCGGCGTGGTCAGCAGCGCGTCTACGCGGTCGATTGTCCGTCGCGAACTCGGGGCCCTCGGCCAGCAGGGCTCGGGCGGAGACGACGGGCACAACGTCGCCCCATCCGAACACCCGCTCGGGGTCACGCAGGAGCACGTATTTCCCGCTGCTGAGCTGTCCATCCGTTGTGTTCACCTCGGCTGCCTGCACCGTGCCCTGATCAAGCGCCTGGTACTGGGAGCCCACGTCCAGTGGCGTGAACGTAGCCGGAGCGAAGCCGTATGCCTGCTCGATGGCCGGAAGCCCGGCCGGATCCTGCTGGAACTGAGGCGGCCCTCCGAGCACGAGCGTCGCGCCAACCCTGCGCAGATCACCGAGCTCGCGGAGGCCGTGCTTTTCGGCAAAGGCACGGGTCACGGCAATCGCCGGTGAGTTCGCGAACGGGCTGGGGTTGAGGAGCTGCAGACCGTGGGCGAGGGCGTAGTGCTGACCGGCCCGATAGGCACCCAGCGCGGATCCGAACGGCCGCCGGTACGAGGCCACGGCCCGGTCCCAGATCGCCAGGTACTCCGGGTAGACATCGACGCGTCCGCTCTCGACGGCTGGGATCGTGACCTCCGTAGGCCCGATGTTGCGATTGAGAAAGACGTCGTAACCCCGGGCCTCGAGGGCCTGCTTGTAGAGCTCACCGAGCACGAACTGCTCGGTGAAGTTCTTGTCGCCCAACGTGACTTGAGGCTTGCCGGTCCCCGGTAGCACTCCCTGTGTCGTGCTCGTCGACGTCGTCGTGAGGGACGCCGCGGTGGATCCGGTCGCAGCGTCAGAGCCGACGCTGGCCACCCCGCTGGAGCCGCAACCGGCCGCACCAAGGGACAGCGCCGCGGCAGCCGAGAATGCCCTGAGGGAACGTCTGTGGCGGCGCACCCGCCCTACACCCCGGCAGCCCGGCGGGCGTCGGCATGCGCCGCCGCCTCCAACGTGTCATCGAGTACCGGCAGCGACGGGAGTCCGGTGGCGGAGGCGATCAGCCAGTCGGCAAACCACGCGTTCTTGGGGAGCAGGGGACCGTGAAGATAGGTCCCGATCACGCTGCCCGCGCGGACGCCTTCGGTGTGGTCGGTGCCGTTGTTCCCGTGCCCGCGGAGGACTCGTCCCAGCTGCTCGCCGGCCGGGCCGAGGTGGGTGCGGCCGCCATGATTCTCAAAGCCGGCCAGAACCCGTCGGTCGCCGGGGTCCAGCTCGACCTCGATCGCCACATTCCCGATCAACCTTGGGCCCTCCTCACGCACGGTGTGCAGGTCGACCAGGCCCACGCCCGGGAGCTCCTCTTGCCCGAGCTGGTAGGAGTGACCGAGCAGCTGGTACCCGCCACACACGGCCAGGATGACCGCGCCACGCGCGGCGACAGCGTGCAGCGCGTCCCGTTTGACCTCGGCCAGATCAAGCGCGCACAGCCGCTGGTCGCGATCCTGTCCTCCGCCGATGTAGAAGAGATCTGCGCTGTCGGGGTCCAACACTTCCCCGAGTCCGCTCGCTTTGACCGAAAAGCCGATGCCCCGCCAGCGGCAACGCTGCTCCAGCAGCAACAGGTTGCCCCGGTCGGCGTAGATGTTCATCAGATCTGGGTACAGCGCGCAGACCCGAAGCTGTCCCAGCTGCTCAGGCACCGAGGATCACAACCTCACTGCCGACATAGTCCTGGGTCTCGGGCACCGTCGCCCGACCGTTTAACCGCAGCCCGACGTCCGCCGCTTCCTGCTCAAGCTGCGCGGCCGAGACGCGGTCGAGGTGGATCAGGTCGTGGGTGGTCGTGTGACTGCCGCTGGTGCCCACAACCTCACGGCGCCGCTCGAGGACGAAGCCGAGCTCGCTGGCTCGAACCGCCGTCGGCTGGCTCGAGTACACAACGCCATCGCGCTCGCAGATGTCGGGAAGCACGGCCGGAAACCCGTCATCGAGCTCGAAGGGCTCAAGCTCCTCGGAGATGGCGATCGCGATCACCCCCCGGGAGCGAGGTGACTCACACCGCGTTCCAGAAATGACCTCCGTCCGGCCCCACCCCCCAGCAGCTGGATGGTCTGCATCGGTACGACGCACAGGGGAAACCGCTGCGCAAGCTCGAACTGCCGGGCGTCGGCCGCCACCGTCTGCACGGGCAGCCCCTCAGCGCGGCGAGCCAGCTCGGCCAATAGCTCCGCATCCTGATCGAGCGCCGTCACCTGGTGTCCAGCCCGTGCCAACTCGAGCGCGACGCGCCCGGTTCCGGCGCCGACGTCGAGAATCGGATCTCCGTGGGCGTCGGCAAGCTCCCGCCACAGGCCGAGATCCTCGGTGTAACTGCCGCACTCCAGGTCGTGCCAGATCACGCTCACGGGGCACTGACCACCGGCGGCTGCCAGAACTGCTGCACATGGCCGCGCGTTGCCAGCTGGTCACGCAGCTCGAGCAGCGCGGTGTAGGTCGGAAGCGCGAACAGGCGGTGGTCCCCCGTGTCCGCCAACGCCTGGTCGAGCGCGGCGGGCAGCCGGGGCTCGACGTGCAGGCGCACCGCCGAGACGCCCGCGTACTTCAGCCGGACCGCCAGCTCTGCGGCCCGCGTGCCCGCACAGGTGATCCGCCGGACGCGACCGGCCAGGAGCTCGAAGTCGGCGTCCCAGATCCAGGAAACGTCCTTTCCGTCCGCCGTGTTGTCGTTGAGCACGGCGAGCACATCCAGCTCGCCCGGTTCGAGCGTCACCGTTCGCAGCACCTCATTGGCGCCGGCCGGATTCTTGATCAACAGGATCGATAGCTCGACCCCTCCTACCACCACCGTCTCCGCGCGTCCGAACGATGCCGTGACCGCCTCCAGACCCTCCTTGACCGTGGCCAGTGGGATGTCAAGCTGCAGACACAGCGCGGCGGCTCCGATCGCGTTGTAGACGTTGTAGAGGCCCGGGAGCGGCAGCTGCACCCGAGCCGACCCCTCGGGAGTCCGCAGCGTGAACGCGGCCGCGCGGGTGCCCGCGAGCGTGATCTGCTCAGCCGCCACCTCCGGGTCAGGCCTTCGCTGCCCGCAGTCCGGGCAGTGATAGACCCCGAGGTGTCCGAGGTAGATCGCGTCGTAGGCGTAAGCCGCGCCGCAACGGCGGCAGTGCTTGGAGTCGGAGGCATGCTGCATCTCGGGGAGGGCCATGGCGGGATCTTCGACGCCGAAATAGCTGACTCCGGGAAAGTCACGGCCGAGGTCGGCGATCAGCGGGTCGTCCGCGTTGAGGACCAGCCGAGCGCTCCCGGGCAACCCTGCCACCACCTGCGCCCAGCGGTCGGCGATCGTCTCGAGCTCGCCGTAACGATCGAGCTGATCCCGGAACAGGTTGGCGAGGAGGATCGCGCGCGGGCGCAGCTCATCGCTGACGCGGTCCAGCCAGAACTCGTCGACCTCGAACAAGCCGAGCTCGCCGTCGATCTTGCCGCGCGGCCGCGCCGCCGCCAGCAGCGTCGATGCGATTCCCCCGGCCATATTCGCGCCGGCGCGGTTGTGGACGAGCGGGATCTCGCTGCGCTCGAGGATCGAGGCGATCATGCCGGCCGTCGTCGTCTTGCCGTTGGTGGCGGAGACCACGACCGAGCCCCGGGTCAGCCGCGACGCAAGCTCTGTGATCGCGTGCGGCTCCATGCGCATCAGGACCTTGCCCGGGAGGCTGGTGCCGCCACCGCGGCCCGCGCGCCGAGCGAGCTCCCCGACCGTCCGGGCGGCGGCGATCTTGACACCGAGACCGCTCACGCGGGAACCATCACCTGGACGGCGCCTTGAAGCGCACGGACGCGGACCGGAAGCTGCGCGATCGGATCCCCGTCGGCGTACATCGTGAAGGGGCGATCGGCGCTGATCTCGATCTCCCGCGCCCGGACCATCTCAAAGTTGGGCTCATGCACGTGCTCACCGCTGAACACCGTGGGCAGCCCACGCAGAAAGCGCAGCTTGGAGATCTCCCCGATCATCACCACGTCCAGCAGGCCGTCGTCAAGCGCGGCATCGGGGGCGAGCATCATTCCGCCGCCGTAGGCCTTGGAATTGGCCGCCGCGATCGTGTAACCGCGCACCGTCCTGGTCTCGCCAGCGTCGAATCTGACCTCAAAGCGCGCCGGTCGCCACCCCAGCAGGGCCCGCAACGCCCCGTAGGCGTAGACCAGATTGCCACGCACCAGCCGCGTCGCGTTGGCAACGCGGTTGGCCTCGGAATCGAACCCACAGCTGGCGATGCCGATGAACGTCTGCTCGTTCACCTGCCCAAGATCGAGCGCCCGCACCGTGCCGGTCGCGAGCACCTGACACGCCGCCACCGGCTCGAGGGGGATTCCGAGCACCCGGGCGAAGTCATTTCCCCGGCCCCCGGGCAGCACGCCGAGCACGCCGGGGCTGTACTTGAGCGCCCCGGCCACAGCGCCGACCAGTCCGTCTCCTCCGAAGGCGACCGCCATCTGGCCGGCGCTCGCCGCCGCCAGCGCCAGTTCGCGTGCGTGCTCGATGCTCTGCGTGCGCTCGACCGCATGTTCGAGCCCCAGTCCGTCAAGCGCGGCCCGGACATCGTCCAGGGCTCGTCCCGCGCGTCCGGCGCCCGCGTGTGGATTGACGATCACCGAGAGCATCAAACCGCCATCACCAGCGCCCGTAGATCGTCGGCGACGGCGATCGGCGCGGGGTTCTCCGCCGCCTGGGCCTCCTCGGCGGTCGTGACGCCGGAGAGCACAATCGCTCCGTCGAGACCAGCCTCGGCCGCTCCCTTCAGATCCGAGTCGAGGCGATCGCCGACGACCAGCGTGCGGCCCGGACCGAGCCGATCAAGCGCGGTGAGAAAGATCTGGGCGTCCGGTTTGCCCACAATCCGGGCGCTGCGTGCGGTCGCGTACTCGAGCGCGGCCACGATCGCCCCCGTTGCCGGCCAGGGTCCGTCCTGCTCGGGAAAGGTCCGGTCGCGGCCCGCGGCGATCATCTCCGCTCCGTTCAGCACCGCCTGCGTCGCGATTCGCAGTTCGTCGTAGGTCAGCTGATCGTGCGCTGCGATCACCACCACGTCGGCGGTGGACTGCGCGACGGTTCCGTTGACGATCCGCTGGCCGGACTCCGAGACATGACGGAAGATCGCGGAGGAGCCGATCACATACGCCCCCGTGCCCTGGGGACGGCCGGCCAGGACGTGCTGGATCGCGCCGCCAACCGTCACGACCTCCTCGAGCGAAGCCTGCATCCCCAGCCCCCACAGTTTGCGCACATAGTCCTCGGGTGAGCGGCGCGCGTCATTGGTCAGGAAGGCCACGGACTTGCCGCCGGCGCGGAGCTCGGCCACCGACTCCGGAGCTCCGGGGACGATGCTTTCGCCCACATAGACGCAGCCGTCGAGATCGAGGATCACGTGGTCATACCGGGACAGGATGGGGGAGAGGGACACGATGGCGGATTATCGCGGGCGGTCCGCTGGCGCCCGGTAAAGACGCTCCCGCGGAAGCATTACGCAGCCCACCGGTTGCGGCTTGGTCGCATCCGCTCCGGTGGACGGTTAGAACAGCGCGGTTTGGGGATCCGGGATCGGCGCGGCCAGACACTCGGGGCCGTCGTAGCGCGCATCGTTGACCGCGGTCGAGACCGGTCGTAGTGCGGTGGCAGTAGGGGAGAGGCCACCGAGAATGTCGAGCAGCTGGTCGTGCTTGGCTGAGAAGTCCAACCAGGTCGCCTCGCTGTCTTCGGCGAGGATCACGGGCATTCGGTCGTGCATCGGCGCCACGACCGAGTTGGCGGCTGTGGTGAGGATCGTGCACGTGCGCAGCTTGCTGCCGTCGGGTGCGTGCCAGATCGACCATAGCCCGGCGAACGCGAACAGTCGGCCGTCCGCGCGCGTGATGTGGAACGGTTGCTTCGGGCCGGTGGGGACACGCTGCCACTCGTAAAAGCCGTCGGCCAGTATCAGGCAGCGATAGCGCTCGAAAGCGCGGCGATAGGCCGGTCGTTCGGTCACCGTCTCCACTCGGGCGTTGATCATCTTCAGCCCGGTGGTCGCATCCTTGGACCAGGACGGCACGAGACCCCAGCGCAGCTGCTCACCCCGGGGAGCGCCGTCGCGATCGGTGGTGACCGCCAGCACGTCATCGCCGGGGGCAACGTTGAAGCGCTGGCGCACTGGCACCGACTCGCCGATGGCGAAGCGCGAGCGCACCTCGGCCGGGTTCGGTGAGGCCAACGTGTAACGACCACACATGATCAGCTCTCTGCTTTGCCTGAGCTCCGGCGCCGACTCCAACCGGCCGGCTCAGCGAGAGCGGCCGGCGGCTTGCTGGGCGCGTTCGGCCTGCGCCTTCTTCTGGCGCTTGCGCCCGAAGTAAGCGAGCGCGCCGATGGCGACGAGCACCAGCACCAGCGAGTAGAAGATGGCGATATCGGTGGACACCCCGCCGGTCGCGAGCCCGATCAAATTGACGATTCCGAAGGCGACCGCGAGCACGATGACGATCAGCAGGATGACGACAAGAATGCCTCTCACGCGGGCCAGGGTGCCGGCGCTGGCAGGCGGTGCGACCAGCCCCATCAGCCACAAGCCGCGGAGCTGACGACTCGTGGGAGCCTCGACGCCCAACCGCTCGGTGGCGCGTTTGAGATCGTCCGGACGGCGCTCGGCAAGAGCAAGTGAGGCGTCCGCCATACGGCGCAACTGCAGCCGCTCCTGCGGCCTGGCGGCGGCGAGGGCGCGCTGGAAGTGGGCCCGGGCAGCCTTGGCGTCATAACGCTCCGCGGCGCGAGCGCCGAGGATCGCCTGCGCGGCAGCTTTGAACTTGGTCTCGGCGGCCAGTTCCTCGTCGGACCGGTGCTCGAGTTGCTGCATGGCCGCAAGCTGGCTGCGTTGTTCGACCCGCATCATCCGCTGCTGCTTGGGCATGACGTGGAGTCTAGCCGGGCTATCGCCGTGGTTTGATCACATATATGCGCTGACCGGTCAGGTATTGACCGGATGCGTGCGGGCTGACCGGCGGTGGACGGTAGACGTCGACGTGTCGGCCGCCGATCGCGCCGCCGGTGTCCTGGGCGACGAACCAGCCGCCGTGGCCATCGTGCTTGTAGGCCGGAATGTAGACCCTGCTCTCGAGCGGGATCACGTGCGGGTCGACCGCGATCGACTGGAGAAAGCGCAGAGGCAGTGACGCGCCGGCGGCAAAGGTGACCCCACGCAGCGCCACGTAATGACGTCCCCGGCCCGCGGACCAGCCGCCGCTGGCCACGGGGAAGGTCACGCCGCCGGAGCGATTGCGCCAGTAACCCCCCGCGCGCCAGTACGGCGAACCGGCAGACCATCCGTCCGAGGGGGACGTCGGGGTCCCGGACACGGTGACCCAACCGCCATCGCCGAGCGCGTTGATGTGGTACATCCGGCCGTCGAGCCCGATGCCCTCGCCTTCCATCGAAACACCCGTGGCCGAATACAGCCAATCGATCCTGTGCGGGCTGCTGAGGCCCGGGGCCCTCACCAGAGCGCCGCTGTACCAGCGCTCAGGCGCCGGCCAGTACTCGGTGATCGTCACCTGCGAGAGCCACTTGCCGTGGCTGTGCCTGCTCGGCGGCGTCAGAGTCCGTTGTCGATGGCGACGGGTCGGCGCGAGTCCGCCGATCGGAGCGCCTCCACTTGGCGGGACGGTCGCCGCGCCGGCTGACCCAGCCGCGCCCGAGACGCCGCCGCCACCAGCGCCAGCGACGGCGCCGGCACCGCCGGCGGGCAGGAGCGTGAGGGCCGCAGCAACCGTCAGAACGGAAATCGTCTGCCGAGCCGGGCTGTGAGCGTGGAACGTCACCGTGGGTTCTTCTTCGGCACCGCGGGCCAACCTCTGCATGAGAGGGCGGTTGCGTGCGGGCAGGCTACTCCGGGGCTGCAGAACGTCGGTCGAATGGCAGTGGTGCGCGAGTACCGCGGCGGCCGTTTCGGAAGCTCGGTTCCCGCGCATTGGGGTCTAACGCGCGGCGATACGAGACTTCACGCGGCTTTCGCCAAGTAACTGTGGCCGGCGCGCACCGCGATCGTCTTACGATGCTTGAAGTCGTACACGTCTACCGTCCCGCGGTACACGATGGTCAGGGTGCCGTCGCACCGGTCGATCGTGTCCCAGACCGTGCCCCGGACAGTTGCGCCGCTGTAGCGGCCCTGGGTGCGGAAACGGCCCTGCGCGTGTGCGTGGAGCGCCTGCAGCACGGGATTGGGCGAGGCTGCACGAGCCGCCGGCTTTGACCCGTCGGTCGCCTTATGGGCCTTACAGCTGGTGTATGACGGAGCACCGGGGAATGCCCCTTCCAGAAGCGACAGACTTGTCAGTCCCTTGGACACGCCCTTGCGGCTCTGAGCGAGCTTGAACAGTGCACCGCCGAACACGCCCGCCTGGGTCGCGCCGCGCCGCGCCGACGCCGTGGTGACCCGGAGAAATCCCCGTCGAGCGTCGATCTGTGAGCCTGATGGGATCTGGCGCGCCTCGGTGAGCGGCACAAAGACACGACCCTTTGCCGGCGCCGCGCTCGCGGTAGCGCTGCCCAGCGGAGCGAAGAACCTACCCGGTGGCGGCTTGATCAGCACGATCCCGGAGACCGGCGCCACATCGACCGTTTTGCCCAGCACGGGCGGCGGCGGAGCGACCGAACCTGAGGATGTGAGCGCAAGTGTGTGGGCGCCCCCGGCCGAGATCGCGGTGGCGCCGCTGACTCCTGCGACCGGGGCCGGAGTCGCGACCGTGCTGAACGTCGCACCGACCGTGCCGTTGCCAAGCGCCCCGTGGGCGTTGGCGCCCCAGGCCAGAACGGTGCCGTTCGAGAGCAGCGCCGCGCTAAAACCGTCGCCGGCGGTGATCCGCGTCGCTCCGCTCACGCCGCTCACCGGGACGGGAATAGGGTGGTTGGTCGTCGCCGCCGACCCGAGCTGGTTGTACTGGTTGGAGCCAAAGCCGACGACCGTGCCGTCGCGGAGGAGCGCCAGGCTGAAGAAGGTCCCACCCGCAATCCCGACGGCATTATTCACGCCGCTGACCCGCACCGGCGACGTCTGGTTGGTGAACGCGCCGTTGCCGAGCTGACCGCTGCCGCCCGCGCCCCAGGCCATGATCGTGCCGTTGGAAAGCAGCGCAAGGTCATGAAACGAACCGGCGGCGATGGCGACGACGCTGCTCAACCCGGGCACGGCAGCGGGCCGGAGCTGATCGGCGCCGGTGGTCTGTCCCCACGACATGACGGTTCCGTTGGACAGCAGCGCCAGGCTGTGCTGCTGGCGTTGGGCGATGGCAACAACTCCGCCCAGACCGCCGACGAGCACAGGATTTGGGCGAGGCGTCGTGGTGCCATCGCCGATCGCGCCATGGGCGTTCGCACCCCAGCCCATCACAGTCCCGTTCGACAGAAGTGCAAGACCGTCCTCGAACCCAGCGGCGACCTGCTTTACGCCGCTCAGGCCGGTCACCCGTACCGGCGAATACTCACTCTGGTGAGGCGTGGACACGCCGAAGTCGCCGAACTCATTGTCTCCCCACGCGAACACCGATCCGGTCGCCGTAACCGCCATCGAGAAGGTCTCCCCGGCAGAGATCTGCACGACCTGCCCAAGCCCTCCAGTTGATACCGCCTTCGCCTGGTCAATGTTCGCCCCATCACCGAGCTGGCCGTTGCCATCGTCACCCCAGGCTCTGACCTGCCCGGGCGTCACCGCCACGGCGGTGCCACCGCCACAGACCGCCATCACCAGCGTGGCCGCTATCAGACGTACAACGCTGCGCACTTTCGAACTCGACCGCCGTTCGCCCAAAGAACTCTCAATATACGCCGCCGACAACCGGACGCGGGATTTTGTTGGCGGCGCCAATTTTCCTCCATGGGTTACATAAGACTGATTATCGAGCGTTGGATAGACGGGTAACGTCCGCGCCCCAGACGACGGCAATCACTCCGAGGGTTCGCTGCCTCATGCGCGGCCTATCGGCGCGCGGTGCGTTGCGCTTGATCTGCATCAGGACTTCTAGACACACCGGGCCCGGCGGTCCCGCACACGCTCGCAGACGGCCGCACAGCCCCAAAGGGACGCGGCCGGAGAGGCGCAACTTCCTTCGGGAAGCGGGTATAGAACACCCGGACAACCCTTCTGAGGAGGCAGGATGAAACGCAACTTGAAGCTCGTGGGCGTGGTTCTGTTGATCGCCGCGGGAAGCGCGGTCACTGCCGACGCTGCTTCGTCGCCGACGGTGGCCACGGGTAGCACCTCGTCGACGACCACGACGACGACGATTCTGCACGGGACCGTGAACCCCAACGGCGCGAGCACGTCGTACCGATTTGAATGGGGGCTGACCACCGGTTACGGGATCAGCGGCACCGTGAAGTCGGCGGGGAGCGGTACCCACACGGTCTCGGTCGCGTTCAAGATCGCGGATCTGATCCCTGGGACGGTTTACCACTACCGCCTCCTCGCCCTGAATCGGTTCGGCGGCGCGATCGGCACCGACCACACGTTCACCACCGCGGGAAATCCACCCCCGCAGACCGCGACGGGTCCGGCGCAGGTCACCAGCGCCACCACCGCGACGGTCACCGGCGTGATCAACCCGCGCGGCGCGTCGACCACCTACACCTTCCAGTACGGCGTCACGCCGTTCTACGGTTCTTCGACCTTCTCCCAGACCGTTCCCGCCGGGAGCCTCCCCGTCAATGTGTCGGCGCAGCTGTCGGGCCTCGCCCCCGGCACCTTCTTCCACTACCGGATCGTCGCCGTTCACAGCGTGTCCTCGTCGGTCCAGTACGGCGCCGACGAGACCTTCATGACGTTCCCCTCCCCCCGGCCCCGGCCCCGGGTTCCAGCCCGCACGACGCCTGGGCGTGACAAGCACAAGCCGTTCGTGTTCACGACATCCGGCAAGGTGATCGGACCGGCTTCGATTCCGAAGTCGCTGTCGTGCTTCCAGAACGCGACTGTCCACTTCATGCTCGGTCGCCGGCTCGTCGGATTCGCACTGGCCGACGTGCTCCCCGACTGCAGCTTCAAGACGCAGACGGTGTTCAACCACCTCCCCGGGCAGGGGAAGAAAAACCGGCAGGTCCATCTCCGGGTGTTCATCCATTTCCGCGGGAATGGATACCTCGCTCCATCGGATGCCACGCCGGAACGAGTCACTCTCGGCTGACCTCCGCGGGCCCAGGCGGCCCACCCATAAGCAGAACCAATCAATAACTAACACTACTCGTCTTGGACATCTAAACCATTTCGGGAGATTATGTAGACCCCTCCCCAGTTCGCGCCCCGGAGGGCCGGCCGCTGTTGCATTCCGCCGGCTCCCGGGGCGTGGCGCTTTAACGGCGATGGCGGTCGCGTAGCCGGTAGACCAGGCGCAACCCCGACCAGGTCTGATCGATCCTGCAGATCTTGTTGTCGACAAGTCCTGCCGCCAGTCCCAGCTCGCGCACAACGCTCTCCGTCACGTCCGTGGCCACCCCGGAGGCCCGTTTCGGCCAGGCGACCCATAGCCCGCCGTCCTCAGCGAGGGCATCCTTCAGCGCCGGCAGTCGCCGCACGAGCTCAGCGCGGACAACGAAGAACGCCACCACCACATCAAGCGGTCCACGCGCGCCAGTCCGCACGGACACGCCGTCTGGAAGCTCGCCGAGGAGCTCGGCAAAGTGCTCGGGGGCACCGATCAGCCCCAGCCTGGCCGCCGGCTTGATGCCCAGCTTCCGCATCAGCGGGGTGCCGGAGTACCCGGCCGTGCTCACCGAATCTCCGCGCGCGCCGCCACCTCGGCGATCAGCGCCGACAACCGGCTTCCCTGCCACGCCACCGGCGAGCGCCCGGGCTGATCGGTGACCAGCCGCGCACCGGGGATCATCTCGGCATAGGCCTCCCCCACCTCCTGCGGATGCCCCGGATCAGCCTCGTCGGCGCTGGCCACGACGATCGTCGGAGCCCTGATCGCTCCGAGCGCTTCCAAGCGGTCGAACGGACGGGAGCGCGGGACGGCTTGCAGCGCATCGGCGACCGCCTGCGGATGCTCGTGCAGCGCCAACCGCTGGCGGATCACCTTCTCCACCGTCTCCTGCAACGCCTCCGGGACCTCAGGTCGGCCGTAGGCGGCCAGGAACCCTTCAACTCCTCTCTCGCGAAGGCCCGCGGAGAGCGCATCCCAGCGGGCCAGCCGCTCCCCGGATCCCTCGCGCCCGGGCATGAACGCCGGCGTTATGGCCACCAGCGCGCCGACACGCTCGGGTCGGCGCAGGGCCAGGGCCAGCAGTGTGTGGGCGCCCATCGAGGCCCCGGCCAGCACCGCCCGCTCGACCTCTAGCCCATCCAGAACCGCCTCGAGGTCGCGGGCGAGGTCCTCGTAGCCGTAATCGGAAGGCACCAGCGCCGGCGATGAGCGCCCGTGGCCGCGTGCGTCGTAGGCGATCACCCGGTGACCGGAGCGCTCGAGCGAGCGCGAGCCCATGACTACGTAACGGCGGGTCGCCGTCAGTCCGTGAAGAAGCACCACGGGGATGCCCGTGCCGGCGTCGGAGACCGACAGCGCGACCCCGTCACGTTCGATTATCCGGTCGGCCACAGCGGTTTTCTACCATCAGGGTATGGATGTATCCGAGAGCAACTTCCAGACCGCGGTCATCGAGCGCTCGCACACGGTTCCCGTGGTGGTCGATTTCTGGGCCGAATGGTGCGGACCGTGCCGCCAGCTCGGTCCCGTGATCGAGCGCGCGGTGGCGGCGCGCGAGGGCAAAATCGAGTTGGCCAAGCTGGACGTGGACGCCAATCAGAATCTGGCCCGCACGTACCGGATCCAGAGCATTCCCGCCGTCAAGGCGTTTCGTGACGGTGAGGTGGCGGCTGAGTTCATGGGCGCGCAGCCGCCGACAGCCGTCGAGCGGTTCCTTGACTCGCTCGTGCCCTCCGAAGCTGACGCTCTCGTGGCGGTGGGCGATGAGGAGTCGCTGCGCCGAGCGGTGGAACTCGAGCCCACTCGGGCCGACGCCGCCGTGCCGCTGGCGCGGCTGCTGCACGACCGCGGCGAGGCCGACGAGGCGCTGCGGGTGCTTGCGCAAGTGCCGCGGAGCTTTGCCGCCGACGGCCTGACCGCCCGGATCGGACTCGAGCGCGCAGCCGCCGCCGGCAGCCATCCCGAGCTCCCGGATCTCAGCGGCGCCTTCTCCGCCATCGACGCCGGGGACCATGAGCAGGCGCTCGACCTGCTGCTCAGAGCGCTGCCGAACTCAGACGGAGCCCGAGACGACATCCGCCGGGTGGTAGTCGGAATCCTTGAAGAGCTCGGCGTCGAGCACCCGCTCGCGCGCGACGCGCGCCGGCGGCTGGCCGCCGCCCTGTATTAGTAGTTCCGCGCCGGGCCTTACATCGCCAGGCTCAATTGCCGAGCCGCGTACGGGTCGATCGCCTCCAGGCCGGCGACGCGCACACCGAGCAGGCGCACCGGACGCGATGGCGCGAAGCGCCTGAGCAGATCGAGCGCAACCGGCCGGACGCGCTCCACCGAAGCGACCGGATCAGGCAATGTCCGCGCGCGCGTGTGGGTGCTGAAGTCATCGAGGCGGATCTTGATCCCGACCGTGCGACCGCAGCGGCCCTGCCCGGCGAGGCCGGCGCACAGACTGCTCACAAGGCCATCGAGGACATGCTCGAGCTGGGCCAGATCGGTGATGTCGCGGTCAAACGTCGTCTCCCGCGATTCTGAGATCACCTTGCGCTCCTGGGTAACCGGCGCGTCGTCCTCGAAGCGGGCGCGGCGCTGCAACTCGGCGGCGGCGCGGGACCCGAATCGCCGCGACAGTTCCTCCGGTGCGGCGGCGGCGAGTTCACCCAGCGTCGTGATCCGCAAGGCTGCGAGCCGCTCGACGGTTTTGGGACCAATCCCGGGCACGAGCCCGCAGGGTGAGCCGGCGAACCGTGCCACCGCCTGCTCGCGGCTCAGCACCACGAACCCACGTGGCTTCTCGGCGTCCGAGGCCACCTTGGCCACGAGCTTGCTCGGTCCGATGCCAACCGAGCAGGTCAGCCCGGTGGCGGACTCGATCTCCCCCCGGATGCGGCGCATCGAAGCGTGCGGCGCGGGCAGGCCGGTCAGCTCGAGATAAGACTCGTCGAGCCCGATCACCTCCACCATCGCCACCTGCGCGCGGACGATCGTCATCACCTCCGCGGAGGCCTCCCGGTAGTAGGGGAAGTCCGGAGGGAGAAAGACGGCATCGGGACAGAGCCGGCGCGCCCGCGCGGCCGGCATCGCCGAGCCGACACCGAAACGCCGAGCCTCGTAGGAAGCCGTGGTGACGACCGCGCGTGGTCCGGTGCCGGCTACGACCACGGGAACCCCCCGCAGTTGCGGCCTGCGCCTGAGCTCCACCGAGACATAGAACGCATCCATGTCGAGATGGGCGACGCAGCGGTCGTGCATGAGCCTGAGGCTAGGCCACGGGCCAGACAACCCAACCCGGGTTGCCCAGCCCGCAGCGAGCTCCTAGATCGAGGACCAGACCAGGCCGACGCCCGCGAATCCGAGCGCAGCGGCGGTGTTCTGGTTGAGATCCCACTCACGGCCGCCGACGTACGGCCCGCGGTCGTCTACGACCGCGTGGACAGACCGTCCGCCGATTCGGAACGTGACCTTGGTGCCGCACGGCAATGACTTGTTGGCCACCCCGTACTGGGCATGGAAACCACACGCCGTGGCCCCGCCGTCGCTGTACCACGAGGCGAGACTCTGGCGGAACCCGGCCACACTTCCGGCGTGGGCCCAGCTGGCGGCGTTGTGCCGGTCGCCCGTGAAGGCAACCCGCAGCCACCGCTGTCCGGGGCCGCTGGGGCTCACCGGAAGGTCGAACCCGCCCCGGGGACCGGTCCGTCCGGTGGTGAGCGTTTGCCAACCGCGGGCGCTGTGGCCGAGCAGTCGGACCCGTCGGCCGGCCCGTGCCGGCAGCAGCTTCCCGCGCACGTGGGCACGTCCACCGCCGAGCACGGCAAGCGAACGTGTCGGCACTGCAAACCGAGCCGCAACCGTAACCGTGTGGGCGGCACTCGGCACGAGCGGACCCGCCCCGGCAGCGCTGATCTGCGGCGCCGCTGTGGCCTGGCCGGGCACGACCCTCAACAGGCCGGATTGCCGGACCGATTGGACGAACCGGAAACGACTGTCGTGGTGGATCGCGGCCGAGCTCAGCGACCGCCAATGGGTGGCGCCGGCGGGAGCGAACTGCAACTGCAGCCGCGCCCCAGCGCTAGCGCCTGGAGCGCTGCCTGACACCACCACCGCACGACCGAAGCCAAGGTGCGCCGGCTTCAGGGTGATCTGGATTGCGCTCAGGGCATCTGCGTTCCCGGCGGTGAGCGCTACCGCCGAGCCTGGAATGGCAAGCATCGCCACGCCCGCACCCAGATGCACCGGGCGCAGCTTGCGCAGCGTCGAATTAGTCCTCACGATGGGGGACCTCCTGGTTGGTGAGACTTCGACCGGGCGCCTACGGGGTTAGCTGTCGGGCTCGCGCCACCGCACGAACGGCTCTCGCGAGCGGTCCGTGCTCCGTGGTCGCTACAACTGCGCCGAGCAGGTTCAGCTTCGGGCAGTCGATTCGCCCCGGCCGGGTGAAAATTCACTACCCGGCAGTGGGTCCTCCGCTCGCTCCCGCACCGGGCAGGAGCGACTCGGCAGGTCGAATTACGACCTAGGCAGGGTGGCAGGCGAACGCTCGTTCGTGTGTGAGTGGCATCACACAGGTGTTTGGCCGGCCGCGCATCCGCGCGCCCGCGGCGGTGGCCAGCCCCTGCAAGAATGGGAGCCGTGGCCAATCCAGACCGACTGACCGGCCTCGACAGCTCTTTTCTGCATCTGGAACGTGACTCGGCCCACATGCACGTGGCGGCGTGCGCGGTCTTCGAGGGCGACGCCCCGGCTTACGAGGAGCTGGTTGAGGCAATTCTCACTCGGCTGCACCTCGTCCCTCGCTATCGCCAACGGTTGGCCTTCGTGCCGCTCGAGCAGGGCCGTCCCGTGTGGGTCGACGATCCCCACTTCAAGGTCACCTACCACGTCCGGCACACCGCGTTGCCGCGGCCGGGCACCGACGAGGAGCTGCGCCGGCTGACCGGTCGCGTGTTCTCACAGGCGCTGGACCGCGACCGACCGCTGTGGGAGCTCTGGCTGGTCGAGGGCCTTGCCGACAACCGCTTTGCGCTGCTGTCCAAGACTCACCACGCGCTCGTGGACGGCGTCTCGGGGGTGGACATCGCCACCGTCCTCTTCGACGCGTCCCCGGAACCGATGCCGGTTGCCCCACCTGAGCACGAGTGGGTGCCGCGCCCGTTGCCGAGCTCGACCCAGCTGCTCGCCGACGCGCTGCTGGAGCGAGCCACGGTGCCCGGTGAGGTCCTCCGTGGCGTTCGCTACGCGCTGCGAGGCCCGCGGCAACTGGCCGAACGGATGGGCGGCGCACTCGCGGGTCTCGGCGCGCTCACCCGGGCCGGGCTGCAGGCGGCTCCCTCGAGCCCGTTCAACACGCGGATTGGCCCGCATCGCCGATTCACATGGGTGAACGGTGACCTGGCCCAGTTCAAAGCGATCAAGAATGCGCTCGGCGGTACGGTCAACGACGTCGTACTGGCCGTGGTGACGGGCGCGCTCGGACGCTACATGCGCCTCCACGGAGAGCCGACCGAGGACGTGGTGCTGAAGGCGATGGTCCCGGTGTCGGTGCGGGCCGACGTCGAGCAGGGCGCGCTGGGGAACCGGGTGGCCGCGATGTGGGCGCCACTGCCGGTCGGCATCATCGATCCGGTGGAGCGGCTTCACACGATCCGGGCGGCGATGGACGGGATCAAGGATTCCGGGCAGGCGGTCGGCGCTCAGGTGCTCACCCAGCTGTCGGGCTTCGCGCCGCCGACGATCATGGCGCAGGCCGCACGCCTTCAGGCTCGTCAGCGTCTGTTCAACCTTGTCGTTACCAACGTCCCGGGACCACAGTTCCCC
The DNA here is from genome assembly GCA_963828535.1 of uncultured Solirubrobacterales bacterium. Classification (GTDB taxonomy): domain Bacteria; phylum Actinomycetota; class Thermoleophilia; order Solirubrobacterales; family Solirubrobacteraceae; genus Palsa-465. Next base: position 134,405 of record CAWHEM010000009.1, read on the forward strand.
CTCTACGTTCTCGGGCGCGAGCTGCAGGCGATCTATCCGATGGTGCCCCTGGCCGAGAACACGGCATTGGGGATCGCGATCATGAGCTACAACGGCCAGCTGAACTTCGGGCTGACCGCCGACTTCGACGCCCTGCCCGACGTCGACGTGCTCGCCGAGGAGCTCCGTGGCGCAATCGAAGAAATCGCCGCCATCGCCGAGGGGCCGCCGCCCGGCGCCGAACGTCGGTCCGCCCCAGCGCGCCGTTCCATTCGCGCGGTGCGGTGAAGTTCGCGACCACGGCGCTCGAGCGCCTCGCGATTCTCGCGGCATCGCTGTTGTTGTCGATCGGCTTGATCGGCCTGCTGTCGGGGTACTTCGCCGGACATGACCCGGCCGGTATCTCGGGCACAGGGGTGACCGTTGGTCTGAAGTTCCGGGATCTGGGACACGCTCATCTGAGCCCGGGAGAGCTGCGGCCGGCCTATGACTCCGACCCACCGACCAGCGGCGCGCATATCCCACAAGCGGTTCGCCACGATGCCACGGCCCTCAACGACGACCAGCTCCTGCAGGCACTCGAGGTCGGCGACGTGGTCCTTGCTTACGGCGCCAGCAAGCCGCCGGAAGGCCTGTCCGCGGTGGCCAACGAGGTTGCCGGCCGCTTCACCGCGGCCCTCGCCGCCGCCGGTCAGGCGGTGATCCTCGACCACCGACCCGGCACCAAGGGAGTGATCGCGCTGGCGTGGACACGCATGCTGCATGTGAGTTCATCTGGGGATCCCGCCGTACGGGAGTTCATTCAGGGTTTTCTGGGTCGCGGCGCCGGCAGCCACTGAAATCACCGATCGGCGTTCATCTCGAAGGTGAACATCTTGTCGGCCGCGATCCGCGCGTAGACCGGGCCGCCGTCGAGGAACTCCACCCATTCGGGCCCGTAGCGGGGCACATAGACCTCGAGCAGCGTCCGCCGCAGCTCGGCGCCCTCAGGTCCCTGGTGATCGACGGGCACCGCCCGGCCGTGGACCGTGACGGCGAACTCCTCGCCGGGCAGGTGGGTGGCGCTGATCTGAGGGCGCCTGGCGATGTGACGGAAGCGCAGCGAGTCCGGCGCGGAGCCGAAGTAGAACTCCCCGCGGAGAAAGACTCCGTCGACGGGCCCCAGGATCGGTCGTCCGTCCGCGGTCACCGTACCCAGGACCAGCAGTGACATGCCCTGTAGGCGCGCCGCCAGCTGCTCTGCGCCGACGCGGCGCTCCGCGGTGTGAATCCGGCTCAGATGGGCGCCCGCGGCGGCGTAGCTGCGGTCAAGCAGCGCCTGCAACCGGGCCAGGTCCTCAGCGGTCTCGTGCATAACGCGTTCAGGATCCTGGAAGATCGCGGACGGCGACGGTCATGCGGGTGAGCACGCACAGCCGGCCGTGATCGTCAGTGATCTCCACCTCCCATACCCAGGTGCTCCGACCCCGGTGCTTGCGCCGGGCCTCGGCGTGCAGGTTTCCGGCGGTGATCGGCCGGAGAAAGCTCGTCTGGTTGGAGAGCCCCATCGCCATCCTGCCCTCGCTGGCGACCGCGACACCGGTGGCGACCGAGGCCAATGTCTCGGCGACACACGCGTAGACCCCGCCATGAACCAGCCCGGCGACCTGCTTGAGCTCGTCCCGAACCGCCAGCTGCCCGCGCGCCAGCTCCTCGGTCAACTCCAGTATCTCGAGGCCCAGCAACGCGTCCAAGCCGCGCTCGGCGCGGTACGGCAATCGAAGATCCACTGTGCGCGGGACCTTAGTGCTTCCAGCCAGCACGTCATCGGCTGGCGGCCTTGTCTACGCTACGGCAGTCGATGGCCTCTCTTGACAGCTTGCCGGCCGATCACCGGGCGGTCCTCCAACTCGTGCTGCAACGCGGTCGCAGCTATGACGACATCGCGCAGCTGCTGTCGATCGACCGCACCTCCGTGCGCGAACGGGCTCTCTCAGCCCTGGACGCCCTCGGCCCGCGGACCGGTGTCCCCCCTGAGCGCCGCGCGCTGATCACGGACTACCTGCTGGGCCAGCTTCCGTCCCGCATCAGCGAGGAGACCCGCAATCGTCTCGCCGACGCTCCCGGCGAGCGGGCGTGGGCGCGAGTGGTGGCCTCCGAGCTGGCGCCCCTGGCCAGCGGCGGCCTACCTGAGATTCCCACCGGGGCATCGCGCCGTGAGCCGGCCGATGCGTCACCTGCTCGGGATGCCGAGCCGCCACCGCGCCGACGCGAGCCAATCGCTGCTCCGGGTGCCCCCCGCATGGCTCGGGGTGCGACGGGCACTCCTGGCGGCCCGCCCAGCTCTCGCCGCGGTGGAGCACTTTTGCTAGCCGGCCTGGGGCTGCTGGCCGTGATCGTGGTGGTCGTGCTGGTGATCGTCCTGAGCTCATCGGGCAGCTCGACCAGCTCATCGACCCGTACAGCCGCCGGCGTTCCGACCCCCACTACCAGTTCATCGGCGACGACCACCGCCACGAGCACGACCGGCACGGCCGCGGCCAAGCCGATCGCTCAGGTCAACCTGCTCTCCCCGACCGGCGGCAAGCCAAAGGGCGTGGCCATCATCGTCAAGCAGGGCGCCAACACCGGCCTGGTCATCCGCGCCACCGGTGTGCCGGCGAACACCCGGCACGACGCGTACGCCGTGTGGCTTTACAACTCATCCACCGACAACCACATCCTCGGCTTCGTCAATCCGGGGGTCGGCACAACCCAGGTGCTCCAGACCGCCGGCCCGCTGCCGGCCAATGCCTCGCATTTCAAGCAACTGCTGGTCAGCGTCGAAACCGCGCCCAAGCCGAAGGCCCCGGGGACGATCATCCTTCAGGGCGCGCTCAGCCTCCACTGACCGGAGCGTCGGCTTCGAAGGCGCGCGCGATCCCATCCAGCGCCTCATCGAGCTTGCCGCCGGTGGCCCGGCGCAGCAGGAAGCCGCCGGTGCGGGAATAACCACGCAGCTTCTGGCGCTGCTCGATCGTCACCGTGGTTCCGTCCCCGTGGGGGTCCAACCCGATCTCCGTTACCGCTTCCCCCAGCACCCGTTCAAACGGCGTCCCCTCGATCTCCTGCTTCCACATCCGCCGCCACGGCGGGTCGGAGGCGAGGAGGGTGAAGTCGATCCTGACCGGCCGCCCCTTCTTGGTCATGATGAACCTGGGTCCAGCGATCCTCCTCCACTCCCTCCATCCGGGCAACCCCCGGCCACCAACGCGGCAGGTGATGAGGATCCGCAATCAGATCCCAGATCCGCTGCGGCGAGGCGGACACAACCCGGTGGCGACGCGCGCGAGCCATCAGGAGTCGTAATCGATCAGGGCGTGCACATGATGCGGCGCCAGGCGCTCGCGCCCCCCCAGGAAGCTCAGCTCGACCAGGAACGCGCAGGCGATTATCTCGGCTCCCAGACGGCTGACCAGCGAGCACAGCGCCTCCGCGGTGCCGCCGGTGGCCAGAAGGTCGTCGTGGATGAGCACGCGGGCCCCGCCGGCCAGCGCGTCGGCGTGGACCTCCAGAGCATCGATCCCGTACTCCAATGCGTACTCAGCGCTGACCGTCTCGTGCGGCAGCTTGCCCGGCTTGCGGGCGGGCACGAAACCTGCTCCCAGCGCCCTCGCCAGTGCTCCGCCAAGGATGAAACCGCGAGCCTCGGCGGCGACCACGAGATCGATCTCGAGGGGCTCGGCAAAGCGGACCAGCCGGGCGACAGCGGCGTCGAGCGCACGCGGATCGAGCAGCAGCGGAGTGATATCGCGGAAGACGATGCCAGGACGCGGGAAGTCCGGGATGTCGCGCACGAACCCTCGAAGGTCGACGCCCGAGCGGCTTAGGTCAGGTGGCAATTTTGCGCAGATCTCGGATCAGCAGCAGGTGCTTCAGATGCGTCGTCACCGAGGCGAGATTTTCGAGCGCCTCGATCGCCTCCTTGCGACGGTCGGGGTTGCGAGAGCGCAGAGCCGGGGCGAGGATGCTCTGCAACAGCTGCGCCTCCCGGTCGGCCGAGCTGCGGAACACCCTCAGATTGCGGCCGCCGACGCCGTAGCGGGCCAGCTCGGACACAGCGCGGACGATCTCCCGCTCGGTCTCGTCGTAGTAGCGCACTCCCCCGCGGGTCTCGCCTTTGATCACCCCGAAATCGACCAGCTCCCCCACCAGCGACGGGTCTGGCGGCGGTCTCGTCGACCACGTCCTCTAGCGAGTACATCGCCCCGCCGTCGCGGCTGGAGACCGTGGCCCGGCGCAGCGCGCGGCTTTCCCCGGGAGCGGCGACCTCCCGGTCCGAGCGCCCACCGGCCAGCTCCTGCCGGATCACGCGCAGGGGCAGGAACTCGTCACGCTGCAGGCGCAGAATCGTCCGCAACCGCTGGATGTCGTTCTGCGTGTAGAGCCGGTAGCCCCCCTGCGTGCGGCGGGGGGTGACCAGCTTCTGATCCTCCAGGTAGCGGATCTTGGAGATCGAGATGTCGGGAAACTCCTGGTGCAGCGCCTTGCAGACGGCTCCGATCGTGACCGCCTTCTGCCGCGGCGGACCGGAGGCCTCCGGAGCGGAGTCCGGGAGCTGCAGCTCGCCGTCGCGGATGTCAGACGGAGGAGGCCATCAGCGATGCAGGTACGCGAGCTTGTACTTGCCGACCTGAAGCTCATCGCCGTCGCTCAGACGATGGGACTCAATCCGATGGCGGTTGACGTAGGTGCCGTTGAGCGAGCCGCAGTCGTCGAGGTAGTAGTCCTCGCCGCGGCGCACGAGGATCGCGTGATCGCGGGACACCGTGACATCGTCGAGAAAGATGTCGCTGTCCGGGCGGCGGCCGACGCTCAGGCGCTCGCCGGCGAGCGGGAAGCTCTCCCCCGAGCGCCCGCCGCCGGCTCGGATCACCAGCGCCGCACCACGTGCGACGACGTCCTCGAGCTCGAGCTCCTCGATCTCACCCGTCTCACCGACGCGGTAGGTCGCCGTGGTTGCGCCGGGCGCCGACTCGGAGCCGGTCAGGAACGCGCCGCAGCGCTGACAGTAGTTGGCGCCGTCGGCGTTGGCGAAACCGCACTCAGGGCAGTGCTGGGCCACCGAACCAGCCTGACCCGCCTACGCGGATTCCGTCCCGGACACACGCCCGGAGAGGATGTCGGTCAGCTGCTGGACGTCAGCGCCGGAGATGACGAGCTCGCCGCTCTCATCCTTCTTACGGAGCCGGTTGACCAGCTCGGCGCGGAGGATGTCGATCTTGCCGTGCAGGATCCGCCGCTTATAGGAGATCTCCATCTCCTCATCCGTGAGCTGCTTGATCAGGTCCTTCAGCTCCTGATCGCTGAGGGACCCGAGGTCCGGGAACGTGTCCATCTGAGGCGATACCCCCGTCCGTCCTGCGGTTGGCAAAGGCTGAAGGCGCGAGTATACCGGCGCTTCTCAGAGGGTCAATCTGAGCTTGAGACTTTGTTTCTGGCGCGGGTCTGCCGGATTCCCTCCCGCACGTAGAGGACGGTGGCCAGCAGCGCCAAGGCCATACCGCAATACAGCAGCACGAGCGCCAGCCAATGCACGCCGGCCATGGCGAAGAACGGCGCGCCCATTGTCGGCGCGACCCCGACGCGGCCCGGCCAGTTGATCTTCAGCTCCACGCCCCGAGACAGTCCATAGCGGCTCAGGCCGAGCATGAACAGCTCGCGAGCGATCACCACGACGAGGGCCCAGCGGGGCAGCAGGTGGAAGTGCCACGCCACGGCCATCCCGGAGATGACCAGCAGCCGGTCGACGATCGGATCCAGAAGCGCGCCCATGCGGCTGAACTGGCCCGTCAGCCGTGCCACGAAGCCGTCGAGGTAGTCGCTCCAGCCGATGACCGCGAACAGCACCACCGCCAGCGCGTTCTGCCCTTTGGCGCTGGACAGCGCCACCGCCAGAAACACCGGAATCGCCGATCAGGCGTGCGTACCCGATCGCGTTGGGAATCGTCCACGGGCGCAGCGGCTGGTCTGAGCCGGTGGCAGCCGGGGCGGGGCCGGAGCGATCGAGGCCGAACAGGCGGCGCTTGGTGGTGGGACTCAGGGCAGCGCCCGCCACAGATCGGCGACCGCCTGCGCTGCGCCGTCGACGGGGACGGTGCGGGAGTCACGGCCGCGGCGGACCTGGACCTCCAGCTCACCAGCGGCCAGGGTTCGGCGCCCAACGGTCAGCCGTAGCGGGCAGCCCAGCAGCTCGGCGTCGGCGAACTTCTCCCCCGGCCCCGCGTCACGATCGTCGTAGAGGACCTCGAGACCGCTGTCCTGGATCTCCTCATACAGGCGCTCGGCGTATGCCCACTCCTCGCTGCCTTCCTTGCCGAGCCCGACCAGCTCGACGTCGAACGGAGCCATCGACCGGGGCCAGGAGATCCCCTTTTCGTCGGCGGACTGCTCAACCGCGGCCGCCGCAGCGCGAGCGGGGCCGAACCCGTAGGAGCCCATCCAGATCAGCTGCTCAGCGCCCGACTGGTCGAGGTAACTCGCCCGCAGCGGCTCGGAGTAGCGAGTGCCGAGCTTGAACAGGTTTCCAACCTCGATCGCCGGCTCGATCCGGATCACGCGGCCGTCCACCGTGTCCCCGGCCACGACGCTGCGCACGTCGGCCGTCTCGAACGGGAAGTCCCGGCCCGGAACCACTCCGCGCAGATGCAGCTCAGCGCGGTTGGCGCCCGCGACGTAGCCGCCGGCCTCGATCGCCGCGTCGAGCAGGACGGGCATCTGCGCCCCCACCGGCCCGATGAATCCCGGGGGGCCCAAGCGCTCGGAGATCTCATCGCTCCGCGCGGGGCGATAGTCCCCGCCGAGAGCCGTGCGGAGCTTGATCTCGTTGACTCGATGGTCGCCGCGCACGACCACGAGCTTCATCTCCCCCCCATCGACAACGATCGGAAACGCCTTCAGCAGCGCCCCCGGTGACAGGCCCAGAGCGCTCGCCACCGCATCGATGGTTGTCATCCCGGGGGTGTGGACCTCCTCCGGGGCGGGAGGCGCCGGCTCCAGGACAACCGGCTGGGCCTGGGCGCTGGCCACCTCGACGTTGGCCGCATACCCCGCCGCCAGGGCCACCTCGTTCTCCCCCGCGGCGCAGGGGGCCATGTACTCATGCGCCCCGATACCGCCCATCATCCCCACGTCCGCCTCGACGCGGTACCACTCGAGGCCGAGACGGTCGAACATCCGGTCGTAGGCCTCGACGTGCTTCTGATAGGAGACCTCGAGTCCCTCCTGGTCGCGGTCGAACGAGTACGCGTCCTTCATGATGAATTCGCGGGTGCGCAGCACCCCGGCCCGCGGTCGCGGCTCGTCTCGCTCCTTGACCTGGAAGTGGTAGAGGATCATCGGCAGATCCCGGTAGGAGCGCACGGCGGCGGCGACATGACCGGTGACGATCTCCTCGTGGGTCATCGCCAGAACCATCTCCGCGCCCCGGCGATCCTGAAGCTTGAACAGCTCGTCGATCCCGTAGCGCCCGGTGCGCCGCCACGGCTCCGCGGGATGCAGCACCGGCATCAGCATCTCCTGGCCACCGATTGCGTTCATCTCCTCACGCACGAGCTGCACGATCCGTTGATGCACCCGCCAGCCGGCAGGCAGCCACGACCACAGCCCTGAGCCGACCTGCCGGATCAGGCCGGCGCGGACCATCAGCACATGGCTTATCGCCTCCGCGTCTGCCGGAGGATCGCGTTCTGTGGGTAGGAAGTAGCGGTTCAGACGGGTCATGGCCGAGCGCGAAGCCTACCCGCGGCCGGAATCCCGGGCTCTGTCGCTCGCCGTCTGATAGAAGTGCAATTAGCCCCAGAAATCGGAAGCGAGGAGACCCCCTATGGCCTATTCCGTACCGCCGCTCCCCTACGACTACAGCGCGCTGGAGCCGCACATCGACGAGGCGACGATGCGCGTGCATCACGACAAGCATCATCAGGCCTACGTCGACAAGGTCAACGCCGCACTCGAGGGCACCGAGTGGGAGGACAAGCCGATCCTCGAGGTGGTGAAGGACCTGTCATCGATCCCCGAGGACAAGCGCGGCGCCGTGCGCAACAACGGCGGCGGCCACCTCAACCACTCACTGTTCTGGGAGTGGATGTCACCCGACGGCGGTGGCGAACCCGACGGTGCGCTCCGCGAGGCAATCGACTCGGCGTTCGGCTCCTTGGATGACTTCAAGACCAAGCTCAAGGAGGCCGGCGTCAACCGCTTCGGCTCCGGCTGGGCGTGGCTGGTGCACGACGGCTCGGGTCTCGCCGTGGTGTCGACGGCCAACCAGGACAGCCCGGCCACCGACGGCCAGACCCCCCTGCTGGGCGTTGATGTCTGGGAGCACTCGTACTACCTCAAGTACCAGAACCGGCGCCCGGACTACATCGACGCGTGGTGGAACGTGGTCAACTGGGGCAAGGTTGCCGAGGGCTTCCAGAACGCCCGCTGAGCACCGAGTCCGAAAACGGCTTATCGGGGCGCGCCTTTCGGGGCGCGCCCTTTTTCGCTGCCTGGCCCCGAGCATGGATCGCGACCGGCGCGTAGAAGGGGTGCGTTCCGCGCTGAAAGGACCAAAAGGCGCATTGTCTGGGCTGGCGCAACCGCTGTGTGACGAAGTCGCCCTCTCAGGGCCTTGATCCTGCACGACACCTGCGGTCGCGCGGACATTGCGCACTTTGGGTCCTCACATCACGAACATCAGAGCCGCGCCGCCAGGCACGGGCAAACGACGCTTCCGCTACCGCGGTTTGCGCTACGCGCGGGTGAACCGCCGGCCGGCGACCGGGGAGAGCTCTTCGTCGATCGGAGCCGGAGCTGACGCGGGCGTGCCCGCGTGCGCAGGCGCCGGAGCCAGAGCGTCGTCGGCGTGCGCCGCCGCCGCCTCCATCGCCGCCAGGCGCTCCGGGGTCATCGCCGTCTCGTCCTCGTTCTCGGCCAGCCACGCCCGAGCGTCCGCGGCCTTCGCCTCGTCGCGGATCACCTGCTTGCCCGCGGCGTAGTAGCGGTCGATCTCCGCGAACAGCTCGTCGACCAGGCGGTCGGTGGGGACCTTCTTGAGCGGCTCACCGCGTGAGTAGATCATCCCCATGTCCTTCGCGCCTGTGATGCCGAAGTCGGCGTGACGCGCCTCGCCGATCCCGTTCACCGCGCAGCCCAGCACCGAGACCTCGATCGGGTCCTCGTAGGCCTCCAGGCGGCGCTCGACCTCTGCCACCACGGAGTCCATGTCGAACTGCAGCCGGCCACAGGTGGGACAGGCGATCAGGACGGGACCCCGGTCGCGCAGCTTGAGCGCCTTGAGGATCTCCCAGGCCACCTTCACCTCCTCCTCGGCGTGGAAGGTGGACAGCGAGATCCGGATCGTGTCCCCGATCCCGTCGGCGAGCAGGGTCCCGAGGCCGACGGCGGACTTCAGCGAGCCCGACCACTTGGTGCCCGCCTCGGTGACGCCGAGGTGCAGCGGATACGGTATCCGCTGGGCCAGCAGCCGGTTGGAGGCGATCGTGTTCGGCACCGATGTCGACTTCATCGACACCTTGAAGTTCTCGAACTGCAGGCGCTCCATCAGCTCGACCGTCTCGACCGCCGCGGTGACCAACGCCTCCACCGGGTTGTCGTACTCGAGTTGGCGGAGGTGCGCGGGCAGCGAACCCGAATTGACCCCGACGCGCAGCGGCGTACCGGCCTGCTTGGCGCGCGTGATCACCTCGGCAACCTTGTCCGGACCACCGATGTTGCCCGGGTTCAGGCGGACGCAGTGTGCCCCGGCGTCGATCGCCTTCAACGCGAGCGTGTGGTTGAAGTGAATGTCCGCGATCACGGGGATCGGGGACCGCACGACGATCGTCTTCAGTGCCTCGACGTCCTTCTCCCGGGGGACGGCCACGCGGACGATGTCGGCCCCAGCCTCCGCGACCCGGCGGATCTGATCCATCGTCGCGTTCAGGTCGGCCGTTTCGGTCTTGGTCATCGTCTGGACTGCGACCGGTGCACCGGCGCCGATCGGGACCGTACCCACGTGGATCTGCCGTTGGGAGGCCATGCGTTGCAGTGTAGAGCGGCCTGCCGGCCGCAACTCCCAGGGGCGTGTGTGGTTCCATCAGGTCATGCCCCGGTTCAGATGCCTCCTCCCCCTCCTCGCCCTGCTGGCCCTCGCAGACGGCCGCTCTGTCCCGATCGCGGCCGCCAGTCCGGGCCAGGACGCGATCTTTCAGGACGACGGCCAGCTGCACGCCAATCCGCTCGGGACGCTGCAGACCCTGCGCAGCCTGGGTGTCAGCCGGGTCCGCGTCGGGATCTACTGGGGCAGGATCGCGCCGGACGGCACCTCTGCGCGGCGCCCCCCGAACTTCAACGCGGCGGATCCGGCTGCCTACCGCGGACAGTGGGCGCCGTATGACGAGATCGTCAAGGACGCCAAGACCGAAGGGATCAGCGTGTATTTCCTGCTCACCGGCCCGGCGCCGATCTGGGCCACCGGAGCCGGGGCGCCGCGGGGCGGCCCGTACGGACAGTGGAAGCCATCCGCCCGGCAATTCGGAGCTTTCGTCAGCGCGGCCGCGAAGCGCTACAGCGGGTCCTATCACGGGGGCTCCCACGGGTCAGCTTCTGGTCGATCTGGAACGAGCCCAACTACGGCATCGACCTCGCCCCCCAGGCCACCAACCATGACACCGTCGAGGTCGGAGCGTCGGCCTACCGTGGACTCGTTGACGCCGCTTGGTCGCGCTCCAACAGGGCGGCCATGGCCGCGACACGATCCTGATCGGGGAGACCGCCCCCCACGGCCTCAACCATCCGATCGGCAACTTCTCCGGGGTCAAGCCGCTGCGCTTTCTCCGCGCGCTGTACTGCGTCGACGCGGGCTACCTCCCGCTGCGTGGCTCCGCCGCCGCGGCGCGCGGCTGCCCGACCACGACGGCCGACTCGGCTCGCTTCCGCTCCGCCCATCCTGGGCTGTTCGCCGCCAGCGGTTTCGCCGGCCATCTCTATGCCCAGGGAATCGCCCCCAACCGCTCGCTGGCCGACGATCCTGATTACGCCGACCTGGCCTCGGTTTCACGGCTGGAGCGCACGCTGGACCGCCTGCAGGCCGTCTATGGGTCACGCAACCGACTCCCGATCTGGAATACCGAGTACGGCTACTGGACCAACCCGCCCACGAAGGTGGCCAAGATCTCCCCCACGACCGCGGCGTACTACATCAACTGGGCGGAGTACCTCAGTTGGCGCCAGCCGCGCGTGCGCAGCTACATGCAGTACCTGCTCGTGGACCCGCCGCTGGACAATTTCGCCAGCGGCCTCGAGTTCAAAACCGGCGCGCCCAAGCAACCGGTCTACGACGCCTATCGGATGCCGCTGTTGCTCCCGAGCACATCGGGTCGCGCCGGACGCCCGCTGGAGGTGTGGGGATGCGTGCGCCCTGCACAGTTCGCCGCCCCGGGCCAGCAGGCGCTGATCCAATTCCAGAACGGCTCCCATGGGTCCTGGCGAACGGTGCGAACGCTCACGATCACCAACCTGCGCGGGTACTTCGACCTGCGTCAGGCGTTTGCCGGCAGCGGCTCGGTCAGGCTGGCCTGGGCGCAACCGGGGGTCGGAACCATCTACAGCCGCACGGTCGCGATCAGGTTGAGTTAGGGAACGGAGCCGCTAGCCAACCGCGCTGCCCGGGCCGTCGCCGGGGCCCCGGCGACGGACGGCAAGCACGGCAAACCCCGCCGCCCCCAGCACCAGCAGCACGAGCACCACGACCACGGGGGTGGGCAGAAACGATCCGCTGGAGCTCTGGCTCCCGGCCGGTGAGCCGGAGCCCGCGTGCGAGGCGCCGAGCTGCGCCAGCAACGCTCGCTGGATCACGTCGTAGCAGTTGGTGTACTCCTTGACGTCCGCGGACATCGTGCTCAGCGAGCTGCGCAGTTGCGCCGAGGAGTAGCGCCCGGTGAGCCGTCCGTGAGCGTTGCAGTCAGCCACAACCTGGGATTGCGCCGCTGAAACTGGAAGTGCCACGGCGGCGTTGCACGCCAACAGCGCGCCGACCAGCGCAACCAGGTTCCGGGCTCGGGTCATCGGCGCAGAGCTTAGTGGTGCCACTCAGGCGGAAGAACGCTGGACGAGCACCGCGGGGTTCGCGGGCCCGGGCCCGAGCAACGATCCGGCGCGTCGGCCAATCTCGGCCAGCGGCAGATGCCAGCCGCGCCGGATCAGGAACCGCTCGACGAGAAAGCCGCCCACCGCGCGGCGGGAGACCAGGCTCGTACCGGGGGGCAAGGGACTCGCGGTTGACTGCCACGCGCTTCCGACGACGTCGACCTCGGTCGTGCTCACGAGCTCATTCGGGGGGGAGCGCCAGGGAATGCCCGGCATGTAGACGGTCAGCGGCTGGGCGGCGAAGCCGCCATCGTAGGCCACGATCACCCGGGTGCCCGGCGCCGCGCCCAGCGCGGTCGCCACCCCCCGCCAGTTCGGCCGCTGATACTGCGGGTTCTGCGCGATCCGCACACCAGCGACCAGGAACGCCGCCAGCAGGATCACGGCCAGCCCTGCGCCGGCGAGCCGGGCCCGCGGCACGGTGCATGCCGCCCCGAGCACGACGGCCAGCGGAACCCAGGCCGCCATCAGGTTGCGCGGCACCAGGTAGTCCCGTCCCAGCGCCGCGAGGATCAGCGGCACCAGCAATGTGACCGCGGCAACGGCGGCGGCGAACGCCGCCCCGCGCCGCTCGGCCACGCCGCGGCCCCTCACCAGCAGGGCAAGGACGATCACCGCCAGGATGGCGGCACCGAGCAGGCCGCTGGTGACGATCGAGCTTTGATAGAGCTGCCCCAGGCCGAAGGCGACCGGCACCTGCTGGATCCGTACCGACAGGGGGAAGACCTTGATCCAGCCCAGCGGATGCGAGGTGTCGCCGAGGGCCAGCGGCAGGACGGCCAGCTGCGCCACGGCGATGACCGTAAAGGCCCCCAGCAGCACTCGTCGGCGCGTGCGCACCAGCAGCAGCACCGCTTCGGGCAGGACCAAAAAGCCGGCGAAGAAATGCGTCAGCACGGCCAGCGCGGAGAACACCGCCCACAAACCGAGGCTGCGGTTCGTCGGCGCACGCCAGGCCCGGGCGCAGAACAGGAACGAAGCGGCCGCGAACATGGCAAATAAGGCGTACGAGCGCGCCTCCTGTGAATACCAGATCATGAACGGATTGACGGCCACCAGCGCCGCGGTGACCAGGCCGGCGCGGCGTGAGACGAGCTCGCGCCCGCAGGCATAGGCAAGCGGAATCAGCCCCACGCCCACGAAGGCCGAAAACAGGCGCAATCCCGTCTCTCCGCTCCCGAACACCTTGGCCCAGGTCCAGGCGAGCAGGAAGTACAGCGGCGGGGTGGTCTCGCCGACGCGCACGGTGTGGAGCAGGGCACCCAGTGACATGTGCATCTCGTGGACGGTCGTCGCCTCGTCGACCCACAGACTCTGTGTGGTCAGCGAGGCGAGACGAATCGTGGCTCCGACCACGACCACGGTTACCAGCAGGATCTGCTCCGGGGATGGCATCGCCATCCGTTTGAGCACGTCTCTGCGGCCGGCGGCGGCGGAACCGGTGCGGGCCGGGATCAGCATCGCAGCGGAGTCTAAAGCCGTATTCTGCGGCGCTTGCCCGAGTCAGCAGCCTCTCCGCGGCGGCTCGTGCCGCTCCTTGCCGCCGTCGCCGGCACGCTCGCACTCCTGACCGGATGCGGGTCGAAGGCCCGTTCATCGAGCCCGGGTCCACACGGCAGCCCCGAGACGATCTTCGAGGACGAGGGACACCTGCATGCCGATCCAACCGGCACCCTGGACCGGGTCAGGCGCCTCGGGATCAGCCGGATCAGGGTCTACCTGCGGTGGGAGTCGCTGGCGCCCAGCCCGACGGCCGGCACCCAACCGTCGAACTTCGATCCCGCCGACTCATCGAACTACCCGGCGGGGTCATGGTCGATCTACGACACGATCGTTCGTGACGCCGCGCAACGCGGGATCGGCGTCGACCTCACCGTCGGCGGCCCGGCGCCGAGGTGGGCCAACGGGCCGGGGGCGCCGCCCAACCCGTACTCCTCGTGGAAGCCCTCGGCGACGGCCTTCGGCGCCTTCGTGCGCGCCGCGGCCGAGCGCTACAGCGGCCGTTACGCGCCGCCAGGGTCGCCCTCCCCGCTTCCCCGGGTGAGCTTCTGGGCGATCTGGAACGAGCCGAACTACGGGCCCGACCTGGCTCCGCAGGCCATCGATCACTCGGCGGTCGAAGTCTCGCCGCTGCTCTACCGCGGGCTGCTCGATGCGGCCTGGAACGCGCTGCGGGCTACCGGGCACAGCTCCGACACGATCCTGATCGGGGAGACCGCACCACGCGGGATCACTACCGGAGACAACCCTGGGAACTTCTCCGGCATGGTCCCGCTGCGCTTCATCCGTGCTCTGTACTGCGTCGGGGCGGACTTCCGTCCCCTCGCGGGGACGGCGGCCCTGGCCCGCGGTTGCCCAGCCGGCGGCGCGGGATCGCACACCTTCGCGCGGGATCATCCGGCGCTGTTTCACGCCGGCGGCTTTGCCGACCACCCATATCCCCAAGGCGGGCTTGCCCCTAACGTCGTCACCCCGGGCGAACCGGACTACGCCGATCTGGCCTCGCTGCCCCGCCTCGAGCAAACGCTCGATCATGCTCAGTCGGCCTATGGCTCGTATCCGCGACTGCCGATCTACTCGACCGAATTCGGCTACCAGACCAACCCGCCGGAGAACATCGAGCGCACGACGCATCCGGCCGTGGCGGCGCGCTATCTGAACTGGGCGGAGTACCTCTCCTGGCGCGATCCGCGGGTGCGCTCCTATGACCAGTTTCTGCTCACCGACCCACCCTCCGGGAATTTCGCCACCGGCCTGCTGTTCAGCAGCGGGCAGCCAAAGCCGACCTACGAGGCCTTCCGCCTCCCGATCTTCCTCCCTCGGCCGGCGACGTCGGCTGGCCAGATCGAGGTCTGGGGCTGCGCCCGGCCGGTGCAGCACATCGTCCACAACGCCGCGACGCAGGTGCAGATCCAGTACCGCGGGCCTGCCTCGGTTGGGTTCAGGACCGTCGACACAGCCTCGATCACCGACCCCCGCGGGTATTTCGACGTCCGCGCTCGGGCTGGTCGAGCGGGCGCACTGCGGCTGGCCTGGACCTATCCTCACGGCGCCACGATCTACAGCCGCATCGCGCTGATCGGCTCTGGGTGAGCTTCGCTAGGCTAGTGGCGTCCGTCGCCGGGTAGGGGGGAAAGTCCCTGCCCGCGCAACTTCTGATGGCAATGGAGGTTCTACTTCCCGTGCGCAATCCGCTTCGACGTGTGATCACCCTGTGTGTGCTCAGCGCAGGCGTGTGCCTGCTGCCGGCGGCCCAGTCGGCGACGGCGAGCACCCAGCAGCTCTCGATGTTCGAGGATGATGTCCAGCTTAAGCTCCACCCGGAGGCCACGCTGAACACCTTTCGCGCCCTCGGGGTGGGGATTGCCCGCGTGTATGTGTCCTGGCGCACGATCGCTCCGACCCCCGACTCGCTCGTGCACCCCGCCGGCGATCTGGGCAACCCGGCGTCCTACCCGGCGGCAAACTGGGCCATCTACGACCGCATCGTCAGAGCTGCCGCTGCCCGCGGTATCGCCGTCGACTTCACGCTCAGCGCCCCCGCCCCACGGTGGGCCCTGGCGTCCGGCGCTCCCGCCGACGCTCCACTGGGTGTGTGGAAGCCCTCGGCCGCCGAGTTCGGCCGGTTCGTACATGCCGTGGCCACCCGTTACACCGGCCACTACGGAGGACTGCCGCGGATCAGCACCTGGGCGATCTGGAACGAGCCGAACTTCGGCAAGGACATGGGACCACAGGCGATCAATGGCTCGACCGTGCTCTATTCGCCGGTGGTGTACCGCGGCCTCGTCGACGCTGCCTGGAACTCGTTTCAGGCCACGGGCCACGGCCATGACACGATCCTGATCGGAAGCCTGGCCGCGCGGGGAAGCAACGCTCGCCCGCGCCCCGGCGCACCCGAAGGCCTGCCCGGGAACTTCGCCACCACCAAGCCGCTGCAGTTCATCCGCGCGCTGTACTGCCTTGACTCGCGGCTGCGCCCGTTGCGGGGCTCGGTCGCCTCGCTGACCGGCTGCCCGACGAATCCGGCCGGAACCGGCGCGTTCCGCTCCGCCCACCCCGGCCTGTTCAGCGCGAGCGCGTTCGCCCAGCATCCGTACCCGATCAATTTGAACCCGACCCGGGCGTCCTCGACGGACCCCGACTACGCAGAGTTCAACCAGGTCCCCCGCCTCGAGACCACGCTTGACAGGGTTCAGCGCGTCTACGGCTCGCACAAGCGCTTCCCGATCTATGTGACCGAGTACGGGTACGTGACCAACCCGCCCAACCGCAGCAACCACTACGTCTCGCCGGCGACGGCAGCGCTCTATGACAACTGGGCCGAGTATCTCTCCTGGCGTCAGCCGCGGATCGCCACCACGATGCAGTACCTGCTGGTCGATCCCAATCCTTCGGTGAACGTGCCCGAGTTCGGTGGCTTTGCCAGTGGGCTCGAGTTCTTCGGAGCGACCCCGAAGCCGATCGGCGGGGGCCTGACGATGCTCAATTCCTACCGCCTGCCCCTGTTCATCCCCGCGACGTCTGCCCGTCGCGGCGGCCGGCTCGAAGTCTGGGGTGCCGTGCGGCCAGCCCACTACGCCCGCGTCGACACCGGCCGTACCCAGTCGGTGCAGATCCAGATCCAGCCCCGGAACTCCGGAGCGTTCCTGGTCGCCAAGACGATCCGCGTCACCAGCTCGCGCGGCTACTTCGACACCAAGGTCGGGTTCGCCACCACCGGCACGGTGAGGCTGGCCTGGAGGCCCACACCGGCCGCCGCGCCGCTCTACAGCCGATCGCAGCGGATCACAATTCGCTGATGGCCCGCCACGGCGCAGCGGTGCTGAGCGCCGCCGTCCTGCTCATGGTGGGGATGTCAGCGCTCGGCGGCGACTCCGCGCTGGCGGCCGGCAACCAGGAAGCCTGGCTTCAGGACGACACGGCACTGGTCAATGATCCGGCGGGCACGATGCAGCGATTGCGGGTGCTCGGGGTCGACCGGGCACGGGTCGCCGTTCGTTGGTTGAGCATCGCCCCGCGCGCGACATCGCACAAGCGACCGAATTTCGACGCCGCCGACCCGGCCGCCTACCCGGCGGCGAACTGGGCGCCATTCGATCGGATCGCCAAACAGGCACTCGTCTACGGCATCAGCCTGAACTTCAACATCGTCGGGGGCGCTCCGCTCTGGGCCACCGGCCCCGGGGCCCCACGCGAAAAGCCCCATCCGAACTGGGAGCCCTCGGCTCACGAGTTCAGCCTGTTCGTACGTGCGCTCGGTACTCGCTACAGCGGCAACTACGATCCCGACACCCACCTGACCACGCCCGGCGACCCCAATGACCTCCCCCCGGTCAGCTTCTGGTCGATCTGGAACGAGCCCGACTACGGCCCCAGCCTGGCGCCGCAGGGCGTCCCCGGTCACCTGACGATCGAGGAGAGCCCCCGCCTGTACCGTGGTCTGGTCGACGCGGCGTGGACGGGATTGCACCAAACCGGCCATGGCGGCGACCAGATCCTCGTCGGCGAGGTGGCCCCCCGTGGCTATGACAATTTCGGGGTCTTCAGCGGCATGCGGCCGTTGCAGTTCCTCCGTGCCCTCTACTGCGTCAACATCAACTATCACCAGCTCCGCGGAACCGCCGCCGCACTCCGCGGCTGTCCGGCGACGGCGGCCGGCTCACGAGGGTTTCGCAGCGCCCACCCCGGCCTGTTCGAGGCCAGCGGCTTTGCCGACCACCCGTATTCACGGTGGTTCCCGCCCAATGTCGAGCAGCCCAACGACCCCGACTATTCCTCACTGGCCGACATCGGCAGGCTCGAGCGGGCGCTCGACCGTCTCCAGCGCGCCTATGGATCGGGCAAGCGATTTTCGATCTTCAACACCGAGTACGGATACATAACCTCCCCGCCGAAGCATCCCACCAAGCGGATTCCGTACATCTCGACCACGACCGCGGCTCAGTTCCTCAACCAGGCCGAGTACATCTCCTGGCGTGACCCGCGGATCAAGTCGTTCATGCAGTATCTGCTCGCTGACCCGCTGCCGGCAACCCCCGCCGATGACTTCGGCGGATTCGCCAGTGGTCTGCTGACGTTCAACCAGAAGCCCAAACCAACCTACGACGCCTGGCGACTGCCGCTGTATCTGCCCGTCACCACCGCGCGCCCCGGTCAGAGCCTCGAGGTTTGGGGCTGCGCCCGTCCGGTGTTCTTCGCCCGCCAGGATGACCCGGCCACGACCCGAGACGGTAGCCATCCAGTTCCGCCGCGACTCCGGCGGCGGCTTCACGACCTTGGGCACGATCGCGGTAAATGACCGGTTTGGGTACTTCGATACGAGAATCTCCCCTCCCGCCACCGGGACGATGCGGCTGTCCTGGACCTACCCCTCCGCCGACGCGATGCTGTCGCCGGGAACGACCGCCCTGAGCCGGTCGGTCCACGTCACGGTTCACTGAGCTCGTCCACCACCACACCGTTTCGGCGGTTGGGCGATACTGCCGCAGTATGTTGCGCAACGGCTCGGACCTGATCGGTCGGCTTCAGCAGGTCTGCGGCGCCGAGCACGTGCTGACGCATCCACACGCGCTGGCCACGTATCGCTCTGACGGCCTGGCTCATTACCGTGAGATCCCGCTGGCCGCGGTGCTTCCCGGTGATGTCGCCACGGTGGCGAGCGTCGTCAGCGCCTGCGCTGAGGCCGGGGTACCGTGGGTGGCGCGCGGCGCCGGTACCGGACTCTCGGGGGGCGCCATCCCCGTGGCCGAAGGGGTGCTGATCGTGCTCGCGCGGATGCGGCGGATCCTGGAGGTCGATCTTGCCAACGCGCGCGTGGTCGTGGAGCCCGGGGTGACCAACCTGGCCGTCTCCCGGGCCGTCGCCCCCACTCACTTCTACCCACCGGATCCCTCCAGTCAGATCGTCTGCTCGATCGGCGGCAACGTGGCCGAGAATTCCGGAGGCGCGCACTGCTTCAAATACGGCTTCACGACGAACTACGTCACCGGACTCGAGGTGGTGCTCAGCGACGGGACCGTCGTCGCGCTCGAGCGCGACGCGCCGGGCTACGACCTGCTGGGGGCGTTCGTGGGCTCAGAAGGCACGCTCGGCGTCGCCACCAAGATCGAGCTCAGGGTGCTTCCGAAGCCCGAGACCGTGCGGACGATCGTGGCCTTCTTCGAGGACACCGGCGGGGCCGGTGATGCGGTCAGCGCGATCGTGGGCGCCGGGATCGTCCCGGGCGCGATTGAGATGATGGACCGCCTGTCGATCCGGGCAGCCGAGGAGGCGACCCACGCCGGCTATCGGCTGGACGCCGGCGCCGCCCTGCTCGTCGAGCTCGACGGACCGCAGGAGGAATGCAACGCTCGGTTCGAGCATCTGATGAGTCTGTGCGCCCGCGCCGGTGCGGCCGATGTCCGGGTGGCCCTGAGCGACGCCGAGCGGACGCAGATCTGGCAAGCGCGCAAGGCGGCGTTCGCCGCGATGGGCCGGATCGCACCCGCCTACTACGTCCAGGACGGTGTGATCCCGAGGACTCGACTGGCCGAGGTGCTGCGCCAGATCGACGCGCTCTCGGAGGAGTACCAGCTCCAGGTGGCCAACGTGTTCCACGCTGGCGACGGGAATCTGCATCCCCTCGTGTGTTACGACGCCGCCCGCGCGGGGGAACCCGAGCGGGCCGAGGAGCTGGCCGGGCTGATCGTCAAGGCCTGTGTCGACGCCGAGGGCTCGATCACCGGGGAGCACGGCGTGGGCCTGGACAAGAAGGCCTACATGCCCTCGATGTTCTCCGAGCCCGATCTCGAGGCCTTCCAGCGACTGCGGTGCGCGTTCGATCCGGCCGGCCTGGCCAATCCCGGCAAGCTGATGCCGACCCCGCGCCTGTGCGGCGAGGTTCCCGGGCCCTACCGCGAGCATCCGCTGGAGCGGGCCGGCGTGGCCGAGCGGTTCTAGGCTGATGCGCCGAGCTTCGCTCCCGACACGTTCGAGGATGCCGCGGCGGCACTGGCCGCCGCGGCGGCCGCCGGGAGATGCGGTGCAGATCCGCGGCGCCGGGACCAAGCTGAGCTGGGGCACGGCTGCGCCACCGGCGCCCACGCGAGCTGTCCACGACCGCGCTCGACCGCGTGCTGGAGCACAACGTCGGTGACCTCACCGCGATCGTCCAGGCCGGGGTGCCGCTCGCGCGGCTGCGCGACGCAGCTGGCCGGCGAGGGACAGATGCTGGCCATCGATCCGCCCCTGGGCAATCCTGGCCACGCGGCCACCATCGGGAGGCGTCATCGCCACGGCCGACTCCGGCCCGCTGCGCCACCGCTACGGCGCCCCGCGAGACCTCGTCCTGGGCATGACCGTCGCGCTCAGCGACGGAACGATCGCCCGCTCCGGCAGCAAGGTGATCAAGAACGTGGCCGGTTACGACCTGGCGAAGCTGTTCACGGGCTCGTTCGGGACGCTGGGGATGATCCTCTCGGTCAGCGTCCGCCTGCACCCACTGCCGCTGGCCACCGCCACCGCGCTCGGCGCCAGCTCGGACCCGGCCGTGCTGGCGGAGGCGGCGCGCGCCGTGTCCGCCGCCCCGCTCGAGCTCGAGGCGCTTGATCTGGCGTGGCGGGGCGGGCCGCGGCGGCATCCTGGCCCGCACTGGTGGCGCCGAGGCGCCCCGCCGGGCCAAGCGCGTGGCGGAGCTGATGGGCAAGCTGGGACTCGCGCATGTCGACGTGGCCGAGGCCGACGCTGAGCTGTGGGCCCGTCAGCGGTCTGGACAGCGCTCGCGCGAACGCGTGCTGGTCAAGCTCGCCGCGCGGCCGAGTCGGCTCGCCGAGATCCTGCTGGCGGTCGACGCGGCCGGCGGCACGCTCGTCGGCCGCGCCGCGCTCGGGACCAGCTACGTCGAGGTCGAGCCGGATGCCGTGGCGGGCCTGCGCGGCGCACTGCAGGCCGGCGAGTACTCAGTCGTCCTCGACGCGCCGGCCGACGCTCGCCACGAACTTGATGCCTGGGGCCCCAACGACCCGGTGGCCCTGGGGCTGATGCAGCGGGTCAAGGACCGTTTTGATCCGGCCCATACCTGCAATCCCGGCGCCTTCGTGGCAGGGATCTGAGCGTGCCGGCGTTCGACGACCAGCGGCCGCCTGCGCAGGCGCTGATCGACGACTGCGTGCACTGCGGGTTCTGCCTGGACTCATGTCCCACCTATGTCCTGTGGGCCGAGGAGGCCGACTCCCCGCGCGGCCGGATTGTGCTCATGGACGCCGGCCTGAACGAGGCCGAGGAGCTCACGGAAGAGATGGTCACCCATTTCGACCGCTGCCTCGGATGCATGGCTTGCGTGACTGCCTGCCCCTCCGGGGTTCAATACGACCGCCTGATCGAGCGGGTCCGGCCCCAGGTCGAGCGCCACCACAGCCGCAGTACCGCTGAACAGGCCCTGCGCCTGCTTCTGTTCGAGACCCTCCCCCACCCTAAGCGCCTGCGCAAGCTCGCGCCGATGCTGGCCGCTGGTCGCAAGCTCGGCGCCGAGCATCTGCCGGAACGCGTGGCCGTCCTGGCCAAGGTCGCTCCCCGGAAATCGCGGCGGGAGATCCGCCGCCGGATCCCCGAGCATACCGCCCGCGGAGGGCCCGGTCCGGGGGCGCGTCGGCTTGCTGCTCGGCTGTGTGCAACGCGTGTTCTTCGGAGATGTGCATCAGGCCACGGTGGCGGCGCTCGCCGCCGAGGGGTTCGAGGTGCTGGCGCCGCCGGCCCCCGACTGCTGCGGAGCCCTCGAGCTGCACTCCGGCGAGGAGGAGGCGGCCCTCGCCCGGGCATCGGCCACGGTGGCGGCTTTCGGCGCGCTCGGACCACTCGATCACGTCGTCGTCAACGCCGCGGGTTGCGGTGCGGCGATGAAGCAGTACGGCGAGCTGCTCGGTACCTCCGCGGCCCACGGGTTCTCGGCCCAGGTGAGGGACATCACCGAGCTGCATGGCCGAGATCGAACCCAGGGCGCCCCGCGGACCGGTGCCGTTGCGCGTCGTCTACCACGACGCCTGTCACCTCGCCCATGCCCAGGGCGTGCGCTCACAGCCGCGTGCGCTGCTGCAGGCGATCCCCGAACTGCAGCTGATCGAGAATCCCATTCAGCCGGACGTCTGCTGCGGCTCGGCCGGGATCTACAACCTCGTCCAACCGAGGGCGGCGGCGGAGTTGGGCGCGATCAAGGCCCAGAACCTGATCGACACCGGAGCGCAGGCGATCGCCGCGGGCAACCCCGGCTGTAGCGCCCAACTCGACCTGCACCTACGTGAACTCGGGCATCCGCTTCCGATCCACCATCCAATCGAGCTGATCTGGCGCTCGATCGAGGCCGGACGTTAGCTGTACATCGCTTCGATCACGGCGTCGTACTTGGCCGCGATCGGCTTGCGCTTGAGCTTCATCGTCGGCGTCAACTCATCCCCGCCCGGTAGCCAGTCCCCGGGAATGATCTCGAACTTCTTGATTTGCTCGACCCGAGCCAGGTGCTGGTTGGCCTGATCGACGCCCGCCTGCACGGCGGCGATCACGGCGGGCTCGGCGGCCAGCGCCTCGAGACTGTCCGCCTTGATCCCGTGCCCGGCCGCCCATTGCGGGGCGTAGTCGGCGTCGAGCACGATCAGCGCGGTGTTGTACGGCCGGCGGTCCCCGATCGTGCAGGCCTGCCCGATCAGTGGGCTGCCTGACTTGACCGCGGCCTCGATGTTCGCCGGAGACATGTTCTTGCCGGCCGCGTTGATGATCAGTTCCTTCTTGCGGTCGACGATCTTCAGATATCCGTCCTCGTCGATCTCGCCGATGTCACCGGTATGCAGCCACCCGTCGGGGTCGACCGCCTCAGCCGTCTTGTCCGGCTGGTTGCGGTAGCCGAGCATCACGAACTCACCCCGCACCAGCACCTCTCCATCCTCGGCGAGCGTCAGCTCGACCCCCGGAGACGGCGGCCCTACGGTCCCGATCTTGACCTCGCCGGGCCGGTTGCAGGTACCGAAACCGCAGGTCTCGGACATCCCCCACAACTCGGCCAGCTCGATCCCGAGCGCGTGGAAGAACTCGAGCACCTCCACCGGGGTCGGCGCCGCGCCGACGTTGACCGCGATCACCTGATCGAGCCCGAGCATCTCTCGCAGCTTGGAGAACATCTGCTCGTCGGCCTGGGCAAAGGCGGCCTCGAGCTCCTCGGGCACGGGCTCGCCGCGCTGGCGCAGACGGACCCGCTCGATCGAGGCCTGGATGGCCTTCTGGATCGGCGCGCGCTGCTCCTCAGGGGCAGCGGCCTGCATCGCCTCGAGTCCCGCCTTCAGCTTCTCCCAGATCCGCGGGACAGCGAAGAACCAGGTCGGGCGCACCTGCGGCAGGAACGACACGACCTCACGCGGGTTGGGACAGCAGGTGACCGTGCCCGCGTAAATGACCGGGATGTAGTGATGGGCCATCCGCTCGGCGATGTGCGCGGCGGGCAGCCAGGAGATCAGCCGTCCTCCGGGGTCGAGCGGAATGATCTCCTCGATCGCCTTGGCCGAGACCATGATGTTGTGGTGCGAGAGCTGGACGCCTTTCGGGGGTCCGGTGGTGCCCGAGGTGTAGATCAGGGTCAGCACGTCGTCCGGACCGACCTCAGCCGCCGCAGCGCCGACGTCGAAGCTCGGATCCGAGCCCTCGACCTCGTCCAGCGACAGAGTCCCCTCCGGGCGCCTCGCCGTCGACGACGATCACGTGCTCGAGCTGCGGCAGGCTCTCACGCGCCGCGAGGATCGCCGGCAGGAACTCCTGCTCGACGATCGCCACCTTGGTCTCGGCGTCGGTGCACAGATAGCGGATCTCCTCGGCCGGATAGGTCGTGTAGATCGAGAACGGTGTCGCGCCGAGCATCGCCGCGGCGAGGTCGACGATGTGGAACTCCGGGCGGTTGCCGAGCATGATCGCGACGGTGTCCCCCCGTCTGACCCCGAGCTTGGCCAGGCCTCCGGCGACGGCGTCGACCCGGGTCAGCAGCTCTCCCCAGGTGAGCGACATGCTGTCATCGGCGGTCCGCACAGCGACGATTTCCGGATGGTTGGCCGCGGTTCGCCGCAGCGCCTCGGTGACCGTAGGCGCATCGACGGCGCGTCCAGCCGCCGGACTGATCGTGCTGCTCTCCATACTCGCCTCCACGTTGTCAGGATGAACCTGAGCTAAAGCTATCGCAGCCGTCCGGCGGGAGGGGCGGGCCGGCCTATCTGACCCGGAACCCGCCCCCGCTGAGCGTGCTGATGTCGTTGCTCAGCCCGATCGCGAAGATGAGCAGGATCAGGACGAAGCCCACCATCCCCGCGCGCTCCATGACCTCGAAGGGGATCCGTCGCCGCCGGACCTTCTCGGCCAGCGCCCAGAACACATGGCCTCCGTCCAGCGGCAGAAACGGAAACAGGTTGATCACGGCCAGCGAGAGCGAGATCAGCGCGAGCGTCAACAGGGCCTCGGTCGAGTCGAAGGCGAAGCGCTGCTGGGTTACCTTGAACCCCCCGACCACCCCGTGTACCTGGGCGCGTGATTTGGGGTCAAACAGCGTCGCGACCGTGCTCACGGTGGTCCGTGTCACTCGCCACATCTCGCTCACGCTGGTCGACGCGGCCGTCGCGGGACCGATGGCCCGCAACTCGGGCACGAACGCGAAGCCCACGCGCACCCGCTTCGCGGCGACGTCGTAGCGGGGATAGATCGTGAAGCTCAGACGCTGCTTGCCCCTGAGCACGACCAGTCGCACGGGCGTCGTGGCCTTGCACCCGGCGGTCGGCGTGCCGGCGCAGTGGTGGGAGGCGATCTGCTTGGTGATCTGATCAACCGCCAGATCCTGCGTGCCGTCCACGCCGACGATCTTGTCGCCGCTCTTGAGGTACTGCGAGGCCGGATAGACGAGCTGCCCGATCTTGTACTGAGGCTGACCGTGACTCGTGGCCACCTCGCCGTTTGACCAGGCGATGGCCATGATCAGCACGAAGGCGATCACCAGGTTCACCGCGGGGCCGGCCAGAATCACCACGACGCGTTTCCACACCGCCTGGTTGTAGTAGGCCCTGGGGCGAGCCTCCGGCGGGATGTCCTCCTTGGGGTTCATCCCCGTGATCTTCACGTAGCCACCCAGCGGGATCGGACCGATCCCGTACTCCGTCTCTCCACGCCGGAACTTGAACAGCAGCGGACCGAAGAACAGCGAAAACCGCTCGACGCGCATGCCGACGGCCTTGGCGGCGACGAAGTGGCCGGCCTCGTGCAGGATGATCAGGGCGGCGAAGCCCAGGAAAGCGAGAACGTAGGACATGTATCCTCAGTGTGGCACGCGTTGTGCGGGTGCTCAGGCCGCCGACCGAGCAGCGATCAGCTCGGCGGCGACGGCACGCGCGCGGCCGTCGGCCTCGCCCAGCGACTCGAACGAGTGAACCGGTGCGGCCGGCGTCTGGCTGAGCGTCTCCTCGATCACCCGGGCGATGTCAAGAAAGCGCAGACGGCCGGCGAGAAACGCGTGAACCGCGACCTCATTGGCCGCGTTCAGCGTGCACGGCGCGGTGCCGCCCTGCTGCGCAGCGGCCCGGGCGAGGCCGAGACAGGCGAAGGTTCGCTCGTCGACTGCCTCGAAGGTCAGCGCGCCCAGCGCTGCGAGGTCGAGAGGGGCGATGGGAACGTCGACGCGCTCCGGGTAGTGCAGCGCGTAGGAGATCGGCACCCGCATGTCCGGGTAGCCGAGATGGGCCAGGCTGGCGCCGTCGCAGAGTCCGATCAGGCTGTGCACGATCGACTGCGGGTGAACGACGACGTCGATGTGCTCGTACGGCGTCCCGAACAGGTGGTGCGCCTCGATCACCTCGAGGCCCTTGTTCATCAGCGTCGCGGAGTCGATACTGATCTTTCCGCCCATCGCCCACGTCGGGTGGGCCAGGGCCTGCTGCACGGTGACGTCTTCGAGCTCCGCCGCGGACCGCCCCCGGAACGGCCCGCCCGAGGCCGTCAACGTAATCCGATCCACGGTTCCCGGCCGCTCGGAGGCAATCAGCTGATGAAGCGCCGAGTGCTCGGAGTCGACCGGGATGATCGTCGCCCCGGTGGCCTCCGCCAGCGCCGTCACGAGCTCGCCGCCGACGACCAGCGACTCCTTGTTGGCCAGAGCGAGATCGATCCCCTCACCGAGCGCCGCCACCGTCGGCACCAACCCCGCCGAGCCGACGATCGCATTCAGAACCATGTCGCACTCGCTCTCGGTGATCAGTCGCACCAACCCATCCGGGCCGGTTAGGACCTGGCCGTCGGTCCAGGCCTCGGCCGCGCGGGCCGCCGCGTCGGGGTCGGCGAGGGCAACGCGGCGCACGCCGTGAGCCCGCGCTTGCTCCAGCAACTGCTCCCAGCCATGTTGCGCACTCAGGGCGACGACGACGAGCTCATCGGGGTCAGCGCGAGCAACGACATCGAGTGCTTGCACACCGATGGAACCGGTGCTACCGAGGATGGCGATGCGGCGCGGCATGGCGCCGATTGTGGCAAGCCGCCGTTCAGGTGTCAGTGCATCACGGCGATCCAGATGTAATAACCGGCGACGATGGTGAAGATCACCGCGTCCAGGCGGTCGAGCGCCCCGCCGTGGGGCCCGAACAGCGTGCCCGCGTCCTTGCTGCCGGCGTCGCGCTTGACCACCGATTCGAACAGGTCGCCGAGCGGCGCGAGGACGGCGATGGGCAACCCGAGCAGCAGCGCGTCGCCCTGGGTCAGCCAATCCTGGTAGAGCCCGGCGAAGAACACCGAGAGGATCGCGATCAGCATGCCGCAGAACAAGCCCTCGACCGTCTTGTTGGGCGAGATCTCGGGCGCCAGGGGGCGTCGGCCGAACAGGCGGCCTCCGATGTACGCGGCGGTGTCGCCGAGGAACGTCCCCACGAGCACATCGATGATGATCGCGTTGCCGTGATGGAGCTCGCGCAGCAGCACGGCATGGGCGAAGGCAAGGCCGATCCAGAACACGCCGAGCAGAGTCCCGGCGATCGCCACCGTGGCCCCGCCGCGCTGGCCACGCATGACCACGGCGAGGAACAGGATCGGGACGCGGTGACCGCGACCTCCATCACCGTGCGCTGGCCACCGTAGCGAGCCGCCAGGACCATGCCGGCCAAGGCCAGCGAACCCGACCAGCGGCACCGGCCGCCAGCGTGCGAGCAGCCGGTAGAGCTCGTGCAGGCAGGCGCAGCCGATGGCGATCATGAACAGCGCGAACGGCAGCCCGCCGAGGTCGATGAAGACGACGGCGACGATCGCCGCCGGCACCGCCAGACCGAGAGCACCAGCGTGACGAGCAGGTCCGAGCGGCGAGTCGCCGCGGAGGTGCGCCTGGACGGCGCGGGCCGGCGGCATGCTCAGCGACCTCCGAAGCGCCGCCGGCGGCTGGCGAACTCCTCCAGGCTCTCCTCGAAGGCCCGGCGCGAGAAGTCCGGCCACAGCTCATCCCGGAACACGAACTCCGCATAGGCGCCCTGCCACAGCAGATAGTTGGAGATTCGCCGTTCGCCGCTGGTGCGGATGATCAGGTCGGGATCGTGCATGTCGGGTGCGTAGAGGTGTGCGCGGAAATCCGCCTCGTCGCCTCCGGTAAAGGTTCGCGCCGCATCGACGATCTCCGCCCTGCCGCCGTAATTGAAGGCGACGAACAGCGTGATCCGCGTATTGGCCGCGGTCAGCTTCTCAGCCCACTCCATCTGCGCCACCAGCTTCGGCGGCACCGGGGCGGTGCGCCGGCCGATGAACCGCATTCGCACGCCCTGGTCGTGCAGCTCCGGGGTCTCACCCCTGATCCGCCGGCCGAACATCGCCATCAGCGCGGAGACCTCGCGCTTGGAGCGGTTCCAGTTCTCGGTCGAGAACGAGTAGACGGTGAGCTCGTCGATCCCGAGATCGACCGCGTCGCGCAGGCGTGCCTTGACGGTGTCCGCTCCGGCCTCGTGACCCGGCCACCACGGGCAGATGCCGGCCCTTGGCCCAGCGGCCGTTGCCGTCGGTGATGATCGCGACGTAGCGAGCGCGGGTCGCGTCTGGGTCCTGGCCGCCGAGGGCGGACACTAGACCTCGAGGATCTCGTCTTCCTTGTGCTTCAGAGCGTCGTCGAGCTCGCTGATCCGCGCGTCGGTGACCTTCTGAAGCTCGACCTCGGCGCGATGCTCGTCGTCTGAGCCCGCCTCGCCGGCCTCCTTGAGCTCACGCAGGTCGTGCATCACGTCGCGGCGGATGTTGCGAATCGCCACCCGGCCCTCCTCGGCGATCTGCCGCGCCACCTTGACCATCTGCCGGCGGCGCTCCTCGGTCAGCTCGGGTACGCCGAGCCGGATCACGTTGCCGTCGTTGTTCGGCGTCAGCCCGACATCGGACTCCAGAATCGCGCGCTCGATCGCCTTGATCGAGCTCTTGTCGTAGGGCTGGATGGTCAGCAGCCGCGGCTCCGGCGCGCTGATCGTCGCCAACTGCTTGAGCGGCGTGATCGCGCCGTAGTAGTCGACGTTGACGCGGTCCAGCAGCGCCGGGCTGGCCCGGCCGGTGCGCACCGACCCGAACTCC
This sequence comes from uncultured Solirubrobacterales bacterium, assembly GCA_963828535.1. Lineage (GTDB taxonomy): Bacteria > Actinomycetota > Thermoleophilia > Solirubrobacterales > Solirubrobacteraceae > Palsa-465. The sequence goes on from CAWHEM010000009.1 coordinate 163,109, forward strand.
TGGCGGATCGCGTCAACCGACTTGGTCATGCGATCGCCGGCATCGGCCACCAGCTCGTCTGTCATCTCGCTCATGTCTGCACCAACGTCCCCACTCTCTCACCGGACACTATCTTGTCGATGTTGCGACCGTCGGCCATGTTGAACACCACGATCGGCAGGTTGTTGTCCATGCACAGGGCGAACGCCGTCGAGTCCATCACCTGAAGGCCCGCGGGTGAGCGCGTCCTTGTGCGTGATCTCGGGAATGAACTCCGCGTCGGCGTGCCGCGCCGGGTCCGCGGTGTAGACGCCCTCGACGCCGTTCTTGGCCATCAGCACCACCTCGGCGTGCAGCTCGGCTGCGCGCAGCGCAGCCGCCGTGTCGGTGGTGAAGAACGGATTGCCGGTCCCGGCGGCGAAGATCACGATCCGCCCCTTCTCCAGATGGCGCATCGCGCGGCGGCGGATGTACGGCTCGGCGACCTCGGAGATCGTGATCGCGGACTGGACGCGGGTGGGGATTCTCTCCTTCTCCAGCGCGTCCTGCAGCGCCAGGGCGTTGAGCACCGTGGCCAGCATCCCCATGTAGTCGCCGGTGGCCCGATCCATGCCTTCCGCGGCCGCGGCCAGGCCGCGGTAGATGTTCCCGCCACCGACGACGATCGCCACCTCCACCCCGCGCCGCTGCACGGCGGCGACCTCGCAGGCGATCGCCGCCACCCGATCGGGATCGGTGCCGTACTGCAGCTCGCCCATCAGCGCCTCACCGGAGAGCTTCAGCAGCACACGCGTGTAGGCGGGCGGAGGCTTGGCGACGGCTCCGCTCACCGGCTCAGCCGCCAACGGCGAAACGAGCAAAGCGGCGGATCACGACGTTCTCGCGCGTCTCCGCGGACAGCTCCGCGCGGAGCTCCTCGATCGTCTTGCCGCCGTGCTTGTCCTCGTTGACGTGCTTCTGGCGCAGCAGCACGACCTCGTCGAGCCACTTGTCGAGCTTCCCGGTGACGATCCGCTCGCGCACGTTCTCGGGGCGGTCGGCGGCCTGCTCGGTGGCGATCCGCTCCTCGCGCTCGCGATCCTCGGCCGGCACGTCCTCTTCGCTCAGGGCCAGCGGAGCGGCCGCCGCCACATGCAGGGCGACGTCGCGGGCGAACTCGATGAACTTCTCGTTGCGGGCGACGAAGTCGGTCTGGCAGTCGACCTCGACCAGCGCGCCGATCTTGCCGCCGGCGTGGATGTAGCTCTGGACCACGCCCTCGCGTGCCTCGGCACCGGAGCGCTTGGCCGCCTGCGCCTGGCCGCGGGTGCGGAGGATCTCGACCGCCCGGTCAAGATCGCCGTTCGGCCTCGCCCAGCGCCTCACGGCAGGCGAGCACGCCGGCGCCGGTCCGGTCCCGCAGCGCCTTGACGTCCTTCGCGCTGATCTCGCTCATGCGTTCTCCTCATCGGCGGCGGCCGGCGGCTGTGGCGCGGCGCCCGTCTGCGCCTCGGGGGCAGCTGCGGGCTCGGAGGCCGGTGCGGCCTCGGGCTCCGGGGTAGCGGGTGCGGCTCCGGCTCCGCGGGGGCTGGTGCCGCCGGCTCGGGCTCCGGCGCCGCCGGCTCAGGCGCCGGCGCGGCTTCCGGCTGTGGCGCGGCGCCGGTCTGAGCCGCGGCTCGGGCTCGGGCGCCGGCGCGGGCTCGGGGCGGCGGCCTCGGGCTGCGGGGCCGCGTGGGGCAGCCTCGGCCGCGCCGGCTGCGGGGCCGCCGGCGCGGCGCTTCTGCCGGAGGCTGCTGCGCGGCCTGCGCGGCGGCGGCCTGCTCGGCCTCCACCCGGGCCTTCTCCTCGGCCTCCACGCGGGCCTGCTCCTCGGCCTCCTGCCGGGCGCGTTCCTCGGCCTCACGCCGCTCGCGCTCCTCGGTCTCGCGCCGCTCGCGCTCCTGGCGGGCGCGCTCCTCCTCGGCCCGGAACAGGTTGTGGCCCTCGGAGACGACATCGCCGATCGCCGCCGTGATCGCCTTGCAGGAACGGATCGCGTCGTCGTTGCCCGGGATCACGAAGTCGATCCCATCGGGGTCACAGTTGGTGTCCACGAGTCCGATGATCGGAATGCGCAGACGCTGGGCCTCGCGCACCGCGATCGCCTCTGTCTTGAGGTCGATCACGAACACCGCGTCGGGCACGCGCTGCATGTTCTTGACGCCGCCGAGGTTCGCCCGCAGCTTGGCCAGGTCGGCCTGGGCCGCCATCCGCTCACGCGTCGGCAGCAGCTGCAGCTGGCCCTCGGTCTCGTAGCGCTCGAGATCGTGAAGGCGCTTGATCCGCAACGAGATGGTCTGGTAGTTGGTCAGCAGGCCGCCGAGCCAGCGGTGGTTGACGAACGGCATGTCGGCCTCGGTGGCGATGTCACGCACCGCGTCACGGGCCTGCTTCTTGGTCCCGACGAACAGCACCGTCCCGCCGCGACGGGCGATATCGGCGGCGAAGCGACGGGCGTTCTCCAGCAGCGCCTCGGTCTGCAGAAGATCGATGATGTAGATGCCGTCCCGCTCTCCGAAGATGAAGCGGCGCATTTTGGGGTTCCAGCGGCGCGTCTGGTGACCGAAATGGACTCCGGCCTCCAGCAGCTCCCTGATTCCGACTTGAGCCACGGTTACTGCTCCCTTGTAAATGTGAGAAACGAAGGCCCGTCAGCCGGTTTTCGCGTACCTCGTGATGCTCACGAGGCAGGGGTCGCGGTCCGTGCGGACGGGATTGAGGATGGGGTGAATAAAAAAGTTTACGCAAGTTTCCTGAACGCGCTACGTTTTCAGCTGCAGCGGGCGTCACCCTTCCCCTAACTTCGGTGATGTCTCGCTCCGCGGACCGGACCTCCCTTCCCCTACCTCCGGTGGCTCGGTTCGCAATATGGTCGGCGGGGCGGCTTTGGACGGGTCGCCCCGCCGACGCTTTTAACCGCCCGGAGTGCTCGGGCCGCAGCGCTAGCGCCGTCGCGCCAGGTCTGTCCGGCAGCGGCGAGCTGCACGTCGAGCGGCTCGCCGGTGACCGGATGCGGGAAGGCCAGCCGCGCGGCGTGCAGGAACTGGCGCTCCAGCCCGTAGCGCGGGCTGCCGCCGTACTGCTTGTCGCCGCATCACCGGATGGCCGATCGCCGCCAGGTGGACCCGGATCTGATGCGTGCGACCGGTGTCGAGCACGACCCGCGAGCAGCGTCGACTCCGGGAGCGCGCGCAGGATCTCGAAGTGCGTGCGCGCCTCGCGCGGGTGCTCGGAGTCGATCGACATCAGCGTCCGCTCGCGCCGGTCGCGTCCGATCGGCGCCTCGATCGTGCCGCTGCGCGCCTGCGGGCGGCCGTCGACCAGCGCGCGGTACTCGCGTCGCAGCTGCCGCTGCGCCAGCAGCTCCTTGAGCGCGCGATGCACCGGATCGCTCTTGGCCACCACCAGCAATCCGGAGGTGTCCCGGTCGAGCCGATGCACGATTCCCGCTCTCCACGGTTCCTCCCCGCCGGCGCCGCGGCCGATCAGGGCCTGCGCGAGCGTGCCGGTGCGATGACCGCGGGCGGGATGCACCACCACGCCCGCCGGCTTGTCGACGACCATCAGGTGCTCGTCCTCGTAGGCCACCGAGAACGGAACGTCGACCTCGGCCTCCGGCTCGGGCAGCGGCGCGTCCTCGCGCACCTGCACCCGCTCCCCGGCGGTAACGGCGTGGCGCTTGGGCCGCTGTTGCCCGTCGACCTGGACGCGCCCGGCCTCGATCAGGTTCTGGGCTCGGGAGCGTGAGCCGAGCGGGCCGGCGAGGAATCGATCCAGACGGATCCCGTCCGCCTGCGGCGGCACTTCGAGCTCGGTCTGAACCTGTTCAGCCGGCATCGCCGCGCCGGCCTTCCAGCACCCACAGCAACGCCAGCACGCCAAACGTGATGGCCATGTCGGCGACGTTGAAGGCGGGCCACAGCGGCAGCTTGATGAAGTCGGTGACCGCGCCGTGGGCGAGCCGATCGATCAGGTTGCCGATCGCTCCGCCGACCAGCAATCCGGTGGGCAGCCACAGCCACGCCCGCTGCGGGCGCAGCGCGAAGTACAGCAGCAGCGCGCCGAGCGCCGCCAGCGGTGAACACGAGCACGATCGTCCCCCCGCCTGACAGGAAGCCGAAGGCCACGCCGTGATTGCGGACATGGACGAGCTTGATCCCGAGGAACACGCTGCGTCCTTCGTTGGCCGCGTTGCTGGTGGCCACCGTGTGCTTGGTCAGCTGGTCAAGCGCGATGACGGCCAGCAGCACGCCACCCGCACGGGCGAATGCAGCCACCCTGATCCTCGGCGATGCGGTCGCCTGCAGCGCCATCGACACCCGCTGACTCAGCCCGTGATCGCGGTGTGCACGAGCGAGCGCACGACCCCGAGCAGGATGATCGCGATCATCGGGGTGATATCGATCATGCCGATCGGCGGGATGAACCGGCGGAAGATCCGCAGGAACGGCTCGCACACGTCGCGCAGGAAATTCAGCAGCGCGTCCGACCAGCGCGAATACGGCAGACGGACGCCGAACGAGAACAGCAGGTTGAACACGATGTAAAGGAGGATCAGGATGATGTAGACCTCGAACAGCGCGTCCACGTACGTGGCGATGTCGAACCGCGTGAGAGCGAGGCCCAGCATCAGGCGCCCCCCTCGAGGACGGCATCGATGGCGTCCTGAAACGCGGCCCGGACACCCGCGCGCTCGAGGGCCGCGAGCCCCTTGGCCGTCGTCCCTCCAGGCGAGGTGACCTCACGCCGCACCGCCAGCGTGTCGTAGCCGCGAGCTTCCAGCAGCGCGCCGGTTCCGACCATCGTCTCGATTACGAGCTGGCTCGCCAACGCCGGCTTCAGGCCGTAGCGGACCGCCGCGTCCACCTGCGCTTCGACGAGCAGGGCGGTGTATGCCGGAGCCACGCCCATGGCAGCGGCGGCGGCGCCGATCAGCCGCTCCTCCAGCGCCACCACCAGGCCGACCCGGCGCAGCAGCGCGACGACTCCTGCCAGAAGGTCCTGGTCGACATCGGGCGCGGTGGCCAGGCAACTCACACCGCGGCGCACCTCTACCGGCGTGTTCGGCATTACCCGGAACACGTCGACTCCTGGATACGCGCCCTGGAGCGCGGCGATGGTGACCCCGCCGAGCACCGATGCGATCGGTTTGCCGCTAGGTGCGACTTCAGCGGCCACCGTCTTCAGCTGCGCCGGCTTGTGGCAGAGGACGATCAGATCCGCCCGCTCGGCCACGGCCGCCGGCCGCTCGAGCGCCTCACCGCCGAGTTCGTGGGCAAGTGCCTGGGCGCGGCCCGAACCGGCATCGCAGCACAAGACCGGATCGCCCCAGCCCCGGGCGAGAGCCCGCGCCATGTTCCCGGCACCGATCAGACCGACTTCCATCCTCAGAACGTTAGCGACGCGCGTATGCGGCGCATCGCGGCCGAGCTAGGACTGATTGAAGAAACCCTTCTCCACCAGCCGCGCGCGCTCCTCGGCGGAGACCTCAACGTTGCGAGGCGTGAGCAGGAACACCTTGTCGGCAATGCGCTGCATGCCGCCGTCGAGCGCGTAGGTGAGCCCGCTGGAGAAATCGATCAGGCGCTTGGACAGGTCGGTGTCGGTGCTCTGCAGATTCAGGATCACCGGAATCGTGTCCTTGAACTTGTCGGCGACGTCCTGCACGTCGTTGAAGCTCTTGGGTGCGACGAAGTGTACGCGGACATCCCCGCCGGTGCTGCGTCCGTTGCCGCGCCCGCCGACTACCGGCCGCAGCGCGGTGGTGCGGCGATCCGCGACGGAATCATCGGCGAAGATGTCGTCGATCTCGTCCCGGCGGCGCCGCGAACTGAGCCGGCGCACATTGGGCCGCTCGCGGTAGGTGTCCTGCAACTCGACCTCGGGCTCGGCGTAGGGCTCCACCTCCTCCTCATAGTGCGCGTCTTCGGCCAGGCCGAAGTAGACGAGCGTGCGGTGCCAGGTGTCACGAAAGGCCATGGTTGGGTGGAAGGTTCGCTGATGGGTGGGAATTCCCTGCCGTGATTATGACGCTCCGCGGCGTTCTCTCAATCTGTACGCGCGTAGAGGCTCGTGCCGAGCCTCAAGATCGTCGCCCCCTCCTGCACGGCCACGAGGTAGTCCTGGCTGGTTCCCATCGACAACTCAGACAGGTTGTGACGCTCGGCCAGCCGCCGCAGCGCGGCGAAATGCGGCCGGCTGTCCTCGGGGTTCTGCGCCAACGGCGGCATCGTCATCAGACCCACCACCTGCACCGGACAGCGCTGCAGAAACCCGCCGAGGTCCGCCACCGCCACGCCGCTCTTGCCCGCCTCCCCGGCGACGTTGACCTCGACCAGGACCTCGGTCTCAGCGCCTCCGTGGCGACCGAGCTGCTCCAGCACCGAATCGCTGGCCACCGAGTGCACGTAGCGGACCAGCGGCAGGACCTGCCTCACCTTGCGGCTCTGAAGGTGACCGATGAAGTCCCAGGTGAAGCGACCCGGGTACGCCTTGGCCTTCGCCTCGAGCTCCTGAGCGCGGTTCTCGCCGACGAGGGCCACCCCCGCCTCAGCGAGTTCACCGAGCGCGTCGAGCGGCACGTACTTGACCGCCGCCAGGATCTCCACCTCGGCCGGATCCCGCCCGGCGACGGAGATCTGCTCCCGCACGCGCTCGAGGTTGCGCCGCACCGAGCTCGCGTCGATACCGGTGATCAGGTCAACCATGCGATGCCCGCTTGGCGGCCCGTCACGCCGTGATCTCGACGGTGCGAGAAGAACAGCGAAGGCTCCGAGCAGATCGTGCACAGCCCAATATCGTGGACCTCACCGACACCTGCGCGGGAGAGCTCGAGCGCCGCCACCGCCTTGAGATCCAGGTTCCGCCCGCTGCGCACGTCGGCGCCGCGGGCCGCGAAGGCCGCATGGACCTCGTCGCTGACCTCGTAGCAGCAGGGTCCGGCGCCGGGCCCAATCGCGGCCGTGAGGGGCAGGTCGCCGGCCAGCTCGCGGACCGCGGCCACCCCCTCTCCCACGATCCCGCTCGCGAGTCCTCGCCAGCCCGCGTGCAGCATGGCCACCGCACCCCCACCGGCCAGGGCTATCGGCAGACAGTCTGCGGTCAGGACCATCGGCGCGACGCCCGAGAGTCTCGTCGCCTGACCGTCGCCGTCAACGGGCGCGGCATGTTCCGCGGGGGCATCAGCTGGTGGCGCGGTGCGCACGCGCTGCACCTGACTGCCATGCACTTGCCGCCCGTACGCGAAGCTGCACGTCCAGCGACCGGGCGAGCGCGGCCCGGTTGTGCTCCACCGCCGCTGGGCTGTCATCCGTCCAGCGCCCGAGGTTGAGGCTCTCGTAGGGGCCGACCGACACTCCACCCCTGCGCGTCGTGAACAACGCTCTGGCGTCCCGCAGCACGATCGCAAAATGGTTCCCCTCGGTGAAGAACGGGTCCGGCAGGTTCACGACGTGAGCAGTTCCAGATCTGGGATCGGCGTTCGCTGGGCGTATTCGAAGTGCGCACGACCCGGCGCGGTCAGCGTCGCGCGCAGCGACCAGCCGCCACCCCGTCGCTCGCGTTCGAACAGCTGGAGTCGCATCGAGGCCGTCTCGCTGTTGTAACAGTAGGCGCGCTCGCCGTCGGGGTCGTGGTAGGTCACGCCGGCCAGTTGTCCGCGCTGGGCGTCGACCTGCCCGACCAGCTTTCGTGTCCCGTCAACGGCCTCAAACCGCCACCCCGTCAGAGCGAAGGTGCTGGGGTTGGTGATCACGCGCAGAGGCGAGGTCGACCTGAAATCCTCGCCGTCGATGCGGGCGACCACGGGGGTATTGGGACCGAACTCGCGTCCGGCCCTTGGCACCCGCACCGAGACACCGTCGACGAATACCCCCGGCACCGGCTCGCCCTCGAGCGTCGTGAAGTCGTTGCAATGCACCCAAGCCCAGGAGCTGGCGTGCTTGGAACCCCACAGGTGCGCCTGCCCACCGCGCGCCCCGGCCAGCTCCAGGCGCTCCGCGCCGAACGTGATCGTGCCGTCGATCTGGAGATCGGCGTGCGGCAGCACCAGCACCGTCTTGGCGATCGCAGCCCGGCGCAGGATCGGGTGCACGTGCTCGTAGGCATGCTCGTTCGGCTTCCACCGCAGGTCCCACTCGACGTCCTCGAAGGCCCCGCTGCACCCATGGTCGCTCAGCACGGCCGTATCGATGCTCAGTTCGAACGGACTATTCTGGGAGCGCAGCGCCTCGATCGGGAAGGTTTTCTTGCGCCCGAACACCGGTGACCTTCCCGCCCGCGGGTCCATCGCCAGCAGCCACAGCGCGGCCGTCGGAGACTCTGCAGCGTCTTCCGGAGCCAGCAGCGAGAGGCGAATCCAGACCCCCACCCCGCTCGCCGGGTCGGTCAGAGTCAGGTAGTAGACCTCGTAGTGGCCGGCTTCGCCGTCCCATTGCAGCGAATTGGGCAGCGCGAGCATCGGCGCAGGCTATCCGCTGGCGGCGCGCGGCGCGCAGGGCCTCGGCGAGCTCGGACTCCCGATCGGTGGCTCGCCCGTCCAGCTTGGCGCTGCGCGCGGCTCGCAGTCCGCGGCCGATCGCGGGTCCGTTCGGAACCCCGGCCGCGAGCAGATCCGATCCGTCGATCGCAAGCTGGACGTGGCGCAGGTCCACCAGCCACTCGCGCGCCTGCGCGGCGGGCCCGAGGGCTCCGGCGAACGCGATCAGCTCTGGCGAGGCGCCGTCGGCCGCAGCGGCGATCTCGGACGGGCGCGTGGCCTGGGCCAGCGCATCGGCCACCGCCTGCGCGCTGATGGCCGCGCCGAGGATGACGTCGCGATCGCCGGCGCTGAAGGACAGCGCGTCCAGCCGGGCGGCCAGGCGCGCGGCCGGAACGCGGTGGGCGGCCAGCGCCAGCACGAGCCGGTCACGTCGACCGTCTTGGGGCAGCAGCGCCAGCGCCCGGTCGGGCGAGCGCCGGGTCCCGCAAGCCGAAATCCGGATCGATCGCGCGGGTCGAGCTCCAGCTTTCGGAGCTCGCCCATCGCGGCCACCGGGTCTGGCTCACGGGCGAGCAGCCGCAGTTCGGCGCCCAGGCGCGACCCGCTCACCGTTGCCAGGCGCCGCGACGTTCACCGCGTCGCGGGCCAGGGCGAGCGTGCGGGAATCGACGGTGAAGCCCAGCCGCGCGGCGTAGCGCGCCAGCCGCAGCAGCCGCGTCGGATCGTCGAGGAAGCTCCGCTCGTGCAGAACGCGCAGCAGCCCTGCGTCGAGATCCTCGAGCGCCTTCGGCACGCTCGCCAGCTCACCTGCCCGTTCCCCGCCGAGGGCGAGCGCGAGAGCATTGACGGTGAAGTCCCGGCGCCGGAGATCCTCGCCGCAGCCCGGCCGGCTCGACCTCGGGCAGCGCTCCGGGCCGGGAGTACGACTCCGTCCGGGCCTGGGCGAGGTCATAGCGAAAGCCCTCGAGCAGCACCGATGCGGTCCTGAACCGATCGTGCAGCTGGCGCGTCCCGCCGAGTGAGTCGGCGACGCGTTCGAGGATCGCCTTCGACGACCAGGTCGAGTTCGCGCGGCTCTCGGCCCAGCAGCAGGTCGCGCACCGCCCCGCCGACGAGGTAAACCGCCGGCTCCTCTGGCAGGCGCCGCAGCAGCGGCGCCGCCGCCGGCAGCGCGCGAACGCGGTCCAGGAGCTCGGAGGGGGCTGGAATCTCCACGGTTAGATCTTCGCGGTCCCGGCGCCGCCGTGCGATGTTGGTGTCTAGCATGACCGCCATGCCGAGTCCCGGTCCGCGGCGCCTGCTGCGCTGGGGCATCGCCGCCGTCGTGCTGCTGCTCCTCGCGGGCGGCGCGCTGGCGTTCGTGCTGCTCCACGCTCCCGGCAACGTGTCGCACCCCAATCTGTCGTTCACCACCTCCACGCACGACCGCGACCACGCAGACCAAGCGGCCGGTGGTGCGTCAACACGTTCGAGTGGCCGCGCTACGGCTTCGACGCCGGACGCACCCGGTTCTTCGCCGCCAGTGCTCGGCTCGCGCCGCCGCTGCGGGTCGGCTGGCAGTTCAACGACTTCGCGCTGCTCGAGTTCCCGCCGGTGATCTACCAGAACACGATGTACCTGGTCGACGACAACGGCTCCGCGAAGGCGATCGACAAGCTCAACGGGCGCGTGCTGTGGGCGCACAAGGTCGGGACGCTGGCCGCTGCTTCGCCGGCGATCGGCGTGCACGAGCGGATGGTGTTCATCCCGGTGCTCTCCACCACCGGCCACCGCCCCGGCAACGGACGCATCGTCGCGCTGTCGATGAAGACCGGCCGGATCGTGTGGTCGCGCCCGGTGGGGGCCGGCAGCGAGTCCTCGCCGATCGTCTGGGGCACAACCCTGTACTTCGGCGATCAGAGCGGCCGCATGTACGCGCTGCGCGCGCGCGACGGCCATCAGTACTGGAGCTACCAGGCCAGCGCCGCGATCAAGGGCGGGCCGGCCCTGTCCAACGGCATCCTCTACTTCGGCGACTACGCCGGCCGGGCCTACGCCGTGAATGCGGATAGCGGCCACCAGGCGTGGGCGGTGAGCACCTCCGGCGCACGGTTCGGCTTCGGGTCCGGCGAGTTCTACTCCTCCCCCGCCGTCGCCTTCGGCCGCGTCTACATGGGCAACACCGACGGCCGCGTGTACTCGTTTGCCGCCCGCACGGGACAGCTGGCCTGGGCCACGGGGACGGGGGCCTACGTCTACGCCTCCCCGGCGGTGGCGAACACGCCGGGGCTCGGGCCCACCGTCTACATCGGGTCCTACGACGGCAACATGTACGCGTTCGATGCCCGTTCTGGTGCGGTGCGCTGGACGCACAACGCCGGTGCCAAGATCTCCGGTGCCGGCACGATCGTCGGGAACGTCCTGTACTTCTCCGTGCTCGGTGCCAAGAACACGCTCGGGCTCGACGTTCGCACCGGCCGCCAGGTGTTCTTCTTCCCTGACGGCGCGTTCAACCCGGTGATCGCCGACCCCGGCGCGATCTACCTGGACGGCTACACGATGATCTACCAGATGCTCCCGCGCTCCCCGCAGCCCGCCAGAGCGGTTGCGCCCACCCCGAAGCGGCGTAACATCCACCGCCACGTGGCGCCGGGCAAACATCGGCGCCGCCGCAAGTAATCGCCCACGGAACGTGCGTTCGGCCGGTCTTGCTATGCTTACCGGTCTATGCGTTGTCGTAGTGGAAGTCATTGTCAGCAGCCGGCCCTCAAGGGTCGACGGTTCTGCGCGGATCACTCGGCGGAGCTCGATCGCATGCGCGAAGAGCTCAAGGATGCAGCCGCTGCCCGCATCGGCCGCGGCCGCCCCAAGAGGTCGTCCACGTGTTGCCGTCCCGGTTGCTACGAGCCTCGCGTTCCCCCCGCCGCGTACTGCGATACGTGCGCGGCCGCGGGATACGTGGAAGAAGCCGCCTAACCGCGGCCACCCCACCGCCCAGGCACAAATAGAACTGCATGATTGCCGGATTCGGCCGGGCTAGCTCGGGCGGATGTGCACGCCCGCCGCGGCGAGTTGCTCCTTGGCCTCCGCGACCGTGTGCTGGCCGTAGTGGAAGATCGACGCGCACAGCACGGCGTCGGCACCGGCGCTGACCGCCTCGGCCAGGTGGCGGATCTCACCGGCGCCGCCCGAGGCGATCACCGGAACGGTGACGGCCTCGGCCACCGCGCGCGTGAGCTCCAGGTCATAGCCGGCGTTGGTTCCGTCGCGGTCCATGCTGGTGAGCAGGATCTCGCCCGCTCCGCGCCTGACGCCCTCCCGCGCCCACTGCACCGCGTCGCGCCCGCTGGGCGTGCGCCCGCCCGCCACGTAGGCTTCCCAGCCTCCCCGCTCACGCGCCTTGGCATCGATGGCCAGGACCACGCACTGCGCGCCGAAGGTCCGCGCAAGCTCGTCGATCAGCTCCGGACGCGCCAGCGCGGCCGAGTTGATCGAGACCTTGTCCGCGCCCGCGTCGAGCACCGCCTGGGCGTCCGCCACCGAGCGGATCCCGCCACCGATCGTGAACGGGATGAAGACCTCGTCGGCGGTCCGGCGGGCGAGGGCGACCACCGTGTCGCGCTTGTCCGAGGTGGCCGTGATGTCGAGAAACACCAGCTCGTCGGCGCCGGCGAGGTCATACCGCGCCGCCAGCTCGACCGGATCGCCGGCGTCACGCAGGTCGAGAAAGCCGACGCCCTTGACCACCCGCCCACCGCTGACGTCAAGGCACGGAATCACGCGCTTGTAGTGCATCAGGGCTTGGGCCTACGCTGGCGATGGCGGTCCAGGATCTGCTGGGCCTCGCCTACCCCGAAGCGCTGCTCGTACAGCGCCTTGCCGACGATCACCCCGCACAGGTTCACCTGTCGCAGCAGGGCCAGCGCCTTCAGGTCCTCGAGCGAGGAGACGCCGCCGGAGTAGACGAAGCTGCCGCGCACCACCTCGGCGATCCTCCGCACCGCCTCCAGGTCGGGGCCCTCGAGCATCCCGTCCCGCTCGATGCTCGAGTAGACGAACCGGCGCACTCCGCGCGCTCCCAGCCGCTCGATCACCACCTCAGCCGGGATCTCGGTCTGCTCGGTCCAGCCCGAGGCGGCCAGATGGCCGCCGCGCACGTCGACCGAGACGACGACCCGGTCGCCAAGGCGCTCGAGCGCCGCATCGAGAAAGTCGACATCGTTGTAGGCCGCGGTTCCGAGCACGACGCGCGCGGCGCCCGCCTCGATCGTCGCCTGCAGCGCGTCGGCGTTTCGCAGCCCGCCGCCGACCTGCACCGGGACGTCGACCGCATCGGCGATCCGCGCGACATGCTCCAGGTTGGCCGGCGCCCCCGTCCGCGCGCCGTCGAGATCGACGATGTGCAGGGTCCGGGCTCCGTCGCGTACCCAGCGCAGCGCCGCCTCCAGCGGGTCTTCGTCGTAGACCGTCTTGGCGTCGAACTCGCCCCGGGCCAGCCGAACCGCCTTGCCCTCGAGAATGTCGATCGCCGGGAGCAGGATCATGCGCGCGCGGCGGCCGCTCGCGGGCGCGCCGAGGCGGCGCGGCTGATGGCCACGAAGTTCTCGAGCATCCGCAGGCCGTGGCGGGAGGACTTCTCCGGGTGAAACTGGACGCCGAACACCGACCCGCTGGCCACGATCGTGGCGAACTCCTCGCCGTACTCGGTGCTGCGCCACTATCACGCTTCGGATCGTCGGGGCGCACCACCAGCGAATGCACGTGGTAGAAGGGACAGCCGTCCTGCGGCAGTCCCTCGGTCAGGGGCGAGGCCCGCCTGAAGCTTGACCTCGTTCCAGCCGATGTGCGGGACCCGCAGGCCCGCCGCTGTGCAGCGGCGTCACCGCTCCGGCGATCAGGCCCAGGCCTGGCAGTCTCCTCGAGTTCCTCCGAGCGGTCGAACAGCAGCTGCATGCCCAGGCAGACGCCGAGCAGCGGCGTCTGCGAACTGCGCCGCGGCGAGGATCAGCTTGCTCAGACCGAGCTCGTGCAGATTGCGCATGGCCAGGGGAAACGCCCCCACGCCGGGCACGACCAGCCCGTCGGCGGCCATCAGCTCATCGGGATCGCGAGTGATGCTGGCGTCCGCGCCGACGTGCTCGAGCGCCTTCTGCACCGAGCGCCGGTTGCCCATGCCGTAGTCGACCACGGCGATCCGCGGCCGATCACCGGAGCTGCTCATACCAGCGTTCCCTTGGTGCTGGGCACGCCGCTGCTCGCTCGGATCGAGCCGTGGCCGCGGTCCGCAGCGCTCGGGCCAGCGCCTTGAACAACGCCTCGATCATGTGATGGGCGTTGGTCCCCGCCTCGACGGTGAGGTGCAGGGTCAGCTCTGGCGTTGCTGGCGAAGGCGCGGAAGAACTCCTCGGCCAGCTCGTGGTCGAAGTTCCCGATCGCCCCGGGCGGCAGGTCGGCCTCGAAAACGCACAGGCCCGCGTCCGGAGATGTCGATCGCGCACGCCGCCCGCGCCTCGTCCATCGGCACCACCGCGTGGCCGTAGCGCGCGATTCCGGCGCGGTCGCCGAGCGCCTGGTCAAGAGCCTGCCCGATGCAGATGCCGACGTCCTCGACGGTGTGGTGCGCACCGGTCTCAAGATCCCCGCGCGCCTGAACGAGAAGCTCCAGAGCGCCCATGGCGGGCGAGCAAGATCGAGCATGTGGTCAAGGAAGCCCACGCCGGTGAGCCGCTCGCCGGTGCCGGCACGGTCCAGCGTCAGGCTCACGTGGATCTCGGTCTCGCCGGTTCGGCGATCGATGTCTGCGGTGCGGATCATCTCGATCCATTGTCCCGGATGCGCGCCTCCATCGACCGGGCGTGGAGCTCGAATCCCTCTGCGCGCGCCACCGGTGCCGCGGCAACGGCCAGCGGATCCGGGTCGCTGATCCGCACCTCGGTGTAGCTGCGCAGGAAATGCGCCGGGGAGAGCCCGGAGGCGAACCGGGCGGCGCCGTTGGTCGGCAGGACGTGGTTGGAGCCCGCGATGTAATCGCCGAACGCGGTGGCGGCGCCCGCGCCGACGAACACGCAGCCGGCACGGGTGGCCCGCGGGGCCAGCGCCTCGGCGCCGGTGCCGACCAGCTCGAGGTGCTCCGGGGCGAAGGCCTGCGCCAGAGCCAGCGCAGACTCGTGGTCCTCGACCTCGATCAGCCGCGGCCACCGCGCCCGTCTCCGGCGCGTCGGCGAGCAGCGCCTGCATCTGCTCCAGCAGGTCCTCCGAGGTCGAGACGAGCACCACCAGCGTCCCCGGACCATGCTCGGCCTGCGCGAGCAGGTCGAGCGCCACCAGGCCGCGGATCGCTGCCGCCATCGGCGATCACCAGGAGGTCGCTCGGACCGGCAAACCCATCCACGCCCGACCTGCCCGAACACCTGACGCTTGGCCTCCTGCACGTACAGGTTGCCGGGTCCGACGATCACGTCGACGGCGTTCACCGTCTCGGTGCCGTAGGCGAGCGCGGCGATTCCCTGGGCGCCCCCCATCCGATACACGTCGCTCGCCCCCGTCAGCGCGCAGGCGGCCAGGATCACCGGATCGATCGCGCCGCCGGATTCCGGCGGAGCGCATACGGCGATCTCCCCCACGCCGGCCGCTCTGGCCGTGGTGACGCCCATCACCACCGTGCTCGGGTACGGGGCCCGGCCTCCCGGGACGTACACGCCCGCGCGGGTCACGGGTGCCCGGCGCAGCCGTACCTCGTGGGTTCGCAGGTCGACGCTCCGCGCTCGTGGCAGGTCCCAGGCGGCCGCCACGGCGTGCACGTTGTCGATCGCCAGCTCCAGCCCGGCGCGAAGTTCAGGAGCAAGTTGCCGCGCCGCGCTCTCCAGGTCTGCCTGCGGAACCTTCAGCGGCTCGGGGCTGTCCCCGCCACGGTCAAAGCGTCGTGTGTATTCCGCCACGGCCGCGTCACCACCGGCCCGCACCGCGGCGATGATCTCGGCTACCGCCTCCTGGACGGAATCGGGCGCCGGAATCAGCTGTCTCAGACCCGCCGCCGTCGCTGCCGGATCACGCTCGAGCCGCAGGCGCTCACACCGCATGCACGCGCTCCAGCAGCGCGTCGATCTCCCGCGCCTTGAGCTTGTGCGCGACCCGGTTGGCGATCAGGCGGGCCGTGCAGCGGGCGATCTCCTCCCGGATCACCAGGCCGTTTTCGCGCAGGGTCGTCCCGGTCGCCGTCAGATCGACGATTCCCTCGACCAGGCCGGTCAGGGGAGCCAGCTCGACCGACCCCTTGACCTCGACGATCTCGGCCTGGCGCCCGGTCTCCAGGAAGTGCCGGGCCGCGATCCGCGGGTACTTGGTGGCGATCCTGACCACGCCCAGGCGCCGCAGCGCCTCGGCGGCGCGGTCCTCCCCGGCCACCGTCGCCACCACCATCGTGCACGGTCCGTAGCCGAGGTCGGCCAGCTCGTAGACCTCGCGCTCGGACTGCTCCATCAGCACGTCCTTGCCGGTGATTCCGATGTCCGCCGCGCCCGCCTCGACGTAGGTCGGCACGTCGGACGGACGCATCGTCACGATCCCGGACTCCTCGAACAGCAGCTTGCGGTCATTTTCGCGCACCTCCCGCGTGTCCAACCCGAGGCGGTCGAGCAGGTCGAGCGTGTCTGCGAACAGGGCGCCGCGGGGCACGGCGATCCGCAGCCCGGTCATGAGCGCCCACGCTCCTCGCCGGTGAGCGCGATGTGCAGCCGCTCGACGTTGAGCGCGAAGCCGACCGCCGTCAGCGGACGGCCGAAGCGCCCGAGCAGTTCGTCGTAGCGACCGCCGCTGCCGATCGGCACGCCGTGGGCGGGGTCATAGACCTGGAACACCGCGCCCGGTGTAGTAGCCGAGGCTGCGAACCAGGCCGAGGTCGAAAATAACCCGGTCGGCGACCTCGGGGGCCAGCAGCGCGTGCACCTCACGCATGCCGGCTGCCGGCGGACGCGAGCGGACCGCTCAGCTCGTCGAGCACCTCCGGTCCGCCGCGCAGACGGGGCACCCGCAGCAGCAGCTCGAACGCCTCGGCTCCCAGTCCCAGCTCCTGCAGCTCACGCTCCAGCCCGACGAAGTCGCCGGTCACCAGCTCGCCGAGGATCAGCTCGCGCGCGCTCCGGCGCGACCCCGAGCGCCTCCAGCAGCGCCGGGTACAGCGAAGCGTCGCCCAGCCCGACGCGGTAGGTGCGCAGTCCCGCCGCGTCCAGGGCGGCGCAGAGCACGGTCAGGGCCTCCGCGGTGCCCGCCGATCCCGGCTTGCCGATCAGCTCCACGCCCGCCTGGAGGAACTCGCGCGACTGTCCCCGCTGCGGGCGCACACCCCGGTAGGCATGGGCGAAGTAGCTGAAGCGCAGCGGAGGCTCGGCCTGCGCGTAGCGGGTGGCGACCAGGCGCGCGATCGGGACGGTCATGTCCGAGCGCAGCACGAGCACGTTGCCCTGCTCGTCGAACATCCGGTAGGCCGGCTGGGTGGCCGTCATCCCCGCGCGCTCGAACGTGGCCTCGTATTCCAGCGCAGGCGTCCATACCTCCCCGTAGCCCGCCTGCTCGAATACCGAGCGAACACGATCGGTGACCAGCCGCAGCTCCCGCATCTCGTCGGGCAGCACGTCGCGGGTTCCGCTGGGAATCCGGTGAATCATCGGCGCTGAGGCTAGTGGGTCGTGCCGCTGGGCCTAGGGCACGTCAGACGTGCGCGGGCACGTCATCGACCCGCTCGATCCGGGCGCCCAGCTCTCGCAGGCGTTCGTCGATGCGCTCATAGCCACGGTCGATCTGACGAACGTTTCCGATCTCGGTGACGCCGTCGGCGCACAGCGCGGCGATCAGCATCGCCATGCCGGCCCGAATGTCAGGCGATTCGACCCGCTCGCCGCGCAGCGGCCGCGGCCCGACGACGATCGCGCGGTGGGGATCGCAGATCGTGATCGCGGCCCCCATCAGCTGGAGCTTGTCGGTGAAGAACAGCCGGTTCTCGAACATCTTCTCGTGGATGATCACCGAGCCCTCGGCCTGGGTCGCCAGCGCGAGCGCGATGCTGGTCAGGTCGGCGGGAAACGCCGGCCACGGACCGTCCTCGACCTTCGGCGTGTAATCGCCGGCGTCGTTGCGGATCACCAGATGCTGGGTGCCGGGCACGATCACGTCGTTGCCGCGGAACTCGCTGCGGAGCCCGAGCCGGTCGAAGACGAGGCAGATCATCCGCAGGTCCTGCGGCTTGGTGTCCTTGATCACGAGCTCGCCGCCGGTCACCCCGGCCAGGGCCATGAACGAACCGATCTCGATGTGGTCGGGCGCGATCGTGTGCGTGCATCCGCGCAGGCTGGTCGTGCCGTGCACGGTCATCACGTTCGAGCCGATGCCGTCGATCTGCGCGCCCATGGCCACCAGCATCCGCGCCAGGTCCTGGACGTGGGGCTCGGAGGCAGCGTTGCGGATCACCGTCGGGCCCCGCGTCAGCGCAGCGGCCATCAGCGCGTTCTCGGTGGCCATCACCGACGGCTCGTCCATCAGGAAGTCGCACGGTCGCAGGCCGGCCGTGGGCGCCTCGATCATGATGTCGCGGCCGTGGGCGACGGTGGCCCCGAGGGCGCGGAAGGCGTCAAGATGTGGATCGAGGCGGCGGCGGCCGATCACGTCGCCGCCGGGCGGAGGCATCTGCGCCCGCCCAAAGCGCGCCAGCAGCGGCCCGGCGAGCAGGAACGAGGCCCGGATCCGCTCGGCCAGTTGACCGGTCGACCTCGTGGGACTCGACCGCGGCGGTGCGTGATCGAGACCTCGCCCGGGCCGCGCCACTGCACCCGTGCCCCGAGGGATTCGAGCAGCAGCGTCATCGTCACGACATCGCTGATGTTCGGGACGTTGCGGAGGATGACCTCGTCCTCGGTGAGCAGGCAGGCGGCCAGGATCGGCAGAGCGCCGTTCTTGTTGCCGGCCGGCACGATCGTGCCCGACAGCGGCACGCCGCCTTCGATTACGAACTTTTCCATCGGTTTCGGGGGCGCCGGGGTCGTGGGAAGGGCGGTCTGCAGCGTATCTGGTGCTGCCGCAGCGGGCGACGGATGCCGCTCGCGATCCGCGTGGCCGGAACCGTCAGGCGCGTGGTCCGGCCCCGAGCGCTCAGCTAGGGTAACAGCCATGCTGGGAGAGTTTTCGCGCGAGGAGGCCTGGACCCTCCTTTGCGAGTGGACAAAGTCCGAATCGCTGCGTCGGCACATGCTCGCCGTGGAGGCGGCGATGCGCGCCTACGCCCCGCGTTTCGGCGGCGACGTCGAGCTCTGGGGCCTCACCGGCCTGCTCCATGACCTCGACTACGAGCGCTATCCGAACCTCGAGGATGGCCACCCCCGCTACGCCATGCGGGAACTCGAGGAGCGCGGCTATCCGCCCGAGCTGATCCGGGCCGTGGCCTCTCACGCGGACTATCTCGGGGTCTCCCGCGAGACTCCGATGGAGCGAGCGCTGTACGCGGTCGATGAGCTCGCCGGGTTCGTGCTCGCGGTGGCCTACGTTCGCCCCGAGGGCCTGAGCGGCATGACCCCCAAGTCGGTGAAGAAGAAGCTCAAGCAGCCGAGCTTCGCCGCCGCGGTCGGGCGCGAGGAGCTACAGGCCGGCGCCGCGGATCTCGGGGTCGACTTCGACGAGCATCTGACGATCGTGATCGGGGCGCTGACCGAGCGTCAGGAGGAGCTGCTGGGAGTCGGGGCCGGATAGGCCCCCTCGAGGCCTTGCGTCATCGGTTCCCCTCCATGCCTCTGACCATCGTGGTCCTCGAAGGCGATGAGACGGGCCAGGAGCTCCTGGAGCAGGCCGTCCGGTTGCTCGATCCCGAGCTGCTGGAACTGGAACTGGAGCTGGAGCGCTTCGATCTCTCACTGGAGAGCCGCCGAGCCACCGAGCAATCAGGTCGTCACCGATGCTGCCGCGGCGATGCGGAAGGCGGGCTATGGCCTGAAGGCCGCGACGATCACCCCCGAAGGGGCCGACGACGTCGGGCTCTCCGAATCGGATCCTGCGTGAGGCGGTCGACGGCAAGGTGATCGTTCGCACCGGCCGGCGGCTGCCGGGGATCACAACGATCGCCGGCGTCCACCACCCGATCTCGATCGTGCGGATGGCGGTGGAGGATGCCTACGGCGCAGAGCAGTGGCGTGAGGGCGAGCCGGGCGCCGGGAACGAGGTCGCCTTCCGGACCGAGCGGATCACCCGTTCGACCTGCCGTGCGGTGGCCGAGTACGCGTTTCGCACCGCGGCCGGCGCCCGGGCCCGCGTGTACGGCGGTCCCAAGTGGACGGTCTCGCCGGTGTACGAGGGCATGCTCAAGGAGGAGATGGACCAGGCGGCGTCCCGTCATCCCGATGTGTCCTACCACCCGGTCCTGATCGACGCGACCTATGCCGGCCTGCTGTCGGGGGCGACCGATGTGCCGCTGGTGATTCCGGCGCTCAACCGGGATGGTGATTGCCTGTCCGATCTGGTGTTGCCGATGTTCGGCTCGATTGCCGGGGCCGAATCGGTGCTGCTGGCCTTCGATGAGGACTACCAGGCGACCGTGGCGATGGCCGAGGCACCGCACGGCACCGCTCCGGCGCTCCAGGGCAAGGACCTGGCCAATCCGCTGGCCATGATCCTGGCCTGCGGAGCGATCCTCCACCACGCCGCCGAGCGCCACGGCCCGGAAGCCGAGCGCGGCCTCGCAGGCGATCTACGATGCGGCGCTCGAAACGGTGGCGGCCGGCATCAAGACCCCCGATCTGGGCGGCCACGCCGGGACCTCGGAGTTCACCAGCGCGACGATCGAACGCGTCCGGACGAAGCTTCATTCGCCCGCTGCACCGGGGTTTCAGAGATGATGCACGCAAACTTGCAGGAATCCGGGACTTCCGTCCGATGGCGCCCGTAGCCTTACGAACATATGTTCCACTCTTCGAAAAGCCGTCTGCGCGCCTGGGTGAGCCGATTCGACGATCTCCTCGCCGATCATCCCGACGAGGTGCGGCCAGATGAACACGACTTTCGCACCCACCCGCATCGTCAGCCGCTGCGCTCGCGTCGGACCCGTCGTCCGGGAACCGTAGCCGCACGTCCGGCGCACTGCCTCTCCCCCGTCCGCGCGGCGCGAGAGGCCGACGGACCGAGCGTTTCGACGCGCTAGACGGAGAGCGGTTCAGAACCTGAAGATGACCCCGGATGGCTCTCCGGTGACGTGGCCGGGTCCCGCGCTGGCCAGGCCGAATACGACCGCGAGGAACGTTCCCAGCCCCAGGATCAGGCAGATCAGCAGCAGGATGAGTACCTGTGGGTTGGCGCGGAAGAAGCGAACGATGTCCTGCATGCGCACGACGATACCCTCAGCCGGGTCTCAGGGACCTCTACCACCAGGAGGCAAAAGACCATATGCCAGAGGCTTCGGAGCCGCGAGGCAGGACGCAGGTCTCGGCCACGATCGCCGCGCCGCGCGCGGGCATCTACCAGGCCTGCCTAGATCCCGACGCATTGGCGTCGTGGCGGGTCCCCGACAACATGACGGCCCAGGTGCACGAGTTTGAGCCACATGAGGGCGGCCGGTTCCGGATGACACTGACCTACAACGACCCCGAGGCCTCATCGGGCGGTAAGACCTCCGCCGGACATGACACCTTCCAGGGCCGATTCGCCCTGTTGATCGCCGGCGAGAAGCTTGTCGAGATCATTGAATTCGAGTCACCCGATCCGGCCTACGCCGGGGAGATGACCATGACGACCACATTGACCGACACCCCGGAGGGCACCGAGGTCAGCGTCGTGTGTGAGAACCTGCCACCGGGGATCCGTCCCGAGGACAATCAGGCGGGTACCCGCCAGGCACTGCGGAAGCTCGCCGCGCTGATGAGCTCCTAGGGCCGGCCGGCCTGGGCACAAAAAAGACC
>CAWHEM010000010.1:0-114693 GCA_963828535.1 uncultured Solirubrobacterales bacterium
GAGGCCTCACTGTGGAAACGAGTCACCAGCCCACGGGCCAGTGCACGCTTGGCATCTCGGGGACCCACACCTTCGGGAACCTCGCCGCCCAGGAGCAGCGAATACCACAACGGTAACGAGGAGTCCGGGATGCTCAGTGTCTTGCCGTACATCTCCCCCGGCGGCTCACTGACCCCGATGTAGTTGTCGTAGGACTTCGACATCTTGCGCTCGCCGTCGGTACCGGTGAGCAGCGGGAGGGTGAGAATCACCTGTTCGGGTTGACCGTAGGCGCGCTGGATGTCGCGCCCGAGCAGCAGGTTGAACTTCTGGTCGGTACCGCCGAGCTCCACGTCGGCCCGCACGGCGACCGAGTCGTACCCCTGCAGCAGCGGGTAGAGCAGCTCGAGCATGGAGATTGGCGCGTTGGCGGCAAAGCGCTTGGCGAAGTCGTCGCGTTCGAGCAGCTGGGCCACGGTCGCGGTGCGCAGCAGGCCGAACAGCGTTTCCATCCGCATGTCGAGCCATTCGCGGTTGTGACGCACCTCCAGGCGCTCGGCGTCGAGGACCTTCAGCGCTTGGTCTTGAAAGGTCCGAGCGTTGGCCTCGATCTGCGCCGGGTCCAGTACGGGCCGGGTGGTGGCGCGGCCACTGGGTCGCCGACCCGGGCGGTGTAGTCGCCGACGATCAGCACCACGGTATGGCCGAGATCCTGAAACTCACGCAGTTTTTGGAGGACCACGGTGAATCCAAGGTGGATGTCCGGTGCCGTGGGATCGATCCCGAGTTTGACGCGCAGCGGGCGCCCCAGCGCGAGCTTGACCTCCAACCCACCGCGGGGGAGGCAGTCGACGGCGTTGCGCGCCAGCCAGGCGGCCGCTTGCGCCGGAGTCGGAGGAGAGCCGGTACGGCCCTCCGGCTGGTCGGAATCCATCCGGCGCAATGCTAGACTCTCGCCCCCAGCGGGACCCTCCGTCCGTGCCGTCCGGACTTCGAGGTTTCCCTTACGCGGCCGTCCCGGGCCGCGAGGTTGCCACTGCAGCCGATTACCAGCCTGCGATCGCTTGAGCGACGACGTTCACATCCCCAAGCAGGGCGACGATCTTCCTGCGCCTATCCCATTCGGGCCGCTGCGGCGCCGGTGGGCTGGGCGTGGAGGCGGCGGCGAGCGCCCACCCAAGCCGCGACTGCGCAAGCTCCGCTTCTTCCTGATCCTGGCCGGTCTCGGCGCCTTGGCGTTCGTCTCGACGGTGTTCGGAATGATGATGGCAGTCGCATCCGACCTCCCCCAGCTGGAAAACAAGCAGCAGTACAAGAAGGAGGCCAACTCCTTCCTCTACGACGACCGCTGGCGGCCGATCGGGGTCTTTGCGCCGCCCAACAACGTCATCATCGATGAGATCACGGGTGGCAGGGAGGAGATCTCCCCGGCCATGCAGGACGCGATCGTGGCCATCGAGGACAAGCGCTTCTTCTCCAGCCCAGGTGTGGACATCCGCGGCATCGCCCGCGCCTTCGTGGCCGATGTCACCGGCGGCTCTCGCCAGGGCGCATCGACCATCGCCCAGCAGTTCGTCAAGAACGCTCTCTCGCAGCAGAACAACCGGACGATCCTCGAGAAGCTGCGTGAGGCGGCGCTCGCCTACCACCTGACGCGCAAGTGGAGCAAGCAGAAGATCCTCCAGGAGTACCTGAACTCGATCTACTTCGGCAACGGTGCTTACGGGGTCGAATCCGCCGCGCGGGTGTATTTCGGCAAGCAGTATGGATTTGACACCGCGTCCTCACCCGCGGATGCAGCGCAATCCGCGTCCGGTTGCGGCGACACCACCGCGGCAGTGCCGCGTCCCAAGTGCGCGTCGAAGCTGACCCCGTGGGATGCGGCGTTGCTGGCTGGAATGGTCGCCTCCCCCACCGCGTTTGACCCCATCGCGCATCCGCAGGCGGCCCGGAACCGACGCAACCTGGTCCTGCGCGACATGCTCGATCAGCACTACATCTCACGCCAGCAATACGACCAGGGCATCGCCCAGCCGCTGCCCACCGAGGCCAGCATCCAGCAGCCGTCGGAACCAACGGCGGCCCCGTACTTCACCAGCTGGCTCAGGCCCCAGATCCTGGCCGCAATGGGCCTCGGCCGCGGTGTGCCCGCCGGCGTGGCCGAATACCGCGCCTACTACGGCGGGCTGAGGATCCGCACCTCGCTGGACCTGGAGATGCAGAAGGCGGCCGAACAGGCTGTCAGCGCAGCGCTCCCGTCCGGATCGGGCCTTCCCACCGCCTCCCTGGTGGCGATCGACAACAAGACCGGGGAGGTGCGGGCGATGGTCGGCGGCCCGATCGTCAACGGCCAGGAGGACTTCACCCATTTCCCGTTCAACCTCGCCACCCACGGCCAGCGCCAGCCGGGCTCGGCGTTCAAGCCATTCACGCTCGCGGAAGCGCTGATTACTGGCAAGTACGGGCCGGACTCGATCATCACCTCGGCCCCGCAGGATTTCATTGTGCCCAACAGCGCAGGCAAAGAGCACTTCATCGTTCACAACTTCGGCAACACCTATTCGGGTTCGATCAGCTTGGCCAACGCGACCGCGGTGTCCGACAACTCGGTGTACTCACAGGTCGGCATCAACGTCGGCCCCAGGAAGATCGCCCGCCTGGCCAAGCGAATGGGCATCCGCACCCCGGTGTCCAACAACTACGCGATGATCCTCGGCGGTCTCAAGCAGGGCGTCACGCCGCTGGACATGGCCCACGCCTACGAGACCTTCGCCACCGGCGGCAATCGCGTCTACAACCCGCAGCTGGGTACGCCCAATGCGGGTCCGACCGGGATCGCGGAAATCCATTGCTATGTGGTCGCGTGCAACGGCAAGCGTGACCTGATCGACACTCCGACCTACCGCCGGATCATTCCGGCCACCATCGCGCAGTCCGTGCACGACATCCTCGTCGGCGTCGTCCAATCGGGCACCGGCACCGCGGCTGCGATCCCGGGCGTCGACGTCGTCGGCAAGACCGGGACGACATCCAATTACGGGGACGCCTGGTTCGTCGGCTGGACGCCTCAGATGACGACCGCGGTCTGGGTCGGATTCCCAAGCAAGCTCGTATCCATGGCGACCATGTACAACGGCGGGCCGGTCGAAGGCGGGACCTATCCTGCCGCCATCTGGCAGAGCTTCATGACTCAGGCCCTGCAGATCATTGCCAACGAGAATGCGGGCCAGAACCCGAGCGCGTCGGCCAGCACCGCGTCAACCCCCAGTGCCGGCTCGAGCGCTGGCAGCACGGGGGCAAGCACGCCTCCGAGCAACGGATCATCAGGCGCGAGCGCGACGGGCGCCGGAGGCGCCACGGCCCCCACCACCGGCGGCGGGGGCGGCGGCGGCGGAACCGCGGGCGGCGGCGGCACCGCGGGCGGCGGTGGTGGCGGTAGAACCGGGGGAGGCGGCGGCGGAACCGGTGGTGGCGGCGGCGGAACCGCGGGCGGCGGGGGCGGTGGGACCGGTGGCGGCGGCGGAACCGGAGGCGGAACGCCCAGCGGCACCGGCGGCGCCGGGATCAGCGGTCACTGACCGGCTGTGCCCAATGGCGGGGTCGCCCCGGCAGCGATCGCTCGCGCCCGACGTGATACGAACGGGCTGTCTGTGACCGAGAAACGCCAGGGCAGCTCGACCGCCTTGGTGATTCCGATCCGCCGGTCGACGGTGATCGGCGGCGCTTCCCAGCCCGCCCGCCGGCCCCAGATCCTCACCGGGCCACGCGAGAGGTCGGTTCCGTTGTGGCTCAGCTCCACCCCCAGCGCCTGCGTCAGCTTGCCGGGCCCCGAACACAGCGCCTCGAGTCTCGACAGGCCGCGGCGGCGGCGCATCGTGTCGATCCCGCTCAGCGGCTCGAGCGCCCGGATCAGCACTCCCGAGCCGATCCCCTCCGCTTCCGCAACCGCGTTGAGCAGAGCGTGGATCCCGTAGGAGCGGTACACGTACGCGATCCCCGGAGGGCCGAACAGCGTTGCGGTGCGGGGGGTGAGGCCGACGAAGGCATGAGAGGCAGGTTCTGTGTGGTGGTAGGCCTCGGCCTCGACGATCACCCCCGAGCACTCCCCGTGGGTGACCACACAGCCGATCAGATCCCGCGCCACCTGGAGCACCGGGCGAGCGTAGAAATCGCGCGTCACTGCAGCGCCAGGCGGGCCCGCTCAAGCTGCTCCCGCACGCGCGCAAGGCTCGTCCCGCCCTCTGAGACCTTCGACTCGAGCCATGCCCCGTCGGCGAGCACGGCGTAGAAGTCATCATCGAGCAGCTCGGACTGTGCGGCGAGCTCCTCCCGAGTGAGCTCGGACAGCGCTCGGCCTTGGGAGACGGCGAGCCGGACCAGGCCGGCGACGACACCATGAGCCTGCCGAAACGGCATCCCGCGACGGACGAGCAAGTCGGCGATGTCGGTGGCGGCGAGGAACTCATCAGCGGCCGCGGCGGCCAGGCGCTCCCGGTGGAAGGTGATCGATTCCATCATCCCCCGAGCCGCGGCCAGCGACAGTTGGAGCGTGTCGACGGCGTCGAACAGGTGCTCCTTGTCCTCCTGCATGTCCTTGTTATAGGTCAGCGGCAGCGCATGGAAGGTGCCGTGCAGAGCGACGAGGTGCCCCGCGATGCGCGGCGCCTTGGCACGCAGCAACTCCGCCGCGTCGGGATTCTTCTTCTGCGGCATGATGGAGGAGCCCGAGGCCCAGGCATCGGAAACCTCGCAGAAGCCGAACTCCTCGGTCGACCACAGCACGATTTCTGCTCCCAGCCGCGAGAGGTGGGTGGCGCAGGTTGCCGCGGCAGCGAGGTAGTCGAGCACGAAGTCACGGTTGGAGACGGCGTCGATCGAGTTCTCCGCCACCTCGGCAAAGCCGAGTTCCCGGGCCACGTATTCCCGGTCGGTGTCGAAGTTCACTCCGGCCAGTGCGCCCGCTCCGAGCGGGAGCCTCGACGTCTCCCCGGCGGCGACGAGGAACCGCCGGCGGTCACGCGCCAGCATCCAGACATAGGCGAGCAGGTGGTGGCTGAGGTAGACGGGCTGGGCACGCTGCAGGTGCGTGTAACCCGGCATCGGCCAGTCCAGGTGGCGCTGAGCCAGGTTGATCAGGGTCATCCCAAGCTCTCCGATGGCTTCGCTGGCCTCGACCGCGTGCGCGCGCACGAACATGGCCATGTCGGTGGCGACCTGATCGTTGCGCGATCGTGCCGTGTGCAGGCGGCCGCCGGCATCGGGAGCGAGTTCGGTCACCCGCCGTTCGATCGCCATGTGGATGTCCTCGTCACCATCGGCGAACGGGAACGAGCCGTCGCTGAGCTCGTGTCCGACCTGGTCGAGAGCGCGGTGGAGCTCGTCGCGGTCGGCGTTGGAGATGATCTCGCGCTGCGCCAGCATCGACGCGTGCGCGCGTGACTGCTCTACGTCGTAGGGCCCGAGACGCCAGTCGAAGCCGATCGAGTCATTGAGGCGACGGAAGTTCTCGTGCTGTGGCTCGGCGAACCGGGACATGGGCGACGAGCACCTTAGCGGCGCGCCGGCCGCAGTACCTCGGTCAGCCCAACCGCCACCCGCTCCACCTGGCCCTCGGTCATCCCGGGAAAGAACGGCAGCGCGATCGAACGGGCGGCGACGCGCTCGCACACCGGGAACTCGCCTTCGCGATGGCCGAAGGTCTCGCGGTAGTAGCTCATCAGATGAACGGCGGGAAAGTACGGCTTGCTGGGAATGTGGTGGCGCTCACGGAGCGCTCGCACGGTCCCATCGCGGTCGAACTCCGGCGGCAGTTGGACCACGAATACGAACCAGCCGCGCTGGTTGCCGTCCGCATCAGGACAAGGCAGTTGCAATCCCTCGATTTCTCGCAGCGCCTCTCGGTAGAGCGCGGCGGCTCGTGCGCGACCGGCCAGCATCTCGTCGAGCCGCGCGAGCTGCGCGAGCCCCAGTGCGCTGGCCAGGTCGGACAGCCGGTAGTTGAAGCCGAGCCGGTCGTGGTCGAGCCAGCCCATGTCCGGGGCGCGTCCCTGGTTTCGCTCGGAGTCGATCCGCTCCTTGAGCGCCACGTCGCCCGTCGTCACCATCCCCCCCTCGCCGGTTGTCAACTGCTTGTTGGCATAAAAGCCGAACACCGCCGGATGCCCGCGGGCGCCGACTTTGACGCCGTCGCCGTGCACGGCGCCGAGCGCTTCGCACGCATCCTCCACGATCGGCAGCCTGAGGCGTTCGAACGCGGGAATATCGGCCGGGTAGCCGAACACGTGCACGGGCAGGATGGCCGCGGTGCGCTCGGTGACCGCGGCGGCCGCGGCGTCGGGGTCGAGGTTCAAGCTCACCGGATCGATGTCCGCGAAGACGGGCTTGGCGCGCTCGTAGACCGCGACGTTGGCGCTGGCCACGAAGGAGAACGGCGAGGTCACCACCTCGGCGCCGTCGCTGACGCCCACTCCCCGCAGCGCCAGGTGCAGGCCTGCCGTCCCGCTGGAGACCGCACTGGCGTGGGCGGCCCCGGTCCAGGTGGCAAACGCCCGCTCAAATTCGGGGCCGGTCTGTCCGAGGGAGAGCTGGCCGGAGCGCAGCACGGCGAGCACGCGCTGCTCCTCGGCGTCCCCCAGCACGGGGCGCGCGAGCGGGATGGCGTCCTGGGTCACGACGGGCGGGCGGGGGTCACGCGCTCGGCCGGGGGGCGGCGAACCACCTGCATGCCGTACTCGAGCGAGTCAACGAGCGCCTCCCAGGAGGCTTCGATGACGTTCTCCGAGACGCCGATGGTGCCCCAGACCTGATCACCGTCAGTGCTGTCAAGCAGCACGCGGGTGATCGCGCCGGTGCCCTTGGCCTCGTCGAGGATCCGTACCTTGAAATTGACCAGGTCGATGTCGGCCAGGTGCGGATGGATCTCCACCAGTGCGTCACGCAGCGCTTTGTCGAGTGCGTTGACCGGCCCGTTGCCCTCCGCCGTGCGCACGTAGCGCTCGCCGTCCGGGCCCGGTGGGGTCCAAATCTTGATCGTCGCCTCGGTCTCGACTCGGCCGTCGGCCCGCTTCTCGGCGATCACGCGCCACGACTCGAGGATGAACAGCGGCTCGTATTCCCCGGTCTCCTTGCGCAGCAGCAGCTCGAACGACCCGTCGGCCGCCTCGTAGTGGTAGCCCAGATGCTCGAGGGCTTTGACGCGCTCGATCACGCGGCCGGCGCTCACGTCGTCAAGCTCGATTCCCGCATCGGCGGCCCGGGCGTGGACGGTGCCCTTGCCTGAGAGCTCGGAGACCAGCAGCTCCCGCGTGTTGCCGACCACGGCCGGGTCGATGTGCTCGAACGTGGACGGGTCGACGTTGACTCCGGCGACGTGCATGCCGCCCTTGTGCGCGAACGCATTGCGGCCCACAAAGGGTTGATCGGGATCGGGGGTGAAGTTGAGCAGCTCGTCGAGGAAGTGAGCGGCCGGGGTCAGTGAAGCCAGCTGCACGGTGGACACGCATTCATGACCGAGCTTCAGCTGCAGGTTGGGAATGATGGTGACCAGATTGGCGTTGCCACAGCGCTCGCCGTAGCCATTCATCGTCCCCTGGACGTGAGTCACGCCCTGGGCCACGGCCGCAAGTGAATTGGCCACCCCGCAGCCGGCATCGTCGTGACAGTGGATGCCGACCGCCACTCCGGTTCCGGAGAGGGCGCCAAGCACCCGAGCCATGGCCAGCTCGACCTGGCGAGGCAGCGTACCTCCGTTGGTGTCGCAGCAGACAACGGTCTCCGCCCCCGCCTCGGCGGCCGCGCGCAGGCACTGCAGTGCATAGTCAGGATCGTCGGCGAATCCGTCGAAGAAGTGCTCGGCGTCGTAGACCACCCGCTTGCCCTCGGCGACGAGAAAGGCGACCGAGTCGGCGATCATCCTCAGGTTCTCCTCGCGGTCCACCTTGACCACCTTTTCCAGATGCAGACCCCATGTCTTGCCCACGACGGTGCAGACCGGCGCGAAGCACTCGGCGATCGTCCGCAGGGCCACGTCCTCGGAGGCCGTACGCGAGTCCCGGCGGCGGGTCATCCCAAACGCCGCGATCTCGGCGTGCTGGAAGGTCTCCGCAGCGAGCAGCTTGAACAGCTCGAGCTCCTTGGGGTTGGAGCTCGGAAACCCGGCTTCGATCAGATCGATCCCGACCTCGTCGAGCCGATGGGCGACGCGCAGCTTCTCCTGGGCGGACAGCGACATACCCTCGCCCTGCATGCCATCACGCAGGGTTGTGTCGTAGAGCTGGATCTTGGTCATCGAGGCGGTCGCGCCGAGTCCATCACGCCGCCTTCGTCGGCACCTTCACGTGGTCCAGCCACTCGGCGTAGCGCGGGTCCCGGCCGTGCAGGGCATCGTCGAAGACCCGCTGGATCTCCGCGGTGACCGGACCCGGCTTGCCCGCGCCGATCTGGTGATCGTCGATTTCGCGCACCGGGACGAGCTCGGCTGCCGTGCCCGACATGAACACCTCATCGGCGAGATACAGCTCGGCTCGAGCGATGTCGCGCTCCACCACGTCGTAGCCAAGGTCGCGGGCGATCTTGATGATCGACTTGCGATTGATCCCATCAAGAATCCCGGCCGTCTGTGGTGGGGTGAGGAGCTGGCCCTCCCGGCAGGCGAAGAGGTTCTCGCCGGAGCCCTCGCACACAAAACCGCGCGGATCGAGCAGGATCGCCTCCTGGTAGCCGGCCTTGGACGCCTCGATCTTGGCCAGGACGCTGTTGAGGTACTGCCCTGAGGCCTTGGCGTGGGGAATCAGCGAGTCATGGGAGATCCGCCGCCAGCTTGAGATCTTGGCGCGGATGCCCAGTCGCTTGCCGTCCTCGCCCAGGTAGGCACCCCAGCGCCACGCTGCGATCGACACCTCCACCGGGGCATCGAGCGGGTACAACCCCATCTGACCGTAGCCGCGATAGACGATCGGGCGGATGTAGCACTCGCGCAGATCATTGGCCGCGATCAGTTCGTGGGTGGCGGACCGCAGCTCCTCGAGCGTGAATGGGATCGGCATGTAGTAGAGCTCGGCGGACTTGTACAGGCGGTCGAGATGGTCACGGTGGCGGAAGATGGCCGGACCGCCGGCGGTCTCGTAGGCACGCTCGCCCTCGAACACCCCGGTGCCGTAATGCAGGCCGTGGGTCAGTACGTGGACCTTTGCGTCCTCCCAGGCGACGAGCTCTCCGTTCTGCCAGATGAGGTCCGCTTGTTCCACAGCTACTCCTTAGAGGTGTCTTAGTACTGCCTCGGTGGCCTGCGCCGTGTCCGCATCTCCCCCGAGGTCGGCCGTTCGTAGCCCCTCGGCCAGCGCCCGGTCGACAGCCGATTCTATCGCCGCCGCCTCCACTTCCAAATTCAGTCCGTGGCGAAGCATCATCGCTGCCGACAGGAACATGGCCAGCGGGTTGGCGACGCCCGTGCCGGCAATATCCGGTGCCGACCCGTGAACCGGCTCGAACACACCCGGGCCGGACTCGCCCAGCGACGCCGACGGCAGCATTCCGATCGACCCCGTCAGCATCGCGGCCTCGTCGCTGAGGATGTCCCCGAACATGTTCTCGGTCACGATCACGTCGAAGTGCCTCGGCGCTGAAATCAGCTGCATGGCCGCGTTGTCGACCAGCACGTGCTCGAGTTCGATGTGCGGGAACTCGCGGGAATGCAACTCCCGGACGACCTCTCTCCACAGGCGGCTGGTCTCGAGCACGTTGGCCTTGTCGACGCTGGTGACGCGTGAGCGGGCGGCTCCGAACGCCACCCGAGCGATCCGCTCGATCTCCGGCCGGGTGTAGGCGCAGGCATCGGAGGCGGAGTCAGCGGTCCGGGTCTTTTCGCCGAAGTAGATGCCCCCGGTCAGCTCGCGCACAACGAGCAGATCGGTTCCCTCGATCCGCTCCCGCTTCAACGGACTGGCGTCGTAGAGGGGCGGCAGCGGTCGCACGGGCCGCAGGTTCGCGAACAGACCAAGCCCCTTGCGCAGGCCGAGCAGACCCTGCTCCGGCCGGGGCTTGGCCGCGTCCGTGGTATCCCATTTCGGACCGCCCACCGCGGCCAGCAGTACGGCATCTGCAGCGCGGCAGGCCACCAGCGTCTCGTCGGTCAGCGCCGTGCCGTGGGCATCGATCGAGGCGCCCCCGAACAGGTGCTCCTCATAATCGAAGTGCGTACCCAGCGCGTTCAGCACCTCGACGGCCGGGGCGATGATCTCCGGCCCGATGCCGTCGCCTGGCAGGAGGACGATCTTGGGCGTCATCGGCGGCAAGCTACAGGGCGACGCGCGATAATGAGGGTGTGGCCTACGACGAGGATCTGGCTCACCGCATCCGGGAACTCGTGAGCGGTGAGCAGGGGCTGAGCGAGAAGCAGATGTTCGGTGGCCTGGCCTTCCTGATCGGCGGCAATATGGCGGTCAGCGCTAGCGGACAAGGGGGCCTGCTGCTGCGGGTCGACCCCG
Source organism: uncultured Solirubrobacterales bacterium (assembly GCA_963828535.1). Classification (GTDB taxonomy): domain Bacteria; phylum Actinomycetota; class Thermoleophilia; order Solirubrobacterales; family Solirubrobacteraceae; genus Palsa-465. The sequence goes on from CAWHEM010000010.1 coordinate 10,464, forward strand.
CCCAGACCGACGAGCTTCTGGACAAGCCCCACGCTGAGGCGTTCGTGATGCGGGGCCGAGCCATGCAGGGATGGCTGCGCGTCGACCCCGCCGGAGTCGGCACCAAACGAGAGCTTGCCCGCTGGGTCGCGCTCGGCGTGGGCTACGCACGGTCGCTGCCCGCGAAGTAAGGCCTAGTGTCGCGAGCCGCCCGGGTTGCGCGCCGTCATGTTGAGCCGCACGTACTCGAGCGTGAGCGGCTCCCCGGTCCGCTCCAGGACGCGCTCGACGAACGGCCGATGCAATGACTCCGGCAGCCGGTCCAGGTGCCGCACCAGGCAGACCGATCGGGTGAAGGCGCGTGCGTCCGGAAGCGTCACCGACCGAGGCTCCAGCCACGAGCTGATCTCGGCAAACCCGGCCTGCTGCAGTCGCAGTGAGGTCGCCTCGGCGGTGGCATAGTTCCACGGCCGCTGCCAGCCGTCGAAGTACTCCGCGAATGACGGCTCGCCTGCCACCTCGTCGGACTGAGCCCGGAAGGTGTCGATGTTGCCCCTCCCTCCGCACTGCGCCATCAGCCTGCCGCCCGGCCTGAGGTTGCGGCGCAGCGCCGCGAACAGGGCTTGGTGATCGGGGATCCAATGAAACGTAGCGTTGGAGAAGATCACGTCGACGGGCTCGGGAAGCTCGAGCTCGGCCAGGTCTTGGCCGAGCACGGTGGCACGATCGCCGAGCCGTGCCCGCGTGTGCTCGATCATCGAGGGCGCCGCGTCGACCGCATACACCTTGCCTCGCGGAACCCGCTCGATCAGCACCTCGGTCACCCGGCCAGAGCCACAGCCGGCATCGAGAACGACCTCGTCGCCCTCCAGCTCAAGTCGTTTCAGCTGCTCACGTGCCCACCCCAGCTGCGGATCGGAGATGCGGTCGTAGGTCGCCGCGTCCCAGTCGCGGCTCCTCGGGCCGGGTGTCACAGGGCGGTGGTGACCGGACCCGGACGCTCCCGGCCTTGCTCGTAGGCGGAGATCGCCTCGTCGGCGCCCAGCGTGAGCGCGATGTCGTCCAGCCCGTTCAGGAGGCGATGCTTGATCTCCGGGTCGACCTCGAACCGCGCCGTGCCGATCCAGCCATCCTGGTTGTCGGCCCGCCAGCGCACCTCCTGCGCGGCCAGGTCCACCTGGGCCTCACCGGCCTCGGCGATCGAGGCGCATTCGGCGGCGCTCAGCTGCACCGGGAGCAGGCCGATCTTGGTGCAGTTGGAGCGGAAGATGTCGGCGAAGCTGGGCGCGATGACGGCCTGGAAGCCGTAGTCCTCGAGCGCCCATGGGGCGTGCTCACGACTGGAGCCGCAGCCGAAGTTGCGGCCGGCCAGGAGGATCGGATTGCGCGGGAGATCCCAGCCCGGCTCTTTCGCCCAGTCGTAGAACAAATATTCTCCAAAGCCCGTCCGCTCCACTCGCTTGAGGAACTGCTTGGGGATGATCTGGTCGGTGTCGATGTCGTCGCGGTTCAGCACCGACACGCGCCCGGTGATCGTTTCGATCGCTTTCATGACTGCCACTCCCTGATGTCGACGAACCGGCCTTCGATCGCGGCCGCGGCCGCCATCTGCGGGGAGACCAGGTGCGAGCGGGCTCCGCGGCCCTGGCGCCCCTCGAAGTTGCGATTTGAGGTGGAGGCCACCCGCTCGCCCGGGGCGGCGATGTCCGGGTTCATGCCCAGGCACATCGAGCAGCCGGCGCCCCGCCAGTCGAAGCCCGCGCGCCTGAACACCTCGTCGAGGCCTTCACGCTCGGCCTGCGCCTTGACCTGCTGGGATCCCGGCACCACCATCGCGTACACGTCGGCGGACACCTGGCGCCCGTCCACCACGGCCGCCGCGGCGCGCAGGTCGCCGATCCGCGAGTTGGTGCAGGAACCGATGAACACCCGGTCGAGCTTGATCTCACTGATCGGTGTTCCCGGCGCCAGGCCCATGTACTCGAGGGCGCGCTCGTCCTGCTCGGAGGCCGGATCGGGCACGGCCTGCGTCACCGAGACGACCATCTCCGGATTCGTTCCCCAGGTCACCATCGGGCTCAGCGCCTCCGCATCGACCACGACCTCACGGTCAAACTCGGCACCGTCCTCGGTCTCCAGCGAACGCCACGCATCCGGGACTTCCTTCGGCGCCCCCGGCCGGCCGCTCATCCACTCGAAAGTGGTCTCATCGGGAGCGATCATCCCGGCCCGACCTCCGGCCTCGATGGTCATGTTGCAGACCGTCATACGCCCCTCCATCGACAGGGCCTGGATCGCGGGGCCGGCGAACTCCGCGACGTGCCCCACCGCGCCGGCCACGCCGATCTGGCCGATGGTGGCCAGGATCAGGTCCTTGGCGCTGACCCCGAACCCGAGGTCGCCCTCGTAACTGATCCGCATCGACTTCGGTTTGGACTGCACCAGACACTGCGTCGCCAGGACGTGCTCGACCTCGCTGGTGCCGATCCCGAACGCCAGCGCGCCGAATGCACCGTGGGTCGCCGTATGCGAGTCGCCGCAGACGATCGTCATTCCCGGTTGCGAAACCCCGAGCTCCGGCCCGATCACGTGCACGATCCCCTGGTGCTCGGAGCCCAGCGAGTAGACGGGGATGCCGAACTCCTCGCAGTTGCGTTCGAGCGTCTCGACCTGCACCCGGGACAGCTGGTCACGAATTCTGGCCGCCACCGGCGTCCCGTCGGTGGGAACGTTGTGGTCCGCGGTGGCCAGAGTGCGGTCCGGTCGGCGCACCTTGCGCCCGGCGAGACGCAGCCCGTCGAAGGCCTGCGGGCTGGTCACCTCGTGCACGAGGTGCAGATCGATGTACAGCAGTCCCGGCGCAACCTCGTGCGCACTCCAGATCTTGTCGAACAGGGTCTTGGGCATGGGTGGTCCTAGCTCCTTCGCAGACCGGCGCTGACTACCGCCAGCAACACGGCCTCATCGGGTCCTGAGTTCTCAAAGTGGTGGGGCAGGTCGGCGTCAAAGGTCACGCAGTCGCCGGCCGAGAGCTCGAAGCGCTGGCCATCGGACACCAGCGCGACCGAGCCGGCTTCGACGAGCGCACTCTCGCGGCTTCCGGGTTCGTGCATCGGCGGATCGCCCGGGCCTCCGGTGAGCGCGCCGCGAGCCAAAACGTGACGCGACAGCTCCGCGCGCTGACCCGGCAGCGGCGGAGTGAGGATCTCGTAGCTGTGCCCCTTGGCCCGGCCGGGGCCCTTGCGGCGCTCGGTCCGGCGAACGATGGTCACGGCTCCGCTCTCGTCCAGTCGCAGCAGCTGCGAGAGGCTCAGCTCGAGTCCGGCGGCAATCCGGCTGGCCACCTGGAGCGTCGGGCTCGTCTCGCCGCGCTCGACCTGCGAGAGCATCGGTGCACTGACGCCTGAGCGCTCGGCGAGATCCCGCAGCGACAGGTCCATCGCCTCCCGGAGCGCGCGTACGCGGATGCCCAGGGCGTCGATCGGTCCGGCCACTTCGGTGACGGTTGGCATACGCGCGTACGTTATCACGTACGCAGGCTGGCCGGCGGCGGCGCTCGCGGGATGTGTAGCCTCACGTCCATGATCTCGCGTCCGGACGTACTCGTGCTCGGCGGTGGTGGTGTCCTCGGAGAGGCGTGGATGATGGGCGTCCTGGCCGGTATCGAAGATGCCACCGCGTTCGACCTCCGGCGCTGCGAGTACTTCGTCGGCACCTCGGCGGGCGCCATCGTGGCCGCTCATCTTGTCGCCGGAAAATCGCCGCGGCGCCCCGCCAACGTCGGTACCGAGCTCGATGTCTCCGGCTCCCGCCCGGTCAACAGCCTGGCCAATGTCGCGATCGGCGCCGCGCGGCGCGCCGGTGCCTGGGCCCTGGCCGCGGGCGCTTCGTTCGCGCCGCTGGCGCTGGGCCTGGCCGCGCCCGGAGGGGCCCTGGTGCGGGCGGGGATGCTGCGAGCGCTCCCACGCCCGCAGGACAGGCTGGATGATCTCCAGCACAACATCGAGCGCTCCGGCGCCCGGTTCGACGGCCGCTTGCGGGTTTCTGCGGTTGACCGCCGCAACGGCCGGCGCGTCATGTTCGGCAACCCCCGCGCCCCCCGGGCCAGCGTGGCCGAGGCGGTCGCCGCCTCCTGCAGCGTCCCGTGGCTGTTTGCGCCGGTCAGAGATCGGTGGGCGCGACTACGTCGACGGGGGGGTCTGGAGCGCGACGAATCTCGATGCCGCGCCCGCCGGTCTCGATACCCACGTTCTGTGCCTGAATCCCACAGCGAATATCGTCGGCAACCAGAGCGTCCTCGCTCTGATCCGCAACGTCGCCCGCTCCGCGGTGTCGATCGAGGCGATGGCGCTGCGCCGCCGGGGTGCCGCCGTCCAGACGGTAGCCCCCAACATGGAGAGCGCCGCCGCGATGGGGACGAACTTCATGGATCGCGAGCCCCGCGGCCGCGTTCTGGCCGCGGGGTATCGACAGGGCGTCTCGCTGGCTACGGAGTCCGGACCGGCTCTGCGGCCGCCGCAGTAGCCGCCTCCGCTTCAGCCATGATTCCGCGGCGTCGCACGGCGTTGGAGAGCGCTCTTACGTAGGCGCGCGCCGCCGCCTCGAGGATGTCGGTGGACACACCCTGCCCGGAGCCGACGACGCCCTTGACGTCAAGTACGACTGAAGTCTCCCCGAGGGCGTCCTGACCCCCGGTGACAGCGTCGATCCGGAACTCGCGCAGCTTCGCGTCGGTCGCAGCGGCCGCGTTGATGGCGTGAAAGATCGCGTCGATCGGGCCGTCGCCGGTGAACGCTCCGGTGAGCTCCTCTCCGGACGGCGCCCGGATGCCGACTGTCGCGTGCGGCGGCCGGCGCGACGATGCCTCGACGTCGAACCACTCGAGCGTGTAACCGGCGAGCTCCTCTCGCAGCTCGTCGGTCAGGAGCGCTTCCAGATCCATCGCGGTGACTTGCTTCTTCTTGTCCGCGATCTCCTTGAAGCGTTTGAACGCCGTGTTCAGCACGTGCCCGCTGACCTCAAAGCCCAGCTCAGACATCGCCTGCTGCAGGGCGTGGCGACCCGAATGTTTGCCGAGCACGATCGAGTTGGCCTCCAGCCCGACCGTCGTCGCATCCATGATCTCGTAGGTGGTGCGCTCTTTGAGCACGCCGTCCTGATGAATGCCGGACTCGTGCGCGAAGGCATTGCGGCCGACGATCGCCTTGTTGGGCTGCACGGCGTACCCGGTGAGCCGGGAGACCAGCCGCGAGCTCCGGGCGATCTCCTTGGTCACGGCGCCCGTGTGCAGGCCGACATCCGCCCGGCGGGTGTGCAGCAGCATCACAATCTCCTCCAACGAGGCGTTGCCCGCACGCTCGCCGATCCCGTTGATCGCACACTCCACCTGACGCGCCCCCGCCAGAAGTCCGGCGAACGAGTTCGCGACCGCGAGGCCCAGGTCATCGTGGCAGTGGACCGACAGCACGACATTGCGCAGATCGGGGACGAGCGCGTACAGCCGCTCCACGTACGCGGTGAATTCATGCGGCATCGTGTAGCCGACCGTGTCCGGGATATTGATCGTGGTGGCACCCTCGTCAATGGCTATCTGGCACACCTCTGCGGTGAACTCGAGTTCGGCGCGAGTGGCGTCCATGGGCGAGAACTCCACATCGTCGACGTACTGCTTGGCATGGGCCACGGCCGCCCGCGCCTGACCCTTGACGTCGTCGCGGGTGGTCTGGAGCTGGTGGACGATGTGGATGTCGGAGGTCGAAATGAAGGTGTGAATCCGCGGGCGAGCGGCATCCTGGACCGCATTCCAGGCGGCGTCGATGTCGGCGACGTGGGTCCGTGCCAGCCCGGCGATCACCGGGCCCTCCACCGTGCGCGAGATCTCCCGCACCGCCTCGAAGTCCCCGGGCGAGGTGATCGGGAACCCGGCCTCGATCACGTCGACCCCCAGCCGGGCCAGCTGCTGTGCGATCTCCAGCTTCTCCTGCGTGTTCAACGAGATCCCCGGGGATTGCTCACCATCCCGCAGGGTCGTATCGAAGACCAGTACTCGGTTGGGATCTTCGGGCTTGCTCATGTCAGTTCCCTTCTGTCTCGAACTTGGCTTCTTCTCGGTGCTGGTTCGCGGCTACGTGCGGCCGCCGGCGCGCTATTCCCCCTTGCGGGGGAGGAGAAGAAGTCGAAGGGCGAGACGGAAAGACATGCGCGGCGAAGATTAGCAGCGCGTCCGCGGCGCGCAAGGGCGTCAGCGGCTCCGCGTAGAGGGCGTCGATCTCGGCGGCGTACTTCGCCGCGATCGGCTTGCGCTTGAGCTTCATCGTCGGCGTCAGCTCGTCGCCCGCGGGCGCCCAATCGCAGGGGAGGATGCGGAACCGCTTGATCTGCTCGACCCGGGAGAGGTGCGAGTTGGCGCGCGCCACACCGGCGCTGACCTCCTCGAGCACCGACGGTTCGTCGGCCAGCGCGGCCGGCGAACCGTCCGCCAGGCCCAGCCGCTGGGCGAATGCCGCCGACGCATCGGGGTCGAGCACGATCAGCGCGACGTTGTAAGGGCGCCCGTCACCGATCGCGATCGCCTGGCCGATCAGCGGACTGCCCGTCTTCAGCTGCTGCTCGATGTTGGCCGGCGACATGTTCTTGCCCGCCGCGTTGATGATCAGCTCCTTCTTGCGGTCGATGATCTTCAGGTAGCCGTCGTCGTCGAACTCACCGATGTCGCCGGTGTAGAGCCAGCCGTCCGCGTCGATCGTCTCTGCGGTCTTCTCGGGCTGGTTGCGATATCCGCCCATCACGATTCCGCCGCGCACCAGCACTTCCCCGTCCCGCGCGATCCTGATCTCGACGCCTGGCAGCGGTTTGCCCACGGTCCCGAATCTGAGACCGTCGTCCGGCACCAGCGTGGCGACGCACGAGAGCTCGGACATCCCCCACACCTCGCAGATGGGGATTCCGAGCGCGGCGAAGAACTCGAACACCTCCAGCGGAGCCGGCGCGGCGCCGATCATGTAGTGCTCGCAGCGATCAAACCCGAGCCGGGACCGTAAGGGAGCGAGGATCCGTTGATCGGCGTGCCGGTAGGCGTCCAGTTCCTCAGGGCTGAGACTCTCCCCACGCTGCTCGGCCCGTACCTTCCGTAGGCCGAGCTCCACCGCCTGCGTGACAGCCCGGCGTTTGGTCTCGTCGGGCTCGGCGGCGAACCCGGCCTGGAGCGCGGCCATCAGCTTCTCCCACATCCGCGGCACGCTTCCGAACCGGGTCGGGCGCGCGTCGACCGCGTGAGCGAACACCTGCGCGGGGTCGGGACACGTGGTGATGGTGAAGGCCCAGATCATCTGGGCGTAATGCACGAGGCCCCGGTCGGCGATATGGGCGTTGGGAAGGAACGAGATCACCGAGCCCTGATCCGAACGCCAGCCGGTCGCCTCGTGCAGGGCTCGGCACTGGGCGAGCTCGTTCGCGTGGGTGATCTGAACACCCTTGGGCGGGCCGGTGGTGCCGGAGGTGTAGATCAGGGTGAGCACGTCCTCGGGCGTCACGGCACGCCAGGCGGCCTCAAACTCGAACTCGCGACCGGGAACCAGCGTCTCGAGCTCGGCCAGTGAGATCGCGCCTCCGGGCGCGGCGTCAAGCACGACCAGATGCTCGATCGACCCGGTTTGCTGGATCGCGGCCTGGGCTTGCGGCAGGAACGCGGCCTCTACGACCAACACCCGGTTACCGGCGTCGCCGAGCAGATACGAAATCTGCTCCGGCGAAGACGTGTTGTAGATCGAGAACGGCGCACCCCCGAGGTGCATGACCGCCGTGTCCAGCAAGTGGAACTCGGGTCGGTTGGTGAGCATGAAGCCCACCGTGTCCCCGTGGCGAACGCCCAGCGCATGAAAGCCGCCGGCGAGATGGCGGACCCGGTCGGAGTACTCCCGGAAGCTGATCGACACCCCGTCACCCATGGTGCGCACGGCGACCGCATCGGCATGCTCGGCGGCAGCGAGTTGAAACGCCTCGCACATACTTCGGGCCTGCAGCGCCTGCGGGGGTGCCTGCTGCGGCCGGATCTCGAGTGCGCCCCCCATCCTGGCCTCTACATCTATCACCCGGGCGGCGCGATCGCCAGTCTCAACCGCCAGGAGTGAGCACGACCTTGCCGATGTTCCGTCGCTCAGCGATGAAGCGGTGCGCGTCCGGGGCACGGTCGAACGGGAACGACTCTGCGAGCACGGGCTGGATGGTGCCGTCGGTCAGCAGCTCGGTGAGGGGCTTGCGCCAGCGCTCGGCCGATTGGAGCTCGTCCCAGATCGACAACACGTTGAGTCCGATCACCGACTTGGAGTCAGACATCTGCTTGATCATGTTGAACCGCGGCATCTGCAGAGCAGTTCTTGCCGCGGCCAGCAGGTTGCGACGCTCGCCGGAGACCACGCCGGAGGCGCCGAAGCACACCAGCCTTCCGCCGGCCCGCAGCAGCCGGTAGCTGCGCCGGAAGCTGGCACCCCCGAGCGCATCCATCACGAGATCCAGCTTTGGCAGTCCGCGCTCCCAGCCCGAGCTCGTGTAGTCGACCGGATGATCGACGCCGAAGCCGCGAATCGCCTCGTGCTTGCCCGGCGACGAGGTTCCCCAGATCTCCGCACCGACGCGCTTGGCGATCTGGGTGGCGGCGATCCCCACCCCACCGGCCGCCGCGTGGATCAAGATCCGCTCGCCGGCCTGGAGGTTGCCGGCGCGGATCAGCGCTTCCCACGCCGTCGCGTAGGCGATCGGGATCGTCGCGCCATGCTCGAAGCTGACGTCATCCGGAAGGGGTACGACGCCGTCGGCGCGGGCCACCGCGCGCTCCGCGTACCCGCCGAAGCGAACCGGCGCGATGACGCGCTGGCCGGTCCGGAGCGTCCCGTCCCCGCCGTCGCCGAGCTCAGCCACGGTTCCCGAGACCTCGTAGCCGACGACGCACGGGGGCTTCGGCGCGTCTGGATACAAACCTAATCTGGCCATCAGATCGGCGAAGTTGATCCCCGCTGCGGAAACGTCGATCGCCACCTCCCCGGGTCCTGGCCGCGGCGTTGGGCGTTCCTGGATCTGGAGCACCTCGGGTGGCCCGTGGCGGGTGATCACGACGGCGCGCATACGCCGAAACTACAGGCTGACGGTGCGCCCTGCCTCGAAGCCGTCGCCGGCGACGATCTCGTCGATCACCTCGCGCGGCACGGCGGCGTCGGTGGTGATCGCCATCGCGGCGAAGCGCCGATCATCGTCCTCGCCTCGGTCTTCACCGGGCTGGCGACCTACGGCCGCCGAGACGATGTTGACTCCGTGAGTGCCGAAGGTCGTCCCCACCCTCCCGATCATGCCCGGCAGGTCCTGGTAGCGGAACAGGGTGATGTGGTTCTCCAGCTGGACATCGAAGCGCTGGTCCCAGGCCTCGAGCAGATGAGGCCGATTGCGGCGGCCGATCAGCGTGCCCACGACTCGCAGCCTCGGTGTCACCGCAGCGCAGCGTCACCCGAACCAGGTCGGTGTAGTCACGCACGCCGCTGCTCTTGGTCTCGGCAATCCGGATGCCGCGTTCGTCGGCCAGCGCGGGGCGTTGACCTCGTTCACCTCCTCCTCGGTGTGCTCGCGCAGCACCCCGAGCAGCACCTGGATCGAGAGCAGACGGGTATCGCGGTCGGCGATCCGTCCGAGGAACTCGGTCTCCACCGCATCGACCGACGAGCCTTCGGCGAGCGCGATGGCGATCCGGCCCAGCGAACGGCAGAGCGGCACGAACGGTCCCAGTACCTCCATGTCCTCGGCGGGAATCGCGGGGACGTTGACCGCGCTGGTGACGACCCCGCCGGTGAGCGCCGCGATCACCTGTTCTGCGGCCTGGTAGCCAGCCCGGTCGGTGGCCTCGGCGGTCGAGGCGCCCAGGTGGGGAGTCACGATGACATTCGGATAGCCGAACAGCGGATGGTCGGTGACCGGCTCAGAGCGGAACACGTCGAGCGCGGCACCCGCGACCTTGCCCGAGTCAAGCGCCGCTTTCAGGTCCTCATCGACGACCAGCGGGCCGCGGGCCACGTTGAGGATCCGCACGCCGTCCTTGCACTTGGCCAGCGCCTCGGCATCAAGCCATCCCTCCGTGTCCGGGGTATTCGGCAGATGCAGGGTGATGAAGTCGGCGTTGGCATATACGTCGTCGGAGGTCTCGGCCTTATCCACGCCGAGCTCGCGATAGCGCTCGCCGCCCGACGTACGGATCGAAGGCGATCACGTGCATCCCGAAGCCGCGCGCGCGTTGAGCGACCAGTTGGCCGATCCGGCCGAAGCCGAGAATGCCGAGTGTCTTCTCGTACAGCTCGACGCCGGAGAACTTCGAGCGCTCCCACTTACCGGCCGGTCAGCGATGCATGCGCCTGCGGGATGTTCCGCGCCAGCGCCAGCAGCAGGGCCATCGTGTGCTCCGCCGCGGTGATCACGTTCGACTGGGGCGCATTGGCCACGACGATCCCGCGCTTGGTGGCCGCGGGAACGTCGACGTTGTCGACGCCGACACCGGCGCGGCCGACCGCGCGCAGCCGGGTGGCGCGGCCGATCAACTCGGCATCGAGCTTCGTGGCCGAGCGGATCAGGATCCCGTCGTACTCGTCCGATCCGCTCGGCCAGCTCCTCGCGGGTCCACCCGGCGCCGACCTCGACGTCGAAGTGCTCCGCCAGGAGATCGATACCGGATTGTCCGATCTTCTCCGCCACCAGCACCCGCGCCTGGCCGTCTCCGTTGCCCGGGGCTCACCGGCCCTGCTCCAAAACCCAGTCGATGCACGCCGTCAGCGCTTTTACATCGGCGGGATCGGTGGCCGGGAACATCGCCACGCGGAGCTGGTTTCGTCCCAGCTTGCGGTATGGCTCGACGTCGACGATCCCGTTGGCCCGCAGCGTCGCCGCCAGCTCGGCCGCGTCGACCTCATCACTGAAGTCGATCGTTCCGACGACGAGCGAGCGCTTGGCCGGGTCGGAGACGAACGGGGTGGCGTGCGGCGTGCGGCTCGGCCCAGCCGTAGAGGCGTTTGCGCGGAGTCGGTCGTGCGGGCGACCATGGCCTCGAGCCCGCCGCGCTCGAGCATCCAGTTGAGCTGATCGCCGAGCAGGAACAGGGTGGCGATCGCCGGCGTGTTGTAGGTCTGATCCTTGCGAGAGTTATCGAGCGCGGTGCTGAGCGAGAGGAAGTCGGGAATCCAGCGGGCTGGCCCGATCGAAGGCCGTTCGCGCTCGATCCGCTCGACCCGCTCGATCGCGGCAGGACTCATCAGGCTCAGCCACGAGACCGCCGTCGGAGGCGAAGCCCTTCTGCGGCGCGAAGTAGTAGGCGTCGGCCTGCGAGACGTCGACGGGCAGGCCTCCCGCGCCCGAGGTGGCATCGATCAGCACCAGCGCGTCCCCGGCGTCGGCGGGACGCTCCACCGGGACCATCACTCCGGTCGAGGTCTCGTTGTGGGCCCAGGCCAACACGTCGACACCGGCGTCCGCGCGCGGCGCGGGCGCGTCCCCGGCGGGCGCGTCGACAACGACGGGGTCGGCCAGGAACGGCGCCGACCGCGTGCAGGCGGCGAACTTGGAGGAGAACTCGCCGTAGGTCAGGTGCAGCGCCCGCTCGGCGACCAGGCCCGCAGGTCGCGGCATCCCAGAACGCGGTCGTGCCACCGTTGCCGAGCACGACCTCGTAGCCGCTCAGGGATCACGAACAGCTCCGCCAGCGCCGCGCGCACGCGGGCGACAAGCTGCTTGACCGGCTTCTGCCGATGCGAGGTCCCCATCAGCTTCCTGCCCGTGTCAGCAAGATCCAGCAACTGCTCCGGGCGTACGCGTGAGGGCCCCGAGCCGAACCGGCCGTCGGCGGGCTTGAGCTCGTGGGGAATCTGCACAACGGTTGAGGTCTGGGTCATGTTCGCCTCTCGAAGGTAGCGGGGTCTACATGCCCAGGCGCGCGGCGATCAAGAATCCGTCGCTTCCCGGTGGTGTCGCTCCACCCGATCGCGCCAGTCACGACGGCTGACTCGATTCTACTCAGCGTTGCCGTGGGACGGCCGGGCCGGATCGCGAGCGACGGCCCGACGACGGCGGCCGACCTACTCGTGGAACGAAGTGTCGATCCAGTCCATCTGCGAGCGAAGCTCCTTGCCGACGACCTCGACCTGATGGCCCGCCTGTTCCTTGCGCATGCGCTGGAAGTTCTCCTGACCGGCGTTGTTCTCGGCGATCCACTCGCGGGCGAAGTTGCCGGACTGGATCTCGCCGAGGATCTCCTTCATCGCCTTGCGCGTGTCTGCTCGCTGATCACGCGCTTGCCGCGGGTCAGATCGCCGTACTCGGCCGTGTTGGAGATCGAGTAGCGCATCCCCGCGATGCCCTTCTCGTACATCAGGTCGACGATCAGCTTGAGCTCGTGCAGGCACTCGAAGTAGGCCAGCCGGGGGTCATAGCCCGCATCGGTGAGCGTCTCGTAGCCAGCCGGACGAGCTCGGTGACCCCGCCGCAGAGCACGGCCTGCTCGCCGAAGAGGTCGGTCTCGGTCTCATCCTTGAACGTCGTCTCGATCACGCCGCCGCGGGTACCGCCGATGCCCTTGGCGTAGGCCAGCGCCAGCCCAGCGCGTCCCCGGAGGCGTCCTGGTTGACCGCCACCAGGCACGGCACGCCGGAGCCCTCGAGGTACTGGCGACGGACCAGGTGGCCCGGACCCTTGGGGGCCACCAGGGCGACATCGACGTCGGGCGGCGGCACGACGGTCTCGTAGTGGATCGAGAATCCGTGACCGAACAGCAGCATGTTGCCGGGGGCGATCCCGTCTTTGACGCCGTCCTCCCACACCTTGGCGTGCAGCTCGTCAGGCGTCAGCATCATCACCAGGTCGCCCTCGCTGGCGGCGTCAGCCGGCTCGAGCACGCGCAGGCCGTGACCCTCGGCCTTGGCGACGCTGGGCGAGGAGGCGCGTAGGCCTACGACCACCTCGACTCCGGAGTCCTTCAGGTTCAGCGCGTGCGCGTGTCCCTGGGATCCGTAACCGATGATGGCGACGGTCTTGCCGTCGAGCTTGTGGAGATCTGCGTCGTCGTCATAGAACATGGCTGGCAATGTAGCCGTTGATCGCTGCCGGGCGATTTCTCATCCGCCGCCGGACCCGGCGCGGCGCCATCACGAAACGGCTCAGGCGTTTGCCACTGCGACCAACGATCTCCCGGCCAGGCGGATGGTTCCGTCCGGGGCCGTATACGGCGCCGCCAGCTCGCCGATCCGGCGTTCAAGCTCGGCCTGCTCGTCATCGCTCATCTCGATCCAGACGCCGCTGAACGGCCGCGAGAGATCGAGGGTCTCGTTCACATAGGCCTCGACGTCCGGGTAGGCGCGCTCGAGCGCGACCGACTCGACCGTCACGTCGAGGAACCCTGCGCCTTCAAGCAATTCGGTCAGCGCGCCCGGAACCGCCAGCGCGAACATGCCGGGCCCGCCGGCCGCCCGCGGATCGGCGCGCCCCATCGCCACCAGCGCCTCGGTGGGGATCGTGGCCCACGGATTTTCGCCCGGTCCGTCCCACACCGCCAACGCGAACCGGCCGCCTGGCCGCAGCACGCGGCGCACCTCACGGGCGCCCGCTTCCGGGTCGACGCTTAGCATCAGCCCCCAACGGCACAGGACCGCGTCGACATCGGCAGTCGGAAGGTCGATCCACTCGAGATCGAGCTGGCGAAACTCGACCCTCGAGACCTGCAGCGTCTCCGCGCGGGCGCGGGCCAGGTCGAGCATCGCCTCGGCACCGTCGCTGGAGATCAGCGTGCCGCCGGGCTGGATCAGCTCGGCGGCCAGGAATCCCGTGTCCCCTGGCCCGGCGGCGAGCTCCAGCACCCTCCAGCCCGGCTGCAGCCCCAGGTGCTCGATCAGCCAGGCCGAGACGGGCATCCCCCAGTCGCGAATCTGCGTGGCGCGCCGGCCCCAGCCGGCCGCCGCCTGCTCCCACATCTCCTGCATGTCGGCGCGGAACTTCGTTGGGATCGGTGGCGCTCATCGTCTTCTCTCCACCGACAGCCGGCGGGTGATCTCCCGGAATGCATCTTCGATCTGCGTGCTCAGGCGCTGGCGGAAGATCGCCATCAGCGCCTCCGAGGCGATCGGTCGTAGCCGCTCGACGGCTTCCTCAATCTCCGGCCAGCGCTCCGGCGGCATGTCGGCCTGCTCGAATGGCTTCCACACCTCCTGGAGAAACAGTCTCACGAACGACCGTGAAACCGAATCTGAATGTCGCTCAATCTCCTCGAGGATCGCCAGCGCGCTCTGCAGCGAGATGCCGCGCCCCACCACCTCCTCGGCGACCGCCAACAACGAAGGACTCGGGACCTCGTATTGGTCCTTGGCCACGGGGACCAGGACGCCGAGTCTCTGTGCCTTGCCCAGCACCTCCGGGGCGTCCTCGGCGCTGACGCGAAAGCGCTGGCCGAGCTCGGCCAGCGTCAGGGTCTCCGCGCGCTCGGACGGGACCGGCGCGCTCAGCGCCTCCTTGAAGCGCAGCAGCCGCTCGGCTGTCCCCTGCGTGTCCTGCAGGAGCCGCTTGATGCCGTTGAGGTTGAACCCGTCGTCCTGGAGTTCACGAATCAGGCCGAGTTGCGCCACGTGCTCGGGTCCGTAGTAGCCGACGCGCAGCCGAACCTCGGGCGGCGCCAGCAGGCCGCGAGCCTGGTGGGCGCGGATGTTGCGCACGGACATGCCGGACTCCGCCGCCAGCTGCTCGATCGTGAGCTGGTTCGGCGAGTCGGCAACCTCCAGCCGGCGGACCGAGGACATGCGCCGATCATACGTTCAGCCGAGCTTCCGCCGCAATAGCTTGCCCGACGCGGTCCGGGGCAGCTCGGCGGCGAACTCGAACGCCTTCGGGATTTTGAACCGGGCCATCCGGGCGGCGCAGAACTCACGCAGCTGCTCAGGCTGAGGGTGGGCTCCGGGCCGGGCGACGATCGTCGCTATCACCGCCTCCCCCCACTCCGGATCCGCCCGCGAGTGCACGGCGGCGTCGGCCACGTCGGGGTGCTCGAGCAGCACCGCCTCGACCTCAGCCGGAGCCACATTCTCGCCCCCGGTGACGATCGTGTCGGACTTCCGGCCGATGATCTCCAGGCGCGAGCGCTGGTCGACCCGACCGAGGTCGCCGGTGTGCAGCCAACCCTCCTCGTCCTGCGAGCTCGCGGAGACGATCGGCCCGCGGACCAGGATCTCACCCTCGCTCATCCTCAGCTCGACTCCGGGCAGCGGCCAGCCGAAGGTGGCGATCTGCGAGCACGCCTCCGTCATTCCGTAGGTCGCGGCGACCGGTACTCCGGCGGCCCGAGCCCGCTCCAGCAGTGCCGGAGCCATCGGGCCACCCCCGAGGAGCGCCCAGCGCAGCGTCGGCGGGTCCGACAATCCCGCGTCGAGCAGCCGCGCCAGCATCGTTGGCACCAGCGAGACGATCGTGATCCGCCGTGCCGGATCCATCAGCTCGCCCAGCACCCAGTCGGTGTCAAAGCGGCCGGGGAGCACCGCGGTGGTGGCGTAGATCGCGCTGCGGATCGGGACCGAGAGCCCGCCGACGTGGGTCAGCGGCATCGGGCACAGCCAGCGCTCCGCGGGGTCGAGACCCAACGCCACCGCCGAGCCAAGGGCGCTGGCGAGGAAGTTGCCGTAGCTCAGCTCTACCGGTTTCGGAGCCGCCGTCGTGCCTGAGGTGTGCATCACCGCCGCCACCGGATCCCCGCCGGACCCGCCCGGCATCCCGGAGAACTCGGACCCCTGCAGCGGCTCGGAGACGACGACATCGCCCCGGCCAGACGCTGCTCGCGCTCGCGCTGACTCAGCCGCAGGTCGATCGGCACCATCGGGTGGCCGCTGAGCAGGCCGCCATGCAGCGCGATCACGAACGTCCTCGCCGGGTGGCAGCGCCAGCGCGACCGGCGCTCCCGGCTCGAGGCCGAGGCGCTGCAGCGCACCGGCGGCCGAAACGCCGCCCGCGCCAACTCCGCATAGGTGAGGTTGCGCTCGGGACCCTCGATCGCGACCCGGTCGGGATGCTTGGCCGCGGCGAGGTGGATCCAGGAGGGCATGACCGAACGGTAGTCTCAGGCGCCGCCCCCACGTCAGCAGGAGGATCCGTTCTGTCCGTCACCTGGCAGTCCGAGGGCGAGTATCGCGGACATCCGCTACGAGCTCTCGGCCGGCGATGACGCCGGCATCGCCAAGATCACCATCAACCGTCCCGAGGTCCGCAACGCCTTCCGTCCCGAGACGGTGGTCGAGCTGATCGATGCCTTCGAGCGCGCCCGCGAGGACCAGTCCGTCGGCGTCATCATCCTCACCGGCGAGGGTCCTGACGCCTTCTGCTCGGGCGGCGACCAGCGGGTCCGCGGCGAGCGCGGCGGCTACGTCACCGGCGCGGATCCGGCGGCCGCCGTGGCCGGCCACACGCAGGTCGGCCGGTTTCACGTCACCGACCTGCACGTCCAGATCCGCCGGATGCCCAAGCCCGTCGTGGCGATGGTCGCGGGCTACGCGATCGGCGGCGGCCACGTCCTGCACGTCATCTGCGATCTGACGATCGCCGCCGAGAACGCCCGCTTCGGGCAGACCGGCCCGAAGGTCGGCTCGTTCGACGGCGGCTTCGGCGCCAGCGTGCTCTCCCGCCTCGTCGGACCCAAGAAGGCCAAGGAGATCTGGTTTCTGTGCCGCCAGTACGACGCGCAGCAGGCGCTCGACATGGGCCTGGTCAACACCGTCGTCCCGCTCGAGCGCCTCGAGGAGGAGACGGTGCAGTGGTGCCGGGAGATGCTCGCCCTCTCCCCCTTCTCGCTGCGGCTGCTCAAGGCGAGCTTCAACGCCGACGAGGACGGCCTGTCCGGGATCCAGCAGCTGGCGCACGACGCCAACCTGCTGTTCTACATGAGCGAGGAGGCGGCGGAGGGCCGGCGCGCCTACCTGGAGAAGCGCGTGCCGGACTTCTCCCAGTTCCCGCGGCGGGCCTGAGCTGATGAGCTCGCGCGCCGCGGTCGCGACCCCCGATGGGGTTCGCATCTGGTTGATGGCGGCGCGTCCGCGGACGCTGCCGGCGGCGATCGCGCCCGTGCTGGTCGGGACCGCGCTCGCCGGGTTCGCCCACGTGTTCCATCCGCTGCGCTTCATCGCCGCGCTGATCGGAGCGATCTTCATCCAGGTCGGGACGAATCTGTCGAATGACTATTCCGACGCGCGCCGGGGAGCGGACACCGAGGACCGGCTCGGGCCCGTCCGCGTGACCGCCGGCGGGCTCGTTCCCCCCCGCCAGGTCCTGATCGCCACCTACGTCTCCTTCGGCATCGCCGTGCTGGCCGGGATCTATCTGGTCGTCGTCGCCGGTTGGCTGCTGCTGGCCGTCGGCGCCGCCTCGATCCTGGCCGGTGTGCTCTACACCGGCGGTCCCCGGCCCTACGGCTACGAGGGTCTCGGCGAGGTGTTCGTGTTCCTGTTCTTCGGCATCGTCGCGGTGGCGGGGTCGTACTTCGTCCAGACCAAGCACCTGGACTGGGAGGCGTTCGCCCTCGCCGTCCCGGTCGGCCTGCTGGCGGCGGCGATCCTCGTCGTCAACAACTTCCGGGACATCGACACCGACCGCCGGGCGGCCAAGCACACGCTCGCGGTGCGCCTGGGCCGCGAGCGTACCCGCGACCTCTTTGCGGTGATGATCTACCTGGCCTACCTCCTGGTCCCGGTGACCTGGATCTTCGGTCCCCTGAAGCCGTGGGTGCTGCTGCCGTGGCTGTCGCTGCCGGGCGCGGCGCCGCTGGTGCGGCTGGTCCGCAACCACACCGACGGACCGTCGCTGAACCAGGCCCTGGCGCAGACCGGCATGCTGCAGCTGGCCTTCTGCATGTTGCTTTCGGCCGGGCTGCTGCTCAGCCGGTGAAGCTGACGCTGCGCCGCTTAGAGGCGCGCATGCGCGCGCCCGTGGTGTCCGCTCACGGCTCCGTCGACGCTCGCCCGTTGATCCTGGTCTCGTTGACCGGCGAGGACGGAGTCACCGGGTATGGGGAGGCGGCGCCGCTGCGCTCCTATGACGGCGTCGGTAGCGAGGACGTCGTCGCGGCCCTGGAGGACTGCCGCCAGATTCTCGCCGGGGTGTCCGCGGACAGCCCGCGGGCGGCGATCTTGGCCGCCTGCACGCGGGTTGCGGTCCTGCCCCAGGCGGTGGCCGCCATCGACCTGGCGTTGTGGGACCTCGAGGGTCGCCGCGCCGGCCTGCCGGTGTGGCATCTGCTCGGTGTCGGCGCGCCGGAAGCCATCGAGGTCAATGCCAGCCTGGCGGTGCCCGACCGCTCCGGCGCCGCCACCGCCGCCGCGGAGGCGCGGCAGGCCGGGTTTCGCTGCGTCAAGGTCAAGGTCGGGGTCGGCGACGACGCCGGTCGGCTGGCCGCGGTACGGGCGTTCGCCGGACCGGCGATGGCGATCAGGGTCGATGCCAATGGCGGCTGGTCGGTCGACGGAGGCCGTCGCCGCGCTGCGCGGGCTGGGGCCGGTCGGCATCGAGCTGTGCGAGGAGCCCGCTTCGGGCGTCGCTGCGGTCGCGGAGGTCGCCGCGCAGGTGCCCGTTGCCGTCGCCCTCGACGAGAGCGTGCGCCAGCCGGGCGCCCTGGACACCCGGGTCTGCGACGCCGTCTGCCTGAAGGTCTCCGGTGCGGGCGGGATCAGCGGGGTCCTCAGCGCTGCGCGACGAGCCCGCGCGGTGGGCTACGAGGTGTACCTCGCCTCCACCTACGACGGTCCCCTGGGAATCGCCGCCGCGCTGCACGCCGCCGCGGCGCTCGACCCCCGACCGCGCCTGCGGCCTGGCCACGCTGGGGATGTTCGACGGGCGAGGAGACCCCCTGGCGCCGCTGTTCGGCCGGATGTCGATGCCGGTGGGCCCGGGGCTGGGGACGGGGCTCGTCGACTGGTACCGCGACGGCTGAGCCGGCACCCCGAGGTTTGGGGCCTCAGAGGGTTTGGGCCTAAGTGTCGCTATGCGGAACTAAAGCCCAAAGGCACTCAGGCGCTCTTGGCGGCCAGGGTCGACGAGACCCGCTCCGGCGCCTCGAGGTGGACCGCGTGCCCGGCCCCCGGCACCACCTCGACCCGACCGTCCGGCAGCGCCGCCGCCATCTGCTGCGCGACGGCGGTGAACTTATCGTCGCGCTCACCGACCACCAGGACCACGGGCATCGTCAGCTCTCCCAGGCGCTCCCACAGTGATGGCAGCGCACCCGTCCCGATGCCGCGCAACGCGCGGGCCAGCCCCGACGGCGTGTTCCGCAGCCGGTCGAGATGCACCTCGGCCGCCACGTCGTCCGGAAGTCCGGCCAGCACCGGGGTCCGGGCCCAGTGTCGGGCCAGCGCCTCGATGTCCAGCCGCTCGAGCTCGGCCGCCACACGCTCATCGGCCTCGTACCGGGCCCGCCGTTCGGCGTCGTCGGCGATCCCCGGGCTCGCCCCGATCAGGACGAGCCGCCGCACGCGACCCGTCATCCCCGGCGCCAGCGCCAGCGTGCAGCGCGATCCGGCCGCCCATCGAATATCCGGCCAGCGTGAACGGCTCGGCCGGTGCGAGCGCCGCGAGATCGGCGAGTACGGCCGCGAGGGTCACCGGCTGCGTCTCGGACGCGGTGCCGTGGCCGCGGAGGTCGGGGGCGAGCGCCCGGTAGCTTTGCGGCAGCGCCTCACGGACCCGCCCCCAGCTCGCGCCGGTGTGGGTGAAGCCGTGGAGCAGCAACAGGTCCATCGAAAGAACATCATGACCGTGACCGACACCTACATGCTGCTGCGCGCGCTGGCCGACGAGTTCGCTCGCTGCGGGATGGAGGAGGCCTGCACCTCCCCCGGCTCGCGCTCGACGCCGCTCGTGCTCTCGCTGGTGCGCGAGCCCCGGATCCGCTGCTTCTCCCATATCGACGAGCGCTGTGCGGGCTTCTTCGCCGTCGGCGCGGCGAAGGCCTCCGGGCGTCCGGTCGCCGTAGCCTGCACCTCCGGCACCGCGACCGCCAACCTGGCGCCCGCGGTGATCGAGGCTCACCAGGCACGGGTTCCGCTGATCGTCCTCACGGCCGACCGCCCGCCCGAGCTGCGCGATGTCGGAGCCGGCCAGACGATCGACCAGGTCAAGCTCTACGGGGGCGCGGTCAAGTGGTTCTTCGAGGTCGGGGTGCACGAGGCCTCACCGGAGGGCCTGCGCTGGATCCGCACGCTGGCCTGCCGGGCGTACTGGACCGCGCTGGCCGGGCGGGCCGGACCGGTGCACCTCAACTTCCCGCTGCGCGAGCCGCTCGTGCTCGACGGCGAGCTGCCCGCGGATCGCAGCGGCCGCGCCGGCGCCCGCCCGTACGTGAGCTTCGACCGCCCCGCCACCCGGTCCGCCGGCGCGCGGAGCGATCCCCCGTCCGGCCGCGTGCGTGATCGTGGCCGGAGCCGAATCCGGCACCGCGCCCGACGGCCGGCGCCTGGCCGAATACTCGGCGCGAGCCGGCGTTCCGCTTGCTCGCCGACCCGCTCTCGGGTGCTCGCCGGGGGACGGCGGCGATCGCCCACTACGACATGCTGCTGCGTGACCCCGAGTTCACTGACGCGCACCGGCCCGAGTTCGTGATCCGCGTAGGCGAGCTGCCCACGTCCAAGCCACTGCGGTCGTGGCTGGCGAGCCTCGACGACGTCGTCCAGATCGCCGATCGATCCCGACGGCGGTTGGCAGGACCCGGACGCCATGGTGGGCATGCGGATCACCGCCCCGTTCAACGCGCTGCTCAGGACGACGCAGCCGGGGCGCCGCCCGCCGTGGTCGCCGATCCCGGCTGGCTGGAAAGCTGGCGTGCGGCCGACGAAACCGTCGCGCAATCGCTCAGCGCCACCCTCGGCGACCAGCTCTCCGAACCGCTGGTGGCCGCCCGCCTGACCGAGTGGCTCCCGCCGGAGGCGACCCTGTTCGTGGCCTCCTCGATGCCCATTCGCGACGTCGAGACTGCTCGGCCCGGCGTCGGCGCAGAACCCGAGGATCCTGTCCAACCGGGGCGCCAACGGGATCGACGGCACCGTCTCGGCCGCGTTCGGCGCTGCCGCGGTGAGCGCAGGGGCCGGTCGTGCTGCTGATCGGCGACGTCGCCCTCGCCTACGACATCGGCGGCTTGCTCGCGGCGACGCGGCTGGGGCTGTCGCTGACCATCGTGTTGCTCAACAACGACGGCGGTGGCATCTTCCATTTTCTCCCGGTGTCAAGCCAGCGGGATGCCTTCGAGGAGCACGTTGCCACCCCGCATGGGTTGGACTTCGCCCACGCCGCGGCGCTCTACGGCTGCGGCTATGAGCGCCCGCACGGACCTCGCCGGCACTCCACGCCGCGCTCACGCGATCGATCCAGGCGCCCGGTACGCACGATCATCGAGGTCAGGACCGACCGCGAAGCCAACCTGGCGCTGCATCGGCGGATGGCCGAGACGGCGCTCGACCGCGCTGCGCGCAGCGAGGGACGCTAACCCGCGAGCACCGGCAGCAGGGCCTGCAGCTTGACCTCGGTCTCGGCCAGCTCGGAGGCGGGATCGGAGTCGCGGACGATTCCGGCGCCGGCGTAGAGCCGGGCGTGGCGGACCGCGCAGCAGCGCGCAGCGCAACGCGACGCAGAACTCACCGTCTCCGGTGGCATCGGTCCAGCCGACTGGGCCGGCGTACCAGCCACGGTCGATTCCCTCGAGGGCCGGGATCAGCCGCTCGGCCGGCTCCCGGGGCTCGCCGCCGACCGCCGGCGTCGGGTGCAGCAGCCCAGCCAGCTCGATCGCGCCCAGCGGCCGCGCCAGCTGGGCGCGGATCGGCGCCGCCAGGTGCTGGATGTTGGCCACCCGCACGAGCACCGGTTCCGACGCAGCGGTCACCCAGACCGCGTGCGGGCGCAGGGCCCGCGCGATGCGCCGGGCGACGATCGCGTTCTCCTCGCGGTCCTTGTCGCTGCGCAGCAGCTGCTCGCCGAGGTGGTCGTCGACCGCGGGATCGGCGCTGCGGCGAGTCGAGCCGGCCAGCGCGACCGTGCTGGCCCGCGCGCCCTCGCGCCGGACCAGCAGTTCGGGGCTGGCGGCGACGAATGTCGCCTCGCCGCGGCCGACCGCGAACACGAAGCACGATGGGAACGCGTCCCGCAGGAGCCCGAGGATCGCCGCCGGGTCGTGCGCCGTGGGGGCGAGCACCTCCACCTCGCGCGCCAGCACGACCTTTTCCAGGGCGCCGCGAAGCGATCCGCTGGACCGCGCGCGGCGACAGCCTCCTCGTAGTGCGAGGGGGGCATCGTGCTGCGAACTTCGAACCGCCCGTGGGCGCAGGATCGAGCAGCGGCATCGACCCGTCGCGCAACTCATCCAGCCGGGCCGGCCACCCGCGCGTGGAGCGAGTCGAGCGTGTCGTCGGGGCTGACGTCGACGTTGACGGTCAAAGACGTCTCCTCGACCGCGGCGGGCCAGCGAGAGTTCCGGAACGTGCAGCGAAGCGGCGTCGAATCCGTTCCAGGCCCGAGAGCCGCCGCCATCGGCCGCGAAGGCGAAGCCGCCCACCGCCACGAGCCCCGAGCCGGGAGCGCCCGCGGGTGGGTCACTGGGGGCGCCGGCGGTCAGTTCGCGCCAGGCCGCCGCCGCGGTGGCGAAGCGCCTCTCCCCGTGGCCGGACAGATTGCGGACACAGCCGAGGGCGGCCAGCGAGGCGGCGCCGCGCTCGGGCTGCTCCAGACAGAACCACGCCTCGCCGGGGCGTCGCGAGCGCGTGACCACCGCGGAGGGATCGACCGCCCGGGCACAGGCCGACGTGACGCTGACCAGCTGCGGCCTGCCGCGGGCGCGGGAGTGCCGCAGCGCCTGCTCGAGCCTGGCCGTCAGCCGCCTCCAGGCGGGCTCGTCCAGCCACGGCGACGGACGCGCAGGCGCGGCGGTTTCCATGTCAGGAAAGCGTAGTGGTTAGGTTTCGCCGCGCCCGCGGGAGATCGCGATCTCGCCCGTGCGGGCCATCTCGATCAGCCCAAAGGGCCGTACCAGTCGCTCGAACGCGTCGACCTTGTCGCAGGTGCCGGTGATCTCGGCCACGACCGAGCGCTTGCTGACGTCGACGATCTTCGCGCGGAAGATCTCGCAGATCTGCATCACCTCGGCGCGGCTGGCGCCGTCGGCAGTGACCTTGAACATGGCCAGCTCTCGCGCCAGGGTCTCCTCAGGCTCGAGGTCGCGGATCTTCAGGACGTTGATCAGCTTGTGCAGCTGCTTGGTCACCTGGTCGATCGGGTGCACCGCGCCATCGAGCGTCAGCGTGATCCGTGACACCCGCTCGTCGTCGGTGGGACCGACGGCGAGGGTGTCGATGTTGAACCCGCGCCGCGCGAACAGGCCGGCGATCCGGGTCAGAACACCCGGCTTGTTCTCGACGAGGATCGAGAGGATGTGCTTGCGACCTGTGCGCAGGCCGGAGACCGCCTCGAGATCCTCGAGTGACAGGACTTCATTGGTTCCTGGTTCGCCCATCACCGGCCCCCTCATCCCACCATGTCCCGCGCGGCCTGGCCGGCCGGGATCATCGGATAGGTGTTCTCTTCGCGCGTGACGCTGACGTCGACCACGACAGGGCCTTCGGTGGCGATCGCGTCCTTCATGTCCTTGACCAGGGTGTGCTTGTCGGTGCACCGGATGCCGGTCGCGCCCATCGCCTCGGCGAGCTTGGCGAAGTCCGGCCATTTGCCGGTCTCGACGTGGCTGTAGCGCTTGTCCCAGAACAGCTCCTGCCACTGGCGGACCATCCCCAGGTAGCCGTTGTTCATGATGAACACCTTGATCGCGATGCCCTCCTCGGCACAGGTCGCGAGCTCCTGCATGTTCATCTGCACCGACCCATCGCCGGCGATGCAGACCACCGTCTGATCCGGGCATCCGACCTTGGCCCCCATCGCCGCCGGCAGCCCGAAGCCCATCGTGCCCAAGCCGCCCGAGTTGATCCACCGGCGGGGTTGGGAGAAGTGGTAGTACTGGGCCGCCCACATCTGATGCTGACCGACGTCGCTGGTGACGATCGCGTCGCCGCCGGTGGCCTCGTAGAGGGCCTGAATCATGTACTGCGGCTTGATCTCGGAATCAGTCGAGTCCGCGTAGCCCAGCGGGTGGCGCTCCTGCCAGGTGCCGATTCGCGACCACCAGTCCTGCAGGCGCTCCGGATCGGCGGCCAGCGCGCGGTACTCCGCGGTCAGCCGCGGCAGGATGTTCTTGGCGTCGCCGACGATCGGGATGTGCGCGGGAACATTCTTCGAGATCTCGGCCGGATCGATGTCGATGTGGATGAACTTCGCCCGCGGCGCGAACTCCGACAGTTTGCCGGTGATCCGATCGTCGAAACGGGCGCCGATGGCGACGATCAGATCGGCCTCGTCCATGGCGTAGTTGGCGGCACGCGTGCCGTGCATGCCGAGCATGCCCAGCCACTGCTCGTGCGGAGCCGGGAAGCGCTCCCAGCCCCATCACCGTGCAGGTCACGGGGAACCGATCCGCCGTGGCCAGCTCGGTCAGCTCCGCCGAGGCGTTGGCGATGATCACCCCACCGCCGGCGTAGATCACCGGCCGTCGCGCATTGGCCAGCGCTTTGGCGGCCAGCCGGATCTGCTTCTGGTTGCCGTCGGTGGTGGGCTGGTAGCCCGGCAGGTGCACGTCGGTGACCGGCTCATAGGGGATGTCGGCCCGGCTCAGGTCCTGCGGGATGTCGACCACGACGGGACCGGGACGGCCGGTGCGGGCGATGTGGAATGCCTCGTGGATCGAGCGCGGAAGCTCGAGCGGGTGCTGGATCATGAAGCTGTGCTTGACGATCGGCATGGTGATCCCGATCGTGTCCGCCTCCTGGAACCCATCGGTTCCGAGCAGCTCGGTGCGCACCTGGCCGGTCAGGAAAACCACCGGCACCGAGTCCATCATCGCGTCACAGATCGGCGTGACCAGGTTGGTGGCGCCGGGACCACTGGTGCCGATCGAGACGCCGACCTTGCCCGTGGCCTTGGCGTAGCCCTCGGCGGCGTGACCGCCGCCGGCTTCGTGGCGAACCAGGATGTGGCGAATGCCCGCGTCGTAGAAGGCGTCGTAGGTCGGGAGGTTGGCGCCCGCCGGGAAGCCCGAATACGACGTCGACACCCTCGGCCTTCAGGCATTCCATCAAAGCGTCGACTGCACGCATTAGCGCTTCCTCCTTCCAACGATTCGGCATTTGGGCGCGCGCGGCACGCTCCGCGCGCGGCGGACCGGCGAGTCTAGCAACGGGTTTGGCCGCCCGGAAGGGGCGGCCGAGTCAGGCGGCGCGGTGCTGCATCGACGCTTCGGGAGCCACCGCGACCTCGGGAAACTCGAGCTCGGCACCGCAGCGCATGCAGACCGCGTCGTAGAGCTTGATCACTCGGCCGCAGCTGGGACATTCCCGCCGCAGCTCCTGGTTGTCGAACCGGTAGAAGATGGCGGTGAGCAGGCCGAGGAACGGAACCAGTGCCGGAGATCATGAACCAGATGAAGAACGAGCTGCCCTTCATCCGGCCGACCAGCCCGCCGGCGAGCCCGAAGCAGAACATGATCACCAATAGACCACCGCCGGCCATGGCTAACCGTTCACCAGACGAGCGTTTTTACTGCCCACAGCACCGCGATCACCACGGCAACGGCAACGACCGTCCAGAACACCGCCGTGACGATGCCGATGACCAGCTTGATCGCCAGCGCGACCGCCGCGATCAATACAACTCCGGCCACCGCCTTGCGCAGGACCGGTGTCCGGGCCCGGCGATCCCTCTAGTTGGGTTTGCATACGATCAGCGTACCGCGCCGCCGAACGCCGGCAGTCGGCGATTCGCAGGGATCAGTCGAAGACGCGCTTGAGGTGCTCGAAGCGCGATGCGGGCTTCGGCGTCACGGCCGTCGAAGCGCAGCCGAGCGAGCCGGTAGCGGCGGACCGCCGCCGTGCCGGGCTCGGTCGCCGACGACACGCCGATCGGCGACGAGCAGAACCTTGGATGGAGTGGGGCGTGTCATGGCAAGCATGATGATCCTCCCTGCTAAGGCCCACATTGGCCCGCCGGTATAAACATCCTCAGCGCCGTCGGGCCGCGCGGCTGGCCGCGCCGGGCCACGGCGTGATCGAGCGCCTCCCGCGCGGGCGCCTGCAGGCGGCGACGCATCCGCCAGCGCGCGCCGGAGAAGGCGAGATTGGCCAGCGTGGCGAAGCCCGGACTCGTCGGCGCGCAGAGGCCAGCAGCAGGTGAGCGACGCGATCGGCCGCGGGCAGCTCGGGGTCGGTGGCCTTGACGCACAGGCAGTAGACGCGCCGGTCGCCCGCGGTGACGACCAGCAGCGCTCCCGCCTGCCCGACGCAGCCAGACCCCGAGCTCGCCGCGCTCCGAGACCAGCCCGGTGCGCTCGTAGAGGGCTCGTGCGTCGTGGCCGATCAGATCGCCCAGCAGCAGCATCGCGCGCTGCTCGGCCTGCGGGGCGGCCCGCGCGGGTGCCGAGCGGGGCTCACGACATTCGCCCCCCGGGCCGCGTAGAGCTCGGGAATGATCCAGGCATGGGCGAGCAGGATCGCGCTCACCGGAAGGGTGATCGGCTTGAGCACGCCGAGCAGGACCGCGGTGATGCACGAACGGGACGGTCTGGGATACGGTGCTCAGCGTCCACAGCTGTCCCGTGCGGGCGAGCGAGCGCGCGGTGGCGCGAGGGCGCCACGTGGACCGCTGCCAGCTCGGGCAGCTGGCTCGAGCGCGCTGGGGAGCCGGCGATCTGCGCGCCGGCGTCAGCCACCGGCGATGGGCCGGCGAAGGATCACCAGCGGCTCGTCGAGCGGCAGCTCGTGGACCTGCTCGGCGTGACCCTCGCCGCGTGAGATCACGGCGAAGTAGCCCGCATCGAGCTGCGCTCGGAATGCCGTCGAGCGGCCTGCTGCACCGCCTCGCCGTCCTGCGCGGTCCACTCCGCGAGCGTGGTGTGGCCGGTCTGTGATCCATGCGGATGAGTCGGGACATCGCGCCTCCTGGGGTCGGGTGCCAGCACATCGTACGCCCAGGCCGGGAAGGTTCTCGCCCCTCGGCACGTCATCTCCGTGCAGATGCCCACGACCGACCCGCATGGCCTCCGCCGGGGTGACGCCTCGCGCTCGCCGCCGCGCCGATTCCCCTCCCGGCCTGGTCTCACGGCGCCAAGCACGATCGCGTGATCGCCCGCCGGGCGCCGGCGCGGCAGCGCCCGCGCTGCGGGCCCGCCCGGTGCGGGTTCGCCCGGTTCTCCCGGCCCCCCGCGCCCACGCGGCGGGCGATCCGGCCAACACGATCTCCGACTTCAAGTTCTCGCCCGCCACCACCACCATCCACGTCGGCGACACCGATCACGTGGACCAACACCGGCCCGAGCCCGCACACCGCGACGGCCGCGAATGGCAGCTTCGACACCGGAACGCTGACCAAAGGGGCCAGCGCGTCGCACACCTTCACCCACAGCGGGACGTTCGCCTACATCTGCACGATCCACCCGTTCATGAAGGGCACCGTCGTCGTCCTCGCCTCCACGAGCACGCCGGCGACGAGCGCGACCCCCACCACCCCGTCATCGACCGCGGCCACCCCCGCCGCGGGCGCGACCCCCGCCGCGACGCAATCACACGGCCCGACGCTCCCGCTCACGGGGATCGACGTACCGGAGATCGTCATCGTCGGGCTGGCGCTGCTGGCCCTCGGCTGGCTCCTACGCCGCCGCTCGGCGAACGCGTCATCCTGAGAGCTCGGCCAGGCGCCGCTCGAACAAGCGGCGCTCGGTGTCGTCCTGGACGAGTCCCAGCGCTCGGCGATACTCGTCGCGGGCCTCTCCAGTCCGGCCAAGACGACCCAGAAGCTCGCCCCGGGTGGAATGCAGGTAGCGGTAGCCGGGCAGCTCGAGGCGCTCGACGATCTCCAGCCCAGCCTCCGGACCGTGGGCCTCCGCCACGGCCACGGCGCGATTGAGCTCGACCACCGGGGAGCCGGTCAGCCGCGCGAGCTCACCGTAGAGCGCAGCGATCTGGAACCAATCCCGTCGGATCCTCGGCATGCAGGGAGGCAATCGCTGCCTGCACCACATACGTCCCCCGTCCGCGCAGCGCGAGGCCCCGGTCGAGCACGATGCGCCCCCGGGCGATCTGCTCGGTATCCCACAAGGAGCGATCCTGATCGCCCAGCAGCACCATCTCGCCGTCGCGGAAGCGGGCGCTACTGCGGGAGTCGTGCAGCAACATCAGCGCCAGGAGGCCGTGCGTCTCGGGCTCATCCGGCATCAACTCGGTCAACGCCTCCCCCAGGCGCACCGCCTCCGCGGTGAGATCGTTGCGCCCGCTCCAGCCTTCGTTGAAGATCAGGTAGACGACCGCCAACACGGCGGCCAGCCGCTCGGGGAGCAGGTGATCGGGAGGCACGCGGAAGGGGATTCCCGCCGCCTCGATCTTGCGCTTGGCGCGGACCAGGCGCTGGGCCATGGTCGCCTCCGCGACCAGGAACGCGCGGGCTATCTCCTCGGTACTCAGTCCGCCCAGCGTGCGCAGCGTCAGAGCAACCTGCGCCTCGGCGCTCAGGGCGGGATGACAGCAGGTGAAGACGAGCTCGAGCCGCTCGTCGGGAAAGGTCGGTTCGTCGATCGGCGACTCCACTGCCTCAGAGACCGCAAGCAGGCGAGTCTTGTGCGCGAGCGTGCGGTCGCGCCGGATGCGGTCGATCGCCCGCCGCCGGGCCGTGGTCAGCAGCCAGCCGCCGGGGTTGTCCGGCGTGCCGTCCTTCGGCCAGCGCTCACGCAGCGACGGTGAACGCCTCCTGCAGCGGACTCCTCGGCGAGATCGAAGTCTCGGAGGTAGCCGATCAGGGCGGCCAGGACCCGGCCCCACTGCTCACGAAAGATCTGCTCGAGTATGGCCAGCCCCGCTTCCTAGCCGCTGCTCTGCACCTGCTCGCGGATCAACCGCGTGATCTCTCCCCCGTCCGCTCGGCCCTTCGTCTCCCGCATCACGAATCCGACCAACGGCCCGATCGCCTTCATGTTCCCGGCGCGCACCTTCTCGGCCGCCTCCGGATCGGCGGCGATCGCGCGCTGGACCATCTCGGCCAGGCCGTCGCTGACCGCCTGCAGACCCTCGCGCTCGACGATCGCCTCAGGCTCGCCGCCCTCAGCGACCAGACGGGTCAGCACTTCGCGCGCGGCATCGCGGCTGATCGACCTGGCGCCGACCAAGGCCACGAGGCAGGCGAACGCCTCCGGAGACACCTTCGATTCCGCCGGGTCGGCGTCCGATCCGATTCGCTCCACCAGCTGCTGGAGCCAGTTCGCCAGCGCCACCGCATCGGCGCCGGCGCCGGCAGCAGTCAGGCTGGTCTCGAAATAGTCGGCCTGCTCGGTGCGGAAGGCGAGCTCGTGCGCGCGTTCGGCCGGCAGTTGCAGCTCGCGCTCGAAGCGACTCGCGCGCTCGGCGGGAAGCTCGGGCAGCCGCGCGCGGGCGGCTGCCACCATCTCCTCGGAGGCGACGAGCGGCACGAGGTCCGGCTCCGGCAGGTAGCGATAATCGTGCGCCTCCTCCTTGGAGCGCAGCGGCGTCAGCGTTCCGCTGGCCGGGTCGAAGTGCAGCGTTTCCTGGATCACGCTCTCGCCGCGCCGGAGCAGGGTCGATCTGACGCGTCGATCTCCGCGCGCACACCCTGTTCTAGAAACCGGAACGAGTTCATGTTCTTGAGCTCGGTCTTGGTGCCCAGCTGGTGGGATCCCCCCGCCGCACCGAAACGTTCGCGTCACAGCGCAATGAGCCCTCGGCCATGTTCACGTCGGACACCCCCAGCCGCTTGAGCGTCGCCCTGAGCAGGGTCAGCCATTCCCGAGCCTGCTCCGGTGAGTGGATGTCGGGCTCGGTGACGATCTCCACCAGCGGCGTGCCTCCGCGGTTGAAGTCGACCCAGCTGCGGTCTGCCCCGTGGATCCGTCCGCTCTCGCCCAGGTGGTTGAGCTTGGCCGCGTCCTCCTCCAGGTGCACGCGATGGATCCGCACCTCACCGAGGCGACCGCCGCGACACAGGGGTACGTCGTACTGGGAGATCTGGTAGCCCTTGGGCAGGTCGGGATAGAAGTAGTTCTTGCGGTGAAACAGCGACCGCGGAGCGATCTCGCACCGAGCGCCAAGCCGATCATCAGCCCGAAGTCGATCGCCCGGGCATTGAGCGACCGGGAGCGACCCGGGCAGGCCCAGGCAGGCCGGGCAGGTGTGGGAGTTGGGCGTGATCGGCAAACGAGAGCTTGCACCCGCAGAACATCTTCGTCGCTGTGCTCAGCTGGACATGGATCTCCAGCCCGATGACCGGTTCGTAGGCATCGGCGACGGTGGTGCTCATCGCCGCGCCTGGCTTCCGTCAAAGCCGATCGCCTGCTCGAGCGCGTAGGCAGCGTCGAGCATCCGGCTCTCGCTGAACGCGGGGCCGGCGAGCTGAAAGCCGACGGGCAGGCCCTCGCTGAGCCCGCAGGGGATCGAGATCGCCGGAATGCCGGCCAGCGGCATCGGCACGGTGCAGAAGTCGTTGAGGTACATGGCCAGGGGATCATCGGTCTTGGCGCCGAGCTCGAACGCGGTCCACGGGCTGGTCGGAGTGACGACGAAATCGAAGTCCTCGAACGCCTGGCGGAAGTCCTCGGCGATCTTGGTCCGCACCTTCTGAGCGGTTCCGTAGTAGGCGTCGTAGTAGCCGCTGGAGAGCGCGTAGGTGCCGAGCATGATCCGGCGCTTTACCTCGGATCCGAACCCGGCCGCGCGGGTATGGTTGTACATCGTCACGAGATCAGAATCGCCGTCGATCGCGGAGTCCGTAGCGGACCCCGTCGAAACGGGCCAGGTTCGCCGACGCCTCGGCCGGGGCGATCAGGTAGTACGCCGACAGGGCGTGCGGGGCGTGCGGTAGGCGGCACGGTTGCACGGTCGCGCCCAGGCTCTCGGCCAACGCGAGGGTCGCCTCGAAGCGCTCTCGCACGCCGGGTTCGACACCGCCGCCGTCGCCCGTCAGCTCCTCCGGCACGCCCAGCCTGATGCCGCTCAGGTCCTCGGCCGAGGGCATCGCGATCTCCCCCGGGAAGGCGAGCGAGGTCGAGTCACAGGGATCCCTTCCGATCATGTGCCGGAACAGCAGCGCCGCGTCGCTGACGTCCCGGGTCAGCGGCCCGGCCTGATCGAGCGAGGAGGCGAAGGCGATCATCCCGTAACGGGAACACGCGCCGTAGGTGGGCTTCATGCCGACGATCCCGCACAGCGCGGCAGGTTGGCGAATCGAGCCCCCGGTGTCGGTGCCGATCGCCCACGGCGCCAACCCGGCCGCGACCGCTGCCGCGCTGCCGCCGGAGGACCCGCCCGGCACCCGCCGGCGATCCCATGGGTTCAGCACCGGGCCGTAGGCTGAATTCTCGTTGGAGGATCCCATCGCGAACTCGTCCTGGTTGGTCTTGGCGAGCAGGGCTGCACCGGCCGCCACCAGCTGCTCCACAACGGTGGCCGTGTACGGGGGGCGATAGTTCTCGAGGATGCGCGAGCCGGCCTGGCTGGGCACCCCTTTGGTGCAGAACAGATCCTTGACGGCGAGCGGAACCCCGGCCAGGGGGGCGTCGCTGAGGGCACGCTCCGCCGGCGCCTCGGCGGCCACCCAGGTGAACGCGTTGAGCTCATCGCCCGCCGCCCGTTCCCGGTAGGCCTCGAACAACTCGGCCGCTGAGACCTGACCGCCGCGCACGGCCTCGGCGGCGGCCGTGGCGCTCAGCTCGATGAGCTCGCTCACGTCGCGCCCGGGCTCGGGACGCCGAAGCCGCCCTCAAGCGGCTCCGGGGCGGATTCCAGCGCAACCTCGACCGTCAGCGATGGGCGCGGCACGTCCTCTCTGCATCACGTTGACCACGTCGACGACGTGCGAGGTCGGCGGGACGCCTTCGAGATCGAGCTCGCGGATCTTCTCGATGTGCTCGAGCACCTTCGACAGCTCTCCGGCCATCCGCTGCACCTCTTCCTCGGACAGCTCCAGCCGAGCGAGCCGGGCGACGTGGAGAACCTGCGATCGATCGAGCATCGGGCTGATTCTAGGATCAGCCCAGGTTCCCCGGCCGCTCCCCTACGTTGGCCGACTGCGTGTCCCTGTCTGCGGGCGCGTCGCCACAGGCTCGGGGTGCCGCACCGGGATCACCCCAGGTCCGTCTCGCTCGGCGATGCCCTCCTGGCGCAGCGAGCGCCAGGCGCCGTATACGAGCGCGAGGGCGCCGGCGAGGCCGACATAGGCACCGGCTCGTGCCTGCACGACATCGCCGGGTCCGGGCTGATTGATCAGAACGCGATAGACGAGCGCGAGCGCGGTGATGACCGACAGCACCGTGACCACGGCGCTCAGCGT
The DNA here is from genome assembly GCA_963828535.1 of uncultured Solirubrobacterales bacterium. Classification (GTDB taxonomy): domain Bacteria; phylum Actinomycetota; class Thermoleophilia; order Solirubrobacterales; family Solirubrobacteraceae; genus Palsa-465. Next base: position 42,894 of record CAWHEM010000010.1, read on the forward strand.
CACCGGGAGAGCCGGCGCGCGACGGCTGGCCTGGAAGTACACCAGGGCCAGCGCACACCCCACCGTCGCCAGCAGCAACCATCGCATGATCGTCAGGCCGTCCCAGGCGTTTACCGCCACCGGCAAGCCCAACCGTTGCGCGGTCGGAGAGAACGCTCCCGTCAATCCATACCAATCGAGAACGAACATGGACGCCAGCAGCACGAGTGCGCTGGCGCCCACAAGCAACTCTCCGCTGCGCAGCCGCGACGGATCCAGATTCATGGCACTACCGCCACCTCGGTGAGCGCTCCCGCCTGCTGTCGCTCAGACGCGCGGGGGCGGAGTCGACCCGCCAGGGCCCTCGGGTGGAATCGAACCGGGAGTGCTACCAGGTCCGGGGGCCGCCGGGCCCGCGCCACCGCCCGGGGTCGATCCGGCGCCGGGCGTCCGGGTCGCCACCGGACGCGCTGGACGGCCGCCTCCAATCGGCGCTGTCGCATTGCGCAGCTGCAGGGCGAAATACACCAGCGCGGCGGTGACGATTACATCGACGTAGAAGCCCCAGCCGAGATCGCTGAAGTGGTTGATGTGAAAGAGGAACTTCAGCACCAGGAAGGCCGCAGCGACGACGGCCAGGATGAATCTGGTGTGGGCACGGCCGCCGCCGAGTGCCGGGATGGCCGTCTGCGGCGAGAACTTCTCGATCGCGAGGTCGGCGATGACCGCCAGCGCTGCGATGAAGGCGAGGATGCCGAGCCATCCGTCAGGAGCACTGGTGGCCGAGAACGTTGCCGAGAACGGCCCGACGCTCACGTCAAACCAGGGCAGGACCAAGAGAAAGATTGCCAGCAGCAGCGCGAGACCGCCAACGATCTGCTCCTCGCGCGTGACATTTTGCAGGTTCACTGAGCCCTCCAGGGTAGGTCCACCGTGTTTAGCTCACTGTTCTAGGTCAAGCACAGCCCTCCTCCCCGCGGCGAGCCTTCACGGGGGCGACGCCAGCCTACCGCTCGGGTAGGCCGGATGCGACTGCGCGGGTTTTTCTGGACCGTTGTACGACGTGATCCCTGTGCGCCCGCTCCTCGCGCGCGGACTCGAGCCCTCCGAGCGCGATTCCGATCGTGGCCAGCAGGCCGAGAAAGGCGCCGAGCTTGATATCCACCACCGAGTCGGCGCGGGGGGGAACGAGCAGGACCCGGTAGGCCACGAACACGGCCAGCAGCGTGCCGAGCGCCGCCACGGGCGCACCCGTCGCGGTTCTCGCGCCGTGGCCCCGCTGGCGGGCGTGCAGCACCACACAGCCGAGCGCGAACAGGATCGTGGCCAGCATCAGCCAACGCAGCAGCGTCAGTCCGTTCCACGCGTTTTCCGCGCCGGTGGTCCCCGAGCGCCGGAGCGCCGGCACGCCGACCTTGCCGAACCACTCCAGCGCGAACATGGTCAGCGCCAGCAGCAGCGCGCTGCTCGCGCTGATCACCTCCCCGCTGTGCACCCGCGGTCCGATTCGCCGGACCGGCTGCCACTCCGCCGCCGGCTCGGGCGCCTGCGGCTCGTCGCCCGAGGCCACGATCAGGCCGCGGAATGCGCCAGCGCGTGCTGGAGCCGCGCGGCGCTGACGGTGTTGCGCAGCAGCATGGCGATGGTCATCGGTCCCACGCCCCCGGGTACCGGCGTGATCCACCCCGCGCGCTCCCGAGCGGCGTCGAAATCGACATCGCCGACCAGGCCGTCGGGCGTGCGGTTGATGCCGACATCGATGACCGCCGCCCCCGGCTTGACGTGTTCGGCGCCGAGCAGACGCGGAACCCCGACCGCGGCCACGAGGATGTCGGCGCGTGCGCACACGGCGGCCAGATCACGGGTGCGGGAATGGCAGATCGTCACCGTCGCGTGGCGCGCCAACAGCAGCGCCGCAACCGGTTTGCCGACCAGATCAGAGCGACCCGCCACGACCGCCTCCGCGCCCTGGAGCGGTACCTCGTAGCCGTCAAGCAGCTCGATCACCCCGAGCGGCGTGCACGGCCGCAGCCCGAGGGTTCCCTGCCACAGTCGCCCAATGCTGACCGCCGTCAACCCGTCAACATCCTTTTCCGGCGCGATGCGTGCGGTCAGCGCCGCCCCGTCGAGTGGAGCGGGGACCGGAAGCTGGAGCAGGATGCCGCTGATCTCGGGGTCCGCGTTGCACTCCTCGATCAGCGCCGCGACCTCGTCCTGGGGGACGCCTGCGTCGAGGTGACGGTGATGATCGGCGATCCCGGCCTCGGCGCAGGCCTTGCGTTTGTTGGCCACGTAGACAGCCGATGCCGGATCGTCGCCGACGAGGATTGTCGCCAGTCCAGGTGGGCGGCCAATCATGTCTGCGACCTCCGAGACCTCACGGGCGACGTCGGCTCGGACCCGCGCCGCCACAGCCTTTCCATCAATGATCGCCGCGCTCACCGCGTGCACGCTAGAGGATCGAGGCCCAACGGTTGATCAACGCTTCGTGATCGGTGCCAGGTCGGCCACGAGCTTGCGCTCGGAACGGTCCTTGCTGAAGCGGATGACCACGATTCCACCGGGCTCGAGCCCGGTCACCACACCCTCGCCGAAGCTGGGATGAACGACGTCGTCGCCCATTCGATAGGCCACCAACGGCGCCTCGCGCTCAGCGGGGGAAGACGAAGCCCAGGAGGTGGCGCGGGCGCGAAAACCACCCGGCGTCCCGGTTCCTCGCCGCAGCGCCTGTTCCTCGCGGTCGGTCAACGCCGCCGGAATCTCGCCGATGAACCGGCTCGGGGCGCCGAAGCTGCGAGCTCCGAATACCGTCCGCGTCCGGGCGTAGGTGACGTAGAGGTCACGCTCGGCCCGGGTGATGCCGACGTAGCACAGGCGGCGCTCCTCCTCGAGGCCCCCCTCATCGAGGGCCCGGGAGTGCGGGAACACCCCCTCCTCACAGCCGATCATGAACACGATCGGGTACTCCAGGCCCTTGGCGTTGTGAAGCGTCATCAGCGTCACCAGGCCCTCGTCGTCATTGCGTCCGTCGGCGTCGGCGATCAGCGCGATCTGCTGCAGGAACGCGGGCAGTGGCGCTTCGTCGGGATCAGCGGTGGCGACGAGCTCGGAGGAGGCGTACTCGACGGCCACGTTGACCAGCTCGTCGAGGTTCTCGATCCGGCCCTGGGCCTCGATCGTGCGCTCGGCCTCGAGCGCTTCCCGGTAGCCCGTCTCGTGAAGGGTCTCGCGCAGCAGCTCGGCCACCGACGCGCCGGACTCGGCGCGCTCCCGGAGCACGTGCATCGTCGCCATGAACCTGCGGATCGCCTTGACCGCCGCCGGACCGAGGCCCGGCACCTGTTCGGGATCCGAGGCCGCGTCCCAGATCGACATGCCCATCGTATTGGCGAACGCGAGCACACGTGAGAGTGATGTCGACCCAATGCCCCTGCGCGGGGAGTTGACGATCCGGGTGAACGCGCCCACGTCCTGGGGATTGATGAGGGCGGTCAGGTAGGCGATCGCATCCTTGATCTCGGCGCGTTCGTAGAACTTCGTCCCGCCGATGACCTGATAGCCGATCTCCGCCCGCACCAGCGTGTCCTCGAGCACGCGGGACTGCGCGTTGGTGCGATAGAAGACGGCGATCTCCGCGCGCGCGACCCCCTCGTCGACGAGCCGCTGAATCTCGCCGGTCACGAACCGGGCCTCGGCGTGCTCGTCCTCGAGCTCCCGGACCTTGATCGGATCGCCCTGGCCGAGGTCGGTCCACAGTTGCTTCGAGCGGCGCCCGCGATTGTTGATGATCACCGCGTTGGCGGCGTCGAGGATCGTCTGGGTCGAGCGATAGTTCTGCTCGAGCTTGACCACGCGGGCATCGGGGAACGTGTCCTCGAATTCGAGGATGTTGGCGATATCGGCCCCTCGGAATTGATAAATGGACTGATCGGGGTCTCCCACCACAGCCAGGTTCCGGTGCTCGCCGGCCAGGAGCTGCAGCCACCGGTACTGCGCGTGATTGGTGTCCTGGTACTCGTCGACCATCACGTGCCGGAAGCCCTCGGCGTAGCGTTCGCGGACCTCGGGGAACAGCTCCAGCACGTTGACCGCGCGGACCAGTAGATCGTCGAAGTCCATCGCGTTCATCCGGTGCAGCTCGCGCTCGTAGCTGCGGTACACGTCGGCCACCGTCTGCTCGAAGAACGAGCCGACCTGGTGCCCGTACTCATCGGCGTCCCGGAGCTTGTTCTTGGCGTCGGAGATCTGGGATTGGATCGCCCCGGGAGTGAATCGCTTCGGATCGACGCCGAGGTCGTCCAGGCAGCGCTTGACCAGCCGGCGGGAGTCCGCCTGGTCGTAGATCGTGAACTGGCGGGTGTAGCCAAGCCGGTCAGCATGGGCGCGGAGCATCCGGGCACAGGCCGAGTGGAAGGTCATCACCCACATCGCGCGGACCCGGCGGCCGACCAGCATCCCGGCACGATCACGCATCTCCCCCGCCGCCTTGTTGGTGAAGGTGATGGCCAGGATCTCGTTCGGCTTGGCGGCATCGGTCGCCACCAGGTACGCGATCCGGTGGGTCAGCACGCGGGTCTTCCCGGATCCCGCTCCGGCCAGGATCAGCAGCGGTCCGTCGCGCGTGGGTGACGGCCTCACGCTGGGGCTCGTTGAGCCCCGAAAGGAGGGTGTCAAGCTCGGCCGTGGTCTCGGTCATAGCGGCTGTTCAGACGGTAGCGCCCGCGTCGGCGCCTGAGCGCGTCATCCTCTGGCCATGAGAGAGCTCCGAGCCGCCTGCGCCGCGATCGCCGCCCGTGCTCGCTACGTCCAGATCGATCTGGCGGCGCTCCCCGCCTATGCCCTGGGCCTTCCCGGCCAGCCACCCGATCCGGGTCCAGACGTGGATCTGCGCTCGGGCTCAGCCGAGCAGCGGGCGGCGTTCTGGCTGACGCTTGACGCGATCAACTTCGGCTCGGGGTGGTTTCCCACCCTGAACAAGCGCCCCGGGCACTCGGGCTACTTCACCGTCGCCGCGGGCATCCGCGAGCGCTTCGCCCGGGACGGAGGCTGGAGCGCCGCTGCGCTCTCCCGCATCGAGGCGGGCGAGATAGCCGCGACGCTCGGTCAGGACCCCCGACACGAGTTGATGGCGCTGTTCGCCGCTTCGCTGCGGGACCTCGGCCGGCACGTGGGCGATGAGAACGGCGGACAGGTTCGAGCACCTGGCCCGGCCACCGGCGGATCGGCGGTCGCGTTGGCGCTGCGCCTCGGGTCCTGGGCCTGCTTTGCCGACCGCTCGCGCTACGAGGGCATCGATGTCCCCTTCCTCAAACGCGCCCAGATCGCGGCCGCGGATCTGGCCCGAGCCGGGCGTGATCAAGCCAGACGATCTGGGTGGGCTGACGATGTTCGCCGACAATCTGGTCCCGCACGTGCTCCGGCTCGACGGGATCCTGCGCCTGCACCCGGGACTGGTCGCCAGGATCGACCGCGGCGAGCTGATCGAGCACGGCAGCCGGAGGAAGTCGAGATTCGTGCCTGCGCACTGCACGCCGTCGAGCTGATCGTCGCGGCGGGGACCGAGAGCGCCGCCGCTGAGGGCGGGACGTGCGCGGCGGAGATCGACCAGCTGCTGTGGCTGCGCGGTCAGCAACCGCGCTACAAGGCCTCCCCGCGCCACCGCTCGCGCTGCACCGCGTACTGAGTGCTCACCGCGCCGTAGCGCGCGATCAGCTTGCGGTAGGCGTCGAACGCCGGCTTGGGCGAATAGTCGTCTCGGAGCAGGCCGAAGAAGGACTGGAAGTTCGGCCCGTGGGAGTTGTTGTCCCGCAACCCGAACCAGTTGAAGTTGGTGATGTTGTAGACCCCGCGGTAGGCGATCGCCGTGTGCACGAGCGCCGAGAGGGCGCGGGCCTGGGCGGCCTCGTCCGGACGGTTTGGGCCCGTCGGGTAGCCCGTTTCCTCGATGCGAATCGGGGTCGCTCAGCCCGAAGCCCGCGTGGCGCATGTAGCACTTGCGCATCTGGGCGAGACCTTCGAGGAACGCGTCGGCGAGGTTCTTGATCGGCGGGGAGTCCGGCAGCAGGATTCCCGGGGTGTAGGTCCCGGGATAGATGTCGATGCCGACGTAATCGGTGGCGTGGCGGAGGCGCTTGCCGCCGAGCCGGCCGAGGTCGTGCCAGAAGCGCGCGTCGACCTTGTGGTCCGCGGAGCGCCACGCATAGTTGAAACCGATCTTCTGCCAGGTGTAGTGATGGCGCAGCGATTCGCGCTTGGCGGCGATCACGCCCGTCGACGAGCGCGCGGACCGAGTTCTTGTAGAACCCGTCGGAGGTGTTCGGCGAGAAGTTGAGGTTGACCTCGTTGGTGATCTGCAGGCCGGTCACCCGACGATTCGGTCCGAACGCGCGCACCACCTTGCGCACGAAGGCAACCCACTTGCCGATGTTCCCGTTCTCGGCCTCCGCGGGGTGATAGCGGACCTGCAGCTCGACATCGATGCCCTGCCGAGTGAGGCGGCTGGCCAGCCGCTGGAATTCGCGGATGCCCTGATCCCCGTCGGACATGAACAGCCGGTTGAGGCGGACGAACAGGGACCGCCGGCCCTTCAGCAGCGTCAGGGCACGGTCGCGCTTGGCGAAGTTCTCGGGCACGAGCGGAGTGGTGTTGGCTGTCCCGCCCTCGCCGGCGAGCCGCGGTCCGACGCCGAACCGCAGCGCCGGTCCGCCGCCGGGGGCGTCGTTCGCATAGCTCTGCTCGCAGAGCGGGTCAGGAAGTGTGGCGGGCGGTGTCCTGCGACGGGGAGATCGCGCCGGCGATGTCCCACGGAATCGCCAGCGCGACCGCGGGCGCTGGCTGAGCAGCGTGGCGGCGACCAGCGGAAGCCGCCGCGAATGCGAGCCGCCCGAGCGCAAAACCGGGCGCCTCAGCCCTCCAGCGCCTCGCCGCGCGCGCGGGCGATCGCCTCGGCGCCCGCGTCGCCGACGAGCAGCTCCGGCCGAAGCGTCCCGCTGGCGACGAGGTCGAGCGCCGGGAATCGCCCCGTGCTGGCCAGCGCCAGGTTCAAGGCAATCACCGTGGTCTCGCCGCCGATCGGAGCCGCGGCGGTGGCAATCACCGTCAGCGACCCGCCGTCGACGATGTTCCGCGCCGCGGCCAGACGCCTTGCGGGCCGCCTGGGGGTGCATCCCGTCGAGCGTGTCGATCAGCACGACGGCGTCGGCACCGCGGGCGGCAACCCGCCGCGCCTGGTCGATCACCAGCTCGACCGCGTGGTCCTGGGCATCGGAGGACGCCGCGAAGCTCACTGCCGAGGCGGGAGTGAGACCGGCCTCGCTCCACACCCCGATCTCCTCGGGCCGGACTCCCGCCAGCGCGATCGATACCTGGAGCTCCTCCTGGCCGGCGAGCACGGTGGCCAGGCGTCGCAGCGCCTCACTCTTGCCTGCCCGGGAGGCGCCGACCAGCGTCACCCGTGAACCCTTGCCGAACGGCGTCAGCCATTCGATCGCCTTGATCGTCGGATCCTCGGAGCCGAGACGGAAGCGCTCGATCGGAAATGCCGCCGGCAGATCGTCAAACCGCGTGCCCAGCTCCGATGCAGGCGCGCCATTGATCGTGTCGACGCGGACGAGCGAGGCAAAACGCTCCGAGCGGCGCGGGGCGCGCCGCGGACCGCGTCACCCGGTCCCCGGAGACGAGCTCGCAGCGTTTGACCTGGGCCGCGGACACGTAGACGTCGTCGTCGGAGGGCTCAGGGGGCTGGACGCGGACGAAGCCGGAGCCGTTGGGGAGCAGCTCGACGACGCCCTCGACCGGTCACATCTTCGCTCGTCGGCGACGGGCTCGGCGTCCCGCGAGCGGTCCTGGTCCCGCGAGCGCTCCTGGTCACCGCGCGGTCGCTCGGAATCCGCGCGAGCGCTCGGGATCGCGATCCCGGGAGCGCGACCTCGTTCTCGGCTGTGCGCTCCGGGCCGATCCGCGTCCGGCTCCTTGGCCTCGGCAGCAGACTCGTCGCCGTCCGGCTTCTTCGCTCCTCATCGCCTTCCTGGCGCTGTCATCATCGCGGGCGCCGGCACGAGTGCGGTTGCCGCCGCGGGCGCTGGTGCGGGCGCGGCCGCCGCGCCGCCGGCGGGTGCCGGTCGGCTCATCCTCGGCCTCGATCCTCGGCGGCCGCGCGCGTCCGTCATCGAGGTCGGCTTCGGCCGCCGCGCTCGAGTCGACGTCTGGCGTGACGGTGCTCGCCTCGCCGCCCTGGCGACCGAGGATGGCGTCGATCAGCTCTGCTTTGCGCAGCCGACGATAACCGTCGAGCGACAGCTCTGAAGCGATCGTGTGTAGGTCGGCGAGTGGGCTCTCTTCGAGCGCGGCGCGATCCAGTACGGACATGATGTGGCCTCCTGTGGGCTCGTATCGGTGGGCTCCGGTCGCGTTGGGGCAGCAACCGGCGATCTTCACGACTGAATCTAGCGTCGCGTTGAGGACGACCGCGATCACGTGCCCGGGGGCGCAACCGAGCTTGCGGGCGACACCAGCTCCGGGCGAGCTCGGCCACGACGGGTCGGGTCCAGTGCCCCAGGGGGTTGTGCTCGCCGCGCGGCGAGATCCGCGCCTCGCCCGGGCGAGCAGGCCGCCCGCGAACACAGCCACTGAGCTGGCCAGCGCAAGGTAGGCCCCCGCAGCCGGGTGCAGGAGGTCCGCCGGGCCGGGCGGGACGATCGTGCGGTAGGCGCAGAGCACGAGCGCCACGGTTCCGGCTCCCGCGATCAGCCGTCCGGCGCCGCTCGCCCGGTCGGTGATCGACAGCAGCGAAATCCCGCCGGCGATCCCGGCGAGGAGCGCGAGCACGATGTCGATCTGATTCAGCACCCGCCACCCGGATACGTGCAGCTCGCCAAGGTGGCGGGCGAGCTCCGCGCCTTGGGTGATCAGCGGCGCCAGGGCGCCGAACTGGCCGGCCACGCTCTCGGCCTGGTCGATGAACGACGGCGGGATCGTGAACGAGTACCAGGGCAGCCACAGGCTGACCAGCAATCCCGCCGCGCCCAGCGCGGCGATCGCGTACGGCCACGTGCGACGTCCGCTTGACATTGCGCTGCGGTCATCGGCGGCCGCTCGCCTCGGCTTGAGCGTCATGGACGGATGTCCTCGTCTGCGCCCAGCGCAGCGAATCCTCGACGCGCGCCTCGCTGCCGAGCCGTTGCTCGCCCGAGAGCACCGCCCGCACGGCCATGAAATCTGCGGTCTCGGCGACATCGTGGACCCGGAGCACGTGCGCGCCGGAGCTGATCCCGTGCGCGACCGCGGCCAGCGTCCCCGCGAGCCGTTCACGCGGGGCCCGGTGGGTGATCGCGCCGACGAAATCCTTGCGGGACACGGCGAGCAGCACCGGCCGGCCGAGCGCGTGCAGGTCCGGGAGGGCCCGCAGCACCTCGACGGTCTGCGACGGCGTCTTGGCGAAGTCCGGACCCGGGTCGAGCATCAGCTGCTCGAACGCCACCCCTCGCCCCATGGCCACCTCGATTCGCTCGCGCAGGAACGCCAGCACGTCCTCGGCGACGCGTCCGTCGAGAGCGGGGTCGAGCAGCTTCTGCTTGGGCGCCGCGCGCGTATGCATGATCACCAGCGCGGCGCCGGTGGCGGCGCACACCTCCGCCAAGCGCGGATCTCGCAGTCCGCTCACGTCGTTGACGATCGAGGCTCCGGCTTCGATCGCCGCCTGCGCCACCGCGGGCTTGTAGGTGTCGACCGAGACGATCGCTCCGAGCTGGCCGCTGACCAGTCGGATCAGCGGCACGACCCGTTCGATCTCCTCGTCCGGCTGCGACCGCCGGACGGTTGGTGACGCCGGACTCACCGCCGATGTCGATGATCTGAGCGCCCGCGGCCAGCAAGCTGCGCGGCCAAGCGCCACACGCTCCTCGAGCGTCTGGTGCAGGCCGGCGTCCGAGAACGAGTCCGGGGTGGCGTTGACGATCCCCATCAACCACGGCCGCACCTCCGAGTTCCAGCATCCCCGCGCTCGTCTGCAGGCTGAGCGCCGGCGCACTCATGGGTCGGGCTCGGCGTCCACGTCCTCCGGTGCCCGCTCTGCGCGGCCAGGCCCGGTAGCAGACCGACGCTTCCAGCATCGCCGCATGCGTGATCTCGCAGGCTGGGCATTCGGCCAGGTGAGCCAGCAGCCATTCGTCGTCCTCGCCGGACAGCGGCTCCGAGTCCTGTCGACGGGCGAGCAGGCGCAGCGCACGCTCGCCATCCGGGCAGGCGCGGTGGCGGGAAGCGGGCTGCCCCGGCGTTCGACGCGCAAGCGCAACCGGGCCCGGGCGAGCAAGGGGGCCGACCGCAGCACTGCTCGACGTCCATGACCTGCGCAATCTGCTCGTAGGAGAGACGCAGCAGCTCCCGCAGCGCGAGAACTTCACGCTGGCGCTCGGGCAGACGCCGCGGTCGCGCTCGCCAGCTCCGCCGCCACCGCCGCGGCGAGCCTGGCTCCGACTCCGGCCGTGGCGTTGCCGCGCCGGGGAGCTCGAGCCCGCTGCGCGCGCGCCCGACATGCCCGCGCGGCCGCCGCGAGCAGCGCCACGCGGTCGCCGGTCTGCGCTTCCCGAGCCTGCGCCGCTGCCTCGTCGGCCGCCGGTCCCGGTCCCAGCACCCGGCGGCAGAACTCCTGCACCTCGTCCACGGCGTGAGCTTAACCGACCCTCGGCGCGATGCCCTCGATCGCTGCTTCGGTCCGGAAGCGCTCGAGCTCCAGCGTGACCCGCGCTCGTCCCAGCCCAGCTCCGCCCCCATCGCCCGCGCCACCCGCATCGGCGCCTGGTGGCCGGGGGCGCATAGCTCTCGCGCCGCCAGTAGCCCAGGCGCGTCCGTCGCAGCAGCACGTCGGCGACGGTGCGCGCCTGCTCGTGACGGGCCGAGAACGGTGCCTCGGCCAGCAGGTCGGGCAGGCCCTCGACGATCGGCTGGGCCAGCTCCCCGCGCTCGGCGGCCGTCTCCAGCACCCGCTCGGCGGCATAGCCGTAGCGACCCGCCAGCGCCGCGTAGGCCTCTTCTCGCACGCCCTCGATCCGGGGCAGCCGATCGGGATCGATGGGCTGACCCAGTGGGATCTCATGGGTGCGGCAGGGCGCCTGCCGACCGTCGCGCTCGACCACTCGGTCCACCGCGAGCTTGGCCATGCGTCGCCACGTCGTCAGCTTGCCGCCGGTGATCGTGATCAGCCCACTCGAGGTCTCGTACAGCTCGGCCTTGCGGGAGATATCGACCGACTTGCGCGTATCTCCGGTGGAGATCAGCGGTCGCACGCCGGCGTAGGCGCCCGTCAGCTGGTCAAAACCGAGGTCGGTGCCGAAGAACGTGTTCGTGGCCTCCAGCAGGTACGCGATGTCCTCTCGGAGGGTTGAACGTGGTCGATGTCGCCCTCGTAGTTGTTGTCCGTCGTGCCGATCAGGCTGCGGCCCGAGCCACGGCAGCGCAAAGATCGAGCGACCTTCGCCGGCCGGCACGATCGCTCCGGCCACCAGGGGCAGGTCCTCGTGGGCCATCGTGACGTGGGTGCCGCGGCTGGGCGTGATCCGGGGCAACTCGGCCTCGGAGTGCAGCTCCTCGGGGCGGATCCGGTCGGCCCACACGCCGGTGGCGTTGATCACGTTGTCGGCGTCGAACGTGAACTGATCGCCCGCCTCCGCGTCGCGGACCGTGACGCCGGCCCCGTGCCCGTCCTCGCGGGCCAGCTCGGTCACCTCCATGCGGTTGACGCAGATCGCGCCGAAGCGCTCGGCCTCGCCGAGCACGGTCAGGACCAGCCGCGCATCGTCGGTCTGGCAGTCGTAGAACAGATAACCGCCGCTGGGCTCCCGGCCGGCCAGCGCGGGCAGCAGCTCGATCACCTCCTCGCCGGAGATCACCCGGTGGCGAGCCGGGCTCCAATCGCTGTCGGCCTCCTCGCCGGCTGCGGCCGCGGCCGCGGCGGTTGGCCCGTCGACCTCGCAGGCGCGGGGTGGCCATCACGTCGTACATGTTCAACCCGATCCCGATCAGCCGATCCGGGCGGGCGCCGTCGAATGCCGGCACCACCAGCTGCAGCGGACGGACGAGGTGAGGCGCGAGCCTGACCATCAGCTGACGCTCCAGCAGCGCCTCGCGGACGAGGCCCAGGTCGAAGTTCTGCAGGTAGCGCAGGCCGCCGTGAACGAGCTTCGACGAGCGGCTGCTGGTGCCGGAGGCGAAATCGGCCTTCTCGACCAGCGCAACGCTGTAACCCCGTGATGCAGCGTCCAGCGCGACGCCAGCTCCGGTGATCCCGCCCCCGATGACGACGATGTCGAAGCGCTCGCTGGTCAACGCCTCGATCGCGCGCTCCCGGGTGATCATGCGCTGCAGCCTACTTCGGGCGCCCCGTGGCCGGATGGCCAGGAACGGAGTCCGGCTCGCGGCCGGCGGCGGTCAGCACAGCAGGGCGTGTCCCGCGCGGCGCTTAACCGCCAGCTTTACGGTAGAGACCCAGCAGGATGGTCTGCATCAACTGCGCGGTTTCCCCGCCGGGGCAGCAGGTCGGGCCGCCGGGGTCGCTGATCCCCATCTCGATGTGGGGGCCGGAGGAGATGCCGACCTGGCCACAGCCGACCTCGGCGATCGGCTGGCCGGCGAGGACATGAGCGCCGACCGCAACCAGCGCCGGTGAGGCATGGCCGTAGTAGATGTAGCGGCCGGCGTACTGGCCGCTGTCCACCTTGAGAATCGGCGCGGCAGGCCCGAAGCCGGAGATTCCCTCCTGGACGATCGTGCCGGAGGTGATCGCGACCTCGACCACCTTGGATCCGCACGCGCTGCCGCGGGTGGCGATGTCGACGCCCTGGTCGAGTGACCAGCTGCTGGGCGAGAGCACCCGGCTGATCGGCCGCAGTGGGAACACCCAGGTGCTGGAGCCCCCTTGCGAGGCGCCGAAAACGCCGGAGCTCTTGGTCAGCGTCTTGACCGCCGCCAACAGGACGGCGGCGGTCCGCGCCCCGACCGATCCGCTAGCCGGGATCAGGGCGTGGGCACGCTGAAAGCGCCTGACGGCCTGCTGGGTCATGTTGCCGAAGTAGCCGGTCTCGGACACGACGAAGCCGACCTCACTCAGCCACGTCTGCAATGTCTTGACGTCCTGGCCGCTCTCGCCCTTGCGCAGTGTGCGCGAGAAACTCGAGTACACGACAGCGGAGGTGTCGAAGCCGCGGGGCTTCTGCGTCGGCGCGATGCCCGCCCCCCCTGAGGCCGCCGTCGCGGTTCCCACGGGGACGAGCAGGCAGAGTGAGAGCAGCACGAGTAGGCACCGTGAACGAGGCATCGCCCCACGAAGTTCGACCGTGCCCGTGCCGGCACCCATGCCGACGGCGTGGTTGCGCATCTTCTGGGGTTGAAAGCTGCTGAAAGCGAACACGCAGGAACCTTCCGCGGGTGCGGTGTTGCACAACGCGCCTGATGCCTACGGGGTTAGCTGACGGGCTAGCGCTCGGTGCTGACTCGCTTCTCACGGATCACCGCGAGACTCGCCCCAAACCTTCTTGGGTTCCCCGCTCCCCGGGACGGCAAGACCGGGGACTCGGCGGGCGGGAAGCTATCAGAAACTTCCGCGCCAGGAAGGAATCTGCGGCCTGCCGTCGACGCCGCCTACCCTGAGTGCGCGGGATCCGCTACGCCGGCCTTCTGACGCTCGGCGATGATCTCCTTGATCCGGTCCAACGTGTCCTCGGACATCCGCCGGATCTCCCAGTGGGTCAACTTGATGACGCGCATCGGGGAGGTGGCGATCACGTCGGCGTTGCGTGGCTCGCGGGAGAGCAGGCCCATCTCGCCGATCAGGTCCCCCTCTTTCAGCGAGGCGATCTTCTTGCCACCCGTGATCACGTCGGCGGTGCCCTCCTCGATCGCGATCAGCTCGGTCGAGTAGTCGCCCTCCTTCATCAGGATCTGACCTTCGGCCACGCTCGTCTCGGTCGCGAACGCGGCTAGGCGCTTTGCCTCCTCAGGCCCAAGCTGCGAAAACAGGGGAATGGCCTTCAGCCGGTTGGGATCCATGGTCGCTCCTCGTCTTAGGTATCACAGGGGCGGCCGGCCGCACCGAGCGAGATCGCTGCTCGGGTGGCGCGCTCCGCGGCAACACGACTCTATCCGCCGAAAGGCGGTGTGGAAACCCCTCCGTGATCAATCCCACGCAGCACCGGCCGTCGACCCTCGGGGACCAGGCCAGCCCAGGCCACCCTAGAGCGCCTGGACCTCGGAGGTGATTTCGCTCACCGATGCCTTGGCGTCGCCGAACAGGAGCGAGGTCTTGGGGTCGTAGAACAGCGGATTGTCGATCCCAGCGAAGCCCGAGGCCATCGAGCGCTTGAGCACGATCACCGCGGCAGCCTTGTCGACCTCGAGGATCGGCATCCCGTAGATCGGCGAGCCGGGCTCGTTCTTGGCCGCCGGGTTGGTGACGTCGTTGGCGCCGATGACCAACACCACGTCCGTACGAGAGAACTCAGGATTGATGTCGTCCATCTCCCGGAGCAGGTCATACGGCACGTCGGCCTCGGCCAGGAGCACGTTCATATGCCCGGGCATCCGTCCGGCGACGGGATGGATCGCGTACTTGACCTCGACGCCCTTGGCCTCGAGCGCGCGCTCGAGCTCGCGCACCGCGTGCTGGGCCTGCGCCACCGCCATCCCGTAACCGGGTGCGACCACGACCAGCCGCGCGTAGGAGAGCTGGATGGCGACGTCCTGGGCGCTGGTCGAGCGCACGGTTCCGCCACCTTCGGGTCCGCCGGCCGCCGGGGCGGCGACCTCGCCGCCGAAGCCACCGGCGACGATCGCCGGCACCGAGCGGTTCATCGCCTTGGCCATCAGGTTGGTGAGGATCGAGCCGGAGGCGCCGACGATCATTCCGGCCACGATCAGCGCGGTGTTGTCCAGGGCGAGGCCGGTGGCCGCAGCGGACAGACCGGTGAAGGCATTGAGCAGCGAGATCACGACGGGCATGTCGGCGCCGCCGATCGGCAGCACGACCATGTTCCCGAGGATCCCCGCGGCCACGAGGATGCCGAGGATGAACAGCGCCTCGGAATGGTCGCCGGCGGCGAGCGCGATTGCCGAGCCGACGGCAACCAGGAATAGGACCAGGTTGATGACCGTCTGTCCTGGCAGCTTGATCGGTCTGCCGGGAAGGATCTCCTGGAGCTTGGCGAAAGCGATGTTCGAGCCCCAGAACGAGATCGAACCGACGATCGCCGCGAACAGCGACGGGATCTCGACCCGCAGGGGAAAGTCACCGCCGAAGTGATGGCGGTACTCAACCCAGGCGATCAGCGCCACCGCGCCGCCGCCGACGCCGTTGAACAGCGCCACCATCTGCGGCATCTGGGTCATCTTCACGTTCCGCGCTGCGGGCACGCCGACGGCGGTGCCGATGACCACCCCAAGGATGATCAGCCACGGCGTGCTCGACCCGGACAGGGCGTGCTCGTGCAGCAGTGTGGCGATTACCGCGATCGCCATACCGACGGCGGCGATCTTGTTCCCGCGCACCGCGGTCCGGGGGCCGGTCAGGCCCATCAGGCCGTAGATGAACAGCGAGAACGCGATGATGTACAGGACATCGATGAAGTTCTGGTACTGCAGGAAGATCGTCCCCAACGCGCTCACGGCTGTTTGACCTCCTCAGCCGCATCCTCGGTCTTCGGCGGGTCCTTGCGCTTGAACATGCCCAGCATCCGGTCGGTGACCAGGAAGCCGCCGACGACGTTGATCGTGCCGAAGGCCACCGCAATGACCAGGAGGATCTTCTCCAGTACCCCGCTGGACTCGGAGACCAGCAGGAGACCTCCGAGTACGACGATCCCGTGAATCGCGTTGGTGCCGGACATCAGCGGCGTGTGCAGGGTGTTGGGCACCTTGGAGATCACCGCGAAGCCGACGAATCCGGCGAGCACCAGCACCGCGATGTCGATTACCAGCCTGTCCATCGTCAGTCTCCCGGGCTAGGCGGCCGCCGAGGCCGCAGCCTTGGCGCCTTCGTGGACGATCTCTCCGCCGCGGGTGATGCACGCCCCGGCGATCACCTCGTCGTCGAAATCCAGACTCAGCGTCCCCTCTTCGGAGATCATCAGCCCCAGCAGCGCGGAGACGTTGCGCGCGTACAGCTGCGAGGCGTGCTCGGCCATCGTCGACGGGACGTTCAGCGGCGCAAGGATCTTGACGTCGTGGCGGACGATCGACTGACCGGGCTCCGAGAGCTCGCAGTTGCCTCCGCTCTCAGCGGCGAGGTCGACGACCACCGAACCCGGTTTCATCTTCTTGACCGCTTCCTCGGTGACCAGGATCGGCGCCCGGCGGCCCGGCACCGCGGCCGTCGTGATGACGACGTCGACCTTGCCGATCGCCTCGGCCATCAGCTCCTGCTGACGGGCCTGCTGCTCGGCGGTGAGCTCCTTGGCGTAGCCGCCCTCGCCCTCGAGGTCGCCGCCCAAATCGAATTCCAGGAAGTGGGCTCCCAGCGACTCGACCTGTTCCTTGACCGCCGCCCGGACGTCGAAGCCCTGGACGACGGCCCCGAGCCGGCGGGCAGTGGCGATCGCCTGCAGCCCGGCCACGCCGGCGCCGAGCACCAGCACGGTGGCGGGACGGATCGTGCCCGCGGCGGTCATCAGCATGGGAAAGAACCGGCCGAGCTCCTGGGCGCCGATCAGCGCCGCGCGGTAGCCGCCGATGTTGGCCTGTGAGGACAGTGCATCCATCGACTGCGCGCGGCTGATCCGCGGTATCGCTTCCATCGCAAAGCTGGTCACGCCAGAGCGTGCGATGGCCTGGACGCCGTCGCCGTTGGTCAGCGGCGCAAGGAAGCCGATCAGCACGCCATCGGACTTCAGACGGCCTGTCTCCTCAGCGCTCGGGGGAGCGACCTTGACCACCACATCGGCGCCGTAGACAGCGCCGGCGTCGTCAACCAGATTGGCCCCGGCCTCCTCGTACATGGCATCCGGGATGTGCGCCGCGGCTCCGGCGCCCCGCTGCACGACGACCTCGTGGCCCTGGCCCTCGAGTTTGCCCACAACCTCGGGGATCAGGGCAACGCGCCGCTCTCCCTCTGCCGTCTCCTTTGGGACTCCGATCTGCATATGCGGCGCGAGAGGCTATCGGGTGAGTGCCGATGACGTCCGCTGCTGCAATCAGGCCAGCCCCACGGGCGCGAATGCCAGCGCGCTCAGCAGTCCCACGTCGGCGGCCATGCGCGCGAGCGAGCGCGCGGCGGCCGACGTCGGACCGGCGCCTCCGGGGCGGCCACCACGGCCGTGCGCGTGAGCGGGGACGCCGGCGCGGGAGAAACCCGCCGAGCTGCCGCCGAGTACCGAGGCATTGGCCGCGGCGCCGCCGGCCGTGTGCGGTGAGGCAGGCGCTGCGCGCGGGACCGGGGCAACGGGGAGCGCGCGGCGTTGCAGGGCCATGAGCGCCTGAGCCGTCACCCACACCGGGGTGTGATCGGCCGAGCGCGAGTAGCGGACATGGCCGTCGGCGGCGATCAGGGAGCGCAGATAGCTCAGCGGTGAGATCGCGCCGCGACGGTGCAGCGAGTCCGGATCGACGCCGGCGGCCAGCAGACCCTGGATCGCGAACGCGGTCGACTGCGCGTTCGACTGCCCGCCCGGTTGGGCTGGGAAGCCGCCGTCCAGGCTCTGTTGACGACGGATGAACGTCACCGCCCCGCCCGTCGCCGACCCGTGCCGGCCGAGGGCCTCCAGGGCAGCGCCGGTGTCATCGACATCACTGCCTCCGCCGGCGGTAGCGAAGCTGAAGCCGCCGTCGCGGTTCTGCTGGCGGGCGAGCCACGAGAGCGTGCGCCCGGCGGGCACGACGCCGTCCGCGCGCAGCGCCAGGACGGCGAACGCGGTCAGGTTGACCTGCCCCGAGACCGAGCCGTCGCTCCGGACCGCGCTCTGGACGCGAGCGACGAGGTTGTGGCCGCCGAAGCTCTGCGCCGAGACCCCGGCGGCTCGGGCCACGAGGATCGTCCGCTCGATCGCCCCAATGTCGGCATACGAGTCAGCGCCACCGCGGATGTAGCTGAGCAGGCTGTGCCCGCCGGGATTCAGGTCGAGCGGATTGTGCCCGGCCGCGGCCAGCCCGAGTGCCGCCCACCCGGAGTACAGCTCCGAAGAAGACGTGCCGGGGGATGGTCCAAAGCCGCCGTCGCGATGCTGGGCGGCGAGCAGATACCCGGACGGAGTGCCGGCGGCGCGTGCGGGCGTCGCGGCGCCGAGGCCGGCGGTGACGATGAGACAGACCAGTGCGAGCGTCGGCATCACCGCGCCGTCCCAGGTGCGCCACGTCACCTGCAGCCGCTCGGCGAAGCGGGCGATTGAGCGCGTCAGCGCCGGCCCGAAGGCCAGCGCGAAGACGAGGCATCCACCGGCGTGGATGAAGTCGAACCCCGTGCCCCGGCCGACGTACACCCCGAGCGCGGCGGCGCTGTGGTCGCTGAAGGTGACCCAGTCCCCCAGATCCTGGAAGGCCGCGAACGCGTACCCGACCACGCCGCAGATCAGCGCCAGCGGCCAGCGGCCGATCTGGCGGCCGGTGGCGCGAGCGAGGAGGGCGCCGATCACTCCCACGGCACCCCAGGCCGCCATCTGCCACGGCGTCCACGGGCCCTGGCCGAAGAAGAAGTTCGACGTCAACCCGGCCAGGGCGCCGACCACGAACCCCGGTGCTCCCCCGAGGGCGTAGCCGGCGATCAAGACGATGTCCGTCGTGGGCTTGACGTTCGGGAGCGCCGCGAAGGCGATCCGCCCGAGTGCCGCCAGCGCCGCCAGCGTGCCGACGAGGGCGACGATCCGCGCGTCCGGACGCGTCCGCTCGTACCACGCGAATCCGGCCGCGAGGGCAAGGCCCAGGATCGCGAAGGCTCCGATCTGCCAGCTCATACCCTCACCTCGGCCCGCTGGATCAGCTTGACGCCATCATCCGAGCGCATCGCATGGCCCGCGCCACCGAGGATCCGAGCCGTTTCGGTGGCGAAGTAGGTACCGCCGCTCAGGACCTCGGCGGCGGGGCCGTCGGCGATCGGCGCCCCGTCGGCCAGTAGCACCACCCGCTCGGCGAGCGCGGCGACGAATTCGGGGTCGTGAGTGGCCACCAGCACGGCGATCTGCAGACTGCGCAGGAGTACCGCGAGCGCATCCTTGTCCTCACGATCCATACCCCGCGTGGGCTCGTCCAGGCAGGCCACCATCGCCCGCTCTCCCCCTCTCCGTCTTCGTCGAGGACGATCGCCAGCGCCAGACGCTGTTTCTCGCCACCGGACAGATCGCGCGGATGCCGATCCGACCAGCCCGGTCCCCCGAGCCCAACGGCGGACAGCGCCGGCGCCGAGGCTTCGTCGCCGACGCGCTCGTGGATCAGGTAGTCCGTGGGGTTCTGCAGCAGCAGGGCGACCCGGCCGGCGGTTCGGACCCGCCCCCGAGTGGGCTTCATCAACCCCGCGGCGTGCCGCAGGAGCGTCGACTTCCCGGCGCCGTTTCGTCCCATCAGGGCCACCCGCTCGCCCGGTTCGATCCGGAAGCTGACGTCGCGAAGGATGGCGGGACCGTTCGGCAGCTCGTGCCAAACGCGCTCCAGGGACAGGGCGGGGCGTGATCCGCCGCGTGAGCCTGGGGACGGGCGCGCCTCGCCCCCGAACTCGCGGGCCTCGGGCAGCAGGCCCCGCCGGCGCAGCGCCGCCCGGGCGGCCTTGACCCCCGGGACCGGCGAGAGCCCCAACCGCTGCAGCAGGCGCCCGCCCGGGGTGGCCAGCGCCGGGGCCGCTTCGACGGCCCACTGCAGGAACTCGGTCGGGGTGCCGTCGAACGCGATCCGGCCCCCGATCATGGCGATCGTTCGGTCGGCCACGCCCAGGCATCGCTCGAGCCGGTGCTCGGACAGGAGCACGGTGGTATCCAGGTCCTCGTTGAGACGGCGCAGCAGCCCGATCAGCTCGTCGCCCGCGACCGGGTCCAGCTGCGAGGTGGGCTCATCGAGCACGACCAGCTGGGGGCGCCCGGCGAGCGCTGCGCCGAGGGCGACGCGTTGAAGCTCGCCACCGGACAGCTCCGAGGTCGGGCGCTCCAGTAGGTGGGCGATCCCAAGGGCCAACGCTGCCTCCTCCACGCCGCGCGCCACCGCCCCCGCCGGCTCCCCGCGGTTCTCCAGCGGAAAGGCCAGCTCGGCCCGCACCGTCCCCATCACGATCTGTGTCTCGGGATCCTGGAACAACGTGCCCACCGCGCGGGCCAGGTCTCCGGGGCCATGGTCGTGCGTGTCCATCCCGGCCACCGTCACACGTCCGGCGAACTCGCCACCGTGGAAGTGCGGGACCAATCCGCTGGCCGTCCCCAGCAGGGTCGACTTGCCCGATCCCGAGGCACCGGCGACCACGACCAGCTCCCCCGGCTCGAGCGTCAGCGACACGTCCGTGAGCGCCGGGTCCGCGGCCCCGGGGTAGCGGTAGGAGACCCGGTCAAGCTCGAGCACGCTCACCGACCGATCCCCCGGCGGTCGGCAAACGGGATCAGGGCGAGCACGGGCACCGCGATCGCCACCGCCAGCACCCCGGCGTCGACCGGGGCGTGGAGCGTCGGGTAGGCCTGCAGCGGGACCAGGCCGCCGACCCGGGCAGCGATGGCGAGCGCGAGCAGCGCGACGGCGCTGGCGCCGAAGGACAGGTCGTGACGGCTGTAGGGCCGACGCATCCTTGGGGGGCGCCGCGCCGCGCCGTAACCGCGGACCTCGAGCGCAGCGGCCACATCCAGCGCGCGGTCCAACACGCCGGAGCTGGCGGCCCGCATCAGGGCGAGGCGCGAGGGGGGTGCCCCCGGCCGGCAGCGCTGGGCCTCGGCCAGCCGATGGGAGTCGCGGAGCAGCACCGGGACCATCCGGGTCGCGAGCGTCGCCGTCAGCGCCGAGCGGAACGAGACACGGCGGAAGAGCCGCAGCACCTCATCCGGATCGATCGCGGCGGTGTAGAGCGCGCCGCAGAGGATCATGGCCACCGCCCGCAGCCCGAGAATTCCCCCGTACGCGACGGCTTCCAGCGTCACGTCGGTGTGGCCCAGCACGGGCACCTCACCGAGGCGCAGGATCACCGTCAGCCCATCTCGGGTGACGAGCGCGTTGACGACCACGATCAGCAACGCCAGCAGCAGCGCGAGCAACAGCGCTCGGCGCAGCTCCATCCACACCTGCGCCCTGATGCCCGCTCCGAGCAGCGCGATGATCACGCCCACCAACGCGAGCGGATGCGAGAACAACAGCGCCGCCCCCGCGAGGGCCAGGCAGTACAGGCAGCCGGCGCCGGCCCGCGCGGCATGAAGCGGTGTGCGCCGGCGGCGGTAGCTCACGCGGCTCCCTGCACCGGGAGCGGTATGTCACGGGCACCCTGGAGCGCCAGAGCAAAGTGATCGTGCAGGCGCCCCGGGGTGAGCGCGTTCGCGGCCGCGGCTACCCCAGCGGAGTCGGTGCCGGTGACCAGCCACACGGGCTCGGAGACATTGTCCCGGGTGGCGGCGATCAGACCCGCACCCGGTCCGAGCGTGCGGGCAACGTGGCCTGCAGGGTCGAGCAGCTTCAGCGAGCTTCCCTCGGATCCGGCAAAGCGTGCGTAGACACCGCTGCGGCCGGGACCCCGGGCGATCAGGGCGGCGGCGACGAGCCCGTGCACCTGTGACCACGTTCCGACCACCACCCCGAGTGAGTCGGTCCCCGAACCGGTCCCGAGCAGCTGGCTGGCCACCGGAACACCGACCGCCTTGAGGGCGGCGCCCACACGCGCGCAGGCACTCGAGGCGCCCCGCGCGCACTCGATCACTGTCGGCAGGCGCTTGCCGCCGGTCCCATGCACAAACGGCTCAGGGAACGAACCGACCACCGCCGGGACCGAGTCGGTCACCGACCAGTCGTGAAGGTCCCACCAGATCCGGTCGCCGCGATGCACGCTGGTGCTGGCTGCACCCTGGGCGGCTTCGATCCCGTTGACGTAATAGAACCAGTCGTGGTGCGAGGAGTCGCCGCCGTGGCCTGCGATCGACTGGACGAAGCCGCCGCCGTAGCGGGTCTGCACGTGGAACGAGCGCTCGAGCATCCGCATCACGGTCTCCGCACCGGGTACGCGGGGCTCGGTGATGGAGCCCAGAGTGTCGGTCCCGAATCCGCTGGTGACGGTCAGACTGACCTGACTCGTGCCGGCGCCGGGGCCAAGCCCGCAGCCTGCAACTACGGCCGCGCTGGCCATGAATGCCGCGAACGCAGTCCACCGCTTCTCAGCCATGGAGCCGATGAGGTGTCGACGCAAGAGGGCCACCCCTTTCCGCGAGGGCGAATCGGCTTTGTGGTCGGAGGCTGGTCTCCTGGCTCCCGGGCCTACCGTCCGCGCCTTCCCGGCGAGCTCTGCTGCCAGTGGCGTCCGTGCGGACGGCTTCCCCGGTCACAGTGGCGGGTCCGCGCCGGAATCGCACCGGCTTCCCTTTTCCACCGACCTTGAACCGGTCCATCGTACCGCGATCCCCTCGGGAGAGGACGTAGACTGAGTGGCCCACAATGACCGTCAACCTGACTCGCATCTACACCCGTCTCGGCGACGACGGAGAGACCCATCTTGGCGATATGAGCCGGGTGCCGAAGACCCATCCTCGGATCGAGGCCTACGGCACGGTCGATGAGCTGAACGCCCAAATCGGCGTCACCCTGACCATCGCCGGATTGCCGGCGGACTACGACCCGTGGCTCCGACGCATCCAGAACGACCTGTTCGACGTTGGCGCTGACATCTCGGCGCCGGAGGACCGCGAGCGACAGCGACTGCGCGTCCTGCCAGAGCAGACGGAGTGGCTCGAGCAGCGCTGTGACGAGGTCAACGCGACACTTGCGCCTCTGAAGTCGTTTGTGCTCCCGGGTGGTAGCGCCGCGGCGGCGCACCTGCACGTGTGCCGTACGGTGTGCCGGCGGGCCGAACGCCTGGCCATCGCGTGTGGCGCCGAGGTGGGCGCTGAGGTGGTGCGCTACCTCAACCGCCTCTCGGACCTGCTGTTCATCCTCAGCCGCGGGGCCAACGGCGGCGAGGAGCCGCTGTGGGAACCTGGGCGCTTTCGATAAGCAACGCCGCCGAAATTTTTGAATCGGGGCACTAGCGCCGGAGTACCAGCATCACGCATGTGGCCAGCGCGGCCGCCGTCGCGGCGATGGCCGCCGCGCCGACGACGAACGCGTGATGCAACTGCGCGTAACTGACGACCTGGTGCGGGCGCGCGAACACGACCACGAGCGCCAGCAGCAGGGCTCCGCCGAGTACCGCTGCGGGAGGTCCGAGCGCCTCGCTCAGAGAGAGCTTTACCGCCGCTTCCCCGGCCGCGGGCTGGCGCCTGCGCGAGTCGGCGACGAACACCGCCGCCACACCCAGCAGCGACCAGGCTGCCGCGACCAGGAACCCGCCGATCACGTCACTCGCGTAGTGCCACTCCAGGGACAGAAACGAGAAGCTCACCGCGACGGCGAAGGCCGCCCCTAAGGTGGCCACCAGCGGCCGCAGGCGAGCCGGCGCGGCGAGGACGCAACACAGCGCCAGTGCCAGCGCCGCGGTGGCGTGGCCGCTGGGCCATGACGCCGGCGAAACCGGCTTGACGCCCGCGAGCAGATCGGCGGCCCTCGGAGCGGCCAGCAGCGGCTTGAGCAGCTGGGTGGTGACGTTGGCCCCCAGCAGGATCGCGCCGATGGCCACGCCTACCCACATCCGCCGGCGCGCGAGCGCCACGGCGACCGGCACGACGGCCAGGTAAACGTAGGGCGACGGGTTGCACAGGCGGGCGATGAAGGTCGCGAGCGAGCCGACCCGCGGATGCTGGCCGAGGTTGCCGAAACCGTTGTAGATCGACTGGTCGGCCCGCTGCGCGATGCCCACGTGAAAGGCCAAGAACCACGTGAGGATCAGCAACCCGACCGCGGCCGCCGCGCCAAGGAGCGCGAACACGGCACGTCTGGGCATGTTTAGAAGGGTACTGCGGCGCCTCACTGGCCCCTAAACGCGGCCCGACGCCTGACTGGCAGAGCGTCTGGCACCCCTATTGCGGTGCCGGCGCAGCCTTGCGGCTGATCTTCATCTCCGGAGAAATCCCCGTGCGGCGAACGTGCTCGTAATGCTCCACGTCCTCAGGCGAGGCCACCTCGATGCTCAAGTCCGCAGCAAGTTCGAAGCGTCCGGCCTCGTAGAGCAGTTCCTGGTAGCGGGGCACGCCGGGCGGGCGTCCCTCGACATCGATGTCGTGCTCGCCGCAGCGCAAGGTCCACCGCTGGCTGCGCACGAGCTTCTCCGCGTTGAGCTTGACCGGGACGGTGTCGGCGCCTGCCTCGCCGTCGGAGCCGGTGTCCATCCGTAGCCGCGCGTGCGCGGCCCACAGCGCGCGCGCCAGACGGTCGAGGTTGCGCCCGTACGGAGCCGGAACGATCGAGACGGCACCCCGGGCACCTGACTCCCCACGAACCGCTTTGGCGACGGGGCCGACGAGGACGAACTCGACTCGGCTGGCCCGGAGCCAACGCATGACAGCGATCCAGTGCTCGTCCAGATGCTCGAAACCTTGCGTGGGTTTGGCGGGCCCGGGCTCGATGCGGGGCGGGCGATGTCTAAGGAGCATGTGGTTGCGATTCGCCCCAAGGCGCCGGATTCCTTCCTAATTCACACCCGCCGGGGCTCGCAGCGGCTGGGAGCGTGCAGCGGGCGGAGCCGACTCGGCTGGTTCTACCGGTGGGGTCTCGATGACCACTCGGCACGGCCGATGAGCGAGCAGGTAGCTGGCCGTCGGTCCGAGCGCGCGCTCGGCGGCCGGCGCGTGCGCGGTCGCGAGGTAGATGATCTCGGCCTGCGAGCGCACGGCCTCCTCGACGATGGCGGCGCCGGGGTTGCGAGTGCGGATCAGATGCGTGTGCACCTTCAGACCGGCCTTCCGGCCGGTGACCTTCGCGCTCTCGAGGACGCTGAGGCCAAGGCTCTCCTCTTCTTCGAGGCCGGCGTCAAGCGATAGCTGGTTCGGAACCCGGAGCACGTAGACCGCCTCGACGAGGGCTCCCTCCCCCACTAGCTTGGCAGCAGATCGCAACGACGAGGCGTCGACATCAGCGCCGAAGATAGGAACCAGCGCAGAGCGGTATTCCAGCTCGACGAAATGGGCTGGGCGTACCCGGTGCGGAATCTTGTGGTGAGAGGTGAGGTCGAGGCCCTGGCGTCGGCGGAAGATCACGTAGCCGGCGAGGCCGACGATCATCCAGCAGGTACCGACATAGCGGGCATCGACGTGCAGGGCCAGCACCGACACCCAGGCCGCGAAGGTGCCGGCTCCCCCGATTACCGCGGTCAGCGGCAACTGCCTTCCCCTGATCCCGATGTTCCACGGCATGCGATAGGGGCGGTCGAGCTCTGGTTCCTTGAAGCGCAGCGCGATCACCGCCGCGTGCGCGGTCGTGAACGACAGCATTGCGCCGAAGGAGTAGAGGTTTCCGAGGAAGTCGGTCTGGCCCGGGATGAGCAAGATCCCGGCGAAGATCGAGAACACGACGATCGTGAACCAGGGGGTGCGGTAGCGCTTGTGTAGGCGGGCGAAGATGCTCGGCAGCTGCCGGTGCTCGGCCAGTGACCAGGACAGACGGGAGATCCCGATCAGCCCCGCATTCGTGGCGATGAACAGGATCGTCGCGGCGAGGATGCCGACGTAGTAGCGCAGCACGTGGGTGATCCCGGCGGGAAGGCCGAGG
Source organism: uncultured Solirubrobacterales bacterium (assembly GCA_963828535.1). GTDB lineage: Bacteria > Actinomycetota > Thermoleophilia > Solirubrobacterales > Solirubrobacteraceae > Palsa-465. The sequence continues at coordinate 68,649 of CAWHEM010000010.1, forward strand.
TGCTCGACGATCCCCAGCACCGGGTCGTTCTGAAAGCCGCCCTGCTGCGGCGGCAGCCCGAGCAGCGTCTGTGCGTGGGCGCCGTTGCCGGTCACCGGCAGTGCCGATAGCGCGACCACGGTCATTCCGGCGTACACGCCGAGCACGGCGATCAGGATCAGGTTGACCGCCCGGGGGACGTCCTTTCCCGGGTCGCGGGCCTCCTCCGCCATGTTCGAGACGGTCTCGATCCCGGTGTAGGCGAGCATGGCCAGCGACAGCGCGAAGATCAGATGCGAGAACGTCGGAACCGAGCCGAGGTGCACCTGGTTGATCAGTCGTGATGGGTTGAGGACCAGGAAGAACCCGAAGGCGATGATGATGATCTGGGTGAGCAGATCCGCGATGGCGAGGAAGAAGTTGAGCTTCGCCGACTCGCCGATCCCGCGGATATTCAGCCAGGCCAGCACCGCGATCACACCCAGGCCGCCGATCACGTCCCCGGGCGGATGGGTGAGCGCGGGCCAGAACGCACCCAGGTAGTGCGGGACGAAGAAGGCCGAGATGGCGATGGTGAGGATGTAGTCGAGGGTCAGCGCCCAACCGGCGAAGAAGGACACGAACTCGTTGAAGGCGTGCCGGGCGAACGACGAGGAGCCGCCCGCCTCCGGGAACATCGCGGAGCCCTCGGCGTAGGTTTTCGCCGTCAGCGCGAACAGCCCGCCGGCGAGCATGAACACGATCGGTGTGAGCCCTAGCGCGAAGGCGGCGACCAGCCCCAGGGCGTAGTAGATCGACGAGCCAACGTTTCCGTAGGCGGTCGAGAACAATCCGCCGAGACCTACGCTGCGCCGGAGCCCGTGGTTTTCGATGCGAGCCATCTGCCCGTCATCGAAGCTAGGCCCGGCCGCGTCAAGGTCCCGCTAAACATCGGGGCCTCGGCGTAGAGAAGTCGTTAAGCAGGGCGATAAATGCGCGACGCTGCCTCTCCGCGGAGGCTGTGCGCCCAGTACGCCCTACCCGGTCGGATCCCGCAGCCGGTACCCCACCCCCGGCTCGGTGACCAGATACTGCGGTCTAGACGCATCCGGCTCCAGCTTGGCCCGGATGTGGGCGACGTGAACGCGGAGGTAGTGGGTCTCGGCCCCGTACTCGGGTCCCCACACCTCCTGCAGCAGCTGGCGGTGGGTGACCAGCCGACCATGGTGCTGCGCCAGCACGCGGACGAGCTCGAACTCGATCGGGGTCAGGTGCACCTCCTCGCCATCGCGGAGAACGCGCCGGTCGGCAAGGTCGACGACCACCCGCCCGAGGTCGAGCAGCGGGCTGCCCCCCGCCTCGATTGAGCGGCGCATCACGGCCCGCAGGCGGGCGAGGAGCTCGTCGGTGCCGAACGGCTTGGTGACGTAGTCGTCGGCGCCGGCATCCAGTGCGCGGACCTTCTCACGCTCGTCGCCGACGGCGGAGAGCACGAGGATCGGGAGCCGGCTCCAGCGTCTGACCTCCTCGCACACCTCGACGCCCTGGCCGTCTGGGAGGACGAGATCGAGCACCAGCGCGTCGGGTGGTCTCAGCGCCAACGCGGTGAGCGCCTCCGCTTTGGTCTCGGCCGCCTCGACCGCGTACCCGGCGCTGCGCAGCACGATCTTCAGCCCCCGCACGATCTGCGGCTCATCGTCGACGACGAGCACCCGGGGAGCGCTCACGAAACCGGCTCCGGCTGGGACACGACCGGGAAGCTGACCGCAAAGGCGGTGCCGCGATCGACGCCTGACTGGACCACGATCTGGCCGCCGTTGGCCTCGACGAAGCCTCGACAGATGGCGAGCCCGAGCCCTGAGCCCGCGCCGCTGCGACTGCGCCCGCGGAAGAACGGCTCGAACACGCGCGAGCGCAGCTGTGTGGGGATCCCGCGGCCTTGATCGATCACGCGCACCGTGACCCGTCCCGATCCCATCCCGGCGGTGATCTGGACGGGAGCCTCGGGCGGGGAGAACTTGATCGCATTCTCGATCAGGTTCGAGAACACGCGCTCGAGCTGGGCGGCGTCCGCCCGGACGAGGGGCAGGTCGGGGGCGAGGCGGAACTCGATCGGGTGCTCGCTGCGCAGATGCCCGGCGGCCGAGGCCACCACATCGTGCAGGTCGCACCAGTCCTCGCGCGGCGCGACGGCGTCGGCCTCGATCTTCGAAAGGTCGAGCAGGTCCTCGACGAGCTTCGCCAGCCGTGCGCCCTCGGTCTCGATGACGTCGATCAGCTCGGCGCGATCGTTCGTGGAGAGACCGACCGACCGCAGTCCGGACCCCGCGGTCGTAATCGCGGTCAGCGGCGTCCGCAGGTCATGCGAGATGGCGTGCAGAATCGCCGTCCGGGCAACGTCGGCGCGCCTGGCGGCTTCGGTTTCCGCGGCCCGTTCGGCCAGCCGCTCCCGCTCGACGGCAACGTCGATCAGCCGCCCGAGCGGCTCGGCGATCCGCTCGAGGTCGTCTTGCTCCCAACCGGTGTCGCGGGAGACATACAGCCAAGCCGTTCGGGTCCGCGCGCGCAGCGGCATCGCCAACTCTTCCGGCCTCGGGGAGGGCACCGGCTCCAACGCGACACGGGCCCGGCTTGAACCGATGGCGCGCGCCAGACGCCCACCCAGCGTCTCCAGTTGCGCGGCGACGCTGGTCCCGGCCAGGATCGCGGATGCGGCTTCAGCCAGCAGCGTCGCCTCTCGCTCCCGTCTCGCTCCCAGTACGGCCCGCCGCTCGGCCTCGGCCGCACGCTCGCGGCCGGTCGCGGCCAGCCGCCCGACTACCACCGCCACGATCAGGAGAACAGCCAGTTCGATCACGTCCTGCGAGTGGGCGATGGTCAGCTGGTGACGCGGGGTGATGAACAGGTAGTTCAGCGTCAACATGCTCAGCACCGCGGTCGCGAGCGCCTCGAGCTGACCGCGGCGGATGGCCACGACGAGGACCGCCAGAAGGTAGAGGACGCCCAACCCCACGGCGGGCGCCGTGTCCTGCAGGGCCGCGATGCACCCCGTGGCCACCGCGGTGGCCACAACCACCTCGCCGGCGGCCAGCGCGAGCTCGCTTGCCGTCCGGCGACGAATCGGCAATCGGTCCAGCGGGTCTCGCCAGGATGCCATGCGCTCAGGCTACGCCGCTGGCGGACCCTCGACTACGCCGCCGCCTGAGACCCTTGCGCGCGCTCGCCGGGCACCGACTCGATGATCACCCGGCAGGGCCGCTCTCGCAGCACGGTCTCAAGCGCGCGGCCGAACCCGCTACCCGTGCGGGGCATCGGCATGATGATCGCCCCCGCCCGCATCTCCTTCGCCTCGTCGACGATCCGGCGGCCGGTCTGCCCGGCGCGCACCTTTTCGTAATGCCCGGTGACGCGGCGCCCAACCTGCACCTTGGCCTCCTCAATCACCGACGCGGCGGCGGCCTCCTGCCCGGGCATCGCGGCATTGATCGGGCTGCTGGCCGGCACGGAGATCGTCACCAGGACGTGGATCCCGCGCCGGCGCCGGGCCGCCATCCTGGCCGCGGTGGCCATCACCTCGGGCGAGTAGTTGCGATCGTCAAAGGCGACCAGCACCGAGTCGTACTCGGCCTCGGTGTCGGTTGCGGGACCGGCGATGGCGACCTTGGTCGTGGTGGTGAGATCCAGCCCCTGGCGGCGGCGGTAGGCCACGTACAGACACACGCCGATGGTCAACCACGCGACCCCGGCGGCTGCCACCGTCACATGCAGCGCGGTCACCGTGACGAAGGCGAGAAACGTGCCGGAACCGCCAAGCAAGGCGAATAGCGGGAGTTCGCGGCCGGCCACCCGCAACGTTCCCGGGCCACGATAGGGCCGCGCGGCGCCCGGCTGGATCAACCGCAGACGAATCACCGACACGTGAGCGATGGTGAACGACAGCATCGCTCCGAACGCGTACATGTTGCCCAGGAAGTCCGCTTGGCCCGGGATCAGCGTGATGCACGCGATCCCGCCGAAGACCACGATCCCGATCCAGGGCGTGCGAAAGCGCGGATGCAGTCGACGCAGGCCGTCGGGGACCTGGCGGTGCAGGCCCATCGAGTACACCAGCCGCGACACCCCGATGATTCCGGCGTTGGTGGCAATGAACAGGATCGTCGCCGCGAGCAGGCCGACGTAGATCTCGCCGGCGTGCTGGAGGGCTCCGAGATGGAGGTGCTTGACGATCCCCAACACCGGATCTCCGGCGAACCCCCCCTTGGACTCCGGCAGGCCCAACAGTGTCTGACAGTGGCCGCCCTTGCACGTCACCGGCAGCGCCGAGAGCGCCACCGCAGGCAGCAGGGCGTAGATCGCAAAGACGGCAACAACCACCCGGTTGATGGCAGCCGGAATCGTCTTCGCCTCGTCCTTGGCCTCCTCGGCCATGTTCGAGATCGTCTCGATCCCCGTATAGGCGATCATTCCGATGGGGATCGCCACCAGGAAATCCTTCCAGTGGGGCGCCACGCCGAGGTGCACGTTGCTGATCAGCGTGTGCGGCGAGAACACGAGAATCCCGCCGACGACCACGAGCAGCAGCTGGGTCATGAAGTCGGTCAGCGCCAGGACGATGTTGACCTTCGCCGCCTCCGTGATGCCGACCACGTTGATCCCGCACAGCAGGGCGACCACGCCGATGCCGAAGAAGATGTCTCCCGGCGAGGTCTTCAGGAACGGGAAGAACAGGCCGCCGAGGTAGTGGGGCACGAAGAACGCCGAGATGGCGATCGTGATCACGTAGTTGAGCATCTGGCCCCAGGCGGCGAAGAACGACCAGAACTCATTGAACGCGTGCCGCGCGAAGCTCGAGGACCCTCCCGCCTCGGGGTACATGGCCGTGGCTTCGGCGTAGGTGGCCGCGGTCAGGTAGAAGATCACGCCGGTGAGGATGAACACCACCGGCGTCAGGCCGAGGGCGAATGAGGCGACCAGACCGAGGGCGTAGTAGATCGAGGAGCCGACGTTGCCGTAGGCGGTCGAGAACAGGGCGTTGACCCCGAGCACCCGTTGCAGGCCCGGTAGGTGACGGCGCGCCACTAGCTGTCGCCTCCCGGTGCGACCTCGCTCGGCGGGATGATCACATCGGGCGTGTCGGGCATGTCGGGCGTGTCGGGCGCGTCGGGCGCGGATTGGCCGTCGTCAGCCAATGCGACGCCGGCGTGCTCACGCTCGAACCTCGCCCGCCAATCCGCAGGTGGAGCGGTGAGGATCACTCGGCACGGCGCCTTGTTGATCACGTACTTGGTGATCTCACCGACGTAGTTCTCCAGCGGGCCCGAGCCCCCCAGCAGCGCGCCGCCGCGCACCCTCGAGGGCTCCTCAGCGGCGAGCACAATCGCCTCGACTCCGCGGCGCTTGGCCTCTCCGACGATCGCCTGGCCGGCCCTCCGGGCCCTGACGGTGGCCGTGGCCACTTCAACGCCCTCGTACTCCTCGCCCACCGCCTTCGCACGGGCCAGCGCCTTACGTGCGCGCTGGATCTGGCTCTCAGTCAGAGGCGCGTCCAACGGCAGCGCCAACGGCATCTCGAAGATCCAGATCGCCTCGATCACCGCTCCCTCCTCGACGACGTCATCCCGGGTCTCTCCGGCCAGCCGTCCGGCCGTCTGCACGATGTCGTCGTCCAGCGGAGTCCCGAAGATGGGGACGAGAATCGAGCCGAACTCAGGGTCGAGCGCCTCGTGGCGCAGCGCGCGCTCGGGGATCGTCACCCGCTTGAGCAGCGGCTTCTGCTGCGTCTTGCGGTAGACGACGTAGAGGACGATGCCCGCGAGCAGCCAGCCGAGACCGACGTATCGCGCGCCCGAGTGGAAGATCATCACTGAGATCAGCCCGGCGCCGGCGAGCCCCCCGCCGAGCACGGCCGGGATCGGAACCGCCACGCCGCGGACCTTCACCGACAGCGGCACGCGGTAGCCGCGCTCGAGCGTGGGTTCTCGGAAGCGCAGCACGATCACCGACACGTGGGCGATCGTGAACGCCAGCAGAGCGCCGAACGCGTAGATCCCGATCAAGAGCTCGAGGTCGGTCGGTAGCACCAGCGCCGCGGCCGCGACCGCCGCCGCCCCGATGACCACGAATGGCGTCCCCCAGCGGCTGCTGAGGCGCCCGATCCGGCTCGGGATCTGGCGATTGGTGGCCAGCGAATAGCCGACCCGGGAGACCCCCAGCATCGACGACCCCGCGGCCGCCGTGAGCCCGAGTGCGCCTCCTATCGCCACGGCGTACTTGAGCACATCGGAGACCCAGACCGGACGGAACGACTCGACGATGCCCAGCACCGGAGCGTGCAGGTGACGCTGTCCGAGGTCACTGAGGCCGTGGTGGACCGGCAAAGCGGTGATGCCCACCAACCCGATCCCCACGTAGATCAACACGATGATTCCGGAGCCGGGGACGACCAGACGCTTGACCTGCTTTGCGCTGACACTGACCTCGGCGGCGATCGAAGCCGCCGCCTCCAGGCCGGTGAAGGCGATTACCGCAACCGGGAATGCGAAGGCGAGGTTTGCGAGGGTGGGCGCGCTGCCGAGATGGATGCTGTCGATCAGCCGATGAGGATGGAAGGCCAGGATCAGACCGAGCACGATCACAGCCGCCTGGAGCACGAGATCGCCTCCGGTGACGATGATCCTGCGGCGTAGCCGCCGGGAGGTCACGCCCGTCAGATTGTCGACCAGCACGAACGCGATCACCGTGAGCGCCAGCACGATCTGGAGCGTGCCGTGGCCGAGCGGTGAGTAGAACGCGCCCAGGTAGGCCGGAACGGTCAGGGCGGCGGCGGCCAGCAGGATCGTGTAGTCGAGCACGATCGCCCAGCCGGCCACGAAGCTGATCAGCTCGTTGAACGCGTAGCGGGCGAAGACCGCGGCGCCACCACGCTCGGAGTGCAGCGAGGCACCCTCGGCGTAGGTCATCGCGGTGAGCTGAAAGAACAGCCCGCCGGCCAGGAAGACCACCGGGGTGAGCCCATTGGCGTGCCGGGCGACGATCCCGAGCGCGAAATAGACGGAGCTGATCGAGGTTGTGTAAACGACCGCGAACAGCGCGCGGTAGCTGAAAGGTCGCTCGTTCACTTAGTGGTTGCCGGGTTGCTTACGGGCCTCTGAACTGCAGGTACAGCCGTGCACCGCCGGCCGCCACGAACAGCAGACCGATGAGGATTCCCGTGGCCAGCGCGCCACCACCGGCGATCAGGGTACGTACGAGCAGCACGATCCCGATGATGATCATCAGGATCGACATCACGCGGGTGGACGTCTGGTGTACCTGGCGCCGCGGGGACATCGTGGCGTAGAGCTTAGGTCAGTCGTGAATCCGGAACGGCAGCGTGGCCACGACCACGGTGCCGCGGGCCTTCAGCACTTCCTCGAGCAGGCGCCCGCGCTGGTTGTGGAGGATCTCGTGACGGCGCTTTCCGGGGATGATCTCCGGGATCAGCACGGTGAGCGTCGCGTCGGTGTCCTCCACGGATTTCACATACTTGACCACGGTTTTGATCAGCGACCGTTGCGGGTCCAGCAGCACCTCGATCGAGACCCCGCATTGCCATTCGTCCCATTCGCGCTTGATCCGGTCGGCCTCATCCTCGTCGCCGGCGACGGCCACGGCCACAACCGTCTGCCCCATCGACAGCGCCGCGGATACGGCGCGTTGGGTAAGCAGGTTCACGGTCGAGCTGGGCACGATCACGATGCTGTCCCGTTTGCGAGGTGGCGGCGGCGTCTTGCCGAGGCGCAGCTCACGCGCCACATTGGCGTAATAGCCCTCGGTGCGGGCGAACAGCACCATCAGGAGCGGGATCGCAATCGTGATCACCCACGCACCCTGCAGGAACTTGGTGGCCAGGAACACCACTCCGGCGAGGGCGGTCATCACCGCCCCAGTGCCGTTGAGGGCGAGGCGAACGCGCCAGTGGCTCGGTCGCTCGCGGCGCCAGTGGCGCACCAGCCCGATCTGGCTGATCGTAAAGCCGATGAACACCCCGATCGCGTAGAGGGGAATCAGGCTGGTCGTGACGGCGCCGGAGGCGATCAGCAGTGGCACCGCCGCCAGCGCCAGGGCGAGAATGCCGTGGCGATATACCGGGCGCTCGGCTCGCAGGTAGAACAGGTGCGGGAGGCGATGGTCGCGGGCCAGGAGGCTCATCAGCACCGGCAGGCCGCCGAAGCTGGTGTTGGCGGCCAGCCCCAGCACCAGCGTCACGGCCAGGTTGGTGACGTAGAACGGCCAGCCGGTGCCGTATGCGCCGGCAGTCAGCTGGGCCAGGATCGTGACGCCGCCGCGCGGAACCACGTCGTGCGCGCGGATCAGGATCGCCAGCCCGACCAGCATGACCGTCAGCAGCACTCCCAACGTGACCTCGGTCCGCTGAGCCGTGCGCACCCGCGGCTCCTTGAAAGCGGGGACCCCGTTGGCGATGGCCTCGACCCCGGTGACGGCCGAGCAGCCGGCCGCGAACGCCTTGAGGATGAGGACCAGGCCGACGGCCGTGACCGGAGCGATCGATCCGGCCGGTGTCCCGATCCGCGCCATCGGATGAGCTCGCAGCAGGCCGAGCACGATCACCCCGAGGATGCTGAGAACGAACACCGCTGCGGGCAGCATCAGCAGCCGGGCGGACTCGCTGATGCCGAACATGTTGACCACGGTCAGCAGGACCAGGCCGACGAGGCTGACGAGCAGCAGATGGTGCGCCAGGCCCGGGAACACGCTGCCGAGACTCGCCGCCCCGGCCGCCAGGCTCACCGCCACGGTGAGCACGTAATCGACCACCAGCGACGCGGCCGCGAGCAGGCTCGGAAGCCGGCCGAGGCTCCGTTTGGCCACCGCGTAGGCGGCGCCGCCGTCCGGGTGAGCGGCGATCACCTGGGAGTAGGAGAAGACGAGCAGGACCAGCATCCCGGTGATCACCAGCGTCAGTGGCAGCGTGAACCGCAGCGCCGCCGTGCCACCGGCGATCAGCACCACGACCATCGCCTCCGGGCCGTAGGCGACGCTCGACAGTGCGTCGAGGCTCAACGCTGCCAAGCCGCCGAGGACCCCGAGCTCGTGGCCTTCCTCGGCGTGCTTGCCGGCACGCCGCCGTTTCATGCGAGTTGACGAACCGATGGTCTCCATCCTCGACTATTCGGCTAGCGGATGAATGAGAATGCCAGCGCTCAGCACTGGCCGCGCGCCGTGACGAGTCATACAGTGCCGGCATGAGCGCCGATGCAGTCGTCCTCGATGGGTCGACGCTGTCCCCGGCGGCGGTGGCGGCGATCGCCCGCGATGGCGCTCGGGTTGCCCTCGCGCCCGAGGCCCACGCGCAGAACGATCGTGCGCGGGAGGCGATAACGCGTTTGTTGGCCGGCGGCGAGCACATCTACGGAGTCAGCACCGGGGTCGGCGCGCTCCGAGGTCACCGCGTGGCCGAGGAGGACCGTGAGGGCTACTCGATGCGGCTGTTGCGTAGTCATGCGTGCGGTGCGGGACGGCCGCTGGCCCCCGAGCTGATACGTGCCGCGATGGCCACCCGGGCCAATCAGATCGGCGCGGGCGGCGCCGGAGTCACCCACGAGCTCCTCGAGGCACTCGTCGGGGTCCTCAATGCCGACCTCTCCCCTTTTACCCGTGAGCTGGGGTCGCTCGGCACCGGCGATCTCACGGCACTCGCGGACATCGGCCTGGCGCTGCTCGGGGAGGGTCAAATGTGGCGCGCAGACCAGCTGGTCGATGCCGGCCAGGCACTGGAAACGGCGGGGATCACCCCCGGGGTGCTCGGCCCCCGGGACGGGCTGGCCTTCATCAGCAGCAACGCGGTGTCGATCGGTCACGCGGCGCTGATCGTGGTCGACGTCGAGCGTCTCCTCGACGCGTGGCTGTCGGTGGCCGCGCTGTCCTTCGAGGCGGCCGCGGCTGACCCGATCGTGCTCGATCCGCGGATCCACTCCGAAGGTCACCGCCCCGGTCAGGCCGCGGTAGCCGCAAAGATGCGCCAGTTCCTGGCCGGCGTGTCTGACCGAACTCGTAAACCCGGGCCCCTCGGTGTGCAGGACCCGTACCCGTTCCGTGCCCTGCCCCAGGTCGATGGCGCGGTCCGCGACGCCCTGTGGAGCCTGCACGACACGGTCGAGCACGAGCTCAACTTCCGCGGCGAGAATGCCCTGATCGATGCCGACACGCCTGCCGCGCTGCCCAACGGCAATCCGCACGCGGCGCCGCTGGCCGGCGCGATCGACCATCTTCGAACGGCGCTGGCACAGTCCTCGGCGCTGATCGCTGCCCGCGTCAGCACGCTGCTTGATGCCAGCCTGACCGGATTGCCGCCGTTCCTGGCCCGTCACCCGGGGCCGGAGTCGGGCGCCCTGGTGGTCGAATACACCGCGCATGCGGCAGCGGCCGAGGTGCGCTCGCTCGTCACTCCGGTGGCCGCGCAAACGGTCTCGGTGTCCCGCGGCGTCGAGTCCCATTCGAGCCTCGCCCCGATCGCCGCCCGCCGCGCGGCCGAAACCCTCGAGGCGCTGCGCGTGCTGATCGCCACTGAGCTGGTGGTCGCCGTCCGGGCGCTGCGTCTGGCCGGGTATGAACCGGTGGGAGCGGGCACCAGGCCGCTGTTCGCAGCGGCCGCCGCCCATCTGGATCCGGATCTACATGATCGCCCGCTGCATCCGGACATCGAGGCGGCCCGGCAGTTCGTGGCGGCCTGGGTCCCGGCTCAGCTCCTGCCCCAGTGAGCATCGAATCTCGGATGGCGACGGCGGGAACATGGGATGAGCACCCTGCCGCACGCGCCCGCCGCGGTCGTGGAGACGCTCCTCGGTTTCGGAGGGGCTCCGGCGAGATCGCCAATCTAACCCCGACACAATCGCTTCACGACGGGTGCAGCGTCCGCTAAGGTGCCGCACGACACGCGGGGAGGCCGCGATGGTTCATCGGGTCAGCGGCCCGAGAAGAGTCCGACACGAATTTCGGCTACGTCGAGGAGATGAGATGCAAGCTTTGGTGAAGCGTGGGTTGACTGGAGTCGCAGTCCTCTTAGCAGTGGTGATACTGGCCGCCTGCGGCAGCTCGTCATCCTCGAGTTCCTCCTCGGGGGGGAGTTCCTCCTCGTCGGGATGGGATCGGGATCGGGATCAGCCGCCTCCGGCCCGGGGAAGGGCAAGCCCCCGATCACGATCGGCGACAAGAACTTCACCGAGGAGTTCATCCTTGGTGATCTCTACGCCCAGGCCCTCCGGGCCAAGGGCTTCACCGTCAACCTCAAGCCGAACATCGGCAGCTCCGAGCTGACAGACAAGGCGCTGAGGGCGGGACAAATCGACATGTACCCCGAGTACACGGGCGTGATCCTCAGCGTGCTGGCGATGCAGACTCGTCGGCCGGCGAGCGAAGATGCTGCTTACGCCGCGGCGCAGAAGTTCGAGAACAGCCGGGGCTTCACGCTCCTGGACAAGACGCCGTTCTTCGATGCCGACGCGATGGCCACGCTGAAGCCGTTCGCGACCAAGAATCACCTCGTGACGCTTGGAGACCTCAAGAAGCTCAAGTCATTCTCGCTGGGCGCTCCGCCCGAGAACAAGACCCGTTATGAGGGCCTGGTGGGCATGCGGCAGGCCTACGGGATCACCAACGTCAATTTCGTTCCCCTGACCATCGGGCTTCAGTACTCGGCCCTGGACAAGGGCAGCGTCGACACCGCCAACGTCTTCACCACCGACGGCCAGCTCCAGAGCGGTAAGTACGTGATCCTGACCGATACCAAGCACATTTACGGCTATCAGAATGTCGCGCCCGTGGTCTCGAGCAAACTGTTGGCGAAGGAGGGTCCGGCGTTCGCCCAGACGCTCAACGCGGTGAGTGCGAAGCTCACCACGCATGTGATGCAGCAGCTCAACGCAGCGGTCGACATCGACAAGGTGGATCCAGCCACGGTCGCGAGCAAGTTCCTGCAGGCCAACGGACTGAAGTAGCGGCGCTGACATGTTCGGGATGTTTGCCGAGTGCCGTCAGGCGGTAGGAGGCTGGTCCAGATGACGGATCAGCCTCCGGCCGCCCCGGTAGAGACCGAGGCGAATCCCTCCGCGGCATCGCTCGAGTTCAGGAACGTCAGCAAGCGCTATCCGGGCGCGGATAAGCCGGTACTCGTCGACCTCTCGTTCGAGGTTCCCGCGGGCGAGATCTGCGTTCTGGTTGGGCCATCCGGGTGCGGGAAGACCACGGCCATGCGGATGGTCAACCGGATGATCGACATCACCGAAGGCGACATCCTGCTGAACGGTGAAAGCGTCAAAAAGCGCGACCCCGCTGAACTCCGGCGCCACATCGGCTACGTGATTCAGCAGATTGGCCTGTTCCCCCACCTCTCGATCGGCGACAACATCGCGACGGTGCCGCGTCTACTCGGCTGGGACCGCAGGCGGATCGACGCTCGGGTGCAGGAGCTGCTCGAGCTGGTCTCGCTGCCGTCTGAGACGAGCGAGCGATATCCGGCCGAGGTCTCCGGAGGCCAGCGGCAGCGGGTCGGGGTCGCTCGCGCGCTCGCCGCCGATCCACCGCTGATGCTGATGGACGAGCCGTTCGGCGCGATCGACCCGATCACGCGTGAGCGCCTCCAGAACGAATTCCTGCGCCTGCAGGAGGACATCCGCAAGACGATCGTGTTCGTCACCCATGACATCGACGAGGCGATCAAGATGGGCGACCGGATCGCGATCCTGCGTGAGGGCGGGGTGCTCGTGCAGTTCGACACCCCGGAGCGGATCCTGGCCGAGCCGGCCGACGACTTCGTGGCCCGTTTCGTCGGGCTTGACCGAGGCCTGAAGCGTCTGTCGTTGCACACGCTCAGTGACCTGTCGCTCGAGGCGGCTGAGTGCCTGCCGGATGGCACCCCCGCTGCCGGGCGTACCGAGCGGGATCGGATCATATTCGTCGATGACCAGGGGCATCCCGTGGGTCGCCTGGGTGCTGACAGCGAGCCCGAGCCGATCGGCGCGGTCGGCGATCCGGACACGTCCCTGCGGGATGCTCTCTCGCTGATCATGAGCGATGGCAACCGTCCGCTGGTCGTGGTCGACGCCGACGGGAAGGTTGCCGGGCTGGCCCGGATCGAGGTCATCGCCGGAGCGCTGGCGATCGGCAACGGCACCCACGCACCGGAACCCCGCGCCGGCTGATGGGACTCGGGATTGCCGCCGCCGGAGCGGCACCGGTGCTTCCCAACTTCGCGAGTAGCACGGGCAGCTGCGAGCGCACCAACGGGCTCTTCTGTTGGCATTGGTTCACCGCCCACTGGAGCAGCACCTTCCAGCCCGCCCTGCTCCAGCACATCGTGCTCGTGCTGATCGCGGTCGGCGTCGGCTTCGTGATCGCGTTCGCCCTCGCCCTGCTCGCCTACCGCGTGCGCTGGCTGGAGTCCCCGATCGCCGGCGTCTCAAGCTTGATGTACACGATTCCCAGCCTGGCTCTGTTTCAGATCCTCGTGCCGTTCACCGGGCTGACGCGCTTGACGGTCGAGATCGGACTCGTGTCCTACACCTTGCTCCTGCTGTTCCGCAACATCGTCACCGGGCTCCGGGAGGTGCCTCAGGACGTACGCGATGCCGCGCGTGGGATGGGCCTCACGCAGCGCCAGATCCTGCTGCGGATTGACCTGCCGCTCGCCGTACCCGCGATCTTTGCGGGCCTGCGGGTGGCCACTGTGACCACTATCAGCCTGGCTACGGTAGCGGCGATCGTCGGCATCAACGAGGGGCTCGGCGTCCCCATTTTCGACGCCATCCAGCGCGTCAACTTCAAGACCGAGTTCCTCGCCGCCGCCTTCCTGGCCATCGGCCTCGCCTGGGTGGCCGACCTGCTGCTGGTGGTGCTCCAGCGCCTGGTCGCCCCCTGGGCAGCGCGCCGCCGCTCCTCGATCGTCCCTCGGGCGGTGGTGCGCGCAGTCACCCGGCGCCACCGTCCGATTTCCGCCGTACGGGGAGCCTGAGCGCTGATGCCGCTCGCCGACGCTGGTTTGGGTCAGCAGTTCCTGGATTCGTTCACGTTCATGGGCCACAACCTGAGCCACCTCCTGCACGACACCCTCGGGACGATCGCCCTCAGCGGCGCTGCACTCGCCGTGGCCCTGTTGATCACGCTGCCCCCGGCGGTATGGCTTGGCCACCTGCACCGCGGCTCCTCGCTGGCCATCCGCACCGCCAACCTTGGGCGCTCCCTGCCTGAGCTCGCACTGATCGCGATCTTTCTGGGGCTGTTCGGCATCGGCTTCCTCAACGTGATGTGGGCGCTGGTCATCGTCGGAATCCCGCCGATCCTGGCCAACGCGTTCACGGCCGTCGACGGCGTCGAGCCCGAGGTGGTCGACGCTGCACGGGGCATGGGCATGAGCCCACTAGCCGTACTGCTCAAGGTGGAGATACCCCTGGCCCTGCCGCTGATGTTCGCCGGAATCCGCACCTCGGTGCTGTTCATCATCGGGGCCTCGCCGCTGGCGGCGATTGCCGGCGGATCTGGTCTGGGTGAGATCATCGTCAATCAGGCCAGTTACGGATTCCCGGGGGTCCTCGCCGCCTCGATCTGGGTTTCCGCTCTCGCGCTGCTGGTCCAGGGCCTGTTCGCGCTCCTGCAACGCCTGCTCACGCCCGCAGGTCTAAAGGTCGGCGTCGCCGGACAGCGCCGTTCGGCTCCGGGGGTGGCCGACGCCGAACGCGTCACCGGGATGGAAGCCAGTGTGGTCTAGCTGACGCGGGATCGGCGGCTAGGCCGCCAGCCCGGCAAGCATGAAGAAGTTGCGCAGCACCTGGGCTCCGGCGGGGTGCTGGACGTCAAATCGCTCCGGGTGAAATTGGGTGCCCCACCAGCGTCGCTCAAGGGCCGCGACCGCCTCCACCGCGCAGTCGCCACTCCGGGCCAGCACCACGAATCCCTCAGGCGCCGCCAGAACGTTGAACGAATGGTGCTCGTAGACGTCCACAGCGACGCCCAGACCACCCAGGAGGCAGTTCTCGTCGAGAACGTCGATGGGCGAGTACCCGACCGCCGGCCGCTCGCGCTGGGCAATCGTGCCGCCGGCGAACATCATCTGCAGCTGCATCCCCGCGCAGATCCCGAGCACGGCCCCGTCGAAGCGCGCCAGGCTTGTCCCGAGCCGAGTCAGCGCGGCCGGATCGTGGAGCGACCAGGGCGCGAACGAGCCGCTGAGGACTACGGCGGCGGCGTCGGCGAAGTGCCCTGCCTCTACGTAGGGCCGGCTGCGCACCGTCACGCCGGCGAGCTGTTCGAGCTGGCTACGAATGGCCTCGTAGTGGTGCTGCAACGGCCTCGTCAATGCCGCCGGATGCTCGGTGATGACGAAGTCAACGACGGCCCTGGTCACTGCCGCGCAGAGTACCGAACGTCAGTCAGCGTCAGAGCCTGTCTGCGTAATCCAGGTTTCCCTGCTTGAGGCTCGGGTCCTGTCCCAGGAACGCATGGCGGGACATGTCCGGGCTGTAGCGGCTGGCGGCGGGCGTGCGGCCGAGCGCTTCCGCGACGGCCCGGATGTGGTGCGGCCCGGCCCCACAGCACACCCCGAGGTAGCCGACGCCAATCTCGTGGGCCGCAGCAGCGAACTCGCCGAGCTCATAGCGATTGCAGGTGAATGGATCCAGGGCGGTCGGGAATGGCCTCTCGCCGGGGATGCAGTCGCACTGGCCGATCGGTCAGTGACTGAAAGCTCGGTTCTGCCGCGTGTGTGCGGTATGGCACGGGCAGTGCGGCGACGTGGCAGCTCACGGCATCGCGTATCGGCTTCAGGAACGGCAACATCGTGCGCGGACCGCGTATGCAATTGAGGCCCACGACATCGGCGCCCGCCGCCTCCAGGCGTCGGCATGCTTCCTCGGGGGTCCAACCCTCACGGGTTGCCGGGTCCCGATGAATGGCGAGCGTCACCACCGAAGGCAGCCCTGTCTCGCGGATCACCTCCGTGGCCAGCAGAGCCTCCTGGGCCCAGGAGAAGGTCTCGCCGATGATGAAATCGACCCCTGCCTCGACGGCCCACGCGACCTGCTCCTCGAACATGGCTCGGACTGTGGCCTGCGCGGAGCTGTCGGACGGGTCGTAGATGTTCGTGTTGCAGATATCGCCGGCGAGCAGCGAACCGTTTCGGCGGGCGACGCCGCTGGCAATCTCCAGCGCCTGGCGGTTGATGGCCTCAAGCGCGTCCTCCTTGCCGACCAGACGCAGCTTCTCCCGATGGGCGTAGTAGGTGAAGGCCTCGACCACATCGGAGCCGGCATGCACGAATTCCTCGTGGAGCTGCGCCACGAGCTCGGGGTGCTCAAGCACCACCTCGGGAACGAATGCGCCGGCTTGCAAGTAGCCGCGCCGCTCGAGCTCGAACAGGTAACCCTCCGCGCAGATGACTGGCCCTGTCTCCAAACGGGTCAGCAGGCCGTCAGTGCGAGCGTCACTCATACATCGCTCCATCTTGTTGCTGATTGCGCAATGTCATTGCCTATCGCGCACGAGTGCGAAGAGCCTAGCAGGCCCCCAAACGTGCTTCGCGCCTCTGGGGTCGGAGCGGGCCGCTGAAGCGTCCTAACCTCCCCGGGCATGCACGCGCCGAAGTTCACCGAGTTCGTCGGGCCGCCGGCTGACGCGCGCGAGTTCACGCTGACGATGCGTCCCGGGCTGGCGGATTGTGCGCCCTCGGGCCGAATCCGACTCGACGCGCTGGCGAGATGGCTCCAGGACGTCGCCTACGCGGACGTCGAAGATGCGGGCATGGCGGGGCACGCGGTCTGGGTGGTACGCCGCACGCGGATCCAGGTGCTCCGGTTCCCACGCTTTTCCGAGCACTGCGCAGTGCGGACGTTCTGCAGCGGCGTGGGCAGGATGTGGGCCGAACGCCGTACGACTATCACCTCGGAGTCGAGCAGCGGCTCACCGTGCGTGGAAACGGTGGCGCTGTGGGTCCACCTTGACCGGGAGACGTGGCAACCGACACCGTTCAACGACGAGGAAATCGTCCTGTACGGTGACGCAGCCCTGGCACGGCGGGTGACCGCCCGCCTACGGCATCCTCGTGCCCCGGAGGAGGCGACGGGCTCGCCGTGGACGTTCCGGGCCACCGAATGCGACATAGCCAGTCACGTCAACAACGCCAACTACTGGCAGCCGCTCGAGGAGGAGTTTCTGCTCGAAGGCCACGAGCCGGTGACCCTCGACGCCGAGATGGAATTCCGCACACCCTCACAGCCGGGGCGCAAGCTGATGGTGCGCGACGGCCCGCTGCGCTGGATCATTGACCCTGACGCCGCGACGCACGCGTCGGTGGTGGTGGTATCCAGCCAGCCGCCCCCACAGTGAGGCCGGCAGGGCGGGCTTCGGCCGTCGCCGCTCAATCGGGATGCCGTCAGGCGGCCGGTCGCAACCCTTCGAGCTCGCGGCTCTCGGCCAGCTCCGAGAGGGCCTTTCGCTCCAGCCGCCGCACCGCGTCCTGCGAGATGCCGAGCCGACGGCCGGTTTCCGTCAGCGGCGTCGGATCGTTGCCGCCGACGCCGTAGCGAAGCTTGAGCACCTCACGTTCGCGCTCGGGCAGGCGGTCCAGCGCGCGGCTGAGCGCATCGCCGCGCAAGGAGATCTCAACCTCCTCCTCGGGTCCACGGTCGTCACTGGGTAAGAGCGACCCCAGCGAGCTCTCTTCGTGCTCACCCACCTGCCGGTCGAGACTCGTGACCACGCGCGCCGCGCCAAGCGTCTCGCGTACCTCTTCGGGAGTGAGCTCCGCGGCCTGCGCCAGCTCCTCCTCGGTCGGCTCCCGGCCGAGGCTTGTCGTCAGCTCTCGCTCGGCGCGCCTGATCTTGCGCTCCCGCTGTCCGAGGTGAACCGGGATCCGGATGGTGCGGGCACGGTTGTCCAGAG
The DNA here is from genome assembly GCA_963828535.1 of uncultured Solirubrobacterales bacterium. GTDB lineage: Bacteria > Actinomycetota > Thermoleophilia > Solirubrobacterales > Solirubrobacteraceae > Palsa-465. Next base: position 86,535 of record CAWHEM010000010.1, read on the forward strand.
CCCGCTGAATCGCCTGCCGGATCCAGAAGGTGGCGTAGGTGGAGAACTTGAAGCCCTTGCGGTGGTCGAACTTCTCCGCCGCGCGGATCAGGCCGAGAATCCCCTCTTGGATCAGGTCCAACAGGGGTAAATCGTGACCCTGGTACTTGCGCGCATTGGAGATCACCAGCCGGAGGTTGGAGTTGACCAGCCTCGACTTCGCCTCGAGATCGCCGCGTTCGATCCGCTGCGCTAGTTCGGCTTCCTCCTCGCGGCTCAGCAACGGATAGCGCCTGACTTCCTGCAAGAACAGTGACATCGCATCGGTGGTACTGCCGGCAAGATCCTCGTTGAGATAGCTCGTCTGCTCGGGCCGATCACGTCCGCAGTCATCCCGGACATCGAGTCCGCGCTCCTCCAGAATGTCCTGGAGCGCCTGAACGTCGTCGTCGTCCAGCTGCGAGTCCTGGACCACGTCGCTGAACACGGATAGGTCGACGCAATGGCCCCCGTCGGCCTCGCCGCGCGTGACCAACTCGTCGGCCAGTTCGGCGAGGGGCCACCCAGTTCGGGGAGAATCCGCATTACCAGCCATGATTTGTGTTTACCCGGTCCAGACAGCATCGGCACAAAACTGACCAGATCGCCCAGAATCGGATGCCTCCCTTCAACTCTCTCTACCGCCACGGCTTCGTCCGCGTCGCCGCGGCAGTTCCTACCGTCAAGGTCGCCGACCCCGCTTTCAACGTGGAGCGGACGATCGCGCTGGCCCGCCAGGCCTCTGACGCCGGAGCCGGGCTCCTGGCCTTTCCGGAGCTTGGAATCTCCGCTTACACCAACGAGGACCTGTTCCACCAGCAGGCGCTGAACGACGGCGTTCTCGCCGCCCTGCGCGCGCTCCTCGAGGCCAGTGAGGAACTGCTGCCCGTGCTCGTCGTCGGTGCCCCGCTGATGGCCGAGCGCTCGCTGTTCAACACGGCGGTGGTGATCCACCGAGGCCGGGTTCTCGGGGTCGTGCCCAAGAGCTACCTGCCCGAGTACCGGGAGTACTACGAGAAGCGCCAGTTCCGGGCCGCCCGCGACGTGATCGGAGACCACCTGCGTCTGTTCGGCGAGGATGTTCCGTTCGGCGCGAAACTGCTGTTCGCCTGCCGCGACCACGAGAACTTCACGGTGCACGTCGAGATCTGCGAGGACCTATGGGCGCCGATTCCGCCGAGCACGTTCGGCGCCATGGCCGGGGCGACCGTGATCGCGAATCTGTCGGCGAGCAACATCACGGTCGGCAAGGCGGACTACCGGCGGCTGCTGTGCGAGTCACAGTCCGGGCGCACATTCACCGGGTACGTGTTCACCGCCGCGGGCGAGGGCGAGTCGACCACGGATCTGGCCTGGGATGGACAGGCGCTGATCTGTGAGAACGGTGACCTGATGGCGGAGGCCGATCGCTTCGCCAAGCAGGAGCAGCTGATCTACGCCGACATCGACCTCGACCGGATCGTCGCCGACCGCGCGAGCACGAGCAGCTTCGCCGACGCGATCCACGACCACCGCGGGTCGGTGGTCGGGATGCGCACGATCGAGTTCGATCTCGGTTTGGCCGGCGGCGAGGATGCGATGCCGCTACGACGGCGAATCGAGCGGCTTCCGTACGTGCCCGCCGACCCGACGAGCCGCACGGAGCGCTGCGAGGAGGTCTACAACATCCAGGTCCGGGGGCTCGAGACACGGATGCGAGCCACGGGGATCGAGAAGGTGGTCATCGGGGTCTCGGGCGGTCTGGACTCCACCCACGCCCTGATCGTCGCGGCCCGGGCCGTGGATCGCCTGGGCCTGCCGCGTGCCAACGTCCTCGGGTACACGATGCCCGGGTTCGCCACCAGCGCGACCACACTCGAGAATGCCCGCGGCCTGATGCAGGCGCTCGAGGTAACCAGCGGCGAAATCGACATCCGTCCCTCGGCGATCCAGATGCTCGAAGACCTGGGCCACCCCGCAGCCCGGGGAGAGCCTGTCTACGACATCACATACGAGAATGTTCAGGCCGGAGAGCGCACCTCGCACCTCTTCCGGCTCGCCAACTACCACGGTGGATTGGTGCTCGGAACCGGCGACCTGTCTGAGCTGGCGCTGGGCTGGAGCACCTACGGCGTTGGCGACCAGATGTCTCATTACAACGTCAATGCCTCGGTCCCCAAGACGCTCATCCAATTCTTGCTCCGGTGGGCGATCGAGACCGAGCAATTTGGACCGGAGGCCAGCGCGGTACTCGCATCGGTGGTCGGACTCGAGATCTCCCCGGAGCTGATCCCTCGCGATGCCCACGACTCGGACTCGCCGGGCGCCGACAGCGAAAGCGTCGTCGGCCCTTACGAGCTCCAGGACTTCTTCCTCTACTACATCCTGCGCTTCGGCTATCGCCCGAGCAAGGTGGCCTTCCTCGCTCACCACGTCTGGGGTTCGCGGGCTTCGGGCGAGTGGCCTGAGCTGGTTCCCGAGGATCGCCGCAACGAGTACTCGCTGGCCGAGATCAAGCACTGGCTCGAGGTATTCCTCGACCGCTTCTTTCACACCAGTCAGTTCAAGCGCTCGGCCATGCCCAACGCTCCCAAGGTGGGCTCAGGCGGGTCACTCTCCCCGCGCGGGGACTGGCGGGCACCCAGCGATAGCTCCGCCGAGACATGGCTGCGCGAGCTGCGCGAGCACGTCCCCGACGAATAGGGCCCGCGTCAGGCCCGTCTACGGTCTGCGCATCACGCGCCGACCAGCTGGTCTCGCTTGGACGCCACACCATCGATCAGCTGCTGGAACGAGTCGGCGAACTTCTGCACGCCTTCGCGCTCGAGCACGGCAACGACGTCGTCATAATCGATCCCGGCCTCGGCCAAGGCCTCCAGGATCTTGCGCGCGCCTTCGACGTCGCGCTCCAACGTGTCCTCGACACGGCCGTGATCGTTGAACGCTTCGACCGTTTCCCGCGGCATCGTATTGACCGTGCTGGCCCCGACCAGCTCCTCGACGTAGACGACGTCTCGGTAGTCCGGGTTCTTGGTCGAGGTCGAGGCCCACAGGCACCGCTGAGGGGATGCTCCCTCGCGCTCGAGCGCCTCCCATTCCGGACCGGAGAACAGCTCCTTGTAGGTCTGATAGGCGAGCTTGGCGTTGGCGATGGCCAGCTTACCCTTCAGCTCTTCGTGGCCGCCGATCTGGTCCAGACGCTTGTCGGCTTCAGTGTCGACGCGGGAAACGAAGAACGAGGCGACGGAGGCGACCGTACGAAGGTCCCCCCTGCTCTCCCGCAGACGCTTTAGTCCGCGCAGATAGGCCTCAGCCGCATCGCGATGCCGTTGCAACGAGAACAGCAGCGTCACGTTCACGGAAATCCCTCCCGCAATCGTGTCCTCGATGGCCTGTAGCCCCGGCTCGGTGCCCGGAATCTTCACGAACAGGTTGGGACGGTCGATCAGACCGTGCAGCCGACGCGCCTCTCTGGCCGTCGCTTCGGCGTCGAAGGCGAGGTTCGGGTCGACTTCCAGCGACACCCAGCCATCGCGGGTGGCGTCGCCGCGGTCAAACACCGGCCGCAGCATGTCGCAGGCGTCACGGATGTCCTGCTGGGCAAGAGCCAGGAAGGCCTCCTTGGGATCAGTTTCCTCCCGTAGCACCTCGCGCAGTTGATCGTCGTAGGCGTCCCCGTCCGCGATCGCGCTCTGGAAGATGGTCGGGTTGGAGGTGATCCCGACGATCCCCTGCTCAATTAGGTCGGCGAGGTCGCCGTCGCGGATGAACACGCGGGATACGTAGTCAATCCACGGGCTCTGGCCATGCTCTCTGAGTTTGTGCAGTGCGGTGGGCATCTGGGTTCTCCTCTCGCGCTCGGGGCGTCCACTGATCATGACAGGCGGCGCAACGCTGGTTGCGTATTGCGTGCGTCCGATTGCCAGAATCGGCCGGACTATGGTGATAGGAGATGACCCCTACCCACACCGAGCTCCATTTTCACCTGCTCCCGGCCGTCGATGATGGTCCTCCAGATGACCGCGCGGCGCTGGCCCTGGCCAGGGCCGCGGTTGCGGACGGGACCGGCCGCGTGGTCGCCACGCCCCACGTCCGCATGCTCGACTTCACCGAGCTTGGTGAGCGCGTCCGCCGACTCCGCGGGCTGCTGGACCGTCACGGGATCGCGCTCGAGGTTCTCGCCGGCGGCGAGCTCGCGCCCGACGATGTCTCGGAACGCAGTGACGCTGAGCTCGAGCTGATCGCACACGGGCCCGCCGGACGCCGCTGGGTACTGCTCGAGGCGCCGCTGGGTCCGTGTCGTCCTGACCTCGTCGCCGCCACCATCGAGCTCAGGTACCGCGGTTTTCAGTGCGTGATCGCCCATCCCGAACGGTCGGCGGAGCTCGACGACGTGACGCTACGGGATCTGGTCGCGGCCGGAGCGCTCCCGCAGATCAACGCATCTTCGTTGACAGGCCGCCACGGGGCCCGGGCCGAACGCTTGGCGTTCGCGCTGGCCGGCTCCGGGCTCCCGTTCGTGCTCGCCTCGGACGCACACTCCGTGGCTCGACCACCGTTGCTGGGAGCCGGGGTCCTCGCCCTGCAGCGCGCAGGCCTTGATTCGGCCACCGTGGGCTTTGCCGTGGACGACGGGCCCACGCGGCTGCTGACAGACGGCCTGTCGCTGTCTCAGCCGTTACGCTCGGACGGCCGGCCTCAGCCTGCCGTGGGCTCCGCCGGCTGACCCGGCGCTCCGTTCGACGCGGTCGCCGGAATCTCCGGGGGCGCTCCCGCGGCCGGCACCGTCGTTTCGGCGATCGCCGCCGCGGTGCCCTGCAGCTTGTGCAACAGGTCCAGGGGAAACGGGAACACGATGGTGGAGTTCTCGTTGCCGCCGATCTCACGCAGGGTCTGCAGGTAGCGCAACTGGATGGTGACCGGGTTGCGGCTGATCAACTCCGCCGCCTCCAGAAGTTTGGCCGCGGCTTGGAACTCGCCTTCGGCGTCGATGATCTTCGCGCGTCGCTCCCGTTCGGCCTCGGCCTGACGCGCCATCGCGTGCTGCATGCTCTGGGGAATCTCCACGTCCTTGATCTCGACCGTCAGGACCTTGACTCCCCATGGCTCGGTCTGGTCGTCGATGATGTGCTGGAGGCTCGCGTTGAGCTGTTCGCGCTCGGACAACAGCGTGTCCAGTTCCGCTTTGCCCAGCACCGAGCGCAGAGTCGTTTGAGCGATTTGGGAGGTTGCCGATAGAACGTCCTGGATCTCGACGATCGACTTGTTCGGATCGATCACCCGGTAGTAAGCGACTGCCGTGACGCGGGCGGGCACGTTGTCGCGGGTGATCACTTCCTGCGGCGGCACCTGCAGCGTGACCGTCCGCAAACTCACCCGCTCGAGCCGCTCGACAAACGGCGCCAGGAAGACCACACCAGGTCCACGCTCGTCGACGAGTCGGCCCAGTCGGAACACTACGCCCCGCTCGTACTCACGCAGCACACGCACCGATGCCGACGCCAACACCAATGAGAGCAGGACGATCACACCAACGACGATGAGAAAGGCGGTGAGGATCAAGGGTTCAACTCCAGTTCTTCGGCCTTGCGCACGTGCAAGGTCAATCCGTTGATGTGTTCGATGACCACGCGATCACCGTCAAGCAGCGTCTCTGCTTCGTTCAGCACGCTCGGTGCCGCACGCCACAGCCCCCCGTCGACGAACACCCGGGCGGCGGACTCGTCGACTCGCATGACGCCGAGGTGTCCGACCATTGACTCGCGACCGGAGCGAGGACGTACGCGCTTCACGCCAGCCAGGCTGCGGCGCAGCAGCACGACCCCGCCCGCGCAGGCAACGCAAACGCCTCCCGATACGGCGAGCACCGTCATCAGTCCGGCGGCGGCGCCCGCCAGCAACAGTGCTACGCCGCCGACGCGTTGCGCCCACGGCGAGCGCGGCGATCAAGCCTCCGGTCGAGAGATGCGCCTCGAACAGCAGGAGGATGAACGCGAGCGCTACGCAGACAAGCCCTAAGGCGACCATCGGGCGCGGACGGATCGAGGGAGGCGAGAAATCATCTTGCGGCTCCTGACAACATACTCCGGCCGGGTTGCGGCCATGGCGGGATCAGGTGTGCCCGCGGTCCGTCATCCGATCCTCCATTCGATCGGACCGAGGCCCGGGAAACGCAGGGCCTCGGCCGCGGCCCCGGTCAGATCCCATTCACGCCCGGCGATGTACGGGCCGCGGTCGATCACCGGAATGCGGATCGCCCGGCCCCCGTAGCGGAAGGTCACCATGGTGCCGCAGGGCAGCGTCTTGTTGGCGACGCCCAGCTGGGGACGTGCAGGACTCCGCCGCAGGCGATCGGCAGCCCGTAATCCGTGAACACCGAGGCGATGCTCACGTTGTACTGGCCGGGAGGAAGCTGCGCCGGATCAGAAGGGCGCCGGACAGATTGAGCCGATCCAGGTGGTAGCGGGCGACCGCAAGCTGGAAGCGCGCGATCGCTAGCCGCACCTGCGCGTCGGTCAGGGCACCTCTGGCGGGTCGGCCGGTGACACTGGCGGGCGCCAGTGGCGATCCCGCCGACGGTCCCAGAGTGCTCACGGCCGTTGAACTGGTCGTCGCGGTGTTGCCCACCTGGCCCGCCACCGGCTCGACCGCGTGAGGGTGAGCCGCCGCGACCGCAACCGTGGTCGTCGCCGTGCTCGCGGTGGTGCTCGACGGGCGAGACTTGACGGCGGCCGAGCCACAGCCGGCCATGAGCAGCCCCATCATTGCTGTCGCCACTCGTGCCGGGATCGCTCCACTGTACGTCAGCCTCGTCCCGCTGGCGTCGGGTTCGTCAGTGGGGCGATCTCACGATGCACAGCTGGGCGTTCAGCTCGTAACCTCCGGGCCAACGAAACGACGAGGAGCCCAACATGACTGAATCAGTGGCGCAGCGGGATCGAGTCCTGCGGCCGGGCAACATGCTCCGTTATCTGGTCGCACGCGCCTGAGGGCACATCGATGCGGTTCGTCGACCTTGATCCCGGTGATCCGCGTTTGGATTCCGACCTCCTTCCCGGTCCTCCGCCAGCTGCGTACCGAGCTGACACCGGAGCAGCTCGCGGCCGTCTACGAGGAGGGCCACCCCCAAGGCCTGCGCTTCACCGTGGCCTACGACAACGGGGGATCCGCCGTCGGCGTGGCCGGCTGGCGAGTGATCGCCACGACCGTCGTGCGGCGCAAGCTCTACGTTGACGATCTCGTCACGGCGCAGGCCGCACGGAGCACCGGTGTCGGCTCCGCGCTGCTGGCCGAGTTGGCCGAGAGAGCGCGCGCAGCCGGGTGCACCGCGATCGATCTGGACTCGGCGCTTCACCGCGCTGATGCCCACCGCTTTTACCTCCGCGAGCGGATGCCGATCGTCTCTTTTCACTTCGCCAAGCCACTGCAATGACGCTGATTCAAACTCCGCGCAACACAGCGGGACAGACACAACGAACCCACCGTCTGGGCGCACCGAGGCGAAATGCCGGCCTTCCCGCTCGCCGGGACCTTTCACCGAGCCCGGCGGCGGTCTCTAGCCTCACCGCGCGCGCGGTCCCCCCGACAAACGTGCCAGCGCCCGTCCCCGAGTCGCTGCCGGGCGCTTTCGTCGGCGTGGAGCCGACTTTTTGCCCAACATCCGGGCGCGCCACCTCGATTGGCACCTTTGTCGGGCCTCGGGGTCGAGCAGCGGGGCCTGGTGGCGAACTGCGAGTGCTGACGCCGCGAAGCTGAACGCGATCTGCGCCAGAGCGCGCGCCGTACACCCGTCGAGTCGCCGGCTGTTTGCTATTGAGGCCATCGGGACCAGCCGATGCGGTTGGAGACACATCCAAGCGTTGGCCGAGTCCCCCGTGGGGACTGGTGACTCGGCCAACCCTTTCCGCGCCATGCCGATCCGAGCAACCGCCAACCCTCACCCACGACATGACCCGTACACCATTGATGCTCCTCAGCGCCGTGGCTCTGCATGACGCCGCACGCGTCGCGGTCATCGGTGGTGCGCTTGCCCTGGAGCGGCGCACCCCCACGGATTCGACGGTAACTGCGCGGCTCTGAACGTGAGCCGGGCCATCAGAGAAACGCTCGACGAAGCGGCCGACGCGGCCACCGCCTGAGCCCTCCAAGCGCAACGTCTGTTGGTCCGGATTCGCTTCGGGCGGCGCCGGAGTGCAGCGCGACGCCATCCCGCTCAGTCCACTGGCAAATCTCGGGGACACGGGCCAGCTCGCATCCGGCTTGGGTCGCGAACGATGGGTCTCGTTGACCGCTCCGATCGCGTCTGCCGTGTGTTGATGAGGTAGGCCCCCTATGCCTCGAGATGTCCCCATCCGGAAGGGGCGCCGGTTCGTGTGGCGTCAGCTCGGGGTAGAACAGTCATCGAACCTGGCGCCGGCCGGCGCCCGAACGGGAGAACCCATGAGCACTACCGACACAGCGTCCGCGCGCGGAACCGCGCGCCGGCGGAAATTGATGCGCGTGTGGATTTCCGCGACCGTCGCCGCACTCGGCATCTCGGCGGCCGCTGTGGACGTGGTGCAGGCCGCCACCTCGCCTCCCAATGCGACCACCACCGCGGCTACCAACCTCACCAGCACGACGGCCACGCTGAACGGGACCGTGACCGCGGACAAGAGCGCCACGACCTACCACTTTCAGTACGGCAACACCACCGTCTACGGAAACACCACCGCGACGCAAACGCAGGCCGCCGCCAACGGCAACAACGCCCACCAGGTGAGCGCCAACGTGACCGGGCTCAGCCCGAGCGCGACCTACCATTTCCGCATCGTGGCGACGAACTCGGTTGGGACGGTCAACGGCTCCGACATGATCTTCACCACCCCGGCAGCCGGAGGCACGGGCACGGGCACCAACTCGGTGACGCTCAGCGCGAGGCCCAGCGCAGTGACCTACGGCCGCGCCGCCACGATCTCCGGCCGCCTCAGCGGGCCGAAGAACGCGGGGGCCAAGGTCACCCTCGAAGCCAGCCCGTATCCATACACCACCCCGTTCAAGCCGACGGGCGCGACGGGCACGACCACGGCTACGGGCACGTATTCGTTCGTCGTGGTCCCGCCCATCAACACGCACTACCGCGTCAGCATCAAGAAGCCGTCGTTGATCAGTTCGGTGAGCGCCGTGCGGGTGCGTGTCAAGGTCAGCCTCCGCGTTAGCACCCTGAACCCACGCAGTGGCCAGCTGGTCCGGTTCTCGGGCAGCGTCATCCCGGCCCACAACGGCAAGGTCGCCCTGATCCAGCGGCGGACGAGCACCGGCGGTTGGAGGACGGTCGGGCGAGCGACGCTGGTTGTTCCCGGGGCGGCGGCCCTCCGTGTCCCCACCTCGAGTTTCTCAAAGCGGCTGCGCATCAGTCACACCGGGACCTACCGGGTGTCGGTGAACCCCCGGGACGGGGATCACATTACGGGCACGAGCGGGACCCGTAGATTGCGCACCCACTAGCCACGTTCAACGCGGCGGAGGGGGTCCGGGCGACGGGGCCCCTCCCTGTGGCCGAACGGGCTGCGGCCATGGCGTCGATCGTCATCTGTCAGTGAGCTGGCGCGACGGGTAGTTGCACCGTGACGCTGAGCCCGCCGGCGGCCCGGGGGTGAGGGTGAGGGTTCCGCCATGTGCTTGGGTGATGCTGTTGACGATGGCCAGGCCAAGGCCGACACCTGCATGGTCGGTCCGTATGCGCCTGGAGCCGCGCTGAAACGGCTCGACCAGTGTGGAAACCAACTGTGGAGTGAGCTTCTGCAAGGCGAGCACGATCCTCCGCTTGTCCGACCAGGCGTTGTAGACCTGAATGTCAAGGTCAGACCACAACCGCTCCTCGTACTGGCCGGGAGCCTGCTCGTAGAGCTTCCAGCGCAACCCTGAGACGATCGCCGTGTCCGCGCCGCCGCAGCGCTGCGTACTCGCGGACGCCGGCGAAGTTCGGAGCGTTGTCGTCATAGCGGCCGTTGATTGCCTTCAGCATGAGGTGGTACTCCATGCCTGCCACGCGACAGGGACGAGACACGTTCCGTAGCCGGGGATATACACCCACCCCTGAGCCACGACCTGCGTCACGGAGGCGCTTTGACTCATGAACTGCTCCCGTAGCTGGCGGTTACCTCATCAGCGAACGCCAGCGCCTTGCCGATTGCGGTCCAACGGAACAGGGTCATCGTGGTTGATCCGCGTTCCAACTCCACCCCTAGACGGTCCCATTCAGACTGCGCGACTTCCCGCAAGCGGGAGATCGCTTCCAAGAGGTCACGAGAGTCGCTTTGCTCGGGTTGCTGAGTCATCGCTCTCCTCGTCCGTTGATTGCCTTCAGCATCAGCCCCACACCAGCCAGATCACAGCCGTCCATACGAGCAGCATCACGCCTATCCATATCAAGGTGGCCACGCCTACCCCTGGCCTCATCGCTCACCGTCCAGAGCGCACGGAGAGCGGCCAGGGCGCGTAGCAGTGGAGTTTCGGGCTTAGCGATGAGCGGGGCAGGCGCTTCGTGTGCTTGCACGACCTTTGCCGCTGCTTCTCGTAGCCGCTCGTTTGCTTCTACTTCCGCGTCGAGGTCATCCACTAGCCACTGCATCCTGTCCTGATGCTCCGAAACCGGCATGACCTCGACCGGGAAATACTGGCTGCCCCGCCGCTCGACCGGGGGGCCTTCAACATGCCACTCAGGCCACGCTTCGCCGCTCGGCAGGAGCTTCGTCCAAACGCCGAGATTGGGCTTCAGCGTCCACCGTCGCTCGCTCATTGCTCACCGTCCAAGGCAGCCAGAGCAGAACGCATAGCATCCGCTTCACGGAAGGCCGCTTGGATGCCCGCCGCCTTCCGCTTAGCAACCAGCGCCCTCGCTGCTTCCACTACCGGGCGCAGGCGGTCGACTTCCTCGGCCAGGAAGTCCCGTTGCTCAGACACCAGCCTCAGTTCCTCGAGAAGATCACCGATCGTGTCGCTCATCGATCACCGTCCAAGGCGACCCTCTCAGCCGCCTTGGGATTTGCGTCAGGTTCCCAAATAGGTTCCCGCGCGGCCCCTGAAGCCCCCGAATCGCCCGTAAACACTGGTGGTTTGGGCATACCGCTACCGGGATTCGAAGCCAGGCTTTAGGCCCATGGCTGCGGGCTCTTCCCTGCTACCGCGCGGTTTCCGTCCCGCTCAAAACCGCTCCGAACCGCTCCGCTCCGGTGTCGACTGTCACCCAACTGTCACCCGGTCGCGCGACCCACAGCAGCCGTAGAGCCATCGAGAAACGCGCTCAACCTGTCGGCCGCCGCGATCTCCCCGCCCGGCATCAGGTGGCCGTACCGATTGTACGTCGTCCGAATGTCGGAGTGCCGATGTACACCGACAGCTCCTTGGCATTCAGCCCGGCTGCAATTTCTAACCGTGCGGAGCCACGGCCACGAAATGGTCGTGGATCGCCTGGCCTTGGCCATAGCGAGGTGTTCCATCGAAGTTGTCCAGTAGATCGTAGGAGCACGTGGGCTTTGGGTTGTCGAAGTAGTCAACGTTCCAGGCAAAGCCCGTGTAGCTCACCCCGAACTGGTCAGCCCAGTTCATGAAGCTGTTGTCGAAGGCGACTACACCCGGACACGGGGCCGTCTGTCCGCTGAGATCACCGCCAAACTCTGTCGCAACTACCGGCGCATTGTCCACGCCGCCCAACATCGTGTCCCAGCAAACCACGCTGTCGCATGGCAAGCCCTGGTAAGCGTGGAAGCTGGCGGCGAGCTGATGCAGCGGATCTCGCGGCATAAAGCGATGCCACTGGCCAAGATCATTGGTGTAGTCCCGCCCAGGCACGAGAATCGGCTGGCGGGCGCCCGTTGCGCGAATCACGCTGACGAGGCTCTGCGTCCCCGCGGACTCGTAGGTGCCGAGCGGGTGATCCTCGGTCGGGCAGCGCGCTCCGCACCCTCGCCTGTTCAGGTCGCCAGCGTGGTCGTGAGCGGTACCACAATCCGCGCAGCTGTTGGGCACCTGGCAGCCATTGCGCAAACAACTCCAGGTCAATGTCACTCGCCCGCTGTGCAGATCGTGCATGAAAGGTTCGTTGAAGATCTCAAACGCTACTGATCGATCGTGCTTGAACGTCATCGCCACCGAGCGCCAGAACGGAATCGAGTACTGACGGTCCGGAAGCGACCACTGATCCCAAGCGATCGCGGCCCCCGCTGCGGACCAGTGGAGATCGAGAATCACCGCCAGGCCGTGACGGTGCGCCCTCGCCACCACCGCGGCTACGGTCGAGCGGTAATCGGCGCGGAGGCTGGCTCCGGCCCGCCGAGCCGCACTCCCACTCAGCGGTGTAATCCCAAAGTTCGGCCCGCCATGGCGTTGCACCGGGTTGACACCCAACCAGCATTGCTCATTGAGCGAAATCCGGATCGCGTTCGCGTGCCAACTGCGGATCGCGGCGAAGTCGGCGTCGCCGGAGGGATGACCGAACACCCCAGAGTTGCCATAGAGCGGTTGGACGCAGCTCGATTCCGGACCTCCGAAATGGACGGCAAACAGTCGTAGCGGAGCTCCCGAGGGCAAGACGAACCTATTGCTCGAGATCCGCAACGGGGGTGCAGTCGAGCCCCCGGCAGCGGACGCCGCTTCGGACAGGACGCAGGTGATCGCGATCGACGCCATCAGCATGGACGCCAACGCCCCCAGGCCGAATCGAACACTTCGCCAGGCTATGGAGATCCCCATTCTCGCGCCCCTCGGTTGCCCTGCATGTTTGATCTGAGCGGCGCGATCGTATCGATCCGGTCGAGGCGTTGTGTGAGCTAAGGCACGGCCTATATATGCGTCCGGCCGCGAACTCCGCCGCACGAAGGGCCGGCCCCAGCGGCGTGGTCCGTTGACCGCTTCGGACAGCCAACTGGTGTCAGATACCAGCGTCAGACAAACTGTTCCTCGCCGATTGGGATCACGTGGCCCCGCCGTCGACGACGTCACCGCTGTTGGTGCCAAGCAGCCACACCGCGGACGTGACCCCTTCAGGCGTCAAGCAGAAGCGCGCTTCTATCGCGCGGCGACGAGAATCTCGGCCTCCTCGGTGCAAAACGAGCCGACGAGACTGTTGGCCTGCGCCCACTTCGTTAGAAACTGCGATCAGCGCGGTAGCGGACGACGGCTACGGCCACCGGCCCCCGCTCGGCTCGGAACTCCGGGTCCCTGCGGAGCTGCTTCTGAAGTACCGCTACCGGGATTCGAACTGCCTGAGAACTGCCCGAGTCGGTGTCGCTCAGGATCGCTCAGGCACGCTGAGAGCGCAGGCATTGGGGATCCGTGCGGTGGCGCATCGCTCAGGGACGCTCGGAGCCGCTGTGAGCGGTGTCTGACTGTCCCATGACTGTCCCACGGATCGGACGATGAACGCCTGATGCTTGGCCGCGGTTTCGGCCTCGCTGCAGCGTCAGCCCGTGCGTGTAGCGGTCGAGCGTCATGGCGATGGTCGAGTGCCCCATCGGGGGGTCTGGTACTGCCGGAACCTCGGGCTGCACATCATCAATTACGCCCAGGGGACCTAGGGGCTTTGACGGCGAGGCCGACTTCGAGCTCGACGCGGTTGACCTGACGACCGTTCACCGGGCGAAGGGCCTCGAGTGGCCGGCGGTATTCGTTCCGTCGGTGACGGCGAAGCGATTCCCGAGCCGGCGCACAGGCGAAGCACAGGGCTGGCTGGTGCCGCGCGGGCGCTTCCAGGCCGCGCGGTACGAGGGCAGCGATGGCGCACCAGCCGGCCCGCCGGGAGGCGACCACGCCCGTTGTGGGCCAGCTGGTAGAAGCGGCGCTCGACCCCGAAGTAGGTGCTGAACGCCAGCACGAACACGAACAGGTCGGGGGTCCATCATCCCGCCGGAGTGGTTGCCCACCAGCAGCACCGGCCCCTCCTTGGGAATGTGGTGCAGCCCGCGGACGTCGGCGTGGAAGTACAGGGTGGCCAGCATTCACAGGCCCGGCAGTGTCTCCCGGACGTAGTCGGTGTCGCGCACGGCGAGGTCGGCGCGCGGCACCCGCCCCCGCACCTTGCCTGCCAGCTGGCGACCGCGCGGGAGGCCAGATCTGACACCGAGCCGACCACGTCCGGCGAGGAGACCTTACCTCGATCCTGCCCCTGGACAGCCACCGCGGAGAAGCTACCCGAAACTAGAGCTCGTACGGATAGCTGGTGAGCGTCTCGCTGCCGTCGTCGGTGATCAGCAGCAGATCCTCGTAACGGACGCGGCCGACGCCCTCGATCCGCTCGATCCCGGGTTCGATCGCGATGACGTCGCCGGCCACCAGCGTGTCCTCGCCCGACAGCCCGAGTCCGGGTGGCTCGTGGATCTCGAGCCCTACTCCGTGGCCGAGGCTGAAGTAGAACCCGGAGCTCAGCGCCACGCCGGCGGCGGCGCTGCGCCGGGTGTCGTAGCCGGCGGCCTCGATCACGTCGCAGGCGACGTCGTACAGCTGGCGACCGCTGATGCCCGGGTGGGCCGCCCGCGCGGGCAGCCTCCAGCGCCGCGCGCACGATCTCGCGGAGCTCGAGTGTCTGCTGATTCGGCTCCGGACCACCGACGAACGTCCGCGTCATGTCCGCCCAGCAGCCCGACGCCTCGTCACGCGGCCACAGGTCGATCTCGATCGGCAGGCCGGCAGGCAATGGCCCGGAGCCCGGCGCGGTGTAGCACGCCATCCCGCGCCTGCGCCCCGTGGATCAGCGCCTCGCCGGCGGCCATGCCGGCCTCGGCCGCCCGCTGCGCGCGCCTGATGCCCTCCAGCTCGGCGGTGGACTTGACCCGGCGGCGCGCTTCGATCGCCTTGGAGTCGACCGTCAGCTCGATGCCTGCGGCACAGATCGCGTCGGCGACCGCTACCGGCAGATCGGCCGGCACGACGACGCTGTCGACGCCCCATTGCTCGAGAGCGCGCATCACGGTCATCCGCTCGGCCTGATCGCGCGCCATCCCCTGGCGCACCAGCTCGAACAGCCCTAGCTCCTCGAACAGCGAGAGCTCGGCCTCTGGCAGGGCCGCGTGGAGGCGGGCTGCCTCCAGCGAGCTGGTGAGCACGTGCGCCGCCCCGCCGGTGTCGACGAACAGCAGCGCGTCGATGATCTCCAGCGGGATCTCGTGGCGGAGCGCGGGGTAGCGGACGGTGTCGCCGTAGAGGAGGGCGGCGGGCATCTGGTGCGCAGCGTAGCCGTGCGCTACCGGCAACCATTAGGCTGAGCGGCCTGATCGGCCCTCGTGCACAGAGCCTGAGCGGGGGCCGGCCCTGACGTCGGGAGCGCGCCCCAGCGGTGACCGGATCCTGCTGGTCGAGGACGAGCACGGGATCGCGGTCGCGGTCAAGGCCCACCTGCAAGCCGAGGGCTTCACCGTCAGCTGGGTGCGCTCGGGCGAGGAGGCACTCGCCGAGCTCGACCGCCTGCGACCCCACCTGGTGGTGCTCGACATGCGGCTGGCCGGCGCGCTCGACGGGCTCGACGTCTGCCGGCAGATCGCCGGGCGCACCGCCGTGATCGTGATCACCGCGCGGGACTCGCTGGCCGACCGCGTCGCGGCGCTCGAGACCGGCGCCGACGATTTCGTCGGCAAGCCGTTCTCGACCCGCGAGCTGCTCGCCCGCGTCCGGGCCGTGCTGCGGCGCAGCACCGGCGCCGGCGACGGCAGCCGTGCGCGTGACCGCGGGCCGCTGTCGCTCGGCCCGGTGACGCTCGATCCGGCGGCGCGGGAGGCGCGGGTCGACGGCCGGGAGGTCGAGCTCACCCGTCGCGAGTTCGACCTGCTGCGGTTCCTCGTCGAGCGCGCGGGACGCGTGGTGACCCGCGACGAGCTGCTCGAAGGGGTCTGGGAGGAGCGCTTCTTCAGCCCGACGCGCACGATCGAGGTCCACGTCGCGCAGCTCCGTCGCAAGCTGGGGCACCCCGAGCTGATCCAGACCGTGCGCGGGGTCGGTTACAAGGTGGTGGGGTGAGGACGCTCCGAACGCGGCTGGCGCTGGCGTTCGCCACCACCGCGCTGCTCGCCGCCGGGCTGACCGCCGGCGGCACGGCGCTGCTCACCGCGCGGGCAGCGACCAACCGCGCGCTCGACGAGATCGAGCGCCAGGCAGACGTGCTCGCGACGGCGCTGCCGGTGCGGGGAACCCCCTCCTCGCCCCCTCGAGTCTACCTGCTGCGCGGCCAGCGTACCCGCGCCGTCGGGCCTCGCAGCCCACTCGCGCGCGCCGTCGCCGCGCACCCGCCCGGCCCTGGCACGCACCGGGGCACGTTCGACGTCGGCTCATCCGGCCGTCAGCTGCTCTACGTGCAGGTGCCGACCAGCGGCGCCCCGGTGCTGCTGGCGCGCGCCGCGCAGGCCGCCGATCCGTCGCTGGCGCCGTTCGAGGAGGCGCTCGTCGCCTCAGCCGCGGTGGCGGTGGCGCTGGCGGTCGCGCTGGCGGTGGCGCTGGCGGCGCGCATGGCCCGGCCGCTGCGCGCACTGACCGCGGCGGTGCGGCGCGTGCACGCCGGCGAGGCCGGCGCCACGGTCGCGGTCGGTACCGAGGATGAGGTCGGCGAGCTGGCAGCGACGTTCAACGAGATGAGCCTCGAGCTCGCCCGCGCCCGCGCCGCGCAGCGCGAGTTCCTGTCGTCGGCCAGCCACGAGCTGAAGACGCCGATCACGGCGCTGCGCGCCCAGGGTGAGGCGCTCGCCGACGGCGCGCTGGAAGCGTCGGTCGCGGGCCGTCACATCGTCCGCGAGACCGAGCGGCTCCAGCGGCTGGTCGGCGACCTGCTGACGCTCGCCGAGCTCGAACGGCCCGAGTTCGTGATCGCCGACGAACCAGTCGATCTGGTCGCCGTCGCCGACACCACCGTCGCCCGCCACGCGGCCCAGGCCCAGGCGCTGGGGATCGCGTTGCAGCGCAGCGCCACCGAGCCGGCCGCGGCGCGCGGCGATGCCGGGCGCCTGGAGCAGGCGCTGTCCAACCTGATCGAGAACTCGCTGCGGGTCCTCCCGCGGGGCGGCCAGATCACCGTATCGGCGGAGCCGGGTGAGCTGACCGTGGCTGACGACGGTCCGGGGCTGACCGCCGAGGAGGTCCCGCGGGCCTTCGAGCGCTTCTTCCTGTACGAGCGCCACCGCTCCGACCGCACCGTCGGCACCGGCCTCGGCCTCTCGCTCGTCGCCGAGCTGGTCGAGGCGATGGGCGGGCAAGCGGAGGTGACCAGTGCTCCCGGGGAGGGGGCGCGGTTCCGCTTGGTGCTCCGCAGCGCCTGACCCTCCGCTTACAAAGCGCTGATGCTTGGCTTGCCGGGCGGCCCGATGATCCCGCCCATGAACACACACCGCTTCACCTCAAGATCCATCCTCCTCGCCGCCGCCACGCTGGCCCTGGCCGGCGGCGGCGTCGGTCTGGCGCTCGCGGCCACCGGTGGCAGCTCGGGGAGCGTCACTGCGACCACCACCGCAATGACGCCTGCCAAGCATCACCAGCGGCACGGCAAGAAGTCCAAGGGCGTCTTCAACGTCCACTGTACCTACTCACACAGCGCCAACGATGATCCGATCCTGATGCCGGGCCAGTCCGGAGCGTCGATGCTCCACGACTTCTTCGCCAATCAGACGACCTCGGCCAGCTCAAGCTCGGCCAGCCTCACCGGTGGCGCAACCACCTGTGCCACCTCGGCGGACGCCTCGGGGTACTGGGTTCCGGCGCTGTACGACAACGGTCAGCGCGTGCTCCCGACCCGGATCACCGCGTACTACAAGGCGGCCTCCAAGAAGACGAGCACCGCCGCATTGCCAGCGGGCCTGCAGATGATCGCCGGCAACGAGCAGGGCACCACCCCGGTCTCGACAAAGCTCGTCTCGTGGAACTGCCGCTCCCCGAAGGACGCCGGAAAGCAAGGGCCGGAAATGACCTCGCCCCCGCAGTGCGCATCCACTCAGGAGCTCCGCTTGACGATCCACTTCCCGTCCTGCTGGGACGGGCACACGCTCAGCGGGATGAGCCAGAACAACGTGGTCTACCCGACGGGGACACGCTGCCCAAGCGACCATCCCGTGGCCATTCCCCGGCTGGCGCTCCACGTGCTGTACCCGAGCGTTCCAGCCGGCAAGTTCACGCTGTCGACGGGTCCGGGAACGCAGGGGTCGATCTACACCGAGCACGCCGACTTCCTGGACGGTTGGAACCCGGCGGCGATCGACCGGCTGGTCAGCCAGTGCCTCGACACCCACCGAAAGTGCGGGCAGGTCAAGGGGCCAAACGCCACGCCGCGCCCGCCTCGCATGCGGATGCGGACCATGGGCTCGGCCGCGTAACCGCCGCGATGCCCGCCACCTCCCCCGCCGAGCTCGGCCCGTTCGGGACCGCCTCGCGCCGCCGCTCCGCCGTTCCCACGGTGGGGCGGCGGCGGGCGGGGCAGCTGGTACTAGCAGCGCTGTGGCTGCTAGACGGAGCGCTCCAGCTCCAACCCTCGATGTTCACCAGCGCGTTTCCACGCTCGCTGGCCGCCGCCGCGGCGGGGAACCCCGCTCCGATCGCCGCCCCGATGCGCTGGGCCGATGGCCTGGTCACCCACCACCTCGTCCTCGCTAACACGGCATTCGCCACGGTCCAGCTGCTGATCGGCCTGGGCCTGCTGTGGCGCCGCAGCCTGCGGGTTGCGCTGGCCGCCTCCGTCTGCTGGGCTCTGGGGGTGTGGTGGTTCGGTGAGGGGTTCGGCGGGATCCTCACGGGTGCCGGCCCGGGCGATGGCTTCCCGGGGGCGGTGATCCTCTACGCGCTGATCGCGGTGCTGGTCTGGCCGGTGCGGGCCGACGGGCTGACCAGCTCTTCGGAGTCGCTGCCCACCTGCGGACCGGCCGGACTGGTGGCGCCCGAATCGCCTGGACCGTCCTGTGGGGCGGGATGGCGCTCACCCAGAGGCTGGCGAGCGACACACCGGCCTCGGTGGCGCTGGCAGCCAGCTGTGCGCTCGTTGCGGTGTCGGTGTGGCCAGCGCGCACGACACGCCCGGGAGTGGTGCTGGCGATCGGCGTCAGCCTCGGCCTCTCGGCAACGCAGAACCTCGGCGGCCTGCTGAGCGGGAGCGCCACCGACCCGAGCACCGGACCGCTGCTCGTACTGCTGGCGGCGTGCTTCTGGAGCCCCCGGGCGGCGCGGCGATCCAACCCCCGTCCCGGCGCGGCGTCGCCATCCGGATACCGCTACCGGGATTCGAACTGCCCGAGTCGGCGTCGCTAAGGACCGCTCCGGGACGCTCAGCCCGCAAACTTAGGATTCGGCGAATGGCTGCATCGCTCAGGACCGCTCAGAGCCGCTCTGGGCCGGTGCCTGACTGTCCCACGACTGTCCCACGGGATCGGTCTATGAAGGCCTGCAGCTTGTCGGCCGTCGGGCCTTCATTTCCTCGAAGCGCGCGCGCGTAACGATCGAGCGTCATCGCGACTGTGCTGTGCCCCACTCCGGCGCATCTCGCCGGGGGTCGACACCCGGGGCAATCATCGTGCGTGCGTAGCTGTGGCGGCACTCGTGCATGGTTACCGGATCCAGACCTGCCGTCTTCCATGCCTTGCGCGCGCGGCTCCGAGGCGTCGAGCGCAAGAACGGATCTGCATCCGTCCGTACGAAAACGAGAGCCTTCGCTTCCCTCGTCTGCCGGTGGCCATGAGGTGCTGTAGAAGAAGGGGTCGGACTCGGCGATGATCGGCACGCCCTCTCGCCCGGGGCCGACTTAATCTCGATCTCGCCTTCGACGTCGTCCCAG
Source organism: uncultured Solirubrobacterales bacterium (assembly GCA_963828535.1). Classification (GTDB taxonomy): domain Bacteria; phylum Actinomycetota; class Thermoleophilia; order Solirubrobacterales; family Solirubrobacteraceae; genus Palsa-465. Next base: position 106,303 of record CAWHEM010000010.1, read on the forward strand.
CCGGCTTGGACGTGAACGACACCGCCGGACCATCCACGCCAGCACGGCTGACTTAATCGACGAGTCTGTGCGGAACCGCTCTTTGAGCGTCTTGTCGCGCTCAGCCTCAGGGATGGCGTGCGTGAACGGAACTTGCACAATCCGTCGCCACATCGCTCCGTCGTCGGCGCGGACGCGCGCCAGTGGTTCGCGAGGAGCCAGAGCTTGAACCGCGGCGTGAAATCGAACTCCGCGTTGTAGCGGTGACGGGCGGTCACCGTGTCACCGCCGGTGAGGTTCTTGATCAGTCCTTTCCGCGAGCGCCTCGCCTTCATCCTCGCCGACCAGCCACTTGAGCCCTCGATCGATCCCAGCCCTGGACGCAGGCACGCGAAGGCCGCTGGCTTTCGCGCAGATGTCGGCGGGGTCATCGGCGGTCGTCGCGCTGGGGGCGGTCTCCGGCTAGAGGTCGACCTCGATGAGGTTAAATGTCGGCTCGACGAGACACTCACCAGCGCTCTTATGGTCCTCGCTCTCGCCCGCGCAGCACTTGTCGCCCACGCGCCGCCAACCGCCGCGCTCCTCCGCGCCGCCCTTCAAACCGGCTCGCCCTTGAACGGGCTCGGCTCCGGTATCTCGAACGGCACGTCGAGGGCCCCAGCGCGATAACGCGCCCAGAGATGGGGTGTGTTCCGAATGATCGAGCCCTCCATGAGCTGCCCGAAGGCGATCCGTCGCCCGACCGACGGCATCGGCAGCTCGACGTCGTAGTTGACGCCGACGAACAGCACGCACGAGAGTCGCGTCGCCGTATCGGCCCGCACACGGTGCAGCGCAGCTCGCAGCGCGCCGCAGGTCAGCGCTTCCAGCGCGTCGCCGCCCAGCACGAGCACGTCCCCCTGACCGACGTGCGGCTCGCGCCACGCGCCGTCAGCGCCCATCACCTGCAGCCCCGGGCGGTCGGCGACGATGAAGGTCAGCAGCTCGTAATCCGTGTGGGTCTCGCTGAACCCCTCACCAGGCTCATACGACAACAGTCGCACCGAGGAACACGGCGCATCGATGCTCGGCATCACGTCGCCGCCCGCGACCGTCAGACCCGAAAGCAGCCCTCGCGCGACCATCTCACCAAATCCCTGTAACTCGGCGAACGCGCCCTCGATCGCACGCTCGAAACCGTCACGCGCCGGCCACGGCTGCTTCGCATCGAGGATCCCGCCGCAGGGCGCCGCCCTGCGGACTCCCCAAGGCGGACCGACGTCGAAGGAGCTGTAGCGCCGACCGCGCGCTCCCACAACGAACCCGTCGCAGACGTCGACCTGCGAGGCGAGCGAGGCGGCCATCACTTGCGACGGCTGATAGCCACGCCATGTCCCATGCAGACCGCGCCACATTTGATATCGCTCCGAGGCATCGGAGTGATGGATTTCTCGCGCGGCAGCGACGAGCGTACCCCACGCCCCGCCCTCCTCGACCGCGTCGGCGAGTACGAAGCACCGGTAGCGTTCAAGCGATTCCCAAAGGCGCGACAACGCCCCCGTGTCCGCCCCGGGCACTCCGGAGAAACGGGGGACGCTGTCGAGCTTATGCGCGGCGGCGGCCATGGTGAGCCGCCCTCGCTCCCTACATACGAGCGCCGCGCTTGCTTATCCGCGCGACGAGCTCTGCGTCGTCCATGCCCGCGACGTTCAAGTTCTCAAGCGCCTCGCGATCCTCGTCATCAAGCGAGATCCCGGCCTGCTTGGCCGCCGCCTGCGGATCACGACCGAACAGAGCTCGAAGCTCCGGGTCGTCGATCAGCTTGTCGGCGAGATCCGTCAGTTCCTGCTGTCCCATTTTGCCTCTCCTTTTTGGTGGTTGGAAGGCACCCCTGACCGGGCGCAATCTACAATGGTCGTGGCTTGGTGACAATCCCTCAGACAGAGGTTTCTCAATGCCGAGGGGGATTGAAATGAAGGCGCCGCCTCATCTCAGCGACGGGGTATCACGGGAATTGCGACTCGCGGAGTGGATACCGGTGATCGACGGGCAGATCATCTGTCACACGCATCTACCGCACGGGACCCCCGCCGCAGGAGTGGTCATCTGCTCCCCCCTGTACCTCGAGCTGTCCCAGAGCTACCGGGCTGAGGTGCTGCTCGCCGACGTCCTCGCGAGCGCCGGCATCGGCACGCAACGGTTCGAGTACCGCGGATTCGGCAATAGCGTTGGGCGCCCGGAGGACCTCACCCTCGAATCGGCCGTAAGAGACTGCCTCGCCGCCGCCGAACGCCTGTGCCACCACACAAAAACGGACAGCGTCGGAATCGTCGGCATACGCTGGGGAGCGTTCGTAGCCGCCAGTGCAGCCAAACCCACCCGCGCCAGCGCGCTCGCGCTCTGGGAAGCCAAGCCTTCCGGACGCGACTACTTCGCGGATCTACTGCGCACGCGGCGGTTCTATGACCTGCGCAGCGCCCGCCGCCATCCCGGCGGCTACTACGAGCAACGGCTCGAAGCTGGCGAGCCCGTGGACATGTCGGGATGGCGAATCCACCCCGGCGTCTACGCGACGACGGTGAGCGAGTCACTCGCGCAGCGGATGCGTGCGAACCCCGTCCCGACGCTGCTCGTCCACACCACCGAGGGCGTCAGCGACGGCGAGCGCCTCATCTCAGCGCTCGAGCCCAGAGCCGGGACGGTTGACCTCGTCCGGCTTGGCTCGCCCGCGCTGTGGTGGTCGGCACGCAATCCCCTGCTCGAACCCGCCGCGGCCCCTCCGGCCCTGCAATCGGCCGTCGATCCCACGGCGGCCTGGCTCGTGGAACGGCTGCGAGGATGAACCACGAGACGACGGTGTTCTTTCCCATTGGTGCGGATACGCTCTTTGGCATCCTCGCTAACCCGGAGTCCTCGACGGTGCCCGACCTGGCCCTCGTTGTGCTCTGCGAGCCGACGCCAGCCGGCATGAGCGGCCAGAACGCGGTCATCCCCCGCTTGGCCCGCTCCAGTACGACCGCCGGCTTGGTTAGCTTTCGCTTCGACTACCGGGGCGTGGCCGCGAGCGAGGGGCCGCCGCCGTCGATGAGGCGAGACAGGCCTTTCGTCGATGAGGTGGAGGCTGCCATGGACTGGCTCGGCGCTCGCGGAGTCCGCCGTTTCGTGCTGGCCGGCTCGTGCTTCGGTGCGATGACCGCGCTGGCGACGGCTGCGGCCCGAGCCGATGTGTGCGGCGTGGCCCTCCTATCCTGTCCGATCGCCGCAGACGACCTCGACCCGTCCCTGACCCCGTCGTCGCAGGTCATCGAGAACGTGGGGGAGCTCACGGCGCGCGGCGTGCCGACGCTTTTCTGCTACGGAAGCGTTGACGCTTCGTACGCCGAGTTCGCGACGGCACGGCAGTTCTCGCCGCTCGGCCAGTACGTGGCTACGGGCTGTGTCACCATCGAGGTGCTGCCGGGGCGGCTTCACTCCTTCCGCGACGTCGACCTCCAGGACCAGGCGATCACGCTCGTCGCCCACTGGCTGGGCGCGCTCGTCGAGGCCGCCTAATCCGATTCGCGCCGGGAGCCGCGCACGTCGGCGGCCAGCCCGAGCGACGCCAGCAGGGTGACCGACCCCGCCAGCACCCACGCGAGCGCGCGCGCGATGCCCGCTGGCACCACGGCCGCGATCCATCCCTCCACCACCAGTCGGTAGACCACAATGCTGGCCACGCCCATGACCGCGATGTAGAGCACCGCGCCGACTCCATACAGGAGATCGACGCGATGCCGGCGCAACTCCCGGCGATCGCGCCGAGCCCGAAGGAGGTTGGCCCCGAGCCAGCCAAGCGCCTCCGCGCGCAGGTTTGGCCGATCGAGCAGGTCGCTGAGCACGTGGTAGCCGTCGTACTCGAGCAGCGGGTTGAGATTGACGACCACCGCCAAGTAGGAAGGCAGCGCAAAGCTCCAAAGGACCGCGCGCGGCGTCGCGCCGGTGACGAGCACACCGGCGATCGACGCACAGCCGGCGAGGACCAGGTCGGTGTAGGGCCCAGCGAGGCTCACGAGGATCCGCTCCCTACGCGTGGCCAGCCACATGTCGGAGGTGTCGACGAACGCGACCGGCGCGAACCAGTACCAACCGACACCGGCTCCGTTGACTGTACGCCCGAACGCCTTGACCGTCAGTGCGTGACCCGCCTCGTGCAGGAACGTCCCGCACAGAAATCCGGGCACGACGAAGAGCGCCGCCGTCTTGTTCGACCCGGTGAGCGCACCGTCGGCCGACGCGGCCAGCGCGACGAAGGCGACGAGTCCTCCAACGGCGAGCAGAGCGAGGACCAACTGCCCCAGCGGAGTGAAGAACAGCCGCAGCCCCGCCGTGTAGGCTCGCGTCACGGCGGCGTCGACGTCGCGCAGCGACACCTCCTTCTCGATGAGCCCTCGCGCCCGGGTCAAGATGTCACCGCCGCGCGGAGCGCGTTCCGGCCGTCCTTCGAGCGAGTGACTGATCCTGCGCACCTCGATCATCTTCGCCGCAGCCAAGCCGGCGACGACCTCACTGATCATCTGCGGACTGAGCTGGCCAAAGCCCTGAAGGAACTCGCGGGTCAGCGCGCGGAGGTCGTGCAGGCCGTCAAGGCGGTCCCAGATGAAGCGGCCGCGCGCCGACAGCCGGTAGTACGTGCGGTGCACCGGATGCTTGAGCGTCGTCAACAGTTCACCGTCCGGGGTGACGAGTTCGCTGAGCAGGACGCCCGGGGCGCGCTGAGGGCGCTCGCGCAGCCGCAGCAACTGGACCATCTCCCGGCCGACGGTGGGGTCGCGCTTCGCGACTGCGTCGAGCGCGTCGCGGGTTAGCTCGAGCACCTCGCAGTGCTCCACCGCACGCACGGTCGCCGCGCGCGGCGCCTCGGTGAGCAGCGCCGCCTCACCGACGACGGTGCCGGGGCCCATCGAGCCAACGTTCAGCTCACCCCCGACGGGATCGGACACGAGCACGTCGAGCTTCCCCGAGCGGACGAGATAGCAACGGTCACCCGGGTCGCCCTGCCGGATCAACTCCTCGCCGGCCGGCAGCGAGATCGTTCGCAGCTGCGTGGCTAGCCACCGGCGGGCCTCGTCGTCCATGCTCATAAACGGACCGACGTGCTTAACGAATCGAGCGGTCAGCAGCTCCTGCGCATGGTGCTCAAAGTCGGCCCTCGTCTGCGGGTGAGTGTCGAGAAACTCGTGAAACGAGCGCGCGTCCAGGGTCAGGACATGCAGCGGCGTCAGGGCCGTGAGGGTCGCGTTGCGGATGTGGGCGTCCGACATGAGTGATAGCTCGCCGGTCATGTCCCCCGGGCCCAGGGTGGCCAGCGGTACCACACCCACGGAGCCTCGGGCCGAGAGTTCGGCCTCGCCGTCCACGATGAGTACGAGCCGATCACCAGGCTCGCCCTCGGCAAAGACGGTGGCGTTCACCTCGTGAAGCTCCTCGCACAGCCGGTGAGCCAGCCCAGCGAGCACGTCGCCCGGCAGCAACCCGAAGACGGGCGCAGCAAGTAGCGCGTCCAGGCGCTGCTCGTCATTCGACCGCGCGCCGCCCACGGTGCTTGTGGCCCCCGACGCCAGCATCCCGGGAGAGTAGCGAAGGCCCGCCGACAGCGCCGCGCATGCGGATGGTCGGCCGCGCCCGGATGACAGCAGCACCATCGCAAGGCGCCCCACTCCCGGCAAGCGCGCCACCTTCGGGCCCCGGTACCGACGTGTTGTGGCCGGCCGACATCACCCGCCCTGCGCTCCTGGGAGGCTGGCTGCACCTCGTTCCGTGCAGGACGCCTACTCGCGTCAGATCGCGCACCTATGGGCTCCAAGAAAGGGGTCGGGGTTTCCTTCATCTAATGTCGGGGGCAACGGCACTGCAGCCTCGACATTGGGCACGTGGGTGCGGAGGATGATCGCCAACTGGCCCTTAGGTGTGGCGGAGGCCATTTAGGCCGAGGTCGGATGTCTGGGACGGTTTGACGGCGTGCAAAGGCGCGGACAACTAGCGAAGGCACCTCGATCAGTAAGTCGGTCCCGAGCCCAGCTGCGTCGGCGCTCAGACGCCGATTACCGCCATGTCGTGCCGGGCTTGTTAGACGATTGGTAGACGGATCTGCGCACTCCTCGTCCTCAAACCCGAAAGGCCCCGTCAGACGGGTCCTTTCAATAGCGGGGGCGGGATTCGAACCCGCGACCCTCGGGTTATGAGCTCTTCGTTTTACCTTTCGGGACACGGCCGCCAGACCGAAAACGGTCCCACGCGAACTCTCTGGACCCCAAAACGCCGTGACCATTGCGGTTCTGAAGTACCGCTACCGGGATTCGAACCCGGCTCAGGGGTGGCGGGCACTGGCGGCCTGACCATAAACTCCCTGCTAATCGCGGTTTCGGCGTTAAGCGGCTTCTCGCCGATTGTCGTCCAGTGGTGTGGGCCATGTTTGCACCCTGTTCACACTTTTCGGCTCAATGGGGCCTCCGAGATCGCCGTCAAGGAGATGAACGTACGTCGCGAGCGTGAACGCGGCCGAGTGATGCCCGAGCCAGTGCTGAACCTGCACCGCGTTGCGGCCTGAGGCGAACATCCGGGAGGCGATCGTGTGCCGAAACGTGTGGAAGCCAGCCCACTCCACCCCAGCCTCAGCGCAGGCCGGTCCGAGCACCCGCAGCGTCAGGTGATGCGGGTCGTACGGGCGGCCGCCCAGACCAGCGAACACGAGTTCGTCGGCTCCGCGTCCGGCGATGCGCTCCGCGAGCCTGTCCGCGAGCTCTATCGGGATCGGGAGGTCGCGGCGTGCGTGGCGGGATTTGAGCGGGCCGATGACCTGCCCCTTCCCCTTCTGCCACCGCGTTCGCTGCCTGACCTTGACGAGGGCTCAGCGCCGTCGAGCGCTAGGTGTCGTATCTCAAGCGCGAGTAGCTCGGAGCGCCGAAGACCGGTCGCGGCGAGCAGCTCGAACATCAGCCGATGACCAGGATGCACGAGCGCGACGACGAGCTCCATCGTCTCCGGTGCGTCGATCCGCGGGAACGGTCGTGGTAGCTCCTCGTCTTCCTCGATCCGCGGACGGTACGGGAGCGCGGCGCCCACGGCCGGGTTAGCCGTGATCACCCCTCGCGCTTCGCGGACGCCAGGCACGCCCTGAGCGGCCCTAGGGCGTTACTCACGGACTTGTCCGACAAGTGTGCCTCCACGGCCGTTCGGCTGCTTCACGAGCCATCCGATGAGGTCCGCGATGTCGCTCGGCTTCACGTCCGCGAGCAGCTTCGACGCGCCGGGAAGAACGCAGCGCGTACTTCTTGAGCAGCACCCGGTACTCGTCTGCGCGTCTCCTCGCGGAACCCGCGCCGGCCGGTGCCCTGATAGCGCTCAACCCATTCGAGCGCATAATCGTGCAGCGTCAGGCGCGAGCGCTCCTCGAACTCGCCGCGATCGATGTCAGTCAGGCGCGCCGCTTTCGCCGGCGCGCCTCCTCCAGCGTGCGGCAGGACTCCCACCTCTGTTTACCGTTCGACCCGGTAACTGAACACGTACCGGCTCCCGCGCTTATAGATACCCGGCGTCTTCGTCTTCACCAGCGGTGCGGCCATCAGGCGGCCTTGGGGAACGGTTTGCGCCAGCCGGGGGGATCGATCTTCTCGAGCAGCGCGGCCTGGCAGGTGAGCGACTCGATCCAGAGCGCCACCGAGCTAGTCGCCTCGTAGTTCTTCAGGTGCTCGCGGACGATCTTCGACGTCTTCTTCATGTCGCTCGCGATCGCGGCACGGATGTGGCACGCCTCGTCGGCGGTTATCTCAACCGTCCGCGGCTGGGGTCCTCGAACGATGACCGGCTCATGTTGCTCATGCTTCTCCCCTCGGTAGGGGCGTCGGAGACGCAACCGCGAAGCGGCGTTTAGCCTTTGCTGCATGTAGGTTGCGTGCTGCATCGAGGGCCTCTCTCGGTGCCAGCCCCCGGCCGTTGACGCGGTGCGGGGGCGCTTTGGTCTGTGCGCGCATCCTACGCCTGCTGGCGACCGGTAGTCAACGGGCACACAGGCACGATCTCGAGGTGCAATTTCCGGGGGCGGAATCTCATGCTTCTGCAGATGATGAGGCCGCGAAGCGCGATCTACCGACGCCACCATTCATACCCGCTTAGGCGGTCGCTACTCCGTCGCGGCTCGTGGGACGTTCGAGTCAGTTGCTTGCGCAACTGCGCGAAAGGGCGACCGCTTTCCACTAGGCTCGCGCCATGCGTGGGCGGCTGCGTCCGTGGGGCGTTGTGCTCCTGCTCGCACTTAGCGGTTGTGGGTCTACAGGCTTCTGCGCGAAACACGAGTGCATCCCGAACTTCTCAAACGGGCGAGGCTCAATCGTGCAATGCGTCGATGGGGAGTGGTCACACTCTGGCGGTCTACAAGGGGCGTGTTCAGGGCATGGC
>CAWHEM010000011.1:0-39725 GCA_963828535.1 uncultured Solirubrobacterales bacterium
CGAAGGAGGCTGGCGTGCCGACGTACATCATGCTCACCACGCTGACCCCCGAAGGCGTGCAGACGATCAAGAACAATCCCAGGCCGGATCCGTGAGGTGAACCGCGAGATCGAGCAGCTCGGCGCCACCGTCAAGGCGCAGTGGGCGACGCTCGGCCAGTTCGACTTCGTCAACGTCGTCGAGGCGCCGGACGAGAAGACGATCGCCCGCGTCTCGCTGGAGCTCGGCTCGCGCGGAACGGGCAAGTACGAGACGCTGACGCGCGATCCCGATCGACGACTTCATCGGCTCGATCTGAGCGACGCCGGCGCTCCGGCCCGCCGTCCCGCCGATGCGCCGGGCTCCGCGCGTGCTCGTCGTCGGCCGGCGCGCGGGAGCACGCGAATCGTCCAGGCCCTGAAGCGCTCGCCCCAGGGCCCGAGGTCCTCTGCGCGCCCGGAAACGCCGGGAATCGCCGATGACGCGCCGTGCTCGATATCGGCGTCGAGGACGTCGACGGCCTGGTCGGCGGCCGCCGCGGGAAGCGCGTCGACCTCGTCGTCGTCGGGCCGGAGGTACCGCTGGTGGCGGGCGTCGCAGATGCGCTGGCGGAGGCGGGGATCCGCTGCTTCGGCCCGAGCGCGGCGGCGGCGCGCGCTCGAGGGCTCGAAGGCGTTCTGCAAGGAGGTGATGGCGGCCGCCGGCGTTCCGACCGCCGGCTACGCGGTCGTCGACCGACGTCGAGGCGGGCCTGAAAGCGATCACGCGCTATCCCGCGGTGATCAAGGCCGACGGTCTGGCTGCGGGCAAGGGCGTGATCATCGCCGAGGAGCGAAGCAGCAGGCGCGCGAGGCGCTCGAGAGCTGCTCGTGCAGCGGCGCTTCGGGACCGAGCGGGTGGTGATCGAGGAGTACCTCGAGGGAGAGGAGGTGTCGCTGCTGGCCGCTGTGCGACGGGCGAGCGCGCGTGCCGCTGGCCTCGGCGCAGGACTACAAGCGGATCTTCGACGGCGACCGGGGGCCGAACACGGGCGGGATGGGCTCGTACTCGCCGGTGCCGGCGATCGATGCGCGAGCGCGCGCGGGAGATCTGCCCGCAGCGTGCACCAGCCGGTGCTCGACGAGCTGGCGCGGCGGGGGATCCCGTTCCAGGGCGTGCTCTACGCCGGCCTGATGATGACCGCCGACGGACCGAAGGTGCTCGAGTTCAACGTCCGCTTCGGTGATCCCGAGACGCAGGCGATCCTGCCCCGGCTGCGCTCCGACCTGCTCGACGCTGCTCATGCGCGCCACTGACCCGCGGCGGCCTCGCCGAGGCCGAGCTCGAGCTGGGACCCCGCAGACGGCGGTGACGGTCGTGCTGGCCAGCCGCGGCTATCCGGAGAGCGCCTCCAGCGGCGATGTGATCACCGGGCTTGACGCGGTTGCCGCCGCAGGTGTCAGGTCACCCATGCCGGCACCGCACGCGCACCCGACGGCGCGCTGGTCACGGCGGGCGGCCGCGTGCTCAGCGTGACCGCGCTCGGCGACGACGCTGCTGCCGCCCGCGCGGGCGCCTATGCTGCCGCGGACATGATCGAATTCAGCGGCAAGCAGCTGCGCCGGGACATCGCGCTGCGAGCGGTGCGGAGAGCATGACGCGAGCGCAGATCGCCGACGTGAGCGCGGGATCCCGCGAGACCCCGGAGACCGTGACCGACGGCCGAAGCCGAGTTCGCCGAGCTCGACGTCGACGCGCCGCTGGTCGGCATCGTGATGGGCTCCAAGAGCGACATGGCGGCGATGGAGGCGGCCGAAAAGGAGCTGAGCCGACCGCGGCATCCGCTCGGAGACGCGGGTCATGTCGGCGCACCGTGAGCCGGATGTGGTCGCCGACTACGCCCGCAACGCCAAGCTGCGCGGCCTGCGGGTGATCATCGCCGGCGCCGGCCTGTCGGCCGCGCTGCCAGGAGTCGTGGCCGCGCACAGCGAGCTGCCGGTGATCGGCGTGCCGCTGACCAGCCGGACCTCGGTCGCGGGCGGCCTGGACGCGCTGCTGTCGATCGCGCAGATGCCCCCGGGGGTTCCCGTGGCCTGTGTCGGCGTCGACAATGCCCGCAACGCGGCGGTGCTGGCCGCGCGGATCCTCGCCGCCTAGACGCGCCGGGCATCGCTCGAGCGCCTCACCGCGCCTCGCGTTACTCTCTGCGGCGGTGGGACGCAGCCGGTCTATGGTTGATCTCGCGGGCGTGATGCTCGCTGGCCTGTGCCTGCCCGCAGCTTCGGTGGCGGGTACCTACAGCTGGGACCTTCCGGGCGAACTTCACCTCGACCTCGCCGGGCGCCAACCCCGACCACGACGCCTACGGGGCGGCGCCGTGGAGCTACCTCGAGGGGCCCGCGGCGCTTCCGCTCATGGCTCACAGCCGCAGCCCGGCCAGTTTCACCCGGCTACCGCAGTTCGCGACGGGGATCCGCGGCGGCCTCGCGGGCTGGAGCGATTCCGCTGCCCTCGTCGCCGCCAATCCCTCGAGCGCCACGCTCACCGATGGCACCGACACGTTCCCCGCGGGCCAGTTGGCGATCACGCCGCCATCCAATCGGGTGGTGGCAGTCGGATGGACCTCGCCGCTGTCGCATTCGGCCACGGTCAACGTAACCGGCTCGATCGCCTCTGCCGATCCGAACAGCTGCGCGAGCAAGTTCACCTGGAGCCTCGAGGACCAGAGCGGAACTTCGCTCCAGTCAGGCGGGGCTGGCGGCGGATCGATCGCCGCCTCCCTGCTCGTACCGGCCGCAGGCGGCGTCTACCTGGTGCTCGACACCAACGGGATTCCTGTCGCCTATGACGCGCGAGTGCGCCACGGCGACGGCCACGCTCCACATCACCGCGGCCGAGACCACCGGGCCTCAGCGTCACGCTTGACAGCCCGGCCAACGGGGCGCTGATCAGCGGCGGCGCAGCCCATCTTCGCAGGCTCCGCCAGCACAGCCTTCGGTGCCTCGCCGACGGTGACTGTCCGCATCTACCAGGGGTCCAGCCGCCACGGGGACCCCGGTCCAGACCATCACCGCGCACCGAAACGCGGGTGGCGGATACTCGGTCGGCCCCAACGCGGATCTGACCGACGGCCAGTACACCGCGCAGGCGGAGCAGGACGATCTGTCGAGTCCGCCCGACGTCGGGCTCAGCGCCCCGCTCGACCTTCATCGTGCACAACGCAGGCCCCGGCGATCACGCCTGAACTCGCTGGGCACGAGGCCGTTGCTGCGATGCCACTCCGACGCTCACCGGGGTTGCCGGGACCGCATCGGGGGACGCGCACACGGTCTCCATCGGGGTCTATCCCGGCAGCAATACCAACGCCACGCCGCTGCGCTTTGTGACCGGCTCGGTTGATTCGAACGGGAGCTTTTCGATCAAGGTCACCCCGGCGCTGCGCCGACGGGCAGTACACCGCGGCCGCCGCTCAGGGTGGCCCCCTGGCGGTTGGTCTCAGCCCGCCGGTGACCTTCCGGATCAAGGTGCACGCACCGATCGTGAGAGTGACGAGTCCCGCCGCGAGGCTCGAGCACGACCCAGGCCGCCCTGTCGTTCGTCGGGGTCGGCGGGCACCGCGCTCGGCGACTCGAGCTTGATCACGGTGCTCGTCTACGGCGGCAGCAAGCCCACGGGAAAGGTCGCTCGGCACGGTGAGGACACGGGCCAGCGGCGGCACCTGGACGGCGCGCCTGACCTTCGCGCCGAAGCTCGGGCTCTACACCGTGGTGGCCGAGCAGGGCGAGATGCCGGGCACACCGGCGTGAGCCCGAGCGACACCTTCCTGGTCGTCTCCGGCGCCGACCGTGATCGGCTCCTCGGTCAAGCTTTCGTCCTCCGGGACCGCGTCGGTCCCGATCACGTGTCTGGCGGCCGCCGGGCAGGTGTGCACGGGTAACGTGCTGATCCTCACCGCGCAGACGCCTGCGGCCGCTGCGCGGAGGCCCAGCCGGTCCGGTCCGGATGCTGTTCGCCTACGTCAGCATTCCCGGCGGGAAGACCGAGCTGGTCAGCCGGCCGATGCTGCCGGCGAGTCGCTCGCGCGCTTGCGCAGGCTGAGGTCGGTTCGTGTCCGCGTGTCGGCGAACTTGACCGGGCGCCGCCGCGCGGTCGTGCGGACGCTGCGAATTTTCTCGCTGAGCTTCGCCGGAATCCACGGCCGCACTGCTGGCCCATAATCGAGCCGTGATCGCACGCTACACGCGAGCCGAGCTGGGCGAGATCTGGTCCGATCACGCGCGCTTTGAGGCGATGCGTGAGGTCGAGGTCGCGGCCTGCGAGGAGATGGACGGGCCGTCGCCGGCGGAGCTCGAGGCGATCCGTGGCGCCAGCTTCACCGTGGCCGAGATCGACGAGCGCGAGAAGGTCACCGACCACGACATCGCGGCGTTCGTCGACGTCCTCGCCGCCTCGGCCGGTCCCGCGGGACGCTGGATCCATCACGGCCTGACCTCCAGCGATGTGCTCGACACCGGGCTGGCCCTGCAGTTGCGCCGGGTGGCGGAGCGTGGTGCTGCCCGATGCGCGCCGGCTCGTCCAGGCCTTCGCGACCAAGGCACGCGAGCACGCCCACACGCTGTGCGTCGGGCGCACCCACGGCATCCACGCCGAGCCGACCACGTTCGGGATCAAGCTCGCGGGCTACGCGTTCGAGGCCGACCGCAACGCGCGGCGGCTGGAGCGGGCGTTCGCCCAGGCCGCGGTCGGCGCGCTGTCCGGCGCGGTCGGCACCTACTCCGCCACCTCGCCGGACTTCGAGCGCCGGGTCCTCGCGCGGCTGGGCCTCGAGCCCGAATCGGTCTCCACCCAGGTCGTCCCGCGCGACCGCCACGCCGAGCTGCTGCAGGCCATCGCCCTGGCCGGAGCGGGCCTCGAGCGCTTCGCCACCGAGCTCCGTCACCTGGCCCGCACCGAGGTCTCCGAGGCCCGCGAGCCGTTCGGCGCCGGTCAGAAGGGCTCGAGCGCGATGCCGCACAAGCGCAACCCGATCAAGTCAGAGCAGGTCACCGGGCTGGCTCGGATCCTCCGCGGCAACGCCCAGGCGGCGCTCGAGGACGTGGCGCTGTGGCACGAGCGAGACATCTCGCACTCCTCGGTCGAGCGGGTGATCCTGCCCGACTCGACGATCCTGCTCGATCACATGCAGCGCCGGGTGCTGAACCTCGTCGCAGGGCATGGTGGTCGACGCCGCAGCGGATGCGGGAGAACATCGACCTGACCTACGGCGCCCTGTTCTCCCAGCGGGTGCTGCTCGCCCTGGTGGAGCAGGGGCTGACCCGCGACGAGGCCTACCGGATCGTCCAGCGCCTGGCCCAGCAGGCGCTTGACCAGCGGACTCCGCTGCAGGAGCTGCTGGCCGCCGATCCGGCGGGTGCGCAGCCTGGACCTCGAGGCGATCTTCGACCTCGCGCCGTTCGTGCGCTACGCCGACGAAATCGTGGCCCGGCTGGACGCGCTCGCAGTAACTGGCGACCGCCGTTGCCGTTGCTAGAGTCGGGCCGGTGAGCGCCCTCGCCGACCTGCCCCTGATCGCCTCGGGCAAGGTCCGTGAAATCTACGACCTCGGCGACCCGCTGCTGCTCGTCGCCTCCGACCGGATCTCGACCTACGACGTCGTTCATCCGACGCCGATTCCCGACAAGGGAAGCGTCCTCACCGGCCTCTCGACCTTCTGGTTCGAGCGCACCTCCGGGATCGTCGCCAACCACCTGATCTCGGTCGCCGACGGGGTGCCCGAGGAGGCTCGCGGGCGCGGCATGGTGGTCAAGCGGCTGGACATGCTGCCGGTCGAGTGCGTCGTGCGCGGCTACATCACCGGATCCGGCTGGAAGGACTACCAGGCCACCGGCACCGTCTCCGGCATCGAGCTGCCGCCGGGCCTGCGCGAGTCCGATCGTCTGCCCGGAGCCGATCTTCACCCCCAGCACCAAGGCCGAGGTCGGCCACGACGAGGCAATCGACTTCGAAGGCGCGGTGGCGCTGATCGGCGACCGTGAGCTGGCCGAGCGCCTGCGGGACACCTCGATCGCCGTCTACGAGCACGCCGCGGAGCACGCGCGCGAGCGCGGGATCATCCTCGCCGACACCAAGTTCGAATTCGGGTTGGACGCCGACGGGCAGCTGACCCTGGGCGACGAGGTCCTGACTCCGGACTCCTCGCGCTTCTGGCCCGCCGACCAGTACGAGCCGGGCCGCGGCCAGCCGAGCTTCGACAAGCAGTTCGTCCGCGACTGGGCCTCCTCCACCGGCTGGGACCGCAATCCGCCCGCCCCGCCGATTCCCGACGATGTCGTCGCGCGCACGCGCGCGAAGTACATCGAGGCCTACGAGCTGATCACCGGTGAGTCGTTCGACGAGTGGCGCCGCCGCACCGGAGCCAGGTAGCTGGTGCGCGCGCGGGTACTGGTCAAGCCCAAGCAGGGGATCCTGGACCCGCAGGGTCAGGCGGTGGAGCGGGCGCTGCCGGCGCTCGGTTTCACCGGCGTGAGCAACGTCCACATCGGGCGGCTGATAGAGCTCGACGTCGAGGATCCGGCGCGGCTGCCGGAGATGTGCGAGCGGCTGTTGTCCAATCCGCTGGTCGAGGACTACGAGATCGTGGAGTCCTGACGGTGAAATTCGGGGTGGTCCGCTTTCCAGGATCGTGCGACGACGTCGACGCGCAATTCGCGGCCGAGGGCGTGGGCGAGGCCGTCCTGCTCTGGCACGCCGATCGGGACCTGCAGGATGTCGATGCGGTGATCGTTCCCGGCGGCTTCTCGTATGGTGACTATCTGCGCGCGGGGGCGATCGCCCGGTTCGCCCCGGTGATGGAGGAGGTTGCCGAGTTCGCCCGCGAAGGAGGGCTCGTGCTCGGCATCTGCAATGGCTTTCAGGTTCTGTGCGAGGCGGGCCTGCTGCCCGGAGCGTTGCTGCGGAACACCTCCCTGCGCTTCGTCTTCCGCCAGGTCGAACTTGACGTGTTGCGCACCGACACCGCGTTCACCCGGGAGTGCGAGCCCGGGCGGCGACTGTCGATTCCGGTCAAGCACACCACCGGGCGCTTCTATGCCCCCGAGGCGGAGCTTGAGCGGTTGGTGCAATCGGGCCAGGTGCTGATGCGCTACGCCCCCGGGGAGAATCCCAACGGTTCGCTGCGTGACATCGCCGGTGTCTGCAACGAAGCCGGCAACGTGTTCGGTCTGATGCCCCACCCCGAACACGCGGTTGACGCGCTGACCGGATCCACCGACGGCATCAAGATCTTCGAGTCGATGCGAGTGCAGGTTGCCGACCGCCTCGCAGTCTAAGCACCGCCAGCTGGGTCTGACCGACCACGAGTACGAGCTGATCCTGGAAAAGCTCGGGCGCGAGCCCAACGAGGTCGAGCTGGCGATGCTGTCCCTGATGTGGTCTGAGCACTGCGGCTACAAGCATTCCAAGAAGCTGCTGCGCCGCCTGCCCAAGGATGGCCCCAACGTCATGCTCGGGCCGGGAGAGAACGCCGGCGTCGTCGATGTCGGCAACGGCCTGGCGGTCGCGTTCAAGGTTGAGTCGCACAACCACCCCAGCGCCGTGGAGCCATTCCAGGGTGCGGCAACCGGGGTGGGAGGCATCCTGCGCGACGTCTTCGCCGTGGGCGCCCGGCCGATCGCCATCCTCGACTCGCTGCGCTTTGGCGAGCCGGCGGGCGGCTCGGAGCGCTCGCGTTACCTGCTCGAGCACGCGGTGGCCGGGATCGGCCACTACGGAAACTCGATCGGAGTGCCCACGGTCGGCGGCGAGATCTACTTCGAGCCGAGCTACGAGCAGAACTGCCTGGTCAACGCGATGTGCCTCGGGCTGATGCCCCACGAGCGGCTGATTCGCAGCGCGGCCGCCGGACCAGGGAACGTACTCATCCTGCTCGGGGCACTCACCGGCCGTGATGGGATCGGCGGCGCCTCGGTCCTGGCCAGCGCCGAGCTCGGTGAGAGCGATGAGGCCAAGCGCCCGTCGGTGCAGATCGGCGACCCGTTCACCGAGAAGAAGCTGCTCGAGTGCTGTCTGGAGCTGCTCGACCGGGATCTGCTGGCCTCGCTACAGGACCTCGGCGCGGCGGGTCTGACCTCGTCGGCCTCCGAGATGGCCAGCAAGGGCAACGTGGGACTCGACATCGATGTCTCCCAGGTTCCGCTGCGCGAGGCCGATATGGAGCCCTTCGAGGTCATGGTCTCGGAGTCGCAGGAGCGGATGCTGTGCGTGGTCGAGCCCGAGCGGGTGGGCCGCTTGCTCGACGTGTGCGAGCGCTGGGAGGTCCTGGCCACCCCGATCGGTTGTGTGACCGCCGGCGACACGATGCGGGTTCTGCACCGCGGTCACGTCGTGGGTGAGCTCCCGGTGGCCGTGCTGGTGGACGACTGTCCGCTTTACGACCTCGCTCCGGCGGCGCCCGAAGGTGAGCTGTATCCCGCCCCGGACCCGGTCCTGTCCGGCCGGGAGTGCCCCGCGGAGACGCTGCTCGCCCTGCTGGGCTCGCCGAATCTCGCCTCCCGTAGGCCGGTGTTCGAGCAGTACGACCCCGTGGTCCAGTCGCGAACCGTCCGCCGGCCCGAGGAGGCCGATGCCGCGGTGCTGGCGCTACCGGGCGGCTCGGCGATCGCTGTCTCGATCGATGGCAACGGACGGCGGGTCGCATGCGACCCGCGCGCCGGCGCCGTCGAAGCGGTTTATGAGTGCGTGGCGAACCTTGCCTGCGTCGGGGCGGTCCCGCTCGGGCTCACCAACTGCCTGAACTTTGGGAACCCCGAGAAACCCCACGTGGCCTGGCAGCTCTCGGAGGCCGTCGAGGGGATCGCGCAGGCCTGCGAGGCGCTGGAGCTGCCAGTGGTGGGCGGCAACGTGTCTCTCTACAACGAGGGCCCGGCCGGGCCGATCCTGCCCACGCCGGTGGTCGGGGTGGTCGGTCAGCTTCCGGACGCGGCGAAGGCCGGGCAGCTCGGCTTCGCCGCCGAGGGGGACGTCGTCGCCCTGGTCGGGCCCTTCGAGCCCTCGCTGCGCGGCTCCGAGCTGTCCAAGCTCCAGGGTGGCGCGCCGGTCGGTCCACTTCCGCCCATGGATATGCGGGCTGTCCGTGATGCGCATGAAGCGGTTCGGCGTGGGGTGCGGTCCGGGGCGCTCCATAGTGCCCATGACATCGCCGAGGGCGGATTCGGGGTGGCGCTGGCCGAGTGCTGCGTGGCCGGCGGGATCGGCGCGAGGGTCGAGCTCCCCGAGGGGCTCGAGCTGTTCGGCGAGGCGCCGGGGCGGGGGTTCATCGTCTCGGGCGCCGAGGCCGAGCTGGCGGACTTTCAGATCATCGGTCGCGTAGGCGGAGCGCGGTTGGAGATCGCCGGAGTGCTGAGCGTCCCCGTCGTGGATCTGGCCCGGAGCCGGGACGACGGCCTCAAGCCGTTTCTGTAGACCTGACCAAATTGCGGAGTCGTGCGCAGGACCCGCCGGAGCTGGGAGGGCCGTTGCTACGCTGCATGCAGGAGTCCGGCCGAGGGCGGAGCCATGCTTGGCCGAATGCCATGCCTCTTCTAAACGATCACCGCGATGGACCACGCGACGAGTGCGGCGTCTTCGGGATCTATGCGCCCGAGCACGATGTCGCGCGCCTCGCCTACTTCGCGCTGTTTGCGCTCCAGCACCGCGGCCAGGAATCGGCCGGGATCGCGACGGCCCCGCGTGGGGGCAGCATCATGGCCATCCGTGACCAGGGTCTCGTGGCTCAGGTGTTCGACGAGCACACCTTGCGCTCACTGGTCGGCGACATGGCGATCGGCCACGTCCGTTACTCCACGACGGGCTCGTCGGAGTGGGAGAACGCGCAGCCGATCGTGCGCGATGACCGCCGCACACTGGCGCTGGCCCACAACGGCAACCTGATCAACGCCGTCGAGTTGCACGCTGAGCTGCGTGGGCGCGACGTCCCCTTCCGCTCCACCTCGGATTCGGAGATCATCGCGGCGCTGCTGGCCACCCATCCGGCCGAGCGGATCGAGGATGCGGTGATCGACGTGCTGCCGCGGCTGCGGGGAGCGTTCTCGACCGTGGTCATGACCGAGGATGCCGTGGTCGCCTTCCGGGATCCCCACGGGCTGCGCCCGCTGTGTCTGGGGATGATCGAGGACGAGAACGGGGGGATGCCGACGTACTGCGTGGCCTCTGAATCGTGTGCCCTGGATCTGATCGGCGCGCGCTATCTGCGTGACGTCCAGCCCGGCGAGGTCGTGACCCTGACCGAGCGCGGGATCCAGACGAAGCTGGCCGTCGAGGGCGAGCGCAAGGCGTTCTGCGTGTTCGAGTACATCTACTTCGCCCGCCCTGACTCGCGGATGAACGGGACCGTGCTCCAGGTGGCCCGCTCGCGGATGGGAGAGATCCTGTGGCGCGAGGCGCCGGTCGACGCGGACGTGGTGATCCCGGTCCCGGACTCCGGCAATCCCGCCGCCCGCGGCCTCGCCCGTGCCGCCGGGCTGCCGCAGGACGACGGCTTCATCAAGAACCGCTACGTCGCCCGGACGTTCATCCAGCCGGGCCAGGAGCTGCGCCGCCATGGCCTGCGGCTGAAATTCAACCCGCTGCCCGAGGTGGTGGCGGGCAAGCGGCTGGTCGTCGTCGACGACTCGATCGTGCGCGGCAACACCACCCGGCAGATCGTGCAGATGCTCCGTGACGCCGGGGCCGCCGAGGTCCACCTGCGCATTTCCGCGCCGCCGATCAAGCATCCGTGCCACTACGGCATCGACATGTCCACGCGGGAGGAGATGATCGCCCACGGGCGCACGGTCGCGGAGATCGCCGAGGAGCTCGGCGCCGACTCCCTGCACTACCTGTCGCTGGCCGGCGTCTATGAGGCGGTCGGCGGTTCCCGCGCGGAGCACTGCGACGCTTGCTTCAGCGGCGAATATCCACTCAGTGGCACCGAGGACGCGAACGGCAAGTTCGCCCTCGAGAACTCGCTGCCGCTCGTGCGGGCTTAGCGCAAGCCCCGGGGGTAGCGGATCGAGGACCGCGGATCGTGGGACAGCGAACTCGCGCGCGCTGCCCCCGGTGCGTCCTGAGTCGGGTTGCGGTACGGGTGCTGATTGATTCCGCTGCCCTTGCGCGTGTACAGCGAGAACACCGTGACCGCGAGGTAGACGACGAGAAATGCCCCAAAGATGATTGTGCCGCCGGCGAGATGCATGTGGTTCTCCGATAGTTGACCGTGGATGAACTATCGAGCGTCTGCGCGGGGAGCGTTGTGATGTTTCACACACTCTCGAGGACAAGTCCGCACGGACCGGTAACCGCCGCGTGACGGCACCGGGCAATCGCCGCCGCCGCCGGTATCGTCGCTGCCATGGACGCGCGCGAGGCTCTGCACCGGATCTTCGCGTTCGAGCAGTTTCGCCCTGGCCAGGAGGACGCGGTGACGGCCGCGCTCAGCGATCGCGATGCGCTGGTGGTGATGCCGACCGGGTCGGGCAAATCGCTCTGCTACCAGCTCCCTGCCCTGATGCGGGAAGACCTCACGATCGTCGTCTCGCCGCTCGTCTCGCTGATGCACGATCAGGCGCAGGCGCTCTCGAAGGTCGCCCCCGGGGCCGGTGGGGTTGGTCAACGCCCAGCGGGCCGGAGCTCAGAACCTCGACACGGTCGCGGCGGCGGCCCGCGGCGAGGTCAAGATCCTCTACGTCGCCCCCGAGCGGTTCGCGGCGCCACGGTTCGTGGAGGCGATCTCCCGCGCCCGGGTCGGGTTGTTCGTCGTCGATGAGGCGCACTGCGTCTCCCAGTGGGGCCACGACTTCCGTCCCGATTACTTTGCCCTCGCTGACGCTGCTCGGACAGTGGGCGCGCGCACGATGATCGCCCTCACCGCCACGGCGACGCCGCAGGTGGCCGGCGACATCGTCCGCCGCCTGGAGCTGCGCAACCCGGTGCAGGTGACCACCGGCTTTGACCGGCCGAATCTGACCTTCGCGGTCATCCCGTGCGCCACCGCGGTGGACAAGCATCGCCGGATCGCCGCCGCCCTGTCGGAGCCTGATGCTCTGCCCGCCATCGTCTACGCAGGCACGAGGCGCGTGACCGACGATCTGGCCGGGGAGCTGCGAAGTGCCCTGGGCGAAGAGGTGATCGCCTACCACGCCGGGCTGGGGCGGGACGCCCGGACGCTCGCGCAGGAGCAGTTCATGACCGGCCGCGCACGCGTGATCGTGGCCACCAACGCGTTCGGCATGGGCATCGACAAAGCCGATGTGCGAACCGTCGCTCACGCCACCGTCCCCGGGTCGCTCGAGGCTTACTACCAGGAGGCGGGCCGCGCCGGGCGCGACGGGAAGGCGGCGCAGTGCCTGCTCTTCGCCGAGCAGAAGGACAAGGGCCTGCACGTGTTCTTCATCGAGCGCGCGCGGGTCGATGACGACGCCTTTGAACGGGTGGCCGAGCGGCTGCGCTGGGCGGGTCTGGACGGGCGCTACAGCCTGCCGCTGGCAGAGCTCGCCGGATTGATCGGAGCCCGCCACGAGGACGACACCGTCCGCGCCATCATCGGACACCTCGCGCGGGCGCGGATGCTGAAGCCGGAGCCGTCGGCTCCAGAGCGGATCGCGGGCCAGATCGCCCATGAATGGGACGCTCGCGCGCTGGCCGACTGCCGTGCCTCGGCCCGGGATGCCGAGCGGGCGCGGTGGACGCAGTACCGGGCGGTATGGGAGTACGTGGAGGGCTCGCGCTGCCGGCGCCGGGCACTGCTCTCGCATTTCGGCGACCACAGTCACCCCGACGCAGCGGAGGCGTGCTGCGATGTCTGTGACGGTCGGCGGTACGCCTGGGAGGAGCGCGGCTTCGGTGCCCCGGCAGGCAGGCGCCCGGAGCGCACCGGGGACGAGCTCGATGAGGCGATCATCGACGTGGTCCTCAGCGCACAGCCTCCGGTTGGCCGCACGCGGGCGGTGGAGATCCTGCGCGGCGGGCGCTCGAAGGTCATCGCCGAGTACGGCTACGGCGATTTGCACGCCTACGGGTCATTCGACCATCTGCGCTCCGCCGACGTCCTGGAGCGCGTCGATGAACTCCTCGCCTCCGGCACGTTGAACTCTACGGGCGGGCGATTCCCGAAGCTGCGCGCGGCGCCGCGCGCGACTCCCCGGGCGGCATGAACGTCGGCGTGCTCGCCTCCGGTGCCGGCACGAATTTGCAGGCGCTGCTGGATCGGGTCCACGGGAGCGACGGCGTGAGGATCGTCGCGCTGGCCTCGGACAAACCCGGGGCCGGCGCGTTGGCACGGGCGCAGTCAGCGGGCGTGCCCAGCGCCGTGTTCGAGTGCGCCGACTATCCCGGCCGGGCGGCGCGGGATCTCGCCATGCGTGACTGGCTCGTCCAGCACGAGGTGGAGCTCGTGGTGCTGGCGGGGTACATGCAACTGCTCAGCCCGGAGTTTTTGGCTCGGTTCCCCGGGCGCGTGATCAACGTGCACCCCGCGCTGCTGCCCGCCTTTCCGGGGCTGGGCGCGGTGACGCAGGCTCTGGCCTACGGCGTCAAGGTCTTCGGGGTCACCGTCCACTTCGTCGACGAGGGCGTCGACACCGGGCCGGTCATCCTCCAGCGCGCGATCGAGCTGCCGGAGGCCGAGACCCCGGAGCAGGTCGTGGCTGGTCTGCGCCCGTTGGAGCACGAGCTGCTGCCCGAGGCGGTCCGGCTGATCGCGCTCGGCGCGGTGAGGATCGACCCCGCCAACCCGCGACGCGTGCTCGTCGAGCGATAGAGTCGAGCCGGCATGAGAGAGGCGAGCGATGTCCAGGTTGCCCGCGCGCTGCTGTCCGTTTCCGACAAGACTGGGATCGTCGAGTTCGCCCGCGGGCTCTCGGAGCTCGGCATCGAAATCATCTCCACCGGCGGGACGGCGCGGGAGTTGACGCAGGCCGGGCTCACCGTCCGCTCCGTCACCGATCTCACCGGCTTTCCTGAAATCATGGATGGCCGGGTGAAGACGCTTCACCCGAAGCTCTACGCCGGCCTGCTGGCTGTCCGCGACAACCCTGAGCACATGCAGGCCGCCCGGGAGCACGACGTCGAGATCGTCGACCTCGTGTGCGTCAACCTGTATCCGTTCGAGCGTACGGCTGGGTCGCGCGGCGTCGAGGACGAGCAGGTGATCGAGAACATCGACATCGGCGGGCCGACGATGATTCGTGCCGCGGCCAAGAACCACGCGTACGCGGCACCGGTGGTCAGCCCCGAGAGCTACGACGCCGTGCTCGACGAGCTCAGGGAGTCCGACCGTCGCCTCTCCCCCTCCACACGGGAGAGCCTGGCCGCCGAGGCGTTCTCCTACACCGCGCGCTACGACACGGCGATCTCGCGGTGGTTTCAGGAAAAGGGCGAGGACTTCCCGCCGCTGATGGTGCGCGCGTTTGAGAAGACGCTCGAGCTGCCCTACGGCGAGAATCCGCATCAGCGCGCCGCGTACTACACCCAGGTCGGCGCCCGCGTGCACCTTCTCTCGATGATCTCGCAACTCGGGGGCAAGCAGCTGTCGTTCAACAACCTGCTCGATCTCGATTCTGCGCGGCTGCTGATCGGCGAATTTCAGGTGCCGGCGTGTGTGATCGTCAAGCACAACAATCCCTGCGGCGTGGCCGTCGGCGCGACCGCACTCGAGGCCTACCAGCGCGCGTTCGCCTGCGATCCGATGTCTGCCTACGGCGGGGTGATCTGCTTGAACCGAAGCGTCGACCGGGAGCTCGCCGAGACGGTGACCGAGCAGTTCGTCGAGGTGCTGTTCGCCCGCGGGTATGACGGGGACGCACTCGAGGTGCTCTCGAACAAGCCGAACCTGCGGGTCCTCGACGACCGCGAGCGTCGGGGGGCGGGGGTGATCGAGCCTCAGTTGCGACAGGTGATCGGTGGAATGTTGATTCAGGACCGCGACGCCGATCTGGAGGATCGGACCGAGATGCAGGTCGTCTCGGCACGGCGCCCGACCGAGACCGAGTGGAATGAGCTGCTGTTCGCCTGGAGGGTGTGCAAGCACGTGCGGTCCAACGCGATCGTGCTGTCCAAGGACCTGGCCACGGTCGGCATTGGCGCCGGCCAGATGAGCCGCGTGGATTCGGTGCGCTTGGCGCTCGACAAGGCCCGGGTGGAGCTGACTGGCGCTGCGATGGCATCCGACGCCTTCTTCCCATTCGCCGACGGACCCGAGGCGGCGATC
Organism: uncultured Solirubrobacterales bacterium; assembly: GCA_963828535.1. Lineage (GTDB taxonomy): Bacteria > Actinomycetota > Thermoleophilia > Solirubrobacterales > Solirubrobacteraceae > Palsa-465. The sequence continues at coordinate 15,200 of CAWHEM010000011.1, forward strand.
GCGGCCGGCGTCAGCGCGATCATCGAACCCGGAGGATCGATGCGGGATCCCGACGTTGTCGCGGCCGCCGACGCCGCAGACGTCGCCCTGGTGTTCACCGGCCGGCGTCACTTCCGCCACTGACGGTGATGACCATGGTGGAGGTCAGCGGGCTGATCGACCCCCGGATGCTGGTCGAGCTGGAAGCGGTCGCGGTTCGACGCTAGCCGTGGACATGCGCTCGAGGTGATCGTGCGCGATCATGACACCACGCCGCCGTAGCTCAGTTGGCAGAGCAGCGGACTTTTAATCCGACGGTCGCAGGTTCGAACCCTGCCGGCGGCATCGGAAGCTGACCCGATCAGAACTCAAATTGTGTAGCGCAATTCGCGCTACGGTTTGGCATGAAGACCCTGCTCACACCTCGGAGCGTCTGGGAGCGCATCAAAATGCCCTACACCGTGGATTTCAACACCGTCTCGACCACCGGTCTGGAGTCGTCGCCGATCGCGGCCGCGCTGGCGGGTCTGCGGGCGAACGAGGCGCGCTACTTCAAGAACAAATACGACCACGACTTCACGGTGGAGCCCGCGGACAAGGCCAAGACGACGATCGACTGGGTGCACCGGATCCTCAAGGAAGAGCGTGACATCGTCATCTCCTCTCGCCCTCTGGAGGCCACGGCCTTTCAGGTCGAGAACATCCGAATGGCCTATGTCTTCTACGAGAATGGACTGTCGATCAACGTGATGTACACCGTCGACGGCCCCAAGCGGGCGGTCGGGTTCAAGCTCTCCGACGGGATGGACATTCCCGCCGAGCTCGCCTCGCGGTTCAAGTTCGCCAGGCAGAAGTCGCGGCTGGCCGGAACCATCCGCGGCTCCTACTTCAACATCAAGAACGAGTACTGACCCGACCGGCTCTGCGAGTCCAGACAGGCGCGGAACCGTCCCGGCGTCAGGCGTTCGCTGGGGCGTAGCGCAGCGAGCCGGGCGTGTCGAGTAGCTCGCCCGTTTCGAGCAGCGACTTCAGGCCGGACAGAATCATCGGCCAGCCGCCGTATAGCTCCGAGTTAGCGCCGTCAGCGAGCTGGTCGTGGGTGACCCGCAGTCGACATGAGGTGCCGACAGGCTCGATCTCCCAAGTGACCCTCGACGTCCCCGCGGTCTTTACGTCGTCGCTCCACAGAGCGTTGAACGTCTGCACGAGCCGGCGTGGGGGATCGACCTCGAGGTTCTCGCCCTCGGCGATGTCGATCACGCCCGGGACCGACGCTCGGTAGGCCGAGCCCGGCGTCCAGTCCGAGCGGGTCTGGACGCCAAAACTGTATTTGGCTCTCATCTCGGGATCTGTGATCGCCTCCCACAGGCGCTGGGGCGTGGTCTTGATGTAGGTCTCGAACACGGTCATCGCCCCGCGGCCGTCGACCACTGTGTATTCGTCCATCATTCCTCCTCTAGTTCGCGTTTGATGCTGCTGATCGTCGTCGCCAGCGGCTCGGCGTATTTGCTCACCCACCGGTCGTAGATGAGCCTGATCGGAACGGGGTTCAGGTGGTGGAACTTCTCGCGGCCGCTGCGCCGCGTAGTCACCAGGCCGGCCTGCTCGAGCACCTTCAGATGTTTCATCACGCCAAACCGCGTCATCGGGAGCCGCGCGTCGAGCTCGGTCAGCGTCTGACCGTCGCGCACGAACAGCTCGTCGAGAAGGCTCCTTCGTGTCGGGTCGGCGAGGGCCTTGAACACCGCATCCATGGAGGCAGTATACGTGACCATTTAGTCACCTGTCAACTCATATTCGTGAACGCCGATCACCCTCCCTCGGCGAAACCGCCGTCAACTTCGACGCCTCGTCTCGGCTATGTTGGCGTGATCAGCGTCCACGCCGGAGACTCTCGCGTGCGGCTTCGCCGTTCACTGTTGGCCGTTGGGGCCGTGGCCGCGAGCGCTCTTGTTCAAGCACTGGGCGGACTCATCCCGAGGTCGGCCAGCGCTGCATCGGCACCGTCTCGCGCGGTGCTTGCCGTCGGCAACACCTACGACGGCACGGTCACGATGATCGATGCGCATACGCTCAAGCCGCTGGGATCACCGCTGAACGTCATCCCTGACGGCAACACGCCACGGGATCCAACGCAGGCTGCGGCGTACCCCGCCATCATCGCGAGCCGGGGCGAGGTCAACTACACCCAGGACATCGCCGTCTCTCCCGACGGCGGCGCCTTGTATGTATCGCGCGGCTACCTCGGCGACGTAGGCGCCTTCAGCCGGACGTGCGCTGCTGTGGCGTTTGGAGGTCCCGGCATTCCGTGCAGACCATCTCGTGATCTCGCCGGACGGCCGTCGCCTGTTCGTCACCGCATTGCCGGGGACCCGAGTTTGGGCGATCGACACCCGCACCCATAGGTTCATCGGGTCCTACCCGGCCGGTGATTTTCCGCACGTACTGGAGTTCTCGCCCGACGGTCGGCGCCTCTACGGCGGGAGCCTCGGCAACCAGCTCGCACCGTATGGACAGGATCGCGGCACGCACCAGCTCACCGTCGCCGATCCGCGAACGCTCAACGTGGTCCGGAGCTATCGCTTCAAGGCCGGAGTCCGACCATTCGCCTTTGCTCCGGGCGGCAGGCTGCTGGTGTTGCAGCTCTCGTACTTCAACGGCTTCAAGGTCCTGGACCTGACAACGGGCAGGATTGTTCGGGCAGTGAACCTGCCCAAGCGCGGGCCCGGCCGCGCGCTGGCGCCGAAGGCCTACCCCAACTCGGCCGCCCATCACGGCATTGCCATCAGCGGCGAGACCGTCTGCGATGCCGGCACGATCTCCAACTACGTCGCCCTCGTCTCGCTGCGCACCGGCCGCATCCGCACCATCAGCATGGTGGGCCGAGCACCCGGAGACGCGCTCACCGGCCCCGGCGGAAAGCTGTGCTTCCTCACCAACCGCGGACCGACGGCCCTCCACCGGACCCGCCTCACCGACGGCAGTGGCGACAGCCTCTCGGCGATCGACTACAACACGGGCCATGAGGTCGCCCACATCAAGGTCGGAATCCACCCGCAATGCGAGACCCTCGCCACGATTCCGGATGCCCTTCTTCGCGCGGGCCGATTTATGCGCTGAGCCGTTCTTGGCGGCCGTCTGACTCTCTTGCCGGCAGGAGGCTGAATGAGCGAGCTCGAATTCCTCAATGCGCTGCATGTGCAGGTGTTGCGCCACCGCGATCTGCGCCCGGAAGCCCATGACCACGAGCTCTTTCAGACTTCGACGATCGAGGCTCTCTTGGGTGGCGCCTTCGACGGTGACGTGTCGATCTCGGAGATCCTCGAACACGGAGATCTGGGCCTAGGGACGCTGAACGGGTTGGACGGCGAGTTGATCGTCGTCGACGGGCAGGCGTGGAAGGCGGACCCAGATGCCACGCTGGTCAGAGTCCCGGCTTCATCGAGGACCCCCTATGCCGTGGTCGTGCCCTTCGCCTCGGATGCGCCGATCGTTCTTCGCGGGCCGGTGCGATTCGCCGACCTCGAGGGAGCCGTGGGGCATCACCTGAAGGGCACGACGAGCCCGGTGGCGGCTCGCATCGACGGCACCTTCCACAGTGTGCGGGTCCGTTCGGTCCCGAGGCAGCGGCGCCCGTACCCGCCGCTGGCTGACGCGCTCGCACAGCAGCGGATCACCGACCTCAGCGATGTCTCGGGAACGATGGTGGGGTTTGGATTCCCGAACGCGCTCGAAGGGATCGAGATGATCGGTTGGCACCTGCACTTCGTCACCGACGAGCGCACCCACGACGGGCACGTGCTCGGCTTCGTTCTACGAGACGGCGCCGCTCTTCTCGACGACGCGACAGCGCTCCACGTCGAGTTGCCGCCTGCCGTGGACACGCATCACGGAGCGGTGGTCGATCAGGATGCGCTGCGACGGCTCGAAACGGACCCGTGAGAGCGGAGGATGAAAGCGGCTTCGCCGGCTCGTCCGGTGGAGCGGGGATTGTTTAGCATCGACGCATGACCCAGTTGCCCGATCACGAGGTCGCGATCATCGGCGCAGGGCTCGGTGGAATCGGCATGGCGATCGCGCTGCTCCGCGCCGGACACGAGGACTTCGTGGTGCTCGAGCGTGCCGGCGACATCGGCGGCACCTGGCGTGACAACACCTACCCGGGGATCGCCGTTGACATCCCCGCTCAGGCGTATCAGTTCTCCTATGAGCTGAAGCCGGACTGGTCCCGGGTGTTCGCCCGCGGCGCCGAGGTCAAGCGGTACATCGACCAGTGTGCCGAGCGCTACGACGTCGGCCGCTTCGTCCGCCTGCACAGCGAGGTGCTCTCGCGCAGCTGGGACGAGGAGGCGCAGTTGTGGCGCCTCTCGGTGCCTGGCGGTGAGCTGACCGCGCGGTTCGTAATCAGCGCCGTGGGCGCGTTTGTCAACCCCAAGCCGCCGCAGATCGAAGGCCTGGCGGACTTTCAGGGTCAGGTGGTCCAGTCGGCGGCGTGGGAGCCCTCGGTGGAGCTCACCGGCAAGCGTGTGGCCGTGATCGGAACTGGTGCCAGCGCGGTCCAGATCATTCCCGAGATAGCGCCGGCGGTGGCTCAGCTGGACGTCTATCAGCGGACACCGATCTGGGTCGGCCCCAAATTCGACCCCCCGACGCCACGGGCGCTCGTCGCGATCTATCGCCGATTCCCGCGGGTGCAGCAGTCGGTGCGCGCGAGCGTGACCCGCGGTGTCGAGGCCGGTCTCGTCGGCCTCGTGCTCCACCACGATCGATATGGGTGGATCACTCGCCTTGGCGGCTGGCTGGCGCGTAATGTGTGGTACCGGCTGCAGGTTCGTGATCCCGAACTCCGTGGGCGGCTCACGCCGGATTACGAGATCGGCTGCAAGCGGCCGTCGGTGTCGAACTCATATCTGCGCACGTTCAACCGCGCCAACGTCGAACTCGTCAGTGAGACGATCGACCGGGTGACGCCGGCCGGAGTACGCACCGTCGACGGACGCGAGCGCGAGATCGACGTCCTGATCCTGGCCACTGGGTTCCGCCTCGCCACCGATCCCGAGAACTATCGCCGCAACCCGGTGCAGGGTCGCGCCGGGTTCGACCTGGCCACGTTCTACGCCGAGAACCACGTGCGCTCGTATGAAGGCGTGAGTCTGCCCGGTCTCCCCAACCACTTCATGATCTTCGGCCCCTACGGCTGGACAGGCGGGACCTGGCATGTGCTGGTGGAAACCGCATCGCACCACATCGTGCGGGTCATCGGCGAAGCTCGTCGGCGTGGGGCGACCGCGGTCGAGGTCCGCGAGGACGCGGCCGATCGTTGGACGCGCTTTGCCGTGGAGCGTCTCTCACGGTCGCTGTGGCACAACGGCTCATGTGCCACGGCCAACAGCTATTACTTCGATCAGCACGGCGACACGCCGTTCCTTCGGCCGACGAGCTCTGAGCAGGCCCGACGCGCGGCGCGCACGTTCCCCCTGGATGACTATGAGTTCACGTTCTCGCGGGTGACTGAGGTTGCTGCCTGACCGCCTGGCTCCGCGCCCGAGCGCGTGATGACTCAGAGGCTGGGACGAGCCGCACGCTGTATCCGCCCGCGCGGCGGCATGTTGCCCCACCTTGTAGGCGAGCAGTCCTTTCTCCGGATGAGCAACGAGGCCGAACAGCCACTTCGCCCACAGCAAACCCTCCGGCCTTGCCGACCGCGCGAGCATCCGATCGACGAATTCCGCGTCTTCCCCGAACTCTCGCTAAGCCGTACAGTGGCCGAGGATGGCCGCGTGTCCCTCGCTCTGGAGGTTCTGCTTGATCGCGTTGGCCGCGCCGCTGCTCACCGCGCCTGGGGCTGGGGCTACGGCGGTACTCCACACAGGATCGACCCGTTACGTGCGGATCGTGCGCTTGGGTCACGGAGAGCTTTCGGTCGCGCTGACTGGGCAAGGCCGTGAGCGATTCGCGCAGCTGATGCGCGGCGGCTACGCGTTGGACGCGACGTGCACGACCCTCGGCACGTCGGTCCAGGGGTTCTCGCCGCGCAGCTCGTCCTCGGGTGCGACGGCGAGTCTCGAGCCAAGCGGACGCTTCACGTATCACCCTCTGCTCGATCGCCACGCCGACTTCTGCGATATCGGCCGTGCGCGCCTGAGAGTCACCCGCCACAGCGTGAGTAGTGAACAGGTGCCGGGCCCGTCGCTTGATTCGGTCGCGCTAACCCAGAAGGGGGCCGCTTTCCTGGATGAGGATCGCCTCAGCTCCACGATGTACCGCGTGCTGGAGGTAGCAATCGCTGACGCGCGACGGCGACCGGAGGGCGATTTTCCGCCCGCCGCCGAATTCGCCGCTGGACCAACAGCCGGCGGGCTGCGGTTGGCCGCGCTTGGTTCGGCCGACGCGTCACCACCGGCGGGAGCCATCGGGTTCTACAGCGATGGCGCCGATCACGCCGAGGTGGTTGGGATCTCAACCCTAGGGCGACGGCTGTTCATCGACTCCAATGCCGGGGTGCTCAGCACCAACGCGGCTGAGCATCTTCTCCGCGCCCGCTAGGGCGTGTCCGTCTTGGCAGCGCGGCGATCTGGTTTACTCGCCGCATGCGAGGCCGAGTCCGGGCGGGCGCGATCGCTGCGGCGCTACTGCTCACCGGCTGCGGAGGATCATCGCGTGAGAGCACGACCAAACCGGGAACCGGGACGACAACCGCGCGGTCGCGTTCCGGAGTCCCGGCGCTCGCGGAACTGCTCTCCGTTCCGGCGACCGGCCGCCTTTACGGTCGCTGCCAGCCGGGTGCGGGTCGCTTCACGGTCGAGTTCATCGCCGCGCCCGGTGCCACCGATTCCGTGACCTACCGGGTTGGGTCCGCTCGTCCGCGGACCGTCAACCTCAGCCCTGGCGACGTGCTGAACTGGCGGCTGGCCCCGGGCCGGTACACGGTGCGCGAACCAGCCGATCCGATCAGCCGCTCCCCCGCTACAACCCTCAAGACCACCGTACCGATCACACTGACGATCAGCCAGGGAACCGAGCCTCACGTGTTCCGTGCGGGCATGCGCTTCACCGTCGCGGCCGCGACTGGGGGCTCCACGAACTGTGCGCTGATCGAGAGCCGTCTGTACGCAACGACCTATTACCCAGGCGGGCAGCCACCGAGCTGAAGCGCGCCGCGCCCATCCACTGACCGAGGAGGTCAACGTTGCACCCGTTTCGCTCCGCCATCGAAGCCAATGACATGGATGCCGCGGTAGCTCTGCTCTCCGACGATGTCGTCTTCCGCAGCCCGATCGTGTTCAAGCCCTATCACGGCCGTGACGCCGTGGGCGTGATCCTGGCTGCGGCGTCCCGGGTGTTCGAGGACTTCCGCTATGTCCGTGAGATCGGAGCGCCCGATCTGCGTGACCACGCACTCGTCTTCGAGGCTCGAGTCGGCGAGAGACAGATCGAGGGGGCTGACTTCTTGCATGTGGACGAGGACGGCGCGGTCGATGAGTTGGTGGTGATGGTGCGGCCGCTGTCCGGCGCGCTGGCGCTGGCAGAGGCCATGCAGGCGCAACTCGCCTCCGGCGGCTAACTGCCTCCGCTAGGCGGACTGACGCTGGAACTCGTCCAATCCGGCCCGGGCCTCACGCCGGACCCTTCGGTGCAGCATCGGAGTCCAGCCCAGGGCCAACCCGACCGGGCCGAGCGCCTGACGCGCCCAGGCGTAGAACGAGAACGAGTCGTTGTGCTCGGCGATCAGCCCGCCTTCGAAGCGGAATCGCGCGCGAACGTCGTTGTGGACCTTGCGGCCGGTGGAGAACGTGTAGTCCGCGAGCCAATGAGCACTCCCGCGCTGGTCGTCTGCCTCGTGCTCGGCGAGCTTCACCCTGAGGTCCTTGGCGCGGCCAGTGAGCATCTTCCACATCGCGGCGGGCTCGCCATCACGCAGATCGGTGAACACGGGATCCGAGAACTGCGCGGCCGGCGTGTAGCAGGCTGCCATCGACTCGCCATCGAGCCGGGCAAAGGCCTCATAGAAGCGCTGGATCAAGTCGTCATTGGGGTGGCTCACCGGCCCACGCTATCCGCACGGCCACGCCCTGGCAAGCAGGGGCCAGCCCCCCAGCGTCCCATCCTGAGTGTCGATGACCTCGTCTGATTGAATCGACTCGATGGCCAGCTTCGACTTACGGGGGAAGGTCGCGGTGGTCACCGGCGGAGCCCGTGGCATCGGCTTCGGTACCGCCCACGCCTTGGCAGAGCGAGGTGCAGTGTTGGTGATCGTTGATCTCGATCCAGCGGCGGCCGAGAGCGCCGCCGCCCAGCTCCCCGGGAACGCACTCGGATTGGCGGCTGACGTCACAGATCGTGGCGCGATGCGACGCGTCGTGGCCACGGTCGCCGAGCAGCGCGGCGGCGTCGACGTGCTGGTCGCCAACGCCGGGATCGCCTCCCGTGCCGCCACCGTGCGGGCGATGAATGGCGAGGCCTTCGACCGAGTCCTCGCGGTCAATCTCGGCGGGGTCTACAACACCGTCGTCACAGCCTTACCGCAGATTGCCGAGCGCCGCGGGCACATCGTCGTCACCTCCTCGGTCTACGCGTTCGTCAACGGTCTGGGCGCGGCACCGTACGCGATCGCCAAGGCCGGGGTCGAACAACTCGGACGCGCGCTGCGAGTTGAACTCGTCCCCCACGGCGCCGGGGCCAGCGTGGCGTACTTCGGGTTCATCGACACCGAGATGGTCCGCCTGGCGATCGACGGCGACCCGCTCGCCGACAGGTTGAAGGAGATCTTGCCCAAGGTCCTGCGCAAGCGGCTCACGCCGGCTCAGGCGGGAGAGGCGGTCGCTCGCGGGATCGAAAAGCGCGCCCCGCGCATCATCGCGCCGAGGCGCTGGGCAGCGTTCAGCGTTCTGCGCGGGTTCGTCAATCCGCTGCTCGACGACTATATGGTCAAGGACGCCGAGACGCAGGCGATCGTCAGCGAACTCGATCAACGCGGCGACCAGGAGCAGCCGCTGACCGCCTAGGGCGCGTCGCGATCAGCTTCGGCCCGGCGGGCGGCCTCGCGCATCTCAAACACCTCGGTGGCCCAATCGCCGAGCTCGCGGGTGACCTCTCTGCCCGCTCCGGCGACGATCGCCGCGATCTGGCCGACATGGTTGAACGCAGTCTCCACGGCCACTTGAACGGTGTCCTTTCGGATCTCCAGCTTCTCAAGCACGGGATGATTGTCTCAGGGCCGGTGAAAAGAAGCGTGGCCGGCGCCCCGCGCTCGCCGCGCCGGTGCTCTCGGCTGAGCGTCGCCGACCTACAATCACTGCCAACGCCCCCATGGTCTAGCGGTTAGGACGCCTGCCTTTCACGCAGGAGATCACCGGTTCGAATCCGGTTGGGGGTACTACTACTGACCTGGTCAAGAGTCCCGCACGCAACGGGAATCATGTCTGAGGTTGACGGGCCCCGCGTCCGCTGAGAGGATCGCAGCGCAAAGGGGCTGGCGAGCAAAGCGCAAGGAAGCAGCGAACCCGAGTCTGGCGGCGCACGAGCGGCACGCAGAGAGGGCACAGCATGTACGAACTGGCGGCACGGAGACACGATCGGCCCGGAGGACGTGTCAGTATCGCTCGCGCGCTGGTCACGGCGCTGGCCGTAGGGCTCGTCGGCGTTGGGATGGCGTCTCCCGCGACTGCCGCATCGCGGGGTCCGCACATACAGACCGTTGTGCGTGGCCTGGACAACCCGCGCGGGCTCATCTTTTTGCCGAATGGCGCGCTCGCGGTGGCAGAGGCCGGTCACGCTGGTCCACTCTGCCTGGGCCCTGGCCAATGCGGCGGACTGACTGGCCGGATAATCGCCGTCAACCCGGGGGGCGGGCACCTTAGGACGTTGGCCGCCGGCTTTCCCTCTATCGGTAGTCCGTTCGCACCTTTCGGCTTGGGGGGGCTTGCCCTGAGGAGGGGAAGGTTGTACGCGATCGTCGGCGAAAATCCGCAGGGGTTCGGCAACCCGATGACGGACTGTCAGGGCCAGCCCGACTCCGGAGCATGCCTGGGGACATTGCAGACGATCATCAGTGAGGCGGGCAACCTCGTCGAAGTGCGATCGCTCATCGCCGACCACGGATGGCGAACCCTCGCCCAAGTAGGCCGCTTCGACTTCGGCTACGTGAGCGCTCATCCCCAGCCGGGCACGCCGCCCGATGCCGACCCGTTTGGTCTCATCACCCGCCCGTCTGGCGGGTTCTATGTCATCGACGCAGCATCCAACACGCTCGGGTCAGTCAACGCTCGAGGCGGGATCTCGGTAATTCGATTTGTGCCAGATCCTCCTCGTCACAAGCCCATCTACGATGCTGCGCCCACCTGCGCCGCCCAGACCCCCGATGCCGCGCTGGTCATTGGAACCGAGTCCGGAATGCTCTTGCGCTGGAACCACGGCCAGCTCACGCGACTGCTTGTCGGCGGCAAAGTCCAGCAGGTGGTCGCCTGCGCTGCCGACGGCCACGGAAATGTCTACCTCGCCAACCTCGATCCGAGTGTCAAGAATTTCATCGGAGAGCCATTTACCGGCTCGGTCGTCAAGGTGACTCCTAAGCTCAGGACCTCCTACATCGCCACAGGCCTCAACTATCCCACCGGCTTGACCCTGGGTCCACACGGGGCCATTTACGTCACCGTCAACGGTCTCTGCCCAACAGGGCTGTCTCTGATCACCAGAGACAACGCCCCGCCCCGCGCCTGCCCTGGCTCCGGCAAGGTCCTCAGAATCGCCCAACCGTAGTCCGAGCCCGCGGGGGAGGCGCGGCCTGCGCATACGCCTGCGCCGGCGGCGCGCACGGACCACGTGGCTCTCGTCCCTGACGAATGAAAGCGGCCCCATTCATAGGCGCCTCTCTTCGGAGCTTCACGGGCTTCTTTGTGGTTCCTCACCCAAAGGTCTTACGAGTCCGCCGCATAGTGGGATCAACCACCGACAAAGCAAGAAATGAACCACCATGACACGCAAGCCCACGATCTTGAGCAGGCATAAACTCACCACCTCCATCGCGACAGGCGCCACGGTGATCGTGCTGGCGAGCGGCGCCACGCGATCGCCGACTCGGGCTCGAGCAGCAACACGAACGCGGCGACGGCAGGGAAAGTCATCCCGTTGCAACGCGGTGCCCCAAGCCCAGCCACGAAGGTCGGTCAGATCCCGGCGGGCTTCAAGGACGGCTCAGGCACGCTCATCACCGGCACAGCCGCCAATAAGGCCAAGGCCGCCGCGATCGCCGCCTACCCGGGCGGCACCCTCAACCGCGTTGCGCTGTTGAGCGACGGCGAGTACAACGTCCACGTAATCGGCGTCAACTGGCCGCACCACGTCTTCGTCAGCCAGAACTTCAAGGTCGTCGGGGCCGAATAGTCGCGACTGCACGAGGAGAACGACTGCATCACGAATTACTCCTGCCGCCTCGGCGGTGCCCCGTCCGCCCGCCCGCCCGCGGAATCCGGAACAGAGAGACCAGCTTCGCCGCCACCATGATGTCTCCGGTGATCGCGAGGCGGCCCTTGAAGTACGCCCGCATCGGATCGGAACTGCCGGCGGCGAGCCTCAGGAACTCGACGCCATCGACTCTGATGGTTACGGGCGGTTCTGACGTCCCGCCTCCACGGATCACACGGCAGCGACCATCCGTGAACACGAGGTCGTAAACGTCCGCGCCTCCGTCGGCCGACCGGTGATCGCCCAGCGCACCGAGGCATTCAGCCTCCGTGATTGCCGGCGGTCCACGAACTGCGGCATCTGCCAGAAGATCTCGTCCAGCACCAACCGCCTGGCTGGTGTCCGCATGAGCTGCTCGAGCCGTTCCGGTGAGGCGGACTGCACCGCTCGTGGCGAGGGTCTCGGCAATCTGAGTGGGCGCGTCGGACGATCGCGCGCTTGATCCTGTCCAACGCGCTCTGCGGGTCCGGAACCGATCCGCCCATTAGGTACTCCTGGAAGCTCCGCCGTCGACCAGAAGGGTCGTTCCGGTGATGTACCCGGCGGGCGCCGAGCACAGAAAGGCCGCCGCGGCGGCGAACTCCTCGACGGTTCCGAGGCGGCCGGCAGGGATCTGACCGAGCCTGTCCGGACTGTCGGCCCCGAGTTCCCGGGCGCGGTCGGTGGCGATCACGCCGGGCAACAACGCATTTAGCGTGACGCCATCGCCGGCAACCTGCCTGGAGAGCGTCTTCAGCGCCGCCAGCAGCCCCGCCCGGTGGGCGGAGGAGAGCACGAGAACCGGGCTCGGCTCTCGCGCCACGCTCGAGGACACGGAGAGAACGCGGCCCCATCCACGTTCCCGCATGCCGGGCAGCACGGCCCCGATCAGCGAGACGGCTCCCAGCAGCAGCAGCTCGTAGGCGTTGCGCCATTGCTCAGGCGTGAAGCTCAACGCGTCCGGTGACGCAGGCGGACCACCGCTGTTGGCGATCAGGATGTCAATCGGACCGAGCTCTTCCTCCACGCGGCGCACGAGGTCCGGCGCCCCGCCGACATCGGAGGCGTCGTGAACGAATCCTCTGGCCCCGAGCTCGGCTGCGGCTCGTTCCACGCGCTCCAATGAGCGGGAGCTGAGCGCGACGGTGGCGCCCTCATCCCGCAGGGCTCTGGCGATTCCAAACCCGAGTCCCTTGGAAGCGCCGGTGATGAGCGCGACCCTGCCGGTGATCCCGAGCTCCATCGGTGGATCCTATCCCCGCGTCCACGAGCCGAACCCGGAATCGGATCATGGGCTCGCCGTTACCATTCGCGCTTGGCCGGGCGGTTAGCTCAGCTGGAAGAGCGCCTGCCTTACAAGCAGGAGGTCGCTGGTTCGAGCCCAGCACCGCCCACTCCCGCGGATTCCCTGCAATCCGCTGCTCGTGAATTCGCCGGTGGTGATCGGCACGGCTAGGCCGCAGCCGTTGCCGGTCAGCGTTGTTTTTTGGCCTTAATTGGCCGCGGGAATCCGTGGACACGTCACCCGACAAGGTGCCACCGTAGTGGGGTGAATCCGGTTGGGCACTAGGTCGAATGTCATGCTGCGGGCTCGGGTATGTCGGCTCGCTCGTTTGGCAGATCCCCTCGGAGCCGGAGCCCGAGGATCGGAAACACGAGCGTCGACAACACGGCCGCGCCAACGAGCGCGGCCGCCGTCGATTGGCGCATGTGCCCGCTGGAGACGGCCAGCGTCGTGATCGCGATGACCAGTGGCAATTGCGTCGAGCTCATCAGCGCGAGCGCCGCCCGGGCTCGGCGGTCGAGTACCCGGCGGTACAGCACCAGCGCCGGGGTACCCCTGACCACGAGGAACAGGAGGAAGAACACGCCCATCTTGGCGACACTCCCGACGCTCGCGAACAGCGCGCTGACGTCGAGGTTCATGCCGCTGACCACGAAGAAGAACGGCACGAACACGCCGAATGCTACGCCGCTCAGCTTGGAGTCGAAGGTCGGCATCTCCCGGTTGCGGAGCATCTCGCGGGTGATGATGCCCGCGGCGAAACCGCCGAGAAGCAGATCCAAGCCCAGCTTGAACGCCAGGAACGCGAGGGCGAACACGAGCACCACGATCCAGCGCACCGCCAGCTGCGAGCTCATCTCAAGCGTCCGCTCAAGTAGCGGCAGGCTCCACTCCTTGAAGCGCACCGCGAGCACCGCCACGGCGACCGCGAGGGCCACGAACGCCACCAGGATCAGCGCGTTGCGCAGCACACTCTGCGTCGAAAGGATCAGCGTTATGAGCACGATCGGCCCGAACTCCCCGACCGCGCCGGCGGCAAGCAGATGGGTCCCGAACCGCGTCCGCAGCTCGCCGGTGTCGGAGAGGATCGGGATCAGCGTCCCGAGCGCGGTTGTGGCCAGGGCTGATCCTGTGTATAGAAGCGAGAGCACTATCCCTGCGGCAGCGAGCGCGCCGCCGACCGAGTAGGCGAGCGCGAGCGACACGCCCCATCCAAGCAGAGCCAGCCGCAGCGGCCGGCCCGCGATCCGGCGGAACTCGATCTCGTAGCCGACGAAGAAGAACAGCAGGCCGAGACCGAGGTCCGAGAAGAATGAGATGAACTCGTTGACGTGCAGACCGATCACGTGAGGACCGAGCACTACGCCGGCGATGAGCTCCAACACCACGACGGGGACGATCAGACCGCGGCCGGAGATGATCGCCGCCAGGGTCCCCGCGACCGCCGCGGCGCCAACGATCGCCAGAAACGTCCCCGGGGCGAGGGAGACGGCAGCCGGGGCGGCGATCACGAACGGCCGCTGATTGTGCCCATGGCCGCGGATTCTGGTCCACAGCCCGGTCAGAGGATGAACGTCCGAGTCCGCGTCAAAGTCTGCGTCACCTTGGCGGCGAGCGGATCTCATCGCCGCGGATCTCGGTCTCGACTCCCGGAGTGATCCTGTGCAGCTCGATCTGCTAACGGGTGGGGGCGCCAAGCACACCCGCGGCGACGACCACGAACCGTCCGTCTCCTCCCTTGAGCGCAAGGTTCGTTCGTCCGGGCTGTCTCCTCGCGACCTCGTCGGCGCTGGTCTCGCGACGAAGTCCCAGGGTATGTAGAGCGTGCGCGTCTACTGCGGGACTTGTCGCCCGATCGGGGGTGAGCGCCTGCCCATCGCCACATTGAAGTGGTGCCCCGGGTCGGGTAGGGTCGCGCCGTGGGAGGCCGCAGAACGCTATGTGTCGTCGTCGCCTGCGCCGTGGTTGGCGCGGTTCCGACGTCCGCCGACGCCAAGCGCTGCCCGTCCGGCCGATTCGACCGCCGCGGTACGTGCACGAGCTTCCGGACGGCCGCGAGGCACATCGTCGACATCACCCGCTCGGTGATGGCCAGCCAGGGTGCCAGGGCGGTGATCCTGCGCGTCGATTTCGGCGACCGCACAGTCGTCAATCGCGCCCTCGGAACGTCGATGGAGGGCGTTCCGGCGAGCGCGAACATGCATTTCCGTCCGGGCGCGATGGCGATCCCGATGCTGACGACGCTCCTCCTGCAGTTGCAGGACAAGCACCGCCTCAGTCTCGACGACAAGCTCTCGCGCTGGTACCCGGGCTATCCGAACGCGCATCGCGTCACATTGCGGATGCTCGCCAGCTCGACGGCCGGCTATCCGGATTACATCCAGGAAAACCCGCCCTTCTTGGCCGCGTTTCATGCGGCGGTCTTCCGCCACTGGACCGACGACCAGCTGCTCCACTACGCCTTCGCGGAGAAGCCGTTTCCTTGTGATCCCGGCGGGTGCTTCCATTACGGACACACCAACTACATCATTCTCGGCAACGTGATCCAGAAGGTCACCGGGCGGTCGATGGCGACCTTGATTCGGGAGCGCTTCCTCCGCCCCCTGAGGATGCGTGACACGCGGATAACGAAGCTTCCGGGCATCCCCGCGCCAGTTCTCCACGCCTACACAACCGATCGTGGCGTCTACGAGGACTCGACCTTCTGGAGTCCGTCGTGGGGGATCGGTACTGGCATGGTCATGACCTCGACGGCAGCCGACATGATCAAGGAGATTCGCGCGATCGGCTCCGGGCGACTGTTCTCGAAGTCGGCCAGACGCCAGTTCCTGACACCGTATTCCAGGGGTCTTCCGGGCGCGCCCGGGCCGCTCGACTACGGGCTCGGCATCGACCTCGCCAATGGATGGATGTTCCAGATCCCGCAGTTCAACGGCTTCACCGGAATCCTCGGTTACCTGCGGTCACAGAGGATTTCGATACTCGTCGAGAACACGAACGGGTCGAAGGTGCCTGAGGGGCGGAACATCAGCGGGACGATCGCCAAGCAAATCACGCTGTACCTGACGCCGCACCGGCCGATCACGCGATGACGGCGATCGTCCAGCCTCGGCGATCGTGGGACTCGTGCTTTCCGCACCGAACGGTCGTTTCGGGGGAATCCGTGGAGACGTCCCGCCACAGGGTCCAACGGACGAGCGGGTAAAGACGTTGACCCCCGTTTGCTTCTGCGGCGGCTCGCTTCAGACACGAGCCTTGCGGCTGGCTGACATTCACGTGGCGAGCCGGCGGCGCGAATGTAGGGCCAAGCTCGACGAGCGGCTGTCCCCTACCGACCAACAGCGAACGCGCGCTTCTCGCGATCGGTTGAGCAGTTGGCGGCTCGCGCGGTCCTGCGGTTTGGGCCTGGTGCTGTCAGTGGCCGTCATCGCGACGGCGACGGAGCCGGTGCTGGCGGCTTCGGTGAGCGTGCGGCTGCATCGCATTTCGCTGGCCAGTCCGTTCTCGGGGCCGTGCGCGAAGGCGAACCCTGGCTTCACCGCCGGGTTTGCGCAAGAGACTTCGGTGGCAGTGGATCCGACTGATCCGCGTCATATCTTGGTCGGCTGGATCCAGGATGGTCGGGCTTCGGATGTGGTGATGGCTTCGCGCGACGGCGGGCGCTCGTTCTCGCGGATCCTCGTTCCCGGGCTCTCAGCCTGCACTGGCGGTGCATTTCAGGTCGCGAGCGACCCTGGTGTTGCGTTCTCCGGCGATGGGCGGCTGTCGTACTTCACCGCCATCGTGGTCAACTTCCCGAGTACAACAAGCATGTTTGCGAGCCGATCTCTTGATGACGGTTTCTCCTGGTCGGTTCCGTCCGTGATCCAGCCGCCCACGGGAGCGTTTTGGGATTTGCCGGTGCTCACACCTCATCCTCGGCGGCCAAACACAGCGTTCTACGTCTATGACCTGCGCAGGCCGCCCGATTACATCAGCGGCTACAGCCTGCTGTCGACCACGACGAACGGCGGGCGGACCTGGTCGGTGCCGCGGAAGCTGTATGACCCGCACACCTCGGGTAGCTGGCCGGGTATCAGCAAGATTCTTGTCAACCGTGATGGCTCACTGCTCGACGTGTTCGCGCTCGTTGCCCCCAAGACCGCAAGCGGAACCCCCGGGGACGCCGCAGACAGTCTTTCTGCGTCCGCTCCGTGGTTCCGTGACGACACCACGCAGGAGCTCGCGATCCGCTCCGTCGACGGGGGCCGGAAGTGGGGCAAGCCGGTCATCATTGGACACTCATCCGGACGACAGGTCAACGACCCGGCCACCCACGACGTCCTCAATACCTACGATACGTACCCGTCGCAAACCGTCGCTCCGAACGGCGATGTCTACTTCAGCTGGTTGGAACCCGGCGCCACCAACGAATCCTCGCGGATCACCGTCGCGCGCTCAACCGACGGCGGGCGCCACTGGACCAGGCGCAGGCTGACGGTTCGCGGCCAGGCCGCGCTGCCGTCGATCGCCGTCGCCGGCGACGGCACGCTGGGCGTTGTGTACTACGTGATCGCCCCGGCCAGCCACGGGGGCTACTGGCCGGCGCGCGTGCGGGTGGCCATCTCGCGCGATCGCGGCCGTCAATGGAGCACTCGCCGGGTCGCCGGACCGTTCAACCTGCTCACGACGGGCAGCAAAGCTCGCGTGTGCTGCTTCCTGGGCGACTACTTGGGCGTGGCGGGCCAGCCGCACGGTCTCGTTGCCGCGATCCCGATGGGAAGGCCGATCGCGCAAAACCGGGTTGACGTGTATTTCACCCGCATCACGACTTCCTCGTAGAAGGGCTCGATCAGGGGCCAGGCAGCAACGAGGGAGCCGCGTGTGGCATCAATCGGGTCATGAACGTCCTAGCCGCTCCGCGCGACCGGGAACATCGGCACCGATTTGGGTGTGAGGATCCGTGCGAACCTCAGCAATGCATCAAGGCCGTTGTGAACGGCGAGACTACCGTGGGGCCCGAGCGTCGCGAAGGCAACGACGGCGAGCTTCTTCCGTGGGAAATAGGCGACGACGCCGCTGTAGCCGAAGACCCGCGGCTCGACGAAGATCCAATGCCTGGACACCACGGTGCCCATCCCGTAGTAGAAGTCGGGCGTCAGCTTTCCGAGCCCGACATTTTCAGGCCCCACCTGAAGGCGGTGCGAGGCGCGCGAGAGAAGCGATCCGCGGCCGAGGATCACCGCCCATCTGCCGAGGTCGAACAGCGACGAGGTCATGCCCCCATTGAGCCCGAACAGCGACGGATTCCAGAACGTCGACTCCTCGTATTCGCCGCGTTCGGGGCTGTAGGCGTGCATCACCGGCGGCGGGATGTTCGCGCTCGTGCGCATCCGGGTCTGAGCCAAACCCAGTGGCCCAAGGATCTGGTCCTGGAGCGCGGCGGCGAGCGGCTTGTGGGTGATCCGCTGCAGAATCGCACCGAGAAGCTCGAAGTTCGTGTCCGAGAACGCCCAGCTGGTGCCCGGCGCGAACAGCGGCGGCAGGCCGGTTCCGAGTCTGATCAGAGACATCGCCGAGAGGCGCGCGAAGGGATTGGCATAGAACTCCTGCACCGCCGTGTCGGTCTTTGCGTAGTCGCCATAGCCAGACGTGCTGGTTGCCAGCATCCGCAGCGTGACCCGACTTGCGCCCGGAAGCCGTGGAAACCACTTCGACACGGGATCGCTTAGCTTGACCGTCTGCTGGTCGACGAGCCGCAGTAGGAGTGTGGTGGTGAAGGCCTCGTTCTATTCCCGATCCGAAAGTGCATGTCTTTCGTAGCGTGAATGCCCGGCAGTGCGCTGCCGAGCGCACCGGTGATGAGCGGCTTGCCCTCCACCCACACGCCGAACACCATCGAGTTGAGCCTGTTGCCCGGACATGACTTGATAGAGCCAGCCAACCCTTGTGCGCTGATGAAGCTTGAGCAGTCGACCCGTCTGCCCCGGCCGCAAGCGCGCGACGACAGTCAGGGTACTGGTAACAACAGCAGCGCAGACGGTAGCACAGACTCGCGACATGTTTAGTCGGCCCGATCTGCCATCGCCGCGGCTTGGGCGAGTGCTCGCTGAGATCTCGAGCGAGCTGGAGCTGTGGCATGGGAGCAGTTCATGGCTCTCCCCGAACGGAAGCGCCTGCCGATGCGGGGGCTTCTGGCTCGAGCCGCTTTGGGCCTCTACGGCCGCTTTGACGAGCAACCTGGGCAAGTCGGCGACCGTGACGATCGTGCGCCCGTTGGGGAAAGACCTTATGGATGAGTACGTCTTGAATCTCCCGGTCGCGGTCGGCACAGGCGTCGCGGACGACGACGATGCGATAGTCGCGATCTGCGGCGTCACAAACGGTTGAGAGGACGACGCCACTGGTGGAGATGCGGTCAGGATCAGGGTGTCGACCAAAGATCACGGAGCCACTCGTCGAGGTCGGTCCTGGCGAAAGCGCCGACCCGCGTCTTGCGGACCACCTTGTCGCCGGCCTCGGGCGCGACGCGTCATCGACGGCCATCGCCGGCGAGGCGTCATCAAGTGCCCCGGGGCGGCTGGCCAGCTGCCGGAAGATGATGTTCCTCGCCGGGACGGCAGCGTAGTCCGCAGGGGTAAACCCCACCGGGTATATGCGATCCGCACGCCATGGTGACGCGCCGTGGAGATCGCCTCAGCGGCCCGAGAGAGCAGCGCGTCGCTATGGGAGAGCGTTTTGATCCAGGCATGTTGGTAATCCATCACGAGCATGCCGCACGCCGGGGATCGATCGCGGAACCGGAGTCGCGCGTGCGTCAGACGCTGCTCGACCCTCACGCGCGAAAGCACGTCGAGCGGTCCGAAAATCGGCGCCCCAGCAAGGAGTCCGAGAAACCTGCGTCGTTTTATAGGGGTCAGCCCTCCGCGATTGGGCCCCACACCCGCGCCGCGGTGACGACTAGTACTCGGTCCGTCTGGTTCCCGCTCAAGCCAAACCCCCACGAGTCGGTCAGTACTGCCAACCAGGGTATGCCGGCAAAGGTCCCGCACCATCCAGGACTGGACGTATCGCTCCAACTCGTGAGCTGACGCGCGCGACGTGGTTACCGCTGGCTCAGTAGGTGGCCCAAAGCGCGCCGATGGAGACGATGACGAGCAACGACGTGGCGTCTACGACCACGGCACTTTACGGGGCCGGCGGAGGATCCTTCGGAGCAACGATCGCTCCGATTTGCCTGAAAAGGTTCTTCGAGTAGTTATTGGTGCTGCCGTTGGGGCCGAAGGAGCGCTCGCCCAGGGCCACGGTCAAGGCGACCGAGACGGACTGGACGGCTCGTAGGCCGCGACCAAGCCGAGCCCGGCAGACAACGGCTCCGGCTGCGATCACGATCCGTGCCGGAAAACGCCCGGCGTAGCCGAGCTTGCGGCTCGGGGCCTCCGGAGTCCTCACCCCTTTTTGGGGCGGCCGAAGCCGATGCGGGTCGATCTGCAGGCGGTACGACTCCGCTTCAGCAGCTCCCCGTGCCGATCGCAATCATGCTCCGCGACATCTCGCTAATGTCCGTCGTCTCCACAGCGCCGCGCGCGAACGACCAGACGTACCAGGAGTGGTCTTTCCAGGAACCGCCGCCCCGTCGAATGCCGAGAAGTCGCGGCGCTCGCTGCTGTACGTGTCCGGCACGGGCTCCGGGATCCTGGCCGTCTCGAGGCCGTAGTCTTCCGCAGGCCGATGGCTTCAGGACCATCCTGTCGAGCGCGGTTCGCAGCGGCGGCCGAGTGATCTTCTCCAGGGCGAGTCCGAGGAGCACGTAGTCCGTGTGCGCGTAGCTCCAGTTAGTGCGGGCGTGACTGCAGGCTCTTGGAGAACGCAGCTCCAGCTGCCGGATACTCGTGACCGGCGCGAAGGGGTTGCCGTAGATGCTGGGCGAGCGCCTGATCCTGTTCGTAGTCGTGGCAGCCGGCCGTCATCCCGGCAACATCCGCAGCGTCACGCGATCGGCATCGCGGATGCCGGGAGGATTTCGACAACCGGTCATCGAGTTCGACTTCCCCTGGTCGAACGAGCCGCAGGAGAACGTCGACATGTAAGCGGCTGCGACATTGCGTTTCGAAGTGCATGGCGAGCGTCGCCGGAACGCCCGTCACCGCTGGCCGTAAGCCTTTTTGGTCGCGGTTTTGCCGCGGATCGTAACGTCCTCGATGACCGCGTTGAGACCCTGAGCCTTGAGCGCCTTACGGATCGTGGCGTCGATCCTCGCCCTCGGGGGCAGCCGAGGCGGCGGCAGGCGCGACGAACAGCGCGACGAAAAGATCCCGGCGATTCCCAGCGCCACTACCCATGTCGACCCGCTCCATGTCATGTTCTGCGACCCCCGCTCGATTAGTTTCCCTGAGAGGAATCGTTTCCCGCTCGTGATTCGCCCCTCTGCCCGGTTCCGGGCAGTTCGGGAAACACGGTCAGCGGCGCTGGAGCGTGCCGAGGTCGCCGAGCCTCAAGCGTCACCGTGGCGGCGCTGGCGCGCGCCCCGTCGGAAGCGGAACGTGACCGCGCTACGCCGTCGCTTCCTTCCCGGTCGGGATGTAGGAGAAGGTGTACCGCTCCAGTGGGCGAGCGCGAACGCGCGCCGCCGTGGCCCGGGAGCAGGTCAACCTGCCGCAACGAGTAGTAATTCCGATGGGGCCGGCGTAGCCGTTCGTGTAGATGCCGGTGTACGCGCTCCGGCCGCGGGCGGAACCGAGCCGCGGCGGCAACGGCCCGCGAGTGGCTTGGATTCACGTAAAGGACCGCGACCGCGGCTCGGTAGACGGCCAGCCAGTCGCAGCGAGACCTTGCCGAGCTCGGCAAGGTCGGTGAACGTCGCCTCGATCGCCTCCGTTACGCCGGTTGGTTGTCCGTTCGTTAAGCGACGATGCCCAACTTCTCCGGGGCAGCATCGTCACGTTCGTCAGGCCCCGGAAAGGAACCCGCCGGAATGGTTGAAACGCACCGGCAGACACGTCTCCCCGATGTCGATTCCGAGCCCTCTGGTCGAGGGGCGGTTGCTCGGCGTCGCCGGGCGGGCGATCAACGCATGCGGTGTGCGCATCGCGGCGAACGCGGCCGGTGGGAGGAGTCGGCGGCCGCCGGACCGCCCTGCCCGAGGTAGGACGCATCCACCTTGCCAAGTCGACGACATGGAGCTGGCGCCGCCACGGCGCGCCTGCGCATCAGGTTCGCGAACAAATTTCGCCACCAGTGGTCGCCGACCTGCACGTGCAGGCTCGCATGGTTGGGGGCGCGGGCATAGTCGGCGAAGCGTGAGCTGGTGGACGTCATCCCGAGCGGCCGGTTCCACATGCGGCGGGCGAACTCCGCCCAGTTGAGGCGTGCGGCCTTGGCCGCCGCAACGCCCGCGGCTGTCATCCGTAGTTCGTGTACGCGTACTCCGCGCGCAGAGCCCCGAGCGGAACGTAGCGCCGCCGCCGCAGGATCCCGAGCGGCTATAGCCGAAGAGCGACTGAGCAGGTCGCCGACATGGTCTGGCAGCCGCTGCGATGTGAGTAGAAGTCGGCGATCGTGACATCGCGCGTCGTTCTGGGTTCTTGAGGCGAAGCCCGGCAGGTACTTGACGTTCGGATCGTCGAGCCCACGACGCCAGCCCGACGGCCCGGGCAACCGCGGTCGCGCTCGGCGGCTTCGAACCGACGCGAGCTCGAAGATCGTGTTCTTGTCGACGGTTGGCTCGAGCCGACGCGCCGAACCCGGACCCCTTCGCGTAGACGACCGCGTCGTCCTTCACGTCGGCCACGACCACGCCCAGGACACCGGTCCGATGCATGAGGCCGGTGACGATCCCGTCGAGCTTTGTCACGGCCTCATCGATCTGCCCGGCCGGATCTCGACTGCCGACTCGGCGGAGGCGACTTCCCGCGCGCGGCAGCCGAAATGGGAACGCGATCGCAGCGCGGCGAGAATCGCGAGCATCACGAGAATACCCAGTCGAGTCTTCATCACCAAGCGCCTAGTCTCCCCGTCGTAGAAGCCAGGTTCTGCCCGACACTCGATCGTCGCCCTGACGTCCAGTTCTGGGGAGTACCGGCCGCGCGTTTACCTTACGTCTCGCTTATCGTGAAGTCCGGCAAGGCGCAACGGCGGTCATCGTGCTCATTCTTTCGCTCGCGGTGGTTCAACCGTCCGCGCAGGTCGCCGGCTTCCCAACCATGACGCCCAGCAGAACTATAACTGCTCCCGTGGACCGACCTATCTGATCCGGGACTGACCGACCTCACCGCTGGAAGGAACGTTCGCACTAGCAACATTCTCGTCGCCGACATCGATCGCGACCAGGTCGACGGATGTCGTCCACAGCGTCGGCGGGATCCAGGTTTCGGTGGGACCGCACGTCCGGACAATGGACCCAAGTAGAAGTCGCGCGGCGAATCCTCTCGGACGCCGGCGATCGGAAGGACGGCCTACGACGACACGATTCGCCTTCGCGACATCGACGAGACGGCGGCGGCTCATCGCCCGGTCCCCCCAGGAATCATCGTCTTCAAGTACAAGGCGACTCACGCGACGTCGGGACTGGCGGCGGGTCACGACGTCGGGGCCGATGAAGGACACGATCTGGCCCCCCCGGGGGCGAACAGCACGAGTGCGAGAACACCTCCTCCAGCTACTACTCGACGATCCAGCTCACATCGCTGGGCCGTAGGGGTCGAAACCGACGATGCAACTCATCGGCGCACCCGCTACGGGCTCGAGCTCTGGAAGTGGAACGGGACCGGCTGGATCAAAGGCCACCCTGGCCGTGGCGGCGGACGACGGGAACGCGACGAAATCACACTGGCATGACGACCCGGCGTATTACTCCACGATCCTTCCTCTCGGCACGACAGACGTGCTGATACAAGCCGCCCGGGGCATGCAGTTCTACCGCTACAACAGCGGCGGATCGGCCCCTCAAGGGAGCCTGGCCCCGTTCCCTGCCCCGCAACCCCCATCGTCCTACTCGACACTACAGCGCTTCCGCGGCCTAGCCGGCGGCCCCATCGTACTGAGGCGCGGCCAGGCCGGTCTCCAGCTGTGGCAATGGAGCGGGTCCAGCTGGACCGCGATTGCCAAGGCACGCTTCCATTTTCCAGGCTGAAGGCTTCACGCAGCCCTACTACGACCGCCCGATCCAGGCCACCAACATCGATGGCGATCGGCTCGACGAGCTTCTCGGCCGAGCTCGAGAGTACACCTATCGGCTTAAATCGAGCACCAGACATGGAGCGCCCTGATCTCGACCAACCGAGCGGCGCTCGCAGATGACCCGTGGTCGGACCCTGCCTATTACACGACCATCAAGCCCGCCAGGCTGGACCCTAACAAGCCGACGCGGTCCTTGTCGCCCGGGCCCGACAGGCGTTCGAACATGGCTTCGACCCCCTTCCCCGCAAGAACTTGTGGACGCGTATCAGCGTACCGATTCCCGCGCTGCCGCCAAGGCCTACGCCGCCATGAACACCTTGTCGGCTTCGTGAACAGCGAGTCCGCGACCAGTACGCCACCGATCCGTCCGACGACACCATGAGAAGGTGGCGGACTTGATCCGGGACGTCCAGGCGCGTCCGGCCCCGTGCCCTTGCAGCCGACACGGTCGCAGAGTTGCGCGCTCCCCAGGTACGGGTGTTTCAGCGGCCGACTGGACAACCGTGGCCAAACCAGATCTTCGCCGAGCTCTACTGGAGGGCCGGCGGACGACTATTTCACCGTTCCTCGAACATCCAGAAAACGTGCCGGAGACCAGACCGGCGAGCTCGGATCGATCACCGCCGACTGAAATTGGACCAGGCTAAAAACGTCGCCGCGCCG
>CAWHEM010000012.1:0-43203 GCA_963828535.1 uncultured Solirubrobacterales bacterium
CTTATAAAGAGTGCCAAATTTTCCGGCGTTTACCCCGGCGCGCCCGACAAAAGCGCCAAACCCCCGTGCTCGCGAGGATCGAGTGCCTTAAGTCGTGCTCAGGCCGACTAAAGCGCCAAAATTCCGGCTCGCCGGCGGGTTTGATGCGTTTGTCGACTCTCGCGCGCCGACCGGGCCGACCCGGGGCCGACCGTGCCGACCAGGGCCGACCGGGGCGACGCCGCCCCGGCCCCATGCCCACCCCACCCCCCGCGCGGGCCTTAGTTCTGCGCCGGGCCGAGGCCGTGCATGCGATCACGGATCTCCGGCGGGTTCTCGATGATCTGCGAAAACCGGACCACGGTCACCGTGTCCTCAAGTCCCACCTCGCGGCCGTAGATCTGCTCGAGGAAGTGGACCATCTCATCGACGCGGCGGAACTCCGGATTGTCGTGCTCGATGTCCCGCGGCGAGAGCTCCTTGACCCGCTTGACCTCGACCTGGTCGATCACGGCGTAGAAGATCTTCTCCCGGGGCGAATGCTGGTATCCGATCGTGACCAGCACACAGTCGTTCTTGCGGTACTTGTGGGACTTGTCGCCGAGGCGGATGGTCGCGGTCTTACGGCCGCGACGGAGCTGGTCGGCGAACACCGACGAGTAGAAGTTGAGCACGCGCACCGCCGCCAGCCTACCGATCCGAGGCGATTCTCGACAACGCGCCGGGACACGATCGACCGCTCGCCCTCATAGCTGAGCGCCTCCGCGGCCTCCTCCAAGGGCATCCACCGCGCTTCCTCGATCTCGTGGTCGTGGTCGGCCAGGTCGCCGGAGCGGTAGGCGAACAGGTAGAACGTGACGCGCTTCTCGATCAGCCGGCCGCGGCGCTCGTACCGGTAGCGAACGTCGCCGAGCTTCTCACGCAGTTCGGCGCTGACGCCGGTCTCCTCGCGGACCTCCCGGGTGGCGGCTTCCTCGGGCGTCTCGTCTCCGTTCGGATGTCCCTTGGGCAGAGCAAGCACCCTCCGTCCCTGCGCGTCGCGGCGCACGGGCACGATCACGATCACCTCTTGGTCGCGGACGACGACGCCACCCGCGGAGAACTCATCCATCACGGTCACTCATCCGGCGCGGAGAACTCATCGATCGCGGTCACGTTAGTGGGAGGACCTAGTAGACGTAGCGGTTTAGAGCCAGGGTGTCGTGCACGACCAGCTTTCCGCGTCCCTGGGTGATGATCCCCGCGCGCTCGAGCACTGCCAGAAAGCGGCTCGCTGACTCTCGGGAGGAACCGGCCAACTGCGCCAGGTCGGCCTGGGTCGCCGTGATCAGCACGTCTCCGTCTCCGGCCCCCTCCGCTCGTGCGTCGACCACGAGTTGCAACACCACCGAGGCCACGCGGCTCTGCACGGTTTGAAACGACTGCCGGGCCAGCCGCTCGTTGGTCTCGCGCAGGCGGCGGCCCAGCGCGCCGATCAGCTTCACCGCGATGTGCGGGTGCTCGCGCAGCAGCCGCCGCATATCGCCACCGAGAATCGCGATTACGTCGGTGGTCTCCAGCGTCTCGATGGTCGCCGAGCGCCGCTCGTTGTCGAACATCGCCAGCTCACCGAAGATGTCGCCGGGGCCGAAGTTGGCCAGCGTGATCGTGCGTCCGTCGGGGTGCTCACGCACCGCCCGGGCATGGCCGGCCCGCACTACGTAACACGTATCGGTCTCATCGCCCTCGCGGAATACGACCTCGCCGGCGGCGAGGCGGCGCGGCACTGCGACCTCGGCGACGCGAGCGAGATCCTCGTCCGCCAGCGCCTCAAACACCGGAACGCGTTGCAGTAGCGCGATCGTCTCCCCCATGGAGCTCACGGCGGAGAGATAGCACAGTCCGCACCCGCCCAGCCTCACCTCAGGCGAGATCGAGCGCGTGCTCACGCCGGCGGCGGCGCAGCATGGCGGCGATCCACCAGCCGAGCAGGCCGACCAGAGCAACGGGCACCAGCACCGCGAGCGTGATCAGCGCCACGCCGGCGGCGACGGTCAGCACGCGGCCCGCGTCGTGCAGTGCCCGGTGCAGCGTGAACCCGCTGCTGCCGTGGCCGTGCGCCACCGGTACGGGCTGGCTCGCCGAGACCGTAACCGAGACCGAGCTGAAATTCACGCGATGGTTCAGCGACCGCAGGTCTGCCTGAGCCTGCGCGATCGTGTTCTCGGCATCCCTGATCTGGACGTGGAGACTGGAGATCTCGTTAGTCGTGGTCGCGCCGGCCAGCCGCCTGAGCAGCGCCGTCCGCAGCGCCTGCGCGTCAGCCAGTCGCCGCCGCGCGGAGACGAAGGTCCCATTGACATCCTCGGTGTTGTCGGTGCGAGAGGCGACCGCGGCGTAGCGCAGACGCGAGAGGCGAGCCATCGCGTCCGGCAGGCTGGCGCTGGGCAGGCTCAGGTCGAAGTGGGCGTAACCGTCCGGACCGCCGGTGGCGGTCACATTGGACCGGCTGACGATCCCGTGCACGCTGCCGACCACGTTGAAGATCTCCTGGGAGACGTCATCCACACGGGAGGGGCCGGTGGTGAGCGCCAGCTGCGCGCTCTGCACAATCTTGCGGCCGTTGGGGGCGGGCGACAGGGCGACCCCAGACCCGACCCCACCGACCCCAGCCCCAACCGAAGACGCGACCCCGGGCCGGGCCGTCGGTGCAGGCGCAGGCGCGGACACGGCCGTCACGGTCGCCGCCGACGTGGCCGCGGGTACGTGGGAGCTCGCGGCCGCGGATGCCGCGCTTCGCGGCGCCGCGCGGGCTCGCGGCTCCCGCTGGCTCGAGGTGACGAGGTCAGTCCGTCCGCCGGATCCTCCCGACCCCAACGCCACCACCGCGACGACCGCGGCCACACCTGCCGCCATCGCACCGCTCAGCACGGGAAGTGACGGCCAGCCAAAGCCCGGGCGGCGCGAGGCGGCCTGCGGGGGAGACCCGAACCAACCCGTCACGCGATCGTCCAGTTCCGACGCGAATGTCTCATCGAGCTCAGGCCGGCCTGCGGCCAGCAGCAGCGCCAGCTCAGCCAGGTCGGCGTAGCGGGGGTCGACGGCGTCGCCGGCCAGGGTCGCGTCGATCGCGTCCAGCTGGGCGATGACTTCGGGGTCGATCAATTCATCCTCAGACCGTCTCATAGCAGGCCTTTCTAAGCTTCTCCATGGTCCTGTGCAACAGCGTTCCGGCGTTGGATTCGCTGATGCCGAGCACGCGAGCGAGCTCAGCGTTGGTCAATCCGGCATGGAACTTCAGCGCGATCAGCTCGCGCTCACGACCCGCCAAGGAGGCCACCGCATCTCGCACGACCGTTCGACGCAGGGCCACGTCGGCGCCGTCGTCGACGGCGTCGGTGTGATCGACATCCTCGGGCTCGGCCAGCATGCTGGCCAGTCGGCGGCGGCGGCGCAGCTCATCAAGCGCGGCGTTGCGCGCGATGCCGAACAACCATGCGCGCTCCTCCCCGCGCCGACGGTCGAACGTGCGCCGCTTGCGATAAGCCCGCTCGAAGGCCAGCGCGGTGACGTCCTCCGCCGCGCTGGGCTCCCGCAGCAAGGTCATCACGTACGCGTAGACGTCGTCGCGGCTGGAGCGATACAGCGCGGCGAAGCGCTCCTCCGTGTGCTCCTCCGGTCGCATCGTGCTCTGACTCACACCCTCACTACGAACTCGCGTGGGATCCGTCACGGTCGCGTATCGTCCCCCGCGGTGGAGATTCGCCTGCTCAGGCTACCGGCGCTTGTCACGCTGCTGATGGTCACGCTGTCCATGACCGCGCAGGCGCAGACAAACCCACCCGTCCCACCCACCCCCCAGCAGGTCGCCGCAGCTGTGCAACGTGCCGAGCGCTCGCAGGACCTGTGGGCCACCGTCAACGTCTGCAACACCCGGCGCCATCCGAACACGATCGGCATCCGCGGCCAGGAGCCGGCCCTCGGTTTCGCCTCTCAGCTGCGGATGCGCTTCGGCGTGGAGTACTGGACCGGCAACGCGTTCACCCCGTTACGAGGCCTGGAGGAGTCGGTCGCGCTCGGCTCGCCCGGCAGCGGGGTTCACCAGTCCGGCGCGATGTTCACCTTCAAGCCGCGAGCGGGGACTCTGCGCGGTTCGGTGACCTTCGAGTGGCGCTGGCACCGCCAGCTGATCGGCCGGGCGCGACGGATCACCAGCCTGCATCACCACAATGCCGACTACGGGGACCCGAACGGCTTCAGCTCAGCGCAGTGCGTGATCCCCTGACCCGGCGAGGTGGGCGAACAGCCGCGGGTCGTTGCTGATCACGCCGCTGACGCCCAGCGCCTGCATGGCCAGCAGGCGCGGCACCTCGTCGACGGTCCATACGTACAGCTCACCGCCGGCTGCGAAAGTCTGCCGCACCAGACGCGGCGTGACCAGGCGGTAGTGGGCCATGATCGCGTCGACCTGGCCGCCGCGGATCGCCCGGGCGGCCAGTAACGGCAGGGCCTCGCGATACGCCAGCAACGCTGCCATCACCGGCGGCACCAGCGCCCGGGAGCGGAACGGATCGCGCCGCAGCTTGGGCACCGACCAGCCAAGCCGCAGACCCGGCTCGGCACTTCGGATCAGGGCCAGGCTCGAGCGATACTGACTCGAGATCAGCGTCCGCTCCAGCAACCCGCGGGCACGCAAGGCCTCGACGACTCGTAGCTCATAGCCCGGAAGCTTCAAGTCGACGTCGATCTCAATGCCGGAGAATGCCTCCCCGGCCAGATGCGAGAGGCCCTCGTCGAGCGTGTGCGGCGTGCGTTCGGCGGCGTCGAGGTAGTCGTGGGCCAGCAGCAGCTCGTCACCGTGCTCTGAGGGGAGGACGTCGAACTCGATCATGTCCACCCCGGCTTTGAGCGCGGCATCGAAGCTCGCGTGAGTGTTTCCGGGCGTGATCAGATCCGCGCCCTTATGGCCGACTCGCCGCATCAGCGCTGACAGCCCGGGCACCAGTAGGTGGTGCGGTTGTCCTCCCATTGCCCGCGGGAGGCGATCCTCGTCCCACAGCGCCGACATGGCTGCTCGCGCCGGCCGTAGACGCGCCTCTCGATCACGCGCGGCCCGTTGATACCGGAGTCCATCATCCGCGGGCGCACGAGCTCGATGATCCGCATGACCTCGTCGTCACTGACCTCCGGCGCTCGTCGCCAGGGATCCACCTCGGCCTCCCAGCAGCCCTCGGCCTTCCACATATTGCCGATCCCGGCGACGGTGCGCTGATCAAGCAGCGCGTCGCCGATCGGCCGCGTCGGGTCGTCCAAGCGCAGTCGGCGCAGGAACTCCGCGGCGTCGAAGTGCTCCGCCATCACGTCGGGACCGAGAGCGGCGAGCCGTCGGTCAAAGCGCGTGCGGCCTTCGGTCACCAGCTCCAGTGTCGGCCCGTCGAACTGCACCACCTCGGTCGTCCCGACGCGCAACGTCAACCACGCCCGGCGAGGGGAACGCCCCCACCGGCGCCCGGGCCGGTGCACCGACCAGCTGCCGACCATCCCGAGGTGGGAATGCAGCGTGAGTCCCCCGTCGAAGCAGCCGGACGGGATCCGCTCGGCCCGGTCGTGGCTACCCTGGACGGCGAGCGGGCCGAACCGGATGAACAGATGCTTGCCGTAGGCGTCGACGCTGTCCACGCGCCGGCCGCCCAGGCGCTCAGGCCAGCGATCGTGGGTGAAGCGCGCGTGGGCGCCGATCTCATCGGGCACCTGGCCCTCCAATACCGGCCGGATCCGGTTCGCATGCCAGCGGAGAGTGTCGCCCTCGGGCACCGGGCCTACCTCACGCGCTCAACGTCAGCCGGCGCGGTCCCTCCTGGAATCCGTGCGCGACCAGCGCCGCACCCAGCTGCGACCCGAGCGCCGGCTCGCCGTCGACCTTCTCCAGCGCCAGCCGCTTGATCGCGCCGCGCTGGACCTGCTCGACCAGGGCGCTCAGCGCCTGCGCCAGGCGCGGGTCGGCAGCCTCGACCAGGGTCTGCAGCGAACGGCCGCCGCGATCGAGATAGAGGATCGGGTCCCCGCCACTCAGCACGACGTAAGCGCCGGCCGCCCTGGCCAGTCGCCGCCCGCCGACCTCGGGCCAGGGCAGCACGGCGCCATAGGGCTGGGCCGGGTCGACCGCCGACAGAACGACCGGGCGCTCGTCGCGCTCGGGCTGTGCGCGCAGCCGCTCAACCGCGCCCGGCAGGGCGAACTGTGCGCCCCCGAGCCCCTCGACGAAGTAGCCGCGCCGCGCGATGCCGAGCGTCTCCAGCTGCGTGAGCTCCGAGTAGATGGCCGAGAAGCCACCGGCGACGCCCTCGGCCAGAACCTGCTCGCGGGTGAGGATGCCGTAGCGCTCGAGCAGCAGCTCGCCGAGCGCGCGTCGGCGCCCGGCGGGGTCGATCTGCTCACGGAACAGCGATCCGGTCAGCGACCAGCGACCCTGCACCTGCGCCACCGCCGCCCCGCGACGGCGCCCGGCAAAGCGGCCGGCGCGGGCCGTTCCCCGCGTGCGCTCTCGTTGCGCCCGAGCCAGGGTGAGGCGCGGCGCGCGCAGCGGGGCGAAGGCATCGTTGGTCGCCTCGCCGCCCCAGACCAGGTCCCACAGCGCCTCCTGCAGCGCTTCCGGCACGAGGTCGACATCGACCAGCAGGTCGGTGAAGAAGCAGGCCCCGGCGGCGAGCCGGTCACGCACCGCGGCGTGGGCCTCCGAATCCGACGTTGGCCCACGCGAGAGAGGCGGTCCCAGAACCGCGAGGTCCTCGCGGAAGTAGAGCGCGACCCGGCCCGAATTCCGTCCCAGCGCGCCGGCGCCGATCCACACCACCTCGCCGCTGGCACACAGCTGGTCCATCCAGGCCGGGGAGTACGCGCCCACCCGGCGCGGCAGCACGTCACGCTCCCACACCTCGGCCGGGAGCGCGAGTCCCTGCAGCGCCACCAGCGTCTCCCGCAGGCGGTCGATGCCGGCGCCTGAGGCCGGGTGACGATCGACACCCTGCCAGCGGGGCAGGAATCGGGCCAGCGCCCGCTGGTCGGTCGGCTCTATCTCCTTGCGCAGCACGGCCAGCGAGGCGCGGCGCAGGCGACGCAGAACCTCGGCGTGGCACCACTCGCGCTCGCTGCCGCCGGGCCGCAGCTCTCCGCGTACGAGCTCGCCGTCCCGCTCGAGCGCCGCCAGCGGCGCGCTCAGGTCGACGCCGTAGCGCTCGTGCACCTCGGCGGTGGTGAACGGTCCATGCGTGGCCGCGTAGCGACGGGCGACCCGGATCAGCGCGTTGGGCACGTCTTCCAGGAACGCGGCGGGCAGACCCCCCGGGGGGACGACGCCCAGCGCGTCCCGGTAGAGCCCGGCATCGGTGGCGTCAATGAAGCGTTCTTGGGTGGCGAGGCGAACCTTGATGGCGCGGCGTTGTGCCACCAGCTCGGTCAGCATCGGCCCCGCATCCAGTCCCTCCAGGACCCGCGCCTGCGCCTCGTCGAGCGTCAGGTCGCCGACCGCGCGCAGGACATCGTGCAGCGTGTCACGTGAGGTGGCGCGGCGGTGTGCGGAGCGGAACTGAAGGTCGTCCTCCACCTGCTCGAGCGCTCCGGGGTCGATCAGATCCCGCAACTCCTCCTGGCCGAGCAGCTCCCGCAGCAGGTCGCGGTCCAAGGACAACGCGGCGGCGCGGCGCTCGGCGTTAGGAGTATCGCCCTCGTACATGTAGGTGGCGACGTAGTCGAACAGCAGGCTGGAGGCAAACGGTGAGGCGGTCGGCGTCTCCACCTCGACCATCGTCAGCTCCCGGCGGTGCAGGCCCCGCAGCACCTCGACCAAGCCTGGCAGGTCAAGGACGTCGCGCAGGCATTCGCGATAGGTCTCGAGGATGATCGGAAATTCCCCGTACTTCTTGGCCACCTCCAGCAGCGACTGCGACTTCAGGCGCTGCTGCCACAACGGCGTGCGCTTGCCCGGCCGCGCACGGGGGATCAGCAGCGCCCGGCCGGCGTTCTCCCGGAAACGGGCGCCAAACAGGGCGCTGGCCGACAGCTCGGCCACGACCTGATCCTCGACTTCCTCCGGATCGAGCAGGGCCAGCTCGGCACCCGGAGGCTCCTCGGCGTCGGGCAGGTGGACGATGATCCCGTCGTCGGACCAGATGGCGTCGGACTCGAGCCCCAGCTCGTCGCGGATCCGAGCGCTGAGCGCAAGCCCCCAGGCTGCGTGCACCCGCCCTCCGAACGGGCTGAGGATGCACAGCCGCCAGTCCCCGATCTCGTCCCGGAAGCGCTCGATCACGATCGCCTGGTCGGACGGGATCACGCGGGTGGCGTCCTGCTGCTCGCGCAGGAACTCGAGCAGGTTCTTGGCCGCTCTTTCATCCAGGTCGTAGCCGCACTCAACGAGGGACTCGGGTGTCTGGTCGACGGCCCAGCGGGCGAAGGCGCCGATTGCCTCCCCCAGCTCCTTGGGGCGCCCCATGCTGTCGCCCTTCCAGAACGGCACCGCTCCGGGCAGGCCGGGGGCGGGGGTGACGATCACCCGGTCGCGCCCGATCTCCTCAATCCGCCAGGTGGTGGCCCCGAGCAGGAAGGTCTGCCCGGGGCGAGCCTCGTAGACCATCTCCTCGTCGAGTTCGCCGACGCGGCGTCCGTCGGGCAGGGTGACCGCGTACAGCCCACGGTCGGGAATCGTGCCCGCGTTCGTGACCGCCAGCTGGCGCGCGCCGGGACGCGGGCGGATCGTCCCGGCCACGCGGTCCCAGATGATCCGTGGGCGCAGCTCGGCAAACTCGCTCGAGGGATAGCGGCCGTCGAGCATGTCGAGCACGTTCTCGAACTGGGCGCGACTGAGCTCGGCATACGTGTGCGTGCGGGTGACCAGCGCGTAGAGCTCGTCGACTTCGACCGGATGCTCGTCACCGGCGGCGGCGGCGATGGCCACGATCTGCTGCGCGAGCACGTCGAGCGGATTGCGCGGCACCACCGTGGTCTCAATCGCGCCGTCGCGCATCCGCCGCGCGACCACGGCGCACTCGAGCAGGTCAGCCCGGAACTTGGGGAAGATCCGTCCGCGGCTGACGTCGCCGACGTTGTGGCCGGCGCGGCCGATTCGCTGCAGCCCGCGGGCGACCGACTTCGGCGACTCGACCTGGATGACCAGGTCGACGGCGCCCATGTCGATGCCGAGCTCGAGGCTCGAGGTGGCGACCAGGCACGGGAGCTCCCCCGCCTTCAGCATCTCCTCCACCACCAACCGCTCCTCGCGGGCGAGCGAACCGTGGTGGGCGCGGGCGATCTCCGACTCGGCCAGGTCGTTCAGCCGCAGGGCGAGCCGTTCGGCCCCGCGCCGGTTGTTGACGAACAGGATCGTCGAGCGGTGCTGCCTGATCAGCTCCAGCAGCTCCGGGTAAATAGCCGGCCAGATCGAGCGCCGGGTGGCCTCCCCGCCGGCCAGCGGATCGAGCTCGGGAGAGGGAGTGGCATCGGGCTCGAGCATCGACTCGACGGGGACGTGGATGCGCAGGTCGAGCTCCTTGCGCACTCCGGTATCAACGATCCGGCAGGTGCGCTGGGGACCGACCATGTAGCGGCCGACCTCCTCGAGCGGATTCTGCGTCGCGCTCAGGCCGATCCGCTGGACATCTTTTTGCGCCGCTCGGGAGAGGCGCTCCAGGGTCAGGGCCAGATGCGAACCGCGCTTGGTCGCCGCGACGGCGTGGATCTCGTCGATGATGCACCAGCGCGTTGCGGCGAACAGCTCCTGCGCCCGTCCGGTCAGCATCAGGTACAGCGACTCGGGCGTGGTGATGAGGATGTCCGGCGGCCGGCGCAGCATCGCCTGGCGTTCCTTTTGCGGTGTGTCCCCGGTGCGCACAGCCACCTCGAGGTCGGCGCCGATCCCCCGCAGCGGGGCGCGCAGGTTGCGGTCGATGTCGTAGGACAGTGCCTTGAGCGGAGAGATGTAGACCAGGCTGATCGCTTCGCGGGTCTGCTTGGGCTCACGCGCGAGCTGATCGATCGCCCACATGAATGCGGCCAGCGTCTTGCCCGAGCCGGTCGGCGCGGAGATCAGGACGTGCTCACCGGAGGCGATCGCCGGCCACGCCTGTTCCTGTGCCGCTGTCGGCTCAGCGAATGCCTTGGCGAACCATTCGCGCGTGGCGGGACTGAAATTCTCCAGCGGCATTGGACGTTCCAGCGTAGCGTTCGCCCAAGCGGCTTCTGGGGTACAACTCCGCCCGTGAGAAGAACGCTCTTGGCTGCGGTGCTGGTCTGTGCGGCGCTGCTGTGCGCGGCCCCGGCCGCGCTCGGCCAGATGAGCCTGGACAACCCGCCCCCGGGAACGAATAACTTCGCCTGTCATTCGACCGCCGCCCACCCGAACCCGGTCGTGCTCGTCCATGGACTCGGCGCGACGATGAGCGAGAACTGGGGCTACCTCGCCCCGCTCCTGACCAAGCGCGGCTACTGCGTGTTTGCGCTCACCTACGGCCTTGACCCGCGCTTCCCTTACTTCGGCGGAGTGATTCCGATCGAGCAGAGCGCCCCCGAGCTGGGGTCGTTCGTCGCCCAGGTGCTGAGCGCGACCGGGGCGAGCAAGGTCGATCTCGTCGGGCACTCCGAGGGCACATTCATGCCGGAGTACTGGCTGAAGTACCTAGGCGGCGCGCAGTACGTTGATCGTTACGTGGCGATGACGCCGCTCTACCAGGGTACGCAGCTGGGCGGTTTCTCGGCCCTGCGTGACGCGAGCGCGCCGTACGGCCTGTCGGGACCGCTGTTGGACCTGGTCGCGGGGTTCTGCGGCTCGTGCAGTGAGTTCCTCGCCGGCTCGCCGATGGTACAGGCGCTGAATGCGGGGCCCGGTGGCGCTGCCGTACCGGGCGTCACGTACACGACCATTCCGACGCGCAACGATGAGCTGGTCGTGCCGTATACGAGCGGGATCCTCAACGCCCCGAACGTGACCAATCACGTCCTCCAGGATGTCTGCCCCAATGATCTTTCCGAGCATGCGGGGGAGGCGTTTGACCCGGTGGTCGCGCAGCTGATCTTCAACGCGCTGGACCCGGCACACGCGCAGCCGGTGTCGTGTGCGGGGCTGCCGCCGTTCGCTCCCGCGCCGTCGTAGGCCGGACGCACTTGGACGCTATCCGGGCGGTCCGCCTGGCCCCGGTTCCGGGGTCATGAAGGCGACCGCGGGCGAAAGGCCGGCAGCTCTCCGTAGCGTGGCGATCCGGCGTCCGGGCTGGACGGCCGGTTTCGGTGCGCTCAGCTGCTCGCCGAGCCGGGCCGCGAGCCCGTCGAGGTCGGCGACGATGATCACCAGACCCCAGAAGCGGGCCGGGTCCTCCGCCGGGGCGGACTTGTTCTCCACGAGCTCGAGGATCGCGGGGCCGAGGCGGCGGAAGCCCTGGCGGAAGCCACCGGCGTCACGGATGCGGCTGAGGGTGAGGTTTGCTTCGGCCAGGGCCGCGGCCGTGCGGTCAAAGTCGGGGCTGGTGATGACTACGTGATCGAGGCCCGTGGTGCCGTTGGCGTGGCTGACAGCTTTCAACGTCGGCGGGTGTGCTGCCGTGGTCGTGGGCAGGCCGTCGAGGGCGTCCGTGGGCGGGATGTTCTCGATCGACCAGCCGGTGATGCCGTGGCCCGCCGCGTTGAGTGTCAGGCGGACCCCACCGAGGTCAGTGCTGGCCGTCCTCCACCGAGAAACCGAGCCCTTCCCAGCGCTCGGCCGGGTCGGCGATGTGCAGCTCGGTCAGCTGAGGGCGGATGGCGGTCATCACCGTCCCGACGACAATAGTGCGAGAACCTCGCCGGATCTAGCCGGATCTAGAACCCCGCCAGCGCCCGCGCGCGGGCGAAAGCCGCATCGATCATCGGTTCGGTCAGGCGTCCCGTGAACGTGTTCTGCTGGCTCGGGTGGTAGCACCCGAGCAGCGTCAACCGACCGACCTCGGCCTCTGCGCCGTGGCCGAACTTCGGGCGCGGGCGCGGCGCGTCCAGCACCCGCAGCGCCGCGTCCCAGGCAAAGCCGCCCAGGCAGACGATCACGCTGGCGCCGCGCAGCAGCGACAGCTCGCGAGCGAACCACGGCAGGCAGTTGTCGCGCTCGGCCGGGAGCGGCCGGTTGGCCGGCGGTGCGCAGCGAACCGCCGCGCTCACCCAGACGCCGCTCAGCGTCAGACCGTCCTCGCGGGACACCGACACGGGCTGATTGGCGAAGCCGGCCCGCCACAGGGCGGCAAACAGCCAGTCGCCGGAGCGGTCGCCGGTGAAGATCCGGCCGGTGCGGTTGCCGCCGTGGGCGGCCGGCGCGAGCCCCAGCACCACGACACGGGCGACCGGATCGCCGAACCCCGGCAACGGACGCCCCCAGTACTCCTCGCCGGCAAAGGCGGCGCGCTTGATCCGGGCCACCTCCTCCCGCCAGGCCACCAGCCGCGGGCAGCGGCGGCAGGAGATGACCTCAGCCTCCAGCTCCTCCAGCTCGCTCACGCGGAGCTCGCGCGCACCATCTCAGGCCTTGAGCGCGCGCCCGTAGTGTCGCTCGTAGTAGTCGCGGTAGGCGCCGGAGCGGATCGGCTCCCACCACCAGGCGTTCTCGCGGTACCACTCGACGGTGCGCTGGAGGCCCTCGGCGAAGCGCACCTGCGGCTCCCATCCGAGTGCGCGGAGCTTGTCGGAGGAGAGCGAGTAGCGGCGGTCGTGGCCGGGACGGTCGGTGACGTATTCGATCAGCGACTCGTCGGCTCCGCACAGCTCAAGCACACGCTGCACGACGACGATGTTCTCGCATTCGTCAGGGCCGCCGCAGTTGTAGGCCTCGCCCGGAGCGCCGTGGGCAGCGCGTGGGAAATCCCACGCCCGAAGTCCTCGACGAACAGCCAGTTGCGCACGTTGCGGCCATCACCGTAGACGGGGAGGTGGTCCCCGGCCAGCGCGTTGAGGATCATCAGCGGAATCAGCTTCTCGGGGTACTGATACGGGCCGTAGTTGTTGGAGCCGCGGCAGATCACGGTCTCCAGGCCGTAGGTGTGGAAGTAGCTGGCCACGAGCAGGTCGGCGCCGGTCTTGGTGGCGCTGTAGGGACTGGACGGGGCCAGCGGCGACGTCTCGGTGAATGAGCCCTCCTCAATCGACCCGTAGACCTCATCGGTCGAGACCTGGAGGTAGCGCAGCCCTCGCTCGCGAGCCGCCTCGAGCAGCACATGGGTCCCCAGCATGTTGGTGATGGTGAACGCCTCCGGGCCGGAGATCGAGCGATCCACGTGGGTTTCGGCGGCGAAGTTGACGATCGCCTCGCAACCGCTGAGCGCCTCCGCAACGGCCTCGCGATCCTCGATTGCGCCCTCCACGAAGCGGATCTTGTCGATCACCTCGTGCAGGTTCGCCCGCCGACCGGCATAGGTCAGCTTGTCCAGCACGGTGACCTCGTCGCCGTGGTCATGGACCCGCTGGCGCACGAAGTTCGATCCGATGAACCCGGCGCCGCCGCAGATCAGCAGCTTCATGTCCTTCCCCCGGTGGCAGTCATGTACTCGGTTAATCCCTGTCGCCAGTGTGGCAGCGCAGGCACGTCGGGGGCTCGCTCGGTTCCGAGCACGCTGTAGGCCGGCCGCGGCGCGGGACGAGCCATCGCTGCCGTCGTGGTCGGCTTGACCTCGCACGTCTCGCCCGAGCGCGCGACGATTTCCTGGGCGAACTCGAACCACGTGCAGTCTCCTGCACCGGCAGCGTGCACGATGCCGAGTGGACGCCGGGCCGCCAGGTCCAGCAGGGCAAGCGCCAGATGGCCGGTGAAGGTGGGGCAGCCGCGCTGGTCATCGACGATGCTCAGCTCTTCACGCTCTGCCGCCAGGCGGCGAATCGTGGCCGGGAAGCAGGGGCCACCGGTCCCGAACAGCCACGACGAGCGGACGATCGTGTGTGCGTCCCGCGCCGCACGGGCAACCTCCTGCTCGCCGGCCAGCTTCGAGCGACCGTAGGCGGACGCCGGCCCGACCGGGTCTGATTCCACGTAGGGCTCGCGCTTGGTTCCGTCGAAGACGTAGTCGCTGGAGACGTGGATCGTCCACGCACCGGCCGCCGCGGCCCCCCGGGCCACGTTCCCCGCCCCGTCACCGTTGACCGCGCACGCAGCCTCGATCGAGCGCTCCGCGAGATCCACGTTGGTATACGCCGCGCAATTGATCACGGCATCGACGGCGGAGCGTGCCACGGACGCCGTGACCGCGTCGGGATCGGTGATGTCCAGCTCCGCCCGGGGTGCGGCGACCGCCACATGGCCGGCCGACGCCGCGGCCGCCTCCAGGTCCTGTCCGAGCATTCCGCCCGCGCCGGTGATCAGCACTCGCATGGGCGCCAAGGGTAGTGCCGAGGGGCGCGGCGAAGCCGGCTCACGCCGGCCAGAAGTCCTGCACCATCTCGCCGTCGCCACCCTCGGGGCGGTCGCTGCCGACCGCGATCAGATGGAGCCCCTCAGGGCCTCCCTCGAAGGCGCGGGCGACCACCGGGGCGACGCGGACGACGTCCCACTGGCGCAGGTCGATGACCTCGTCGTCGACCTTCATCCGGCCGGACCCGCCGACGACAACGTAGGCCTCCTCCTGCTCACGGTGGCGGTGCCCGACGGGCGACCGGTAACCGGGGCCGTAGCGGAACATGCTGACTCCCAGGTGCTCTGAGTCAAGGTGCTTGCGGGCAAAACGGGCCTCCACTTCGGGGCCACGGGCGGCAGCGGAGTCCTCGAGATCCATCAGGTTCTTGATCGTGTAGTTCGGCATCGGCCGAGTGTATTCCGAGGGCGTGGCCGCTCGCTGCCGCCCAGTCCCAAGATCGTCACGCCCCTCCACCAGCGGTGGTACGGTCAGGGGATGGGCAAGCGAACGAAGTACACACCCGGAACCTTCAGCTGGACCGACCTGACGACCACCGACCAGGAGGCCGCGAAGGCCTTCTACGGCGAGCTGTTCGGCTGGACGGCGGACGACCAGCCGGTCGGCGACGGAATCGTCTACTCGATGATGCTGCTGGATGGCGAGCACGTCGCGGCGATCTCTCCGCAGCCACAGCAGCAACGCGACGCGGGCGTGCCGCCGACGTGGAACTCGTACGTCACGGTCGAGAGCGCTGACTCCGCCCTGGAGCGGGCCGAGCACCTGGGCGCCACGGTGCACGCGCCGCCTTCGACGTCATGGACGCCGGACGGATGGGCGTCGTTCAGGATCCGCAGGGCGCGTATGTCCTGGTCTGGGAGCCGAAGAACAACCCCGGAGCCGGGCTGGTCAACGCTCCGGGCGCGCTGTCCTGGAACGAGCTGGTCACCACCGACATGGAGGCCTCGGCCTCGTTCTACTCCGAGCTGTTCGAGTGGAAGGTGACGCCGGTCGAGGGTTTCGGGATGCCCTACATGACGATCGCGAACCGCGACGGGCATACCAACGGCGGCATCCGCGCCGCCAGCGAGACCGAGCCGAACTACTGGCTGGTCTACTTCGGCACCGACGACGCCCAGGCGGCGCTGGCCAAGATCGACGAGCTCGGCGGCAAGCCATTGATGGGCCCGATGGAGATCGGCGAGGGGATGACACTGGCTGCGGCAACCGATCCGCAGGGCGCGGTGTTTGCGCTCTACGCGGGTCGTTTCGAGGACTGAGAGCGGCGCCGAGACCCGGCGTTTGCGCACCGCCTGGCGCGGCATAATCAGGCACGTGCGTATTCGCATCGTCGCTGCGCTCGCCACCGTGGTCGCCCTCCTCGCCGGGTGTGGCGCCCGCCAGAGCAACCCAGCGCCGCCCAACAAGCGGAGCTCGCTGCCCTCAGCTGCCCACGGGACCGGTACTGCACGGCCATCCGCAGGCGGTCGAGCCGGTGGCCGGCGCCGCGCTGCCCTCGGCCGGCTCGGGCGCGTCGTCGGGCATCGACTCGGCCGGGGTCAGCGTCGGGCCGCCGAGCGGGCCGCTGCCGCAGCCCGTCTCTGACGCACAGATCCGCCGCGAGCTGGCAGCCAGCGGCCAGGCGGCGCACGCCGGGCAGGCGACCCTGACTGCGCAGGGCCTCGCGCTCGCGCCCATAAATGCCCCGGCGATCATCCAACAGGTGATCAGCGCCGGCAACCAGATCGCCCATCTTCCCTACCGCTTCGGTGGCGGCCACGGGACATTCATCGACAACGCCTACGACTGCTCAGGTTCGCTGAGCTTCGTTTTCGCTGCCGCCGGCATCCTCAATACGACCATGACCTCGGGGCAGTTGATGAGCTGGGGCAAGCCGGGTCCGGGCAAATGGATCACCGTGTTCGCCGACAACGGTCACACGTTCGCGTACGTGGCCGGGCTGCGGTTTGACACCGTCGCGCTGGCCCAGACCGGAAGCCGGTGGTCGAACCGCGGGGCGACCGAGCCGAAATCTGAGCCGCTTCGTGGTCCGCCACCCCGCGGGTTTGTAGCCGGTTCAGGCCGCTGCCGGCACCGAGGATCGGCAGAACTCGAGCAGGAGATCCGCCACCCGCTGAGGCGCCTCGACCTGCGGGCAATGGCCGATCCCGCGCAGCAGCTCGAGGCGCGCGCCGGGCACCATGTTCAGGACCCGCTCGGCGCCGCTGTGGAAGACCAGCCGATCCCGGTCTCCCCACACGAGCAGCACGGGGATCGTGATCCGCTCGAGCGCGAACGGCTGGCGCAGCTCCGGAATCAGGCGCCGCGCCGTCTCAAGATAACCCGCGACGGTGGCACGATGGCGATGGTGGTAGGTGAACGCCGACACGACGCGGCGATCGATCGCGCGAGGCGCAGCGAAGGCGAGTTGGAGATACAGCCGCGCGACCGCGGCCCGGAGGATCACGGCGGGGACCGGTGCGGGCAGGGTCAGGAGGGCCCGGAGCACCGGGTCCGCCTGCACGAGATAGAGCAGGCGGGACATCTGGAGGCCGGCCGGGGCGATACCCACCACTCCGGCTAAACGGCTGCCCTTGCGCTCAGCCAGGCGCAGCGAGACACAGCCGCCGAGCGAATTTCCGACGGCGAGCACCGGCGTGCGCGGGCGCCCACCGGCGTAGGCCACCACCGCCGCCGCGAACTCGTCCAGCTGGGGCAGGATGGGGTCCGGCTGCAGCCGGTCGGCCGTGCCGAAACCGGGCAGGTCGACAGCGATCGCCCGGCGCCCCTGACGCGCGAGCAGGGCCATGGTCTGGCGCCATGTGTCGGCGCTGTCGGCATAGCCGTGGAACAGCACCAGCGGGTATGCCGTCCCCCTCGAGCTCAAGTACCCGGGTCGCGTACCCGCCGAAGCGCTGCCGGTGCTCGAACAGCGGCTGGACCATCGCCGAGCTAGGCGGCGGCCGGGGCCGCGCGGGCTCGGGCCCCGGGGCCTGGTAGCTGACGAAATCGCGCCCGCGCACGAGCACCAGGCCGAGAACCGCCCCGGTTAGGGCGACGACCCCGGCGACCAGCAGGATCTCGTTCATGGCGCCGGCGAACGCGCTGTGGATCGCCGCGGCGGCATGCGGCGCGCTGCGCGAGGGGGATGCCGTGCACGACCGCGGGCGTGCCGCCGGCGGCGATCGCGTGGGCGAGCTGCGAGGTGTGTCCGGCGACGGGGGTGCCGGCGAGTTCCGGCGCCAAGCTGGTCGAGGATCGCAGCTCTCGAAGATGGCGCCGAGGACGGCGATGCCGGTGGCGATCCCGACCTGCCGAAAGGTCGAGTTGATGCCGGAGGCCATGCCGCTGCGCTGAGGTGGGACCACGCCGACCGCCGTCGAGGCCAGCGCCGGGTTGACGAGGCCGATCCCTGCGCCCGCGACGATGAATCCTGGCAGCAGCGCGGTCCAGCCCGAGGTGCCGGTCAGTCCTCTCATCAGCAGCAGCCCGCCGCCGACCAAGAGCAGCCCCAGGCTGAGCAGGAACCTGACTGGAACCCGGGAGGACAGGTTTCCCGACAGGGCCGCGACGAAGAACGAGAGCACGGTGACGGGCAGGAAGCGCAGGCCAGTCTGCAGCGGCGAGAGACTGAGGATCGTCTGCAGATACAGCGTCAGGTAGAGGAACATCGCGAACATCGACGAGGACAGCGCGAAGGCGACGATCGATGCCCCGCTGAACGTGGGCTTACGGAACAGCGAAACATCGAGCATCGCGTTGTCCTGGGCGAACTGCGCGACAGGAACGCGACCAGCAGGATGATCGCCGCCTGCGAACAGCGCGATGATGAACCCGCTGCTCCACCCCTCAGAGTTGCCGCGGATGATCGCCAGCACGAGCAGGAACAGCGCGCCGGTGAAGGTGATCGTGCCGATCCAGTCGACGCGTGTGCCGGTGGGGTTACGCGACTCAGCGATCTTGGTCATGGTCAGCACTGCCGCGACGATGCCGATCGGGACGTTGATGTAGAAGATCGAGGCCCAGCCGAAGGCCTCCGTCAGGGCACCGCCGAGCAGCGGTCCGACGGCTGCTGCGCCACCGATCGTCGCGCCCCACACCCCGAGCGCCATGCCCCGCTCCTTGCCGTGAAACTCCTGCACGAGCAGGGACAACGAGGTCGAGAACATGATTGCGCCGCCGATCCCCTGGCCGGCTCGGGCCAGGATCAGGAATAGAGCGCTCGGCGACAGCGCGCACAGCAGCGAGGTGAATGCGAACAGGCCGAGGCCGATCGTGAATAGCGAGGCGCCGCCCGAACAGGTCGGCCAGCGCTCCCGTGGTCAGCAGCACGGAGGCCAGCGTCAGCGCGTAGGCGTCGATCAC
Source organism: uncultured Solirubrobacterales bacterium (assembly GCA_963828535.1). GTDB lineage: Bacteria > Actinomycetota > Thermoleophilia > Solirubrobacterales > Solirubrobacteraceae > Palsa-465. The sequence continues at coordinate 18,714 of CAWHEM010000012.1, forward strand.
CCACTGGATGTCCGAGAAGCTGGCCTTCAGCTCGACCGCGATCTTCGGGAGCGCCACGTTGACGATCGTGATGTCCAGCAGGAGCATGAAAGTGCCCACGCAGACGACGAGCAGCGTCCACCACTTACGTTGCATAAGCCGATGCTAACCCAAGCGGCTGTCGTGAAACCGGTAGGTCGCAGCCGGGGAGCTCAGGCCCGCCCGTAGACCGGGATCGCGGCTCCGCTGATCGGCCGCGAGTCCGCCGACAGCAGGTGGGCCACGACGCCGGCTATCTCCGCCGGCTTGACCCAGCGCTCGTGCTTGGCATCGGGCATCGAGGCCCGGTTGGCCGGCGTGTCGATGACGCTCGGCAGGATCACGTTGCAGCGGATGCCATCCTGCTTGTACTCCGTCGCCACGGCCTGGGCGAAGGCGATCACGGCCGCTTTGGAAGCGATGTACCCGGCGGCGCCCGAGAACGGCTGCAGCGCTGCCCGCGTGCCAACGCACACGATCGACCCATCTCCCTGCTCGAGCATGGTGCTCAGCACGGCCTGGGTCATCAGATAGGTGGGGCGGAGGTTGAGGCGAAACTGGGCCTCGAACTCCTCGATCGGTGTCTCGTGCGCCCGGGCACCCGCGGCGAAACCGCCGACGAGGTTGACCAGCCCCTGCAGTGGAGCCTCCGGATCCGCGGCTGCGGTGCCGGCCACCGCGGCGACGGCCTCAGGGTCGAAGAGGTCCGCCTGGACCAGTTCCAGACGCTCGTGGCGCTCGACGCGCTCCAGCTCGCGTTCGGCCACCCACGGCACCACGACGCGCCAGCCGTCCGCGAGCAGGCGTGTGACCACCGCGGACCCGAGTCCGCCCGTTCCGCCTGTAACGATTGCCGTGTCAGCCATCAACTGCCGTCCGCCCGCCACTCTATCTTCGCGAAGCCATGAAAGTCCGGGAATTTGCAGACGGAATCGATGTCGCGCAGGCGCTCCTCGTCCGTGAAGCGGAGGTGCGCACCCGGCGCGACGGGACCGAGTATCTGAAGTTGCAGCTCGGCGACCGCACCGGAAGTGTGGCCGCGGTGGTCCGCGAGGACGTGAGCGCAATTCGCGAGCTGTGCCGATGCGGTGAGGTCGTGCACGTCAGCGGCCGCTTCTCCGTTCACCCCCGTTTCGGCCCCCAGCTCGCGATCCAGACCGTGCGCCCCATCGCCGACGACGAGTTCAGCCTCGAGGAGCTGCTCGACGGTCCGGCCCGCAGCGCCGATCAGATGGAGGCCGACCTGCGAGGGCTGATCGCGACGGTCCAGAATCCGCACCTGCAGCGGCTGCTCGCGCTGGTCTTCGGCGCGCAGTCGCCGACTTGGGCGCACTACCGCGACGCGCCGGCGGCCAAGCGCTACCACCAGGCCTACCGGCACGGTCTGCTTGAGCACTGTCTGACCGTCGCCCAGGCGGTCGGAGCGATCTCGGCCACCTTCCCGGGAATCGATCGGGACGTCGCGGTGACCGGGGCGCTGCTGCACGACATCGGCAAGCTTGAGGCCTACGAGCTACAAGGCGATGCCATCTCGATGTCTGATTTCGGCCGTCTGTACGGAGAGATCCCATTGGGGTACTACCGGGTGCGGCGGTTGATCGAGCGCGTGAAGGGCTTTCCGCCCGACCTCGAGCGGGCGCTCCTGCACATCATCCTCAGCCATCACGGGTCGCTGGAGCACGGAAGCCCCGTCGTTCCGTGCACCCGCGAGGCGACGCTCGTACACATGATCGACAATCTGGGGGACGGCTGGGCAGCTTCGACCGTTTGGAAAAGGAGCTGCCGGCGGGCGAGCAGTGGTCCGCTTACGACAAGGGAATCGGCGGCGGCGCCTACTTCGCCCCGCGCGAAGAGCAGGAGCGCCGGGCGGCGTAAGCCGCTAAGAGAGATTCGCGTCGAGACGGGGCGTGGCTGGCGTGGCTGCGAACACCAGTGCCGCCCGTGTGGCGCGTGGTCACGGCATCGCTGCAAATCCGCGCAAATAGCGCGCCGTTCGGGGGCTGAAACCTCTGGGTCCTGGCTGACCCAACTAGAGTTGCCAACCCATGGCAAAAGACACGGAAAAGCTGATCCGGCAGCTGTCATTGATCTCATATCTGATGGCCGAGCGCCGTCCGGTGACCGCCCCGGAGATCCGGCGGGACGTCGAGGGCTACAGCGTGATGAACGAGGATGCGTTCGCGCGGCGCTTCTATGCCGACCGCTCGGAACTTGAGGCGTTGGGCATCGTCCTGAACGTGGAAAAGCCCGCTGAGGGATTGGTCGAGCAGGAGAACTACTCGCTGCCCCCGGAGAACTTCCACCTGCCGCCGATCGAGTTCAGCGACGGCGAGCTCGCCGGCCTGAGGACTGCCCTCCAACTGCTCGATGGAGAGTTCGCCTACGCCGAACCGCTCCGCCTGGCCCTTCAGCAGATCTCGTGGGGACGGCCGAGCCCGCTGACCTCGCCCGAGCAGAACACGGTGGCCCTGGGGATCACCGGCTCGGCCGGGGGACACGACGTGTCCCAGCGGCTGGCCAAGATCGAGACGGCGATCTTCCGGCGCAAGACGATCGTCTTCGACTACTACACGATGGAACGTGACGAGGTTGGTGCTCGCAAGGTGGATCCCTACCAGCTGCTCTACCAGGGGGGCCAGTTCTACGTGGTCGGTACTTCGCACGAGCGCCACGCGATCCGCGTGTTCCGGCTCTCCCGGATCCGCGGCAAGGTCGGTTACGCGACCAAGGCCGAGCATGACTTCCAACGCCCGGCGGATTTCGACCCGCGGGCTTACGGCAACCGCATCGACTGGCAGTTCGGAGATCCGATCGGCACGGCCGAGGTCTGGATCAGCGGCCGGATCGCGTGGCAGATCGAACGCCATTTCGGGCGCTACGGAGAAATGCGTCTTACCGATGACGGCGAGGACCGCGTGTTCTTGACCGAGTACGCCAACGCTCGGCAGCTGATCGCCTGGGCGCTCGGTCTGGGGGAACATGCCCGCGTGTTCGGCCCTGCGCCGCTGCTGGAGGAGCTGCGTGACCGCGTGCAACTGCTGATCGAGCGCCACCGTGGCGAGGCCGAGGTGGCGCCCCCGGCGCCGGTTGCCGCTCCCGGCAGCGATGCCGCCGAGGCGGCGCGCACGGAGGCGATCGACGCCGACAGCAACGGCCATCAGCCCGATGTGGCGATCCGGCCTGAGCGCTTTGCCCGCCTGGTGACGCTCGCAAGCATCCTGATCGCGGCCGGCCGGGCCCCCCGCCGCATCGACGCAGCCGAGATCCGCCGTGACCTGAAGATCTCAGATCAGGAGCTGCGCGAGGACATCTCCGTCCTGAACGTGGTCAACTTCGGGGCCGGCACCTATGTCCTCTACGCCGAGATCGGCAGCGACGGGATGATCGAGGTCGATCCCGAGCCGTACGGAGATTCGTTCGCCCGGCCCGCACGGCTGCTCCCGGTCGAGGCCAAGGCGCTGATCGCCGCGATCGATCTGATCGGCGAGCACATTCCCGAAGGCTCGCTTTCCTCCGTGCGGGAGAAGGTCGTGGCTGCGCTGGGCGAGGATCCCGTCCATGAGGGGCTCCAGGTGGCCTCGCCCGGCGGTGACGATGCAGAGATCGCCGGCGTCGTCTCCCGGGCGATCGCCTCGCGGCACACGCTGTCGTTCGAGTACTACAAGGAGAACGAGGACGAGTTCACCAGCCGGCTGGTGGAGCCCTACGCCCTGATCAACGGCCGCGAGGGTTGGTACGTGGCGAGCTTCGACCCGGCGCGCGAGAGCGTCCGTCACTTCCGGCTTGACCGGATCAAGTCCGCCTCGGTGACCGACGAGGCCTTCGAGCCGCGGGCGGATGTCGATCCCGCCGCCGACGTCGACGGTTGGCCACGCACCGGCGAGGTCCCCGCCTCGCGACGGGCCCGGGTCTGGATCTCCCCAGAGCGAGCCCGCTGGGCCCGAGAGGAGCGCACGGTGGTCGGTGAGCTCGCCGACGGCTCGGTGATCGTCGAGCTCGGCTTCGCCGGCGTCGACTGGCTGGTGCGCGAGGTGCTCAAGGAGGCCGGCGACGCGGTCGTGCTCGAGCCCGAAGACGCCCGCCTGGCTGTGCGGAGCGCCGCGGAGGCCATCTCGGCGGCCGCCGGCGCGCTCACCACGTGAGCCGCCGCGACCAGATCGCGATGTCACCCGAGGAGGTGGCGTCGTTCCTCAGTCAGCAGCAGGTGGTGATCTGCGCCACCAACGGCTCACGCGGTTGGCCACACCTGATGCCCCTGTGGTACCTGGTGCGCGAGGGCGAGGTGTGGGCGTGGACGTACGCGAAGTCGCAGAAGGTGCGCAACCTGGAGCGCGATCCGCGGGCGACGCTCCAAATCGAGAGCGGCGAGCAGTACCACGAGCTCCGGGGCGTGATGATCGAAGCCGAGACGATCCTGCACCGCGACCTCGAGCTGGTGAGCACGTTTGGCGCTGAACTGTTCGAGCGCTACAGCGGCGGCGGGGGCAATGGTGCCGGAGGGCCTGAGTTCCTTGAGGTGATCCAGGCGCAGGCCGTCAAACGGGTGGCCCTGCAGTTCGTCGCGAAGCGCACTGCCACTTGGGACCACGGGAAGCTCGGCGGCACCTACTGACCCCGCCGCCGGCCAGTAGCCTGCGCGCCATGGAACTGCTGAAGGGTCTGATCCTCTCCGGAGGCAAGGGGACGCGGCTGCGGCCGATCACCCACACGAGCGCGAAGCAGCTCGTACCGGTGGCCAACAAGCCCGTGCTGTTCTACGGGATCGAGGCGATGGCCGCGGCCGGGATCGCAGAGGTGGGGATCATCATCGCGCCGGAGACCGGCGACGAGATCCGGGCCGAGGCCGGAGACGGTTCGCGCTTCGGTCTGCGGCTGACCTACATCGTGCAGGACGAGCCGCTGGGGCTCGCTCACGCGGTCCTGACGGCCGAACCGTTCCTCGGGAAGTCACCGTTCGTGATGTATCTGGGCGACAACCTGCTGCAGGGGGGGATTTCCGATCTCGTGGCCGCCTTCCGGGCGAACGAGCCAGACGCGCTGATCCTTCTCACCCCGGTTCTCGACCCCGAGAACTACGGTGTCGCCGAGCTCGAGGATGGCGCCGTCGTGCGGCTGGTGGAGAAGCCGCCGCAGCCCCAGACCGACCTGGCCCTGGTGGGCGTGTACATGTTCACCCCCGGGATTCACGATGCCGCTCGGGCAATCAATCCGTCGGGCCGGGGAGAGCTCGAGATCACCGACGCGATCCAGCATCTGGTCGATCAGGGCCAGCGGGTGGAGCCTCACGTCGTCCGCGGCTGGTGGAAGGACACCGGGCGCCTCGAGGACATGCTCGCCGCCAACCGGCTCGTGCTGGACACGATGGTCGGACGCGTCGAGGGCGAGCTGGTGGATTCGCAGATCGACGGGCGGGTGGTGATCGAGGCCGGAGCGCGGCTGGAGCGCACGGCTGTGCGCGGTCCGGCGATCATCGGGGCCGGGGCCGAGCTCACGGACTGCTACGTAGGTCCCTACACCGCCGTTGGTGAGCGCTGCATGATCCACAACGCCGAGGTTGAGCACTCGATCCTGCTGGCCGGCTCGTCGGTCAGCGACCTGGCTGGGCGGATGGAGTCCTCGCTGCTGGGACGCAACGTCAAGATCGGTCGGGACCAGCGGCAGCCACGGGCCTACCGGTTCATGGTCGGGGACAACTCGGAGATCGGGATTCTCTAACCGAGGTTTCTGGCCCTCCGCGCTCCCGCCACCGGCGATCTCCAGCAAGCCGGAACCGGACGGTTAAATTGAGAGCGCCCCTGAACCGGCGGGGTATGAGGCCGGATCTGAGGGGCGCGCTCAGGAGGAGAGAGGTGTTGCCCGACCATCATGCCCGCTGGGGCTTTAGATGTCCAAGACGAGTTCCTGAATGCATCTATAGTGTTTGCTTATGGATCTGCGGCAGCTGCGCTACCTCGTAGCACTCGCCGAGGAGCGTCATTTCACAAGAGCCGCGGCACGGGAGCACATCGCCCAACCGGCGCTCTCCCAGCAGATTCGCCGGCTCGAGGAAGAGGTCGGCGTTGCTCTCGTCGAGCGCACGACGCGCCAGGTCACGATCACCGCTGCCGGCGAGCTGCTGGTCGGCAGGGCACGCAGGATTCTCTCGGAGGTCGATGCGGCGCAGACCGAGTTGCAGGGACTGCGCGGGATCGAGGCCGGTCATGTGACGGTCGGAGCCATGCACACGATGGGGCCGATCGATGTGTCGCTGGCTCTGGCCATCTTCCACGGCCGCTACCCCGGGGTCGAGTTGACCGTGCGCGAGATGTCCAGCGAGGAGCTGGCCGAGATGCTGCGTGTGGATGAGCTCGATCTCGCGTTTCTGTCCGTCACCGAGCGGATCGAGAGCCACGGCCTCGGTCTGCATCAGCTCGTCTCCGAGGAGCTCGTGGTGGTCCTTCCCGGCGCCCATCCGCTGAGCGGGCGCAGAGTCCTGCGGATGGCCGACCTGGCCGATGAGCAGTTCATCAGCTATCGCCAAGGCTCACGGCTCCGTGAGCTGTTGATGTCTGCGGGCCAGCAGGCGGGGTTCGAACCTCAGGTCAAGCTCGAATCCAACGAGAGCATGCGGATTCGGCGCCTCGTGGCCCGCGGCATGGGCGTGGCGATTCTGCCGCGCTCTGACGCCGAAGGCGCTGGGTCCGAACTGGTGGTGGCGAGTCTGATCGAGCCCGCGCTGACCCGTGACATCACCCTGGCGTGGCGAGAGGGGCGCCGTCACACTCCTGCGGCCACCGAGTTCCTCGCACTCGCGCGGACCGCCTTCGTCGAACCCGCCGCGGGCGACGCGCTCGACGCAGCAAACGGACCCGCCGCTCAGACCTCGACGGCGGCGGCTCCGGAAGTGTCGACGCCCGGGGCGTGACGGGATGTGGCCGCCGCGTCGGCGAGTATCTCCGCGAGCTGGGCTGATATCTGGGTCCACGAGAACCGCTGACAAACCGAATCCCGGGCCGCGCGTCCCCGGCGCTCGCGTTCGCGCGGGTTCTCGGTCACCTCGGTAATGGTCTCGGCCAGCGATGACTCGTCGGCCGCTGGGACGAGCCACCCGCTGCGGCCGTGCTCGATGGTGGATTCCGGGCCGAGGGCGCGGATGCCGATGGCCGGCAGCCCGCAGGCCATACCCTCGATGAACAGCTGGCCGAACTGCTCGCGCTCGGCGGCCGAGATCACCGCGTCGGCCGCCACGAAGAACTCTGGGAGCTCCTCATGCGAATACCAGCCCGCCAGGAAGACGTTCGGCGCACCGAGCCTCGCCACCATATCGGCGGGATGCTCGCCTTCCCATTCTCCCGGATGCCCTCCGACCAGCACGAGCGCGCCGGAGTTCGGGACCCGCTGGTGGGCCAGGGTGAACGCGGCCACCAGGCGGTCCAGCCGCTTGACGGCAGTGAATCGCCCGACGTAGACGAAGACCGTGGCGCTTTCCAGCAGGGCCACGTCATCGCTTGTGTAGCGCACGCTTCCCGCCGCTTGCCCGGGCGACCAGCCCCTCGGCGCCTCGACCAGCGACCTCTGCCAGAACTGGCGACGATCCAGCGTGCCGGGCTTGAACAGATCCACGTCGACTCCGTTTGGCATCCCGGTCAGGCGCTCGCGCGGGACACCAAGCAGTTCGCTGGCTCGTTCGATACCCGCCGGCGCGACGATCAACCGTGAGCACCGAAGGGCCCAGCCGCGCAGGCGCTCTGCCCATCGCTCCGCGTAGTCCCAGCCGGGCGGAGGGCCCTCCGCGATCTGCTCGAGCATCAGCAGCTCCGTTCCATGCAGCTGGCCGACGATCGGGACGTGCGGGGCCACGCGGGACGCGGCTTCGTTGAGCGGGGTCAGATGATGCAAGTGCAGGACGTCCATGTCTGCGGCGCCGGCCCGAGCCAGCTCCCGCGACCATGCGCGCACCTGTCGCTCGTAGTGAAGATCGTCAAGCATCGCAAACACCAGGTCGGGCGCGTCCAGACGCTCCTCGAACGACGGGTGCATCGGCGCGGTGCCCGGCGCCCCCTCGTAGCCGAGGGGATCGGCGCTGGCCAGCGCGGCGTCGAACTCGACGGCCTTGACCTCGTCGTAGAACCTGCGGGCATCGCCGTGCCCGCCGAGACCTCGGCGCGAGCCGGCGACGAACGTGACCTCGCATCCCTGAGCGCGCAACCCGCGGGTCAGCGAGCGAGCCACCGGCGCCGAGCCGCCGCGCGGTGAGAACAGGATCGCGGAGAGAACCTTCAGGGGCACACAGCCGATTATGGACGCCGGGGCGCCGATCGGCGCAGCAGGTCCCCCCGACCGAGCGTTTACAGCGTTTCGAGCACGATCGCGCTGAGGATCGGCCGGCCCTCGAGCAGATCGATTCCGTGCTCCTCACGCGGCCGGTTGCGCAGGCGGCCGGCGTAAACCAGCGATGCCGAACCGCCGCCATCGAGGTTCAGGGCCTCGGTGGCGCCCAAGGCGATCAGGGTGTCGGCGAGCTCGGGCAGCGTCATTCCGGCGTCCCGGCGCGTGCGCCCGTCACAGGCCACCGTGAGCAGCCGGTCGCCGGCCACGGCCAGCGCCGCGCGCGGGTAGCGCCCGCGGGTGATGTCGGAGTCGAATTGGTGCGATGCCGCGGAGAACCCCTCGGTGTCCTCCCCATCAAGGATCACTCGCCGGCCGCCGGACACCAGCAGTGGGCCGGCCTGCAGCAGGTCCCCGGCGGGACTCGCGGCCAGCCGGTCACGCGGGGCGATCCGCACGTCACCACGATCGATGTGGACGCAGGCGCGCACGGCACCCCAGGGAGCGGCGAAGGGAAGCGAAGCCCGGACCTCCCCGCCGATCTGGATCTGGCCCAGGGGCTCATAGCGGGCACGGACGAAAAAGCCGCCGACGATCGCGTCACGGATGCCCTCCTGTTTGCACCAGCGCACCAGCGGTGCGGGCTGATCGAGCACAACCACCCGCGGCCGAAACTCGTTCAGGTCGTAGGTGGCCACGTGGACGGTGGTGCGAGCCGATCCGGAGAGGCTCACGCGCAGCGACTCGAGCCGCGAACGACGCCGGGCGAACATGTCGGCCACGCGCACGCGGCGGTGTGCAAGAGCGCTCTGACTCATACCGATTGGCGGGTCCGTCACCCAAGGAACACCCATGGGGAGGTTCAATTACACCTCCTGGCCCCGACCTGCTTGTTATTTCTTCGGTCAGGCGTCGTAAAGCAACGACTTTTCGCCCCAGAACGTGGCCACCGGATTGCCGTTGAAGTTCTCGATCTCCTGGTAGCCCTCGGCCTCGTACAGGCCCCGAGCATTGGCCTGCCGAGGCCCCGTGTCCAGCCGCGCGGTCGTGTAACCGAGCTCGATGGCCCGCCGCTGCAGCCCGTGCAGCAGCGCGCGGGCCACGCCACGGCCGCGCACCTCGGGGATGACGTACATCTTCTTGATCTCGCACACCTGCGCATCAAGGCGCTTGATCCCGCCGCAGCAGACCGCCTTCCCATCGGCCAGCCCGATCAGAAAGGCGCCACCAGGAGGGCCCAGCTCGGTTGGACCCGCCCGCGGCATGTCATCCCCATCGAGGTCGAGGCCGTCATAGAGGGCCGCGATCTCGTCACGCATCGCCTGAGCCAGCAAGGCGCCGGCGCCGGCATCCACGCGCCCGTCCTCGAAGGTGACGCTCAGGCGGGGGAGGTGACTCAATTCACGCTCCGCCGAGCAGCGACACCAGGCCACTCGGGGTCTCCGCGCGGCCCACGTGCACCCGTGGGATCGTCAGCGGCGCGGACGTGCGCTCGGTGGTCCCGCCCGCGGTCGAGTAGGCGAGGGTGAAACCCGCGCTTCGAACCGCGGTGACGACGGCGTCGTTGTAGGCCCCGAACGGATAGGCAAAGTAGTACACCGGATGGCCGAGAACGTGCTCGAGCACCTGCTTTGAGCCCGCGGTCTCGATCCGCAACTGCGCTGGGGTCAACAACCGCAGGTCGACGTGGTGGGCGGTGTGGTCACCGACGTCCATCCCCGCCTGATCGAGCTGACGAATCTGGTCGGCGGTGAGAAAGCCGGGCTCGGTCATTCGGCCCGTGATCACGAAGAACGTCGCCACCATGTGAAAGCGCTGTAGCGCGGGGAGGATCCGCGTGATGTCGTCGACGTAGCCGTCATCAACGGAAATGACCACCGGCTTGGTCGGCAGCCCGGCGCCCTTGTAGAGCGCATCGAACAGCTGCGCTTGGCTGATCGTGTGGTAGCCGCCGGCCTGCAACGCACCCAGCTCGGCGACGAACGTCGCCGGCTCGACCTTCAGGTCGGTGAGACCGACGGCGCTGAGCGGCGCCACGCGGTGATAGGTGAGGACCGGGACCTGCACGCTGTTCGCGGGAGCGTTGCTCGGCGCGATCAGCGCGGGGACGGTGTGTACGGCCACCGGAGGGTGGGTGGCGCCGCGGCCGCCTCCCGGGGTGAGCTTGATGCCCTTGCCGCCGTTGTGCTGGCCACCCGAGGCGCCGGCTGACTGGCCGCCGGAGCCAGAGCTGGTGCCGCTGCTCCCGCATCCCGCCAGCCCCAGGGCAGCAGCAACCAGCAGGACGAGCAGCGGGCGGATGCGGCGGGCTGGGCTCACGTGCGCCGCAAGGCTAGCGGCCGCGTTGGCTAGGCTGCTCGGGATGAGCGAAGCCTCCGCAGAGGTGAGGGAACGCCTGCTCAAGGCGTGGCGCGGCGAAATCGTTGCCGGGGCCGTCTACTACCTGATTGCCGAGCGGATGCCCGAGCGCGAGGCGGACATCCTGCGGCGGATGGGCCAGGCGGAGAGCGTCCACCGCAGCCGCCTGGAGGCGAGGATGCAGGAGTTGGGCATCGCCGTGCCGGATCCGGCGAGTGTGCGCATCCCCATGTGGTTGAGGCTGCAGGCGAAGATCGCGCCGATCGACCGCGTCCTCGCTGCGCGTGAAGCGGCCGAGGACGACGAGGTCGACGACCTGTACAAGCGCTCGACCGGAGATCCGGTCACCGACGGACTGCTGCGTGAGATCCGCAGAGAGGAGCGCTCCCATTCGCTCGCCGTCCAGGACATCCGCTCCGGAGGCAGCTCAGGCGATGGGTCGGCCCCCCCGGACTCGGCAGGTCCACGCGCCGCCGCCGTGTTCGATGCGGCCCCGCTGGCGGTTCCCGGGGCCCGCACTCGGCTTGACCGCATCCTCGGGCGTGAGAAGTGGCACATGACCGGCGGAGGCTGGATCTCCGGCGCGATCTACGGTGCCAATGACGGCCTCGCCGCGGTGTTCGGCATCGTGGCCGGCGTATCGGGCGCGACCGGCGGCTCGACCTCGGTCCTCACCGCCGGCCTGGCCGGAGCCATCGCCTCGGCGCTCTCGATGGCCACGGGCGCGTTTCTGGCCGAACGCTCCGAAGCCGAGGTGCATGCCGCGAACGTTGAACGGGAGCGACAGGAGATCGCCGAGCATCCCGAGGAGGAGAAGGAGGAGCTCTCGCTCTTCTACCAGCTCAAGGGGATCGACGAGAAGACCGCGGACGAGCTGGCCGAACGCATGTCGCAGCATCCCGACGCGATGCTCCAGGCGCTCGCCGCCGAGGAATTCGGCACCAGCGCTCAGAGTGGCGGGGACCCTGCCCAAGCGGCGCTCGCCGCCGGCGTCTCGACCGGACTCGGAGCCATCATCCCGGTGATCCCGTTCTTCTTCACGACCGGCACGAACGCGATTGTCGCCGCCGCAATCGTGTCCTTGCTCGCCCACTTCATGGTCGGGGCGGCCAAATCCCTGGTGACGCTGCGCAGCTGGTGGTCAGCGGGCCTGGAGATGACGCTGGCGGGCGTGATCGTCGGTGGCGCGACCTACCTGGTCGGTCTGGCCCTGCCGGCCTGAACTACGGCTCGAACCGAGCCGCCGGCTCGGCACGCAGGGCCTCGAGCTCCTCACGCAACGCCAGGAGTTCCTCGCGCAGCAGACCTGCCTCATCTTCCAACGCGGCGACCCGGGCCTCCAGGTTGTCCGTCGGACCGGGGGGTGTGATCGAGGGCGCAGCGGCGGGCGTGATCAGGGGCGCGGCGGCGGGCGCAACCGTCCCCGGATCTGCGGAGGTCACCTGCGCCGGCGACGCGCCGCCCTCCTGGGCGCCAAGGAGGTGGATGAACCGGTCCTCCTTCTGACCGGGGCGACGACCGAGGCTGCGCACGTAACCGCGCTCGGCGAGGAGCCCGAGCACGCGCTCGACGTCGACCAGCGAGTCAAACCGCGCCATCCGCTCGCTGCGCCCCTTCAGCTCCCCGGGTGTCTGCGGCCCGCGGACGAGCAGCACGCCGAGCAGCGCGAGCGCCTGGCGGTCGAGGCTCAGAGCCTCCTCCGCGAGGTGGCGGTACTTGATCGAGCGGCTGGTGTGTCCACTGGCCAGCCGGGCCAGCCCGTAGCGACACAGGCGCTGTGCCGCGTCGCGGACCGTCGTCTCATCGTACGCGGTGACCGGGTCGCGGTTTGTCGACTGGTTGCAGGCCAGGCGGAGCGCGTTGACCGATAGCGGATACTGATCCGGCGTGGTCCAGCGCTTCTCGATCAGACAGCCCAGCACCCGCTGTTCGGGCGCGGTGAGTTCGGCTGGATGCATCGCCGCGAGGATACCTGGGGCCGGCGGGGATGATCTCGCCTGATCAGGCCCGAAATCTGGCCCTCGCGCTCCCCGACGCGGTCGAGCAGGATCATCACGGGCGGCCGTCTTTTCGCATCGGCGGCCGCATCTTCGCGACGCTTTGGGATGACGGTCACATGAACGTGATGGTCGACGAGCCGGGGGTTCTGACCGCCGTTCAGTCCCATCCGGTGGCGTGCGCGGAGGTCTGGTGGGGTAAGCGCCTCGCGGCCGTTCGCGTGGCCTTGAGCGCCGCCGAGCCCGAGCTCCTCGGCGAGCTGCTCGAGGATGCGTGGGAGCGCAAGCGCAGCCCGCGCTGAGCCGAATTGGCGAGCGACCGCTGGCAAGGCACATCGATGGGACTGGGGGCTGACCGCCGCTCCCGGGGGGGTGGGTGGCAGGGTGGCTGGGTGGCCGGCCCGCGGTCGCCGCGGGTGCGGGTGCAGGCCCGCACGACCAAAGTCCGCCAACCGCGAGGACCACCGATCGCGGAATGCGCAAAAGGGTCGTGTATCGACCATATTGCGACATCGGTCGGCCGGATCGGCGGTGGTTGTCGCACCTTGGTCGTTCGTGGCGGCCGTGATCAAGGGCCGAGGCTCGCGGCACTCTCGACGCCGCAGTTTCTCCCCACCCGTGACCCGGCCGACCCCCCGGGACCCCGGCCGACCCGCGCGGGACTCGGCGGGCTTGACTCGGTCCGGGGGTTGACATATGTTGCGTGACGATATATCGTCCCGTTACATGAGTGAGCCGACCATGCCAGCGCAAGCCGTGCCAGCCCGAGCCGGCGCGGGACGGCCAGCCGAGGTGGCACCCCCAGCCGAGGCGGCACCGCCAGCCGAGGCGGCACCGCCAGCCGAGGCGGCACCGCCAGCCGACGCGCGCACCTCCGCCGAAGCGGCGCCTCTCACGCCCACCGGGCGGGTGATCCTCGGGATGCTCGGGCTGGGCAAGGAGACCGGCTACGACATCAAGCAGTTCGTCGACAAGTCCACGCGACATTTCTGGGCGGCCAGCTACGGGCAGATCTATCCGGAACTGCGGCGTCTGGAGGAGGCAGGCCTGGTCAACAGTCAGTCCGAGCCTTCGGGCGCCCGGGCACGGACGGTCTACCGGCTGACCGGCGCAGGGCGGGACGCGCTCAACCGCTGGCTGACCGCGACGCCGGAGCTGTTGTACGAGCTGCGCGATGAGGGAATGCTGAAGCTGTTCTTCTCGGACCTGGTCAGCCCGGACCTGGCCAGCCCGGTCGCCTTGCGGATCAGGCAGCTCCAGACCATGCGCGCGCGCCAGGAGCAGAAGCTTGCGCAACTGCGCGCGATCGAGCCATGGGCCCGCCAGGGTCCTCCCGGCCCGCATCTGACGCTGCAGCTGGGGATGGGCATGGCGCAATCGTTCATCGAGTGGAGCGAGGCGACCGAGCGCCGTCTCGCGGCAGAACTGGAAAAGGAGTAGGCAATGCTCAGCAGACTCGCCGGGTTCCTGTACGCCCGCCGCCGCCGGGTGCTGTTCGTCGCGGTGGTGGGGGCGATCGCCGCCGGAGCGTTCGGCTTCGGGGTCGCCAAGCACCTCAGCCCTTACGGAGCCTCCGACCCAGCCACGCAGAGTGTCCAGGCGATGAACCGTTACCAGCACGCCGCCGGCGTCCAGATCGATGCCGGTGTGGTGGCGCTGGTCAACTCCGGGAATGTGCAGACAACGCGGGCCCGGCTGCGTGTGGCTCAGGTCGCGCAAAGGCTGCGCGCCCAGCCCGACGTGGCCCGCGTGCTGACCGTCTACGGAACCCACGACCGCGCGATGGTCTCGACCGACGGACGCTCGAGCTACGTGCTGGCGTACTTCAAGCCCCTCTCGGACACGCGAATCAAGGACGACGCGAGCGCGATTCAGGCCGCGTTCGCCGCGCAGCGAGACGTCAAGCTCGGTGGTCAGGCATTCGCCAACGCCCAGGCCAACACACAGGTCGGCCACGACCTCGCTCACGCCGAGCTGCTGGCCTTTCCCTTCATCTTCTTGCTCTCACTGCTGTTCTTCCGCTCACTGGTGGCCGCCCTGTTGCCGCCGCTCCTCGGCGGGCTGGCCATCGTGTTCACCTTCTTGGCCCTGCGCATCGTCTCGAGCTTTGCCGACATCTCGGTGTTCGCTCTCAACCTGGTGACGGGCTTGGGGCTCGGTCTGGCCATCGACTACAGCCTGTTCATGGTCTCCCGCTACCGCGAGGAGGCGGCCGCCGACGGTTTCGGGCGGGGACCGCTGGTACGGACGATGCAGACCTCGGGGCGGACGATCCTATTCAGCTCGCTGACCGTTGCCGTGGCGTTGGCCTCACTGGCCATCTTCCCCCAGCGGTTTCTGTACTCGATGGGCATCGCCGGCGCGCTGGTGGCGGTGCTCGCCGCGGCTCTGGCACTGATCGTGCTGCCGGCCCTGCTGGCCGTTCTCGGCCCACGGGTCAACGCGCTCGCGCCCAAGCGATTGGCCAGGGCGGCGCAGCGCGACGCGACCGCAACCGAGTCCGGCGCCTGGTACCGGCTCTCCCAGGTCGTGATGCGACGGCCGGGGCGTATCGCCCTGGCCAGCACCGTCGTCCTGGTGGCGCTCGGCCTCCCCTTCACCGGCGTCAAGTTCATCTCGGTCAGCGCCGCGGTGCTGCCCCACAGCGCCAGCGCGCGGCAGGTCGATGACGCGCTGCGGACCCAATTCCCGCCCAACCGCACCTCGCCGCTGCAGGTCGTGGTCGGCGCACCGGCCGGCTCGCCGCAGGTCAGCGCGCTGGTGCGCAGGCTGGCCGTGCTGCCAGACGTCGCCGCGGTGGCGCCGGCCGCAGCCGGCGGGCACACACATGGCGTTGATTGCGCTCGCCCCGGCCTCCCCACCGCTCAGCGACACGACCCAACACCTCGTCCGCGCTGTCCGTGGGCTGCGGACGACGTTCTATCTCGGGGTGGCCGGACAGACAGCGTCATTCGTCGATCTCGAGCACAGCCTCGGAGCCCACCTTCCGGCGGTGCTCGCCGTGGTGGTGGCGGCCACGCTGATCGTTCTGTTCCTGATGACGGGATCGGTGATCCTGCCGCTGAAGGCGGTCCTGATGAACGCCCTCAGTCTCAGCGCGGTATTCGGGATTCTGGTGCTGATTTTTCAGGACGGCAATCTGCAGGGGTTACTGGGCTTCACCAGCCAGGGGGCGCTGGACGCGACACAGCCGATCTTCATGTTCGCGGTGGCCTTCGGGCTCGCAACCGACTACGGCGTGTTCCTGCTCTCACGGATCAAGGAGGCCCGTGACGCCGGTGCCTCGGATTCGGCCGCGGTGGCGATCGGCCTCGAGCGGACGGGCCGGATCGTCACCGCGGCCGCACTGCTGTTCGCGGTGGCCATCGGCGCCTTCGCGACCTCGAAGCTCGTGTTCATCAAGGAGCTCGGACTCGGCTCCGCACTGGCGGTGCTGATCGACGCCTCGATCATTCGCGCGCTGCTCGTCCCCTCGCTGATGGAGCTGCTCGGTAAGTGGAACTGGTGGGCGCCGCGGCCCCTGCGGCGCTTGCACGACCGGTTCGGATTGCATGAGGATCCAGGACCGCCGTCAGGCCGAGCGCGCCTCGAAGGTGACGTCGCGGTCGGCGCTCACTGACCACTGACCCCGCCGCCAGCTGATCCGGGTTCCGTCGGCCAAGCGAACCGTTGCGCACCCAAGTGGACACACTCAGCCATGGCGCTGGCGATCGCTCGCTGGCTGGGAGGCATCGCTGCAGCGTCTGGCCAATGGCTACGCTCGGACGCTCCACACCGGCGCGCGGGCACGGCGTCCGCAGCGTCGCCTGATCGTCCCGCCCAGGGGCGGCTGGGACGCCCGGGAACGGACGTCCCAGCCTTTGCCTGGTGACTGCGTCGCTAGCGGTCTCCGAGCGGAGTTGCGGTGGCGAGCACTAGTTGGTCGGGATCCCGCTGGCGGGGGGCGGCGCCTGGGCCGTCGTGTACGGGGTAATCGGACCCCCGGGGCTCGGATCGGTGGTCTCGGGGCTGCCGGTCTAGCGTGATCTTGCCGCCCTTCAGTTGGCCGATCTCCGCGCCCCCGTAGCCGCCGTGGTCGGTCTTGGAGTAGCGGAACGGCACGAGACCCGGACCGCCCCATTTGGCGCCATCGGCCTCGATCGCGTTCACCAGCCCCTGGCGGGTCAGGTTCTTGCCCGCCGCCTTCAGCGCCTGCACGAGCGTGTAGGCATTGGCCATCCCGTACTCGACGTTGCCGTCAAACGGCGCCGCGGCGTCGTACTGGTCGTGAATCTTCTTGAACAGCTGGATCCACGGGTTCGAGGTGTCTGTCGACGACGGCAGGTAGCCGTCGGTGATAGCTCCCTCAATCAGACCCGTACCCGAGGCCGCCCCCTTCGAGATCGACTTCAGCAGTGCGCCGACCGTGGTTGGGTCGATGCCGACGTTCGAGATGACCAGTTGCGGCTTGTAGCCGAGCTTGAACGCGGTGAGCTGGCCGATTGCGGTGTAGATGGGAACGGTGAAGTCGACCAGCACCTTGGCGCCTGACGCCTTGATCGCCGTGATCTGCGGCGCCAGCGTCGTCGTGCCCGACTGGTAGGCCTCCTTGCTGACGATCGAGGACCCCGGCAACTCGGCCTGGATCCCCGCGAGTCCGCCCAGTCCGAAGTCGTCGTCCTGGTAGAGCACCGCGACCTTTTGCCCGGCGAAATGCTCCTTGATGTACTTGCCGAGGAGCTTGCCCTCGATCGTGTAATTCGGCTGCCATCCGAACGTGTAGGGCTGGCTGGCCCCCTGGTCCCAGCAGGGGCACCCCGAGGCGACGAACAGGTCCGGAACCTTGGAGGTGTTCAGGTAGGAGACAACCTTCGTGTGCGTGGGCGTGCCGAGGCCCTCGAAGATGCCGAACACCTTGTTCTGCAGGACGAGCTGGTGGACGACGCTGACCGTGTTGGTCGGGTTATAGGCGTCATCCTTGTAGATGAAGTTGAGCTTGCGGCCGAACACACCGCCGTGGGCGTTGACGTACTTGAAGAACGCGGCAGATGCCGGAGCAATCTCGCCGTATCCCGGCGCCGCCGGCCCGGTCAGGGGCTCGTGGGCGCCGAAGGTAATGCTCGTGGCGGTGACACCGGTGGTGCCGCCGCTGCTGGAACCAGACGAGCCGCAGGCGGCGATCAAGATCGTGATCGCCACAACTGTTCCCGCAGTGAGAGCGGTTCTTCTCATCCTCTTCTCCTCGGTGATGGGTTTGTCGACATCGGCACGCCGCCGTGAAATAGCCGCCGGGTAAGCACCTGCAGACCCCCTTGGATGCCTCGTGGCCACACGAGCATCGCCCCAATCAGAACCAGGCCGTAGATAGCCAGCGGGAGGTTGTCCGCGACCCTGTTCGACAGCGAAAACGAATGGGCGAGATCCGTGCTCCAGCTCGGCAGCAGCACCAACGCGGCCGCTCCCCAAGCCGCTCCGGCGAGGGAACCGAGCCCGCCCAGGACCACGCCGGTGAGCAGCGACAGCGACAGCTGTAACGGAAACGCCCCCGGCTGCGCCAGCTGTAGCACCTCGGCCAGCAGACCGCCGCCAAGACCGGCACAGGCAGCGCTGATGACAAAGGCGATCGTCTGTACCCGGGCTACTCGCAGTCCGCACAACGACGCCGCGATCTCGTTGTCGCGCACCGCGCGCAGCGTACGTCCGTAACCGCCCCGGGTCAGGTTGAGCAATGCGAACAGGACGACCAGGGCACCGCCACACGCGACCCACGCCTCCCAGCGCTCGAGCGGGAAGTTGGCGCCCAAAAACGATGGGGGCACGGGCGGGTTCACCGAAAGCCCGTTCTCGCCGCCGAACGTGCCCGGGTACTTGTCGGCCAACGCCGGCAACCCCACGGCGAAAGCCAGGGTGGCGCCGGCCAGGTACGGTCCTCGCAGCCGAGTGGCCGCCGCTCCAACCGGAATGCCCACGATGGCCGTCACCACCACCGCCGCGACCAACGAGGGGACGAGGGCCCAACCCTCGTTCCCCACCAGGAGGGCGACGGTGTATGCCCCCACCGCCATCAGCGCTCCGTGACCGAGCGAGATCTGTCCGCTCAATCCGGTCAGCATCGTCAGACCCGCCAGCACGGCGAAGTAGTACGCGCCGTAGCTGAGGCGCAGGTCGTCGTAGGCACTGATGAACGTGCTCAGCAGCCCCAGCAGCACGGCCAGGAACGCGACCACCAGGAGCGAGCGGGCAAGGGTGGCGCGCGGGCGCGGCAACCGGGCGGCCAGGGCACTCACACGCGGCGCTCCGCCGTCGAGGCGAACACCCCGCCGGGACGCACCATCAGCACCGCCACCAGGATCACCAGCGCGGCCAGCGGGACCAGCGAGGACCCCTCGTAACCGGATACATACGACAGCACCAGGCCAAGGGTCAGACCTCCGAGGACCGCGCCCGGTGGACTGTCCAGACCGCCGAGCACGGCTGCGACGAAGCCGATGATCAGGATCGGATCGAAGTTGCTCGGCCCCAGGAACACCGAGGGCGCGACGAGGACGCCGGCCAGCGAACCGGCGCCCGCGGCGAGAGCCCAACCCACGGTGAACATGTGGCCGACGCGGACGCCGAGCAGACGCGCCACCTCGGGCTGGAACGCGGCGGCGCGCATGCGGAGACCGAGCGAGGTCCCGCGGAACAGCAGTGCCAGCCCCAGGGCCAACGCGATCACCACCAGCACCGTGAAGGCGTCGTTGGGGGCGAACAGCAGCTGCGTCCCGCCCACGCGGTACCCGCGGAGCGAGAACGCGGCCGGAAAGGAGCGAGGCGTGTTGCCCCAGAGCATTCCCGCGAGTGCGATCAGGACCGTGTACAGCCCGAGCGCGACGATCACCGCATTCAAGGGGGGCGCGGATTCGACCGGTCTGATCACGATCCGCTCGACCGCGGCGCCAAGCACCAGCCCGGACAGCAGCGCGGCGGCAAAGCCGACCCAGTAGGACCCGGTGGATTGGATCACGTCAGAGGCGATGAAGGTGGTGACCATCAGCATCGCGCCCTGGGCGAAGTTGACGATGCGGGTGGCGCGCCAGATCAGCACCAAGGCCAGGGCGACAGCCGCATAGACGGCACCAGTGGAAATTCCGTTGAGGGTCAGATCGATGAACTTGGTCACCGAGATGCTCCGCTAGAACCCCAGGTAGGCATGACGCAACCCGTCGTCGGCGATGAGCCTCTCGGGAGACTGAGCCGCGGCGACGCGGCCGAGACTGAGCACGATCCCGTGGTCGGCGATCGACAATGCGCTCCGGGCGTTCTGCTCCACGAGCAGGACGGCCAGCTGCTGCTCATCACAGAGGCGGCGGATCAGCGACATCAGTTGCGCGGTGACGATCGGAGCCAGACCCAACGACGGCTCGTCGAGCAGCAGGACCCGGGGCCTGGCCATCAGGGCACGACCGATCGAGAGCATCTGGCGCTCACCACCGGAGAGCGTCGAGGCGGGTTGGTGGCGACGCTCGAACAGGCGCGGGAAGAGCTCGTAGACCTCGCCCTCCGGCAGCGCATCGGCGCCCTGGAACAGGCCCCCGAGGCGCAGATTCTCAGCCACGGTGAGTTCACCGATCACCCCGCGACCCTCGGGGACGTGGGAAATGCCTCGCCGGACGATTTGCTCAACCGACAGGGCCCCCAGTTCCTCTCCGTCCAGACGCACGGTCCCGCTCTGGCGCGGTTGCAGACCGCAGATCGAGCGCAGGAGCGTGGTTTTCCCGGCCCCGTTCGCTCCGAGCACGGCAACGACGGCGCCCGGATCCACCTTCAACGAGACACAGTCGACCGCCCGGACTGCGCCGTAGTCGGTCGTGAGCTCATCAACCGCGAGCATCGCCGTCCCCGACCGTCGCAGGCTGCGCCGCCGAGCTGGCGTCACGACCGAGGTAGGCCTCAAGGACCTGGGGGTCACTCTGGATGGCCTCCGGCTCTCCGGTGGCGAGCACCCGTCCAAAGTCGAGCACGACAACGCGATCGCACACGGACATCACCAGATCCATGTGGTGTTCGACCAGCATCACGCCCATCGATCCGCGGAGCGCACCGATCAGCTCGCGGAGGTCGCCCAGATCATCCTCGCCGAGGCCGCCCGCAGGTTCATCCAGCAGCAGCAGATCTGGCTCGGAGACCAGTGCTCGAGCCAGCGCGACCTTCTTCTGCACCGCGAACGGCAGCGTCTCCGGCGCTTCCTCGGCGATGTTGTCGCAGCCAACTCGGGCGAGCGCGTGTCGCGCCCGTTCCTCCAGCGCGCGCTCGTCTCGATCCCAGGATGGCAGTCCGAGCAGCGAGCCCGCCAGCGACGAGCGGCGAAAGCGTTCCGCTCCGACGATCACGTTCTCCAGCGCATTCAACCCCGGGAACAGCCCCACGCTCTGCAGCGTGCGAGCGATTCCCATGCGGCCCAGACCGGAGGGCGAGATCCGTTCGAGCTTTTCACCGCGCCAGGTCAGGGAGCCGGACTGCGCCCGCACGAAGCCGCAGATGACGTTGAACAGCGTGGTCTTGCCGGCGCCGTTGGGCCCGATCACGCCCAGCACCTCGTTGGGCGCGACCTCCAGGGACACGTGGTCAAGCGCGGTGATCCCACCGAACCGGACGGTGATCTCGTGAGCGCTCAGCACCGGGCACCCGCACGCCCACGTATCGAACTACAGCGTTTCGATACGCTTCCTCTCACTCGTCTCAAATACTAGGGATTTCGTGGAGCAGAGTCGAGGTTCAACCGCGTCACGGCGAGGGCGCCCGGCGGCCGCCACGCCCGAGGACGTGCTGGCGCTCGCCGGGGAGCAGTACCTGGCTGGAGACCGTGTCGATCTGACCTTGTTGGCGGCGCGACTCGGACTCGGTCGCGCGACCATCTATCGGTGGTTCGGCTCTCGCGAGCGTCTGCTCGGACAGGTCGTGGGCGGGGCACTGGTGGATCTGATCGCAGCCAAGCGTCAACGCGTCCGCCGGCGCGGGGCGATCGGCCTGCTTGAGGTCTTCGACCAGGTCAATCGCAGCTTGGCCCGATCGCGCGCACTTCAGCGCCTCCTCGAGCAGGAACCCTCGGGGGCGCTGCGCCTGCTGACCGCGAGCGACGGCGAGGTGCAACCGCGCGCCGTCGCCGCGGTGCAGGCGCTGATCGAGGCGGAAACGCAGACTGGGCGTTACCTCGCTCCCGCGGAGCCGCAGACGCTCGCCTACGCGATCGTGCGCCTCGCTGAAGCGTTTCTTTACAACGACGCCAGTAGCGGAGTGCGAGGTGACCACGAGCGCCTGCGCTCGGTCGAGGCAGCGTTGCTCGGCGTTCCCGTCCCCCCGCCTGCGGCTCGGTCGGACAGTGACCGAACGCCTGCCGGCAAGCTCATGCTGCGCCCGCTTTCACGTGCCGACGCCCCCGCGTTGCGGCGCATCCACTGCACACCGGAGGTGCGACGCTGGTGGGACGCGCCGCCCGAGGACTTCCCGTGGGAGGACCCCGAATCGACCCGCCTGACCATCGTCATCGACGGTGCCGTGGCCGGCCTGATCCAGTATTGGGAGGAGACCGAGCCGAAGTATCGGCACGCGGCGGTCGACCTGTTTCTCGATCCGGCCTGGCACGGGCGCGGGCTGGGAACCGAGGCGGTCCGGCAGCTCGTCAAGCATCTGACCGGCGAACGCGGGCATCACCGCATCACCATCGACCCGGCCGTCGGCAACATGGCGGCGATCCGCGCCTACGAGAAGGCCGGATTTCAGGCGGTTGGGGTGATGCGAAGCTATGAGCGTGACAGCGATGGCCCCGCTTGGCACGACGGTCTGCTGATGGAGTTCATCGCCGACCCACGGGGCTGAGGGTCCCGCTCGGGGGCCCGGTACCCTGCAGGAGCGATGCCGCCCACGAAGATCGAGCTCCGCGGTGCGGTCGTGGCGGTGACCGGCGCGGCTCGGGGAATCGGACGTGCGACGGCCGAGCTGTTCCTGGAGCGTGGCGCGCAGGTCTGCCTGGCCGACCTCGACGGTGACGTCGCCGCGGACGTCGCCGACGAGTCTGAGTCCGCGGGCTCATCCGTTTCAGGTCGACGTAGCCGTCGAGGAGTCGTTCGCCGCGTTCGTGGCCTCCGCCGCAGCAGACGGTGGGCCCGATCGACGTCCTCGTCAACAACGCCGGCGTGATGCCGACCGGTCGTTTTCTGGACGAGAAGATGGCGACGCACCGAAGCCGTGTTCGGCGTCAACTTCGCGGGTCCGGTCAACGGGATGCGCTTGGTGCTGCCGGGGATGATCGAGCGCCGGCGGGGCCACATCGTCAACGTCGCCTCGATGCTCGGACGCACCGAGTTGCCGGGACTGGCCAGCTACACCGCGTCGAAGCATGCCGTGGTGGGGCTGACCGCGGCCGTGCGAAGCGAGCTGGGCGGCACCGGCGTGACGCTGACCGCGGTGCTGCCGAGCGTGGTCAACACCGAGCTCGCCTCGGGCATCACGATCCCGCTGTCCAGGCTGGCCCGGGTGGAGCCCGGGGACGTGGCGGAGGCGATCGTCGGCAGCTGCGACTCTCGCGCCAAGGAGCTCGCGGTTCCGCGGTGGATGGCGCTGTATCCGATGTTCCGCCCGTTCATCCCCGGGCCGGTGGAGGCGCTCGCCCGGCGGCTGATCGGCGATGACAAGGCACTGAGCGCCGTCGACCCCTCGGGACGGGCGGCCTACGCCGAGCGGCTCGCCAAGCAGGTCGTGGACGGCTAACCGACGCCGGCGAGCGTGAGCACCAACCGACTCGAGGCCTTCTCCGACGGGGTGATCGCGGTGGCAATCACGTTGCTGGTCCTCGACATCCACGTTCCTGACCCCGGAAGCGGCGGGCACAGCCTGGCCCACAACCTGCTGGCATGCGTGGCCGAACTACGCCGCCTACGTGATGTCGTTCCTCACCATCGGGATCATCTGGGTCAACCACCACGCGATGATCGGCCGTCTGCGCCAAACCGATCACACGATCCTGGTGCTGAACCTGTTTCTGCTGCTGAGCATCGGCCTGCTTCCTTTCGCCACGTCGCTGATGGCGCGCTACCTCCGCGAGCCGCACGGCCAGCACCTCGCCGCGGCGGTCTACAGCGGCGCGTTTCTGTTGATGTCACTGATCTTCTCGCTGATGCAGCGCCACATCCTGTTCGGCAAGACGCATCTGCTGAGCGAGGACCTCGACGAGCAACGGCGCCGGTCGATCCTCCGTTGGGGCATCACGGGCTCATCCCCTACACCTGGCCACCGCGCTGGCCCCGGTCTCGCCTTACGCGACGGTGGTCATCTGCGCGGCGTGGCGGTGTTCTATGCCCTGCCGATCGCCAGCGGCAACACGAGTTAGGCGCCGTCTGGCTTGACGCTACACCGCTCGCTCGGATAGGAATCCCTGATCAGCGCTCGTGGCCATGGGAGGGTCGGCCGGTTTCAGAGATCCGGCGCGAGCGACAAGCCGTAACAGAGAGGGGATCAACACATGACTTCTCGGCGCTTCGCGCTCGCTTTCGCCGCCGTAACCGTCACCGCGCTCGCGTCCTGGGCACTGCCCGCGGTAGCCGCCGCTGCCCCCGCGTACGTGGCGCTCGGCGACTCGTATTCATCGGGTGTTGGGACTCGCGTCTATTACAACGACGGGACGAGCTGTCAACGCAGCCCGGACGCCTACGGACCCCTGATCAGCGCGGCGCGAGGCTACGCGTTGAACTTCCAGGCCTGCAGCGGGGCGAAGACGACCGACGTCAACGCCAACCAGCTCGGACCGCTCAGCAGCACAACGAACCTGGTGACGATCACCATCGGCGGCAACG
>CAWHEM010000013.1:0-310217 GCA_963828535.1 uncultured Solirubrobacterales bacterium
GGCCAGCGTGGTGTCATGGGTGGCGGGCAAGCTTCATGGTGCGTGTGATCAGCGGGTGAGGACGGCCGGCCGAGAGTCCGACCACCAGGGTGCTCTCGTCGATTCGGCTGAGCCGCCCGAGCGCCTCTTGGCTCGGGCTGGCCACGATCTCGGCCCGGAGGTCGAGCAGCATCAGGAGATGTCGCAGATAGCTGGCGAAGAACGCCATCTGGTCGGTGCCGGCGATCAGCACCTTCTCCGCGGACACGATCGCGTCGACCGCGGCCTCGACGTCGGACCGAGACAGCTTGTGCGCGGTGTCCTCGACGTTGACGTGATCGGCCGCCAGCGCGGCTTCGAACTCCGTGTGATCCAGGGAGAACAGCGGCGTGGCACCGGCCAGCGGGTCGCTGACCCCAGCCGGTCGCCGGCGATATTCGTCACGCGCGGCCTGTTGGAGCTCCGGAAAGCCCTCGAAGCCAAGGGCCTGGGAGAAGCGCACGACCGTGCTGGAGGAGGTGTTGGCGCGGCGGGCGAGTTCTTCAGCGGTCTGGAACGCCGCCTCGTCAAGGTGGTCGACGATGTACTGCGCGACGTCCTTTTGTGAGCGTGAGAACTCGTCGAAGCGGGCGCGGATATACGTGGACAGCGCCTGATGACCGTGCGGGGTCTCGGCGGTCGCAGTGGGAGTTGTTGTCTGCTTCATCGGCAGGCGTTCATTCGACGCCCGCCGCCACCGTTCCTTCAGTGATCCGTTCGACGCTGCATGAATCGGTCGTCGGGACCGGAGAACCGCAGCGTCGATTCAGGCCGTCAGCGTCCTCGGCGGCCAGCGTTAAGTTGAGCCCCATGTGAGGCCCGCGGCCGACTACGAACCGGGTTCTTGGTATTCCTGGTTCTGCCTGCGCTCAGCGAAGACCTGGCCGACGATATAGGCGATCAGCAGGTTCGCCACCACTCCGATCCCGAGGAAGGTGGCCAGCAGGGCGAGCGTCATTCCGAGCGCGTGATCGGCAGGAATCAGCATCGCTCGGGAGCCTATCGCAAGCGTCTGGCGAGAGCCACGCCAGCCACCCCACGGACTCGCCCGGTGGTAGCTTCGCCTCCGAGCACCGGCCCGGTAGCTCAGTTGGTTAGAGCAGCGGACTCATAATCCGTCGCGCCCAGGTTCGAGTCCTGGCCGGGCCATGGGGAAATCCTGCTAAGCAGCGTGTTTGCTATGGAGAAGCCACGCTCGAGACACCCAGGCTCCCCAGGTCCCCCTAACCTGCGACTCGCCCGCGAGCTGTACGGCCGCGCCCCGAACGGTTCAGCGGTATTCAGGGTTGGGGTGACCAGGCCGGCTGAGATCCCAGTCGTGCGTGGAGTTGCCATAGGCCGGGATGCCGCCGGCGTCCTTGAGCATGCGCGCGAGGTGCAGCATGTTCCAGGCCGTGAACACGGTGTTGCGAGTGGTCCAGTCGTTTTGCTCGCCGCCACTGTCGGCGTCGAGGTAGGAAGGGCCGGGCCCGGCCTGGCCGTTCCAGTAGGTGTCGGACTGGGGAGGTACCGTGAGCCCGATGTGCTGCAGCGCGTAGAGGACCTGGGCGCCGACGTGCTTGCCGCCGTCCTCGTTGCCGGTGGTCAGCACACCGCCGACCTTGCCGTAGTAGGCCCACTGGCCAGCGGCGTTGACCTCACCCGAGTAGGCGTAGAGGCGCTCGATGATCATCCGGGTCTGCGAGCTCTGGTCCCCGAGCCAGATCGGCCCGGCGATGACCAAGATGTCGGCCGGCGCGACCGACTCGCGATAGATCGCAGGGAAGTCGTCTCGGTCATAGCCGTGCTCGCGCATGTCGGGCCACACACCAGGCGGGATGACGTGGTCGACGGTGCGGATCTCGTCACCGAGACCCCGACTCGCTCGAAGATCCCGCGCACGATGGCGATCAGGCCGTCGGTGTGGCTGGGCTCCGGGGAGCGCTTGAGCGTGCCGTTGAAGATCACCGCCCGCAGGTCCTCGTAGCGACGCGGGGCCCGCTCGGCCTGGCGGTCGATGAATGCGCGGATCGGTGGCGGCAAACTCATGCGTGGGCCCGACGATCTGCCCCACGGCATCGGAGAATCGGTGGTCATGTGACGCTCCGGTGGCAGTGTCTGTGATCACTAGCTTGCCCAGCCAGGCAAACCAGCGATCGTCGGCGACTTGCTGGTGCTCGACCCGCATACCCGCTTGCCGGGCGAGCGCGCCGATCTCGCTGATCGGAGACGCGGGCCCACGGAAACCACCGCTCGTGCCTCGGTCGGTCTCCAGCCGCGCGCGAGTCTGGGTGCCGTGCACCCCCGGGGGCTCGACCTCGACCAGCAGCTCCCCGCGCGGGGCCAGCAGCGAGC
The DNA here is from genome assembly GCA_963828535.1 of uncultured Solirubrobacterales bacterium. Taxonomy (GTDB): domain Bacteria; phylum Actinomycetota; class Thermoleophilia; order Solirubrobacterales; family Solirubrobacteraceae; genus Palsa-465. The sequence continues at coordinate 2,353 of CAWHEM010000013.1, forward strand.
CACGCGACGCAGCAGCCGCATCGGGCGTGCCACCGATACCGATGTTGCCGTCGAGCAGCAGCGCCGTGCGCCAGCTGCCCACCCCGGGCAGCTCGTCGAACACCGAGCGCAGCAGGGCGTGCCCGCCGCCACCGCGCGCCAGCGACGACCGCCTCCGGCGAGAGGTCGACGCCAGGGCGAACACCGCGCGCCGGGCGAGCGCGTGCAGGTGGCGTCCGGGTCCGCAGCCGACATCGAGCACCGGGCCCTGCACTCGGCGAGCAGCTGCTCGTCGGTGGGATCGGCAGGGCTGGTGTAGCGCTCGAGCGCGACCGGCACCAGGCTGCCGTCCTCCATGCGGGCTGCGAAGCGCAGCCCGGGTCCCCGGCGGCGAGCAGGCCGCGGCCGTACAGGGCGAGCGCTCCGGTCATGCCGCGATGCTCGCGGCCAGACCGCCCGGAACCGGGACACCGAGCGCAGGGCCGCGGCGAACCGGGTGGTCGGGCGCCTGACGCGCCGCCGCGTACGCATCCGCCGCGGTGTCGACGTCGCGCAGGCGCGACTGGACGGCGACCCGCAGGCCGAGCTCGCGCAACCGAGCGCACTGCGCGGCCAGGGTGCCGCGGCTGGCTCATCGGCACGCCGAGAAATACCTCGGGACACGCGCACCGCAGCCCGACACTCCAGTACCCACCGTCCCAGGTCGGTCCGATCACTGCGTCAACGTCCGGTCGTTGCAGCAACCGGACGCCCTCGAGGAGCAGTCTCGGCGGTGAGCTGCGGTGTGTCCATCCCCACGAGCAACGCCGGCCCCGGGCCGGTGTCGGCGAACGCGGCAGCGAGCCGTTCGTCGAGACCGTCGCCACGCTGGGCCACGACCTCCCAGCCCGGCATGACCCACCCAGCCGGGTCGCCGTCGAACACGAGCACGCGGCGTCGGGCCGGCGTGCGGCTGACGACGTCCAGGGTGTCATGCAGCGCCGCCTGCGGCCAGGCCGCTGCCTGCGCCGGGGAGAAGGGCGGCGAGAGCCGGGTCTTCACCCGTCCGGCGACGGGTTCCTTGGCGATCACTAGCAGCGTGACGTCTTCCACGCGGCCGACGATATGGGCGGCCGCTTACAGAACGGTGAACGGTGGCGGAGGTGGGTCGGTCACTCGCTACCGTCAGGGCAGTGCCGGTGCTCGAGGCGCATGGCGTCGTCAAAGCGGTGGGCGCCGGGCGGGCTCGCCGGCGAGTGCTCGACGGCGTCAGCTTGAGCGTCGAAGCCGGCGAATTGCTCGCGATCACCGGACGCTCCGGGAGCGGCAAGTCGACACTGCTGCATCTGCTTGGCGGCATCGACCGGCCAGACGCCGGCGAGATCGTGGTGGCGGGCGCGCCGCTGGCGGGCGCGGGCGCGGCGGCGTTGGCCCGCGTGCGGCTGCGCCACATCGGGTTCGTGTTTCAGTCGTTCCAGCTGATCCCCGAGCTGAGCGGGATGGAGAACGTGCTGATGCCGGCCCGGCTGCCGGGCGCCCCCGCGAGCGGCGATCGGCCGCGCCCGCGAACTTGTAGAGGCGCTGGGGCTGAGCGAGCCGGGACAACCTGTCCGCACGAGCTCTCCGGCGGCGAACAGCAGCGGTTCGCGATCGCCCGGGCACTCGTCAATGACCCGGACGTGATCCTCGCCGACGAGCCGACCGGCAATCTCGACGGGACGAGCGCGGCCCTGGTGCTCGACTTACTCGGACAGATCAGCCGCGGGCCGAGCGGCTGCGCAGTGGTGATGGTGACCCACGAGCCGGCGTCGGCGGCAGCCGCCGACCGCGTCGTGCACTTGAGCGCCGGGCGGCTGGCCGCCGAGCTGGCGGCCGGATCCGCCACCGCTCGGTGAGGCACCTGCTCGCCGATGCCCGGCTCGGGCTGCGGGCGCGCCGGCGCCGGTCGCTGTTCGCCGCGGTGGGGATCGCCGTGGCGGCGGCGATGCTGTCTGCCGCACTGGTCGTCGCCGACGGCCTCGGGCTCGGCTTCGACCGCGCGGCGCACCAGTCCGACCTGCCCGATGTGATCGTCCGTTTCAACGACGAGAGATCCCGACCGGGTGGCGGCGAAGATCCGTGCGCTGCCGGACCTGGCGACGTTCACGCTGCGCCGCGAGGTGACCGATGTGCGGTCTGCAGGCCGGCTCGCACCACAGCTCCCATGCTCGGTCGAGATCGTCGGACCCGGGCGCCGGGGTTACGCAATCGTGGCCGGCCACGATCTCACCGCGCCGCCCGGGCGAGGTGCTGCTGGAGCTCGGGCTGGCGCGTAGCCTGGGGGGTGGCGCTCGGTGAGCCGGGTTGACGGTGGCGCGGTGTCGCCCAGGAGCGCGTGGTCGGATTCACCCAGTCCCCAGATGACGTGTCGTATCCGCTGGCGGTGCCGCGGTCTACCTCTCACGCGCCGGGCTGCGAGGCCCAGGCCGGCCATGCCCTCGACCCCCGGGTCGACATCGCCGAGATCTGGCTCCGGGATCCGCGGCAGCTCGACGCGGTGCTCGTGCAGGCCCGGGCCACGAGCTACGGCATCCGAGGCTTGCGGTTCGTCACCCGGTCAGGGGTGCGGGTGCTGCTCGACCAGGCGGCCGGGATCGTGATCGACCTGCTGGTGGCGCTGTCGCTGATCGCGCTCGCCACCGCTGCGGTGATGCTCGCCGCCTCCGCTCGCGCCGAGGTGCAGCGCCGGCTGAGAACGATCGGCGTGCGCCAGGCGGTCGGCGAGTCGCCGCGGGCGCACCACCGTCCTGCACTCGCTCGAGGTGCTCGGCTTCGCGGCGCCCGCGGCGGTGCTCGGCACGGTCGCTGGAACGCTCGCCACGCTGGCGCCGAGCACGACCCTGCTGACGCTGCTCAACGAGCCGGCGCCCGGCGCCGGCCTGGTCGGGGCCCTTGTTCGCGGCGGCGCTCGCCGCTACCGCGATTCCGGTGCTGGCCACCGCCTGGCCGGTGTGGCGGGCGACATCGCGCAGTCCGGTCGCGCTGCTCGAGGGCGCCGAGCTCGCCCCTGCCTCGGCGCGTCGGGCGCCGCGACGGCGCGGCCTGGTCAGCCTGGGCGCGCGCCTGGTCACCGAGCGACGGGTGCGGTTCGCCTCCACCACGGCGACGCTCGCCGGGTCGGTGGCATTCATCCTGCTGATGCTGGCGCTCGCCGGCGCGCTCAGCGTCTCTGGAGAACGACCCTCAGGCGCTCGGCCGCCACTATGCGCTCACCGCGGCGCTGCCGGCGAGCCAACTCCCGCGGGTGGCCGCCGTTCCCGGGGTTCGGGCCGCCGCAGCGCGCTACGAGCTGCAGGCGGTCGACTCGTTCAACCTCGGCGAGACGATCGACGTCGATCGCCTACTCGTCGCGGCCGACGACGTTCGACTCGCCCGCCATTGATCAGTGGCCGCCGGGCGCGCGGCCCGGGCGAGGCAGAGGTGGGCGCCGGGATTGGCGGGTGCGCTCGGCCTGCAGCCGGGGGGACGCTCGCGATCGAGCTGCCCGTCCGGTCGGGAGCTTCGGCTGCGGGTGTCCGGGACCGTCAGCGCGCTGGCCCACGACGGCCGCGTCGCATACGTTCCCGCCAGCGCGCTGCTGAACGCGGAGCCGGATGCGCCCGAGCAGATCGCCGTCGTGCTCGGACCGGGCGCCGACGAGGCGGCGGTGGCGGCGGCGATCCATGCGCCGTCGGCGACGGCCGGCACGGTCACGAGCAAGGGTGCGGCGCTCGTCGCGGCGCTGCGGACGGTCCTGCGCGCCGTCGGTGTCGTCGACGCTCTCGTGTGCCTGTACGCACTGATCCAGGCCTGTGCACTGACCATCCAGGAGCGGCGGCGCACGGTTGCGGTGCTGCAGGCGCTCGGCGCCGGCCCGGCGGCGATCCGGGCTCTTCTGGCCGGGGTGGCGGGGATCCTGCTGCTCCCTGCGGCGGTCTTGGGGATCGTGCTCGAACGGTTCGTGCTCGGGCCGGTGCTTGCCCGGCTGGCGGCGAGCTACGCGACGCTCCCGCTGCGCCCGAGCCTCACCGACATCCTCGTCGTCCTGGCTGGGCTGGCAGCAGCAGGGGCGATCGCGGTCGGTTGGATCGCCCGCCGCGCGGTGCGGGAGGACGTCGTGCGGGGCCTCGGCGCAGCGTGAGCCCGGTCCGGGTCACCCGTCGCCAGGCGATGGCGAGCGCGGTCGCCGCGGCAGCGGGGCTGTACGGCGTCGGCTGCGGCAGCGACGCGCAGCCCGGTTCAGGCTCGACCCTCGTCTCGACCTGGGCTGACCCGTCCGGCTCCGGAACTCTCGTCCGGGCCGGCGGGGGAGGCGATGATCCACCGCACCGATCTCGCGCCCGCGGCGTCCGATCGGCCGCCCGCTGCTGACGATCGCCCACTTGACCGACGCCCACGTGCTCGATGCGTCCTCGCCGGCGCGGGTGACGTTCCTCGACCGCTTCGGGTCGCCGTTCCAGTCGACGTTTCGCCCTCACGAGACGCTCACCGTGCAGACGCTGGCCGGGATGATGCGGGCTGTCCGGGCCCTGGCTCCCGGGCTCGTGGTGCAGGGTGGTGACCTGATCGACAATGCCCAGGCCAACGAGCTGGCGCAGGCGCTGCAGGCGCTCGCCGGCGGCCGGGTCCGGCCGGGCAGCGGACCGCGCGGCTACTACGGCGTCCAGCTCGCGAGCAACGCCGACCCGTTCTACTACCGGCCGGACCTCGACGCGCCACGCCATCCCGGTCTGCTCAGCCGGGCAGCGGCCCGGTTCAGCAGCCCGGGCGTAGGACACGTGAGAGTGCTGCCGGTGCTCGGTGACCACGACATCCTCGTCGCCGGGGAGATCCCCCCGTCGCCGCGCACCCAGGCACTCGCCACCGGTGGCCAGGCACTGTGGGAGCCGCCGCCGCACCTGAGCGTTCCGGCGGGCTCCCAGCTCACCGTCGGCGGATCGCCCGACGGCCCCCCGAACCCGCAGGCGCTCGACCAGTTGCTCGACGAGGCGCTCGCCGGCCCGCGCACCCCGGTGCCTGCCGACCCCGGGCGCCGCGAGCTCGGGCGTCCTGGAGGCGGTCGCGCGGCTGGGCGGCAGCGCTGGTGCGACGACACTCGATTACGCCGTGCCGGTCGCGGACGCCGTGCTCGTCGTCGTGCTCGATCTGGCTCGCCGCGGCGGCGGCTCAGGCGGGCTCGTGCGGGCCGGTCAGCCGGCCTGGCTGGCCGGCGTTCTCGCCGCGCGCGGGGGCGCGCCACGTGATCGTCTTCTCGCATCAGCCGCTGGAGGAGTCCGAGGGCGGGGATGCGCTGCTTTCGCTGCTCGACGCCCACCCGCGCACGATCGCGCTCGTCTCGGGGCACACCCACCGCAACCGAATCCGCCCGCGGCCCGCCGCGGGCGGCGGTTACTGGATGATCAGCACCGCATCGCTGATCGACTTCCCCCAGCAGGCGCGTGCGCTGCGCATCCGCCAGAGCGCCGGGGGCGGGGTCGCGATCGAGACCTGGATGCTCGACCACACACTGGGCGGCGAGCTCGGCCCGATCGCCCGGGGACTTGCATACCTGGACGCCCAGGGCGGCCGTCCCGGCGAGTTCGCCGGCACTCGAGCCGACCGCAACGCCGTGCTCCACCTGCCCTTCGGGCGTTAAGACTCCTGTCGGATTCGACTGCGAGGCTCGCCGAGGTGAAGGCACGGCTGCAGGCATTGCTCGAGCAACCCCCCGGGCCGTTTCGCCGCGAGTTCTGGCGCAGCCCGTTGCGTGGGCCGTGGCTGACATCGCTGCTCGGTCTGTTCCTGCTGGTGGCGATCCCGGTGATCGCGCTCACCGGCTTTCTCTCCAACGACATCTATTACCCCCGGCTCGGCGGCAACTCCATCGGCCGGCCGCTGGGGCCCCTCGATGTCTACCTGTTCAACTATCCGACCCACCCCAGCTGGCTGTACGCGTTCACCCAGGGCGCCCATGTCACGCTCGGCCTGGCGGCGTTCCCGATCCTGCTCGCGAAGCTGTGGTCGGTGATCCCGAAGCTGTTCGAGTGGCCGGCGGTGCACAACCCCGCCCACGCTCTGGAGCGGCTCATGCTGGCGCTGCTCGTCGGCAGCGCGCTCTTCGAGTTCGCCACCGGGATCCTCAACATCCAGTACTGGTACGTGTTCCCGTTCTTCTTCACCACCGCCCACCTCTACGGCGCGTGGGTGTTCACCGCCGCGTTCGCATTCCACGCCGCGATGCGGTCGGCACGATGCGCCGCGCGCTGGCGGCCCGGCGCGGCCTGGCGCCACTGCGGGAGGGGATCGCGCAGACGCGCCCCGAACCCGGGAGAACAGCGACCTGATCGCGGTCGCCCCGGCACCGGCGACCATGTCCCGCCGCACGCTGCTGGGCACCGTCGGCGCCGGGTCGCTGTTCCTCCTGCTGCAGGGCCTCGGGCAGTCGGTCGGCGGCCCGCTGCGCAGCCTGGCGTTCCTGGCTCCGCGCAACCAACACGGGACCGGCCCGAATGGCTTCCCGATCAATCGCACCGCCGCCTCGGCCGCGATCAAGCCGGCGCAGGTGGGCGCCGGGTGGAGGCTGCAGCTGACCGCCGGAGCACGCACAGCCTCCCTCTCGCGTGCTGAGCTCACAGCGATGTCACAGCAGGTCCACGACCTGCCGATCGCCTGCGTCGAAGGGTGGTCGACGACCCAGCGCTGGAGCGGGGTGCCGATCCGGGACCTCGCTGCACGCGTCGGCGTGGACGGGCCGTTCCAGGTTCACACCGCCTCGCTGGCCAAGAATGGGGTATTCGATTCTGCGACGCTGGCCAGCGAGCAGACCGGCGATTCACGTCTGCTGCTGGCGTTGACGGTCAATGGCGTCGACCTGTCGCTCGACCACGGGTATCCCGCTCGCGTGATCGGGCCCGGCATCCCGGGCGTGCACTGCACCAAATGGGTGAACACGCTGACCTTCGAGCGGGTGTAGCCGGCAATGCGCGCCCACTTCACCCGCCACTACGGCCAGGGCCCGCTGCATCTGCTGGCGCTGATCGGTGCGCTACTGGTCACGGCCGCCGCGGTAGTGGGCATATTCGACAGCTTCCAGGGCCCGGCGGTGCTGACGATCCTCGAGTGGTTCGCGGGGGCGATCGTCGTGCACGACCTCATTGCACTGCCGCTCTACTCGCTGCTGGACCGGATCGCGTTCGGGCGGTCCGCTGGGCCCTCGGGATGCCGTGGCCGTTCCGCCCGAGCGGCCGGCGGGGCTGGTCTACGTCCGCATCCCGGTGCTGCTCAGCGGCCTCATCTTCATCGTCTTCTTCCCGGAGATCCTCGGCCTCGGCGACAGCACCTTCCACGCCGCCAGCGGCCTGCACCAGCACGTCTACCTGACGCGCTACCTGTTCACCGCCGGGACGATCTTCGCGCTCTCGGCGCTCGCCTACGCGGCGAGTCTGCGGCGTCGTTAGCGAACCACCGCCGCAATCGCCTCCGTGTGGCGAATCCCGAGCGGCGTCGTGCTCGGGTTGAACCGCAGCGCCCGCTCGAGCGGCACCGCCGCCGGTATGAACGCGAGGATCAGATAGACGCCGAGCCCGGCGACCGCGATCCGGAGGCGGTGCGTCCTGTCCTCCAGCGCGACGAACGGGAGCGCCCAAAGGATGTACCAGGGCGCCGACCAGCTGAGCGAGACGATGAGCGCCAGCATCGCCACTGCCGCAGCGCTGAGCCAGCGGGTCGGATGACGCACAGCCCACACCGTGCGGCCGGCGACGGTGAGCCCGAGCGCGATATCGATCACGATGTGCGGCGTCGGCGTCTCGCCGCCCTGTCCGAGCTCCAGACCGAGCAGGTTCGGTGGCCCGATCGCGGTGACCAGATCGCTCTGGGTGCTCAGATCGCGCAGGTGCAGCCCAGCCGCCGCCGCTGCCGTCAGATACAGCACGTATATGGCGGCGATCACGCTGCTGACGAGCCATTCGAGCGTGCCCGGGTCGCGGGTCAGGCGCGGCCACAAGCCGTGCAGTGGCCCGCCATCCAGACGCGGGAAGAACCCGGGGTGCGCGGTCGGGGTGAGAAAGCTCGGGCATTCGGCCGCGATCACCACCAGTACCACGCTGCCCGCCACCAGTCCGGTGAGGCGATGCCCGCCCACCGGTGCCGGCTCAGCCCGGACACGGCGGTCCGGTCAGCCCGACGACGATCGCTCCGGTGCGATCCCCGGGGCTCGGCAGAAACGGAGTCAGCGCCGGATCGAGCGGAGCCGGTGCGGGGGTGGCACAGCCGGTGCGCACCGGATGGGGCGGGTGCAGTATGCGCTCCCCGAGCGCGGCCAACCGCGCCGGGCCGTAGCGCTTCAGCAGTCGGCGGCGCAGCGGTCGCAAGTCGAAGAATTCGAGGTCCCGGTCGGGACTGAGCAGGGGAGCGCCGAGGGTGGCCCGCAGCGACGCCAACACGCTGCGCGCCCGCGGCGGCTCGAAGCCGCTGGGTCGAGCCACAGCCCGTCGAAGCCGGCGGCCGTGGCGCGCGGCCTCTACGAGGACCAACGGACGAGCCGGCAAGCTGCGGCCCCCCAGTCGCCGGGCCGGCCCTTCGTCGCCCCGTAGCTCCAGCGCAGCGTCGTCGAGTGCAGGTAGCCGCAGCGGCTCGTACTTGGTGGCGTAGGCCGCGACCGAGTCGCCGATCGGCGTGTCCGGATATCCCTCCGGAAACGGCACGTACGGCAGCTGGAACACGCTGGCGCCGTGGGGCAGCCGGGTCTCGATCTCGGCCACGAACGTCGCGTCCGAGCGCCACTGACGTCCGTCCGCCGGGTACTCGGGGACGAACGCGGATGGTCGTCTGTTCGACGACGCCGAAGCACGAGCACCGAACTCAGAGCCAGCACGCCGAGCGAGCGCCCGTGCCGACGGCGGCCCAGCCGCGCGATCAGGGCGTCAAGCAGCAGACCGACGGCGAGCAGTGACAGGAACGCGATCACCACCGAGATCCGATTCCACGCCCGCACGTCGGCGGTGACCAGTACCTCGATCAGGCCCGACACCCCACCGACAGCGCCAACCGCCAGCGCCACCGCGACCCCGGCGCCGGCGGGGCGGGCGTGCCGGCGGGAGGCGAGCGCTGCCGGCGCCGGCGCCGGCGAGCGCGACGAACCCGCACGAGCGCGAGCCAACCGAAGCCGATCGTCCCGACGAGGCCGAGGCTGGCGTAGCACCCGTCGCAGTAGCCGGGGGCGACTGCCTGGTCGTAGCGGGCGGTGAGCCGGCGCAGCGGAGCGATCCGGCTGCCCGGGACCGGCAGTACGAGGTTGGCCAGCCGCAGGTCGAAGCCCTCAGGCGAGGCCTGGTCGGCCGCCGCCGTGCGCGTCACCGCCGGATTGGTGCCGTGCTCCGCGCGGTAGATCAGCGTCGGGATGAGGTTGATTGCCAACACCAGGGCGATCAGGCCGATGACGCCGAGCGTGTCGCGGACGGCGTGACGGCGCCGCAGGCCGAGCGATACGAGCGCTGCGGCGGCGAGCAGCACGAGTGTGAACACCGCGTAGTAGAGGTTTCCCGACCCGACCACGGCACACAGACCGAACGTGAGCAGCACGCGGCGCCGGGTGGCAAACAGTGGCTCGGGCGCGAGCAGCTCGAGGAACAGCAGCAGCCCGATCGGCACCGCGTAGTACGCCGAGAGCAAGAGGTGCGATTCGCCGCGGAAGAAGTGGTAGGGCAGCAGCGCGAACAACACCGCGGCGACCCCCGCCGCGCCGGCGCCGAGGCCGAGGCGGCGCAGCGCGAACTGAGCGCTGAGCGCGGCCAGCGGGAACGTCACCAGGAAGAACAGGTTGAGCACGACCGCCGGGTGCGAGCTCAGGAGCGCCAGCCCCCGGATCAGCAGGAGGCTGAGATCGTCGCCGCCCTGGGGGAAGTCGTAGAGCTGCTGGCCGAATGGCGCGCCGAGCGCGGCGTTGGTCAGATACGAGCCGTGCTCGACACCCCTTGACGAGCATCAGATAGAACTTCGTGTCGTCGAGCGGCGGGTAGCGCAGCGGCACCGTGAGGTCGGCCCGCCAGAGCTGCAGCACCCACGCGGCAGCCGCCAGCGTGACGGCGGCGAGCACCACCGCCTCCAGCGCCAGCCGACGGCGCATCGGATCGCTCGCTCAGGCCGCGCGCAGCGGCGCCGAGCTGAACTCCGCCATGCCTGCCTCGAACCCTTCCTGAGCGCTGAACCCCAGCTCGTGCTCCGCGCGCCGCGCGCTGGCGAAGACGTGGCGAACATCGCCACGGCGGAACTCGCCGGTGATGACCGGCGCAGGGGCGTGCCCTCCGCTCGCCGCCGCCAGCGCTCGGGCCATCTCCCCGACGGTGTGCGGGGTGCCGCTGGCGACGTTGAACGCCCCCGGCAGCGGCGCTTCGCGCAGCAGCGCCGCCAGGTTGGCGCGCGCCACGTCGCGCACGTGGACGAAGTCCCGCCGCTGGCCTCCGTCCTCGAACACCCGCGGCGTACGCCCGGCGGCGAGCGCGCTGGCGAAGATCGCCGCCACCCCCGCGTAGGGCGTATCGCGCGGCATCCGCGGTCCGTAGACGTTGTGGTAGCGCAGGGCGGTCACCGGGATGCCGGTCTCGCGGGCGAAGGCGAAGCAGAGGTGCTCCTGCTGGAGCTTGGTCGCGGCGTAGACGTTGCGCGGATCCAGCGGCGCCGACTCGTCCACCGCAACCGGCTGGAGCTCGGCGCCGCAGGCTGGGCATCCCGGCTCGAAGCGTCCGGCGCGCAGGTCGCTCACCGCGCGCGGTGCCGCGCCGCACCGCGCCGTGCTCGGGGCACCGGTAGCCGCCCTCGCCGTAGACGACCATGCTGCTGGCCAGCACGATCCGCCCGGCGAAGCGGCTGGCGGCCAGCTCCCGCAGCAGCGTTGCGGTGCCGAGATCGTTGTGGCGGACGTAGTCGGCGATGTCGAGACGTTCTGGCCGAGCCCGACCATCGCCGCCTGGTGGCAGACCGCGCCGACGCCGCCGAGCGCGCGGGCGACGGTCCGGGGGTCGCTCACATCGCCGTGCACGAACTCGGCCTGGGGATTCAGATAGTCCGGCCGTCGCTGATGTGCGGCGGGGAGCAGCGCGTCGAGCACCCGCACGCGCTCACCGGCGGCGACCAGCGCGTCGACGATGTGGGATCCGATGAAGCCGGCGCCGCCGGTGACGAGGACCATCTCGGCCACGCTACGCGATGCTCAGCGCGCGGCGTGCCTGGCGCGGGCGCTTGTTCTCCGACTCGTAATTTCTGGCCCCTAGCTTCCGCGCGCGTGATCGACGTCATCCTCCCGGTGCTCGACGAGGCGCAGGCGCTCCCGGGCGTCCTGGCCGCGATGCCGGTCGGATTTGCCGCCCTGGTGGTCGACAACGGCTCGATCGATGGCTCCGGTGAGGTGGCCGGCGCCCACGGGGCACGGGTGGTGCACGAGCCGCGGCGGGGCTTCGGCGCGGCGTGCTTCGCCGGGCCTGCAGGCGGCGCGAACCGACATCGTCTGTTTCATGGATGCCGACGGGTCGCTCGATCCCGGGCAGCTGCCACGGGTCAGCGATCCGGTTCGGCTGGGTCGCGCCGAACTGTGTCTGGGCGCTCGGATGGCGCGGCCGGGAGCCTGGCCGTGGCACGCCCGGCTGGCCAACCGGTTGCTGGCCGCCGAGCTGCGCCGGCGCTGCGGCGTCCAGCTCACCGACCTCGGGCCGATGCGCGCTGCCCGCCGCGAGCCGCTGCTGGAGCTCGGGCTGCGTGACCGTGCCTTCGGCTGGCCGCTGGAGATGGTGCTGCGTGCGGCGGCAGCCGGCTGGTGTGTCAACGAGGTGCCTGTCGCCTACGGCGCGCGCACGGGCGGCCGCTCGAAGGTCAGCGGAAGCGTGCGCGGCACCGCGCGGGCCGTGCGGGACATGGGCGCGCTGCTCATTTGAGCGCGATCGTCGCCGCCCGCAATTCGGGGCGCTGGGCCACTCGGCAGCTGCCGCTGCGAGCCGCCGCCGCCGGAGCGGGGATCGCGGGTGTCGTCGGAGGCGCGTGGTGGATCGCCGCCGGGACGGCCGCGGGGCCCCGTTGGCTCGAGCTCCCGACGGTGCTCGACCCCGCATGGGTCCAGGGCCCGCTGCGCGGCATCACCGGCGAGCTCTCCGAGGGCTCGCTCGCCGCGGCGCTGGTGCTGCTGCTGTTCGGGTATCTGGCGGCGCTGGCGGGCGCGCAGGCCGTTGGAATGCGGGTGGCGCTGGCGGCGGTCGGACTCGCGGTGCTGGCGTTCACGCTCGGTCCGTCGCTCGTCTCCAGCGACGTGTTCGGGTACATCGCCTATGCGCGCGAGCTCGCGCGGCACGGCCTCAACCCGTACGTGTCGCCTCCGGCCGCGTTGCACCGCGACGCGATCCTGCCGTTCGTCTACTGGCGCCATCAGCCGAGCCCGTACGGCCCGCTGTTCACGCTGTTGACGAGTCCGCTCGGCTGGTTGGCTCCCAGCGCGGCGCTGTGGGTCCACAAGGCGCTGGCCGGTCTGGCCGCCGTCCTGCTGAGCTGGCTGGCGGCGGAGGTCGCCCGTGCCCGCGGGGGCAATCCGGCCCGGGCGGCGATGTTCGTCGGGCTCAACCCCGTGCTGCTCGTGTACGCCGTCAGCGGGGCCCACAACGACCTGCTCGGCGGCGGCGTTGCGTGGCGGGGGCGGGGTGGCTGCTGATCCGCGGGCGGGTGGGCGCCGCCGGTGCGGCGGCGGTGGGCGCCGCAGGGATCAAGCTGACGCTCGGCCTGGCGCTCCCGTTCGTCTTGCTTGGAGCCCGCCGCCGCTGCGCCGCCGTCAGCGGGCGCCGCCGCGGCGCTGCTGGGGCTCGGTGTGCCGGCACTCGTCGTGTTCGGCCCGCACATCGCCGACCAGCTGGCCCGGATCGCCGGCGATCCGCTGTTCGACACGGTCTGGAGCGGCCCCGACCGGCTGGCGAGTCTGCTCGGCACGTCGATCGACCCGGCGGTCCGCGCAGCCTGCACCGCGCTGGCGGCCGCGGTGGCGATCTTGATGCTGGTGCGTGTGAGACGCGGCCGGGACCCGGTCTCGGCGGCGGGTTGGGCGCTACTGGCGCTGGTGGCGGCGATCGCGTCCCTCGCGCCGTGGTACCTCGTGTGGGTGCTGCCCCTGGCGGCCGCCGGCGAGAGCCGCCGGCTGCGCGTGGCTGTGCTGGCCGCGACCGTCTACCTGATCGCCGTGCATCTGTACCCGCTCGGCGGCCACCTGTGGCTGTCGCAGCCAGCCGGCGCAGCGCGCTGGCCTCCGCCGCTCCGTGACCCGCCGAACGTCAGGCCGCGACCGGCAGCGTGAACCGCACGCGCGTACCGATCGGCGCCCCGGGCTCGATCCAGATCGTCCCGCCGTGGGCCTCGACGATCGCCCGGCTGATCGCCAGCCCGAGCCCCGCGCCATCGCCCGCCCGCGCGTCGTCACCGCGGTAGAAGGGCTCGAACACCCGCTCGCCGTGCGCCGGCGCGATCCCGGTCCCGGTGTCGGCCACCTCGATCTCGGCGACGCGACCGGTCGGCTGGCAGGTGGGCCCGGACCGTGACGCTGCCGTCGGCGGGCGTGTGGCGGATGGCGTTGTGCACCAGGTTGAACAGCACCCGCTGCAGCCGCTCGGGGTCGGCGTGGGCGTGCAGCCGCGGTCGCGAGATCTCGGCGCCGAGGTGGACGCCCTTGGCCCGGGCGGCGCCGTCGAGCGCCTGTACCGCCTCGTCGACGAGCTCGGCGAGCGAGACCTGCTGCAGCGACCAGGTGATCTCCCCGGCCTGGATCCGCGTCAGCTCGAACAGGTCGTCGACGAGCGCGCCGAGCGCGCGGACGTGGGTGTGGAGGGTCTGCTGGTAGCGGCGGCGGGTCGGCTCGTCGACGAGATCGTCATCGAGCGCGTCGACGATCAGCCGCAGCGCCGAGATCGGGGTTCTGCAGGTCGTGCGAGGCCGCCGCGACGAGATCGCGGCGGGCCTGGTCGGAGCGGGTTGCGCGCGCCTCCTGCGGCTGCGAGCCGCTCGACCATCGCGTCAGTCTCGCGGGCGAGCTCGGCGAGCTCGTCGTTCCCGGCGAGGCGCAGGCGTCGGTCCCGGTGGCCGTCGGCGACGGCGGCGAGCGCCGCGCGGACGCGCGCGATGTCCTCGCCGACGCCCGCCGCCAGCAGCCCCGCCGCCCGGATCGCCAGCAGGCCGGCGAACGCGGTGATCACCGCGACGATCACGGCGTCGTGGTCGGAGACGAACATCAGCAGCGCCCCGGCGATCGTCGCCAGCAGCACCGTGCCCACGGACACCGCGACGGCGATCGCGAACTGCCGGCGCAGGCGCAGGCCGCGCCGGCGCTCGGCGGCCAGCGTGCGCGGCGCCGATCCCCGCGAGACCGACGGCGGCCAGGAGCGCGCCGTCTTCGGCTCCGCCGCTCACGCCATACAGGATCCCGACCAGCAACCCGGCGCCGGCGGCAGCCGCCAGCAAGGTGATCGCCGAGCGTCTCACGGTGCGAACCGGTAGCCGACGCCCCACACGGTCTGGACCCACTGCGGGTTGGCGGGGTCGGGCTCGATTTTGGTCCGCAGCCGCCGCACGTGCACGGTCACCGTGGTGGCGTCGGTCCAGAACGTGTACTGCCAGACGGCGTCCATCAGCTGATCGCGGGTGAACACCTGACCGGGGTGGCGGGCGATGAACAGCAGCAGGTCGAACTCCCGGGCGGTGAGCGCGACCTCGTCTCCGGCGACGAACACGCGGCGACCTGGCTGGATCGATCTCCAGGCCATCGAAGGCGATCACCGGTCCGTCGTCGGGCGGCGTCGGCGCGCGGCGGAGGATCGCGTCGACCCGGGCGACGAGTTCGGCCGGGGAGAAGGGCTTGACCACGTAGTCGTCAGCGCCGGAGCGCAGACCGGTGATCCGATCGGCCTCCTCTCCGCGGGCGGTGAGTAGCAGCACCGGCAGATGGGGCCGCGGCTCCTCGTGTAGCCGCCGCATCACCTCGAGCCCGTCGATTCCCGGCAACATCAGGTCCAGCACGACCAGGTCGGGCCGGCTCGCCGCCACCAGCGCCAGCGCTGATGCTGCCGTCGGCGGCCGTGCGGGTCGCGATAGCCGGCGCGCTCGAGGTACCGCGCCACGATCTCGGCGATCGTCGGCTCGTCGTCGACCACCAGAATGCAGCGACGGGCCGCGGACATGGACGGCGCGAGTGTCCCACGCGCGGAGCTGAGCACCCGCGTGACGCTACTGGATGGATCTAACGAACTAAGAACAGCCTGGGCGCTTCGAGCGGGTTGACAGTAGTAGCCCGCGCGCCACAATTGTGGCGTGGCTACGGAACCCCTCCGCTCAGTTCGAGATCATCTCTCAGAAATCGTCGATCGGGTCGAGCGCGAGCATGAGCGGGTCGTGATCACGCGCAACGGTCGCGAGGCGGCTGTGCTGCTCAGCGCCGCAGACCTCGCCGAGCTCGAGGAGACCCTGTCGGTGTTGAGCGATCCGCAGGCCCTGGCGGACATCCGTGAGGCCGATGCCGCCTACGCACAGGGCGATGTCATCCGCGGTGTTGACGCGGTTCGCGCTCTGCGCTCGTGAGCAGCGCCACGAGTACGAGCTCATCGTCACCCCGCCAGCCGCGAGAGCTATCGCGGAAAAGTTGTCTGAGCCGGTTGCCGCGGCCGTCATCGAGTTCTTGACGACCGCCCTGATCCGCGAGCCCCGTCGAGTCGGGAAGCCACTCCGCCGCGAGCTGACCGGGATCTGGTCTGCGCGCCGCGGCACCTATCGGATTCTGTACCGAGTTCGGGAGGACACCCGCGAGGTCATCGTGCTGCGCATCGAACATCGCGCGGACGTGTACCGGCCCCGGTAGGCCGACGTGGCGGAGGGCTCCCCAAAGGCTCCCCGAACCCACCGCTTTGGGCAGAACTCAGAGCAACTCAGAGAGCACCAAAAGCACTGAAAACACTGGAGATGCAGGGGAAATGCGCGTCTCATAATCCGTCGCGCCCAGGTTCGAGTCCTGGCCGGGCCATGGGGAAATGGCTGTAAATAAGGAGGTCGGCGTTACGAGGGCGTAGCGTCGTCCAGGTTCCGCGCAGGGGGGGAAGGCTTTTCCGGCGAGCAGATGCTCGAGGGGCGATGAACGCGGGTCCCGACCGTAACAGAGCCGGCGTAGCAGACGGCTATGACGCGGGCGACGGTCTCGTTGAGGTCCGGGTGCGCCTACTCGGTCTCCCGCTACGGCGCAAGAACGGGCCGCATCTGAGCGGTGGAAGTGCGCCTGTGTGGTGGGGCGGACTGCTCCTTGATGCTCAACTTGGAGTAGTTTGCCCGGTCCTAACTCGTTGGGGCCAAGCCGCCCGGCCGACTGGCCGCACCGTCGTCTTGTCCCCGTCTGATAAGGACGTGAGCGATGGCAGCGTTGGTCGTCGACAAGAGTCACGTAGTGGTCCGGCTGGCGGTCTGGGAAAAAGCTCTTGCTCTGCGCGGCAATGTTCGGATGCCGCTGTCTGCCGTACGAGGGGTGAGAGTTGTGCCAGACCCCACCGAGGACCTGAAGCAATACCACGCATGGGGAAACACTGTGACCCTTCGATTCGTCTACGGCGTCCGCCGGATATATGGCATAGGGAAGGCATTTGTAGCGACGCGCGGCCATCGTCCGGCGGTCCTGGTCATGCTCGACTCGCCATCCAAGTATGTCCGGGTTCTCGTCACGGTCGCCGATCCAAAGGCCACGGTAGCGAGCATCCGGGCGGCTGCTGGCGTGTAAAAGTCCGCCGCGTTGCGCGTGACGCGGCTGGCACTGATCCAACCCAAGGCGCCGACTGGCGAGCGACCTTTCAAAAGCCCGCCTCTGTCCGCGAGATTCATGGTTTCCGCGCAAAGCGCTGCTCTCCGGCCGCCAGCGACACATGCTCGCCACCGAACAAAACCTGGGCGGTCGCCGGTCGCCGGTCGGCGTTCGGTGGTGCCACATCGTTGTCAGCGTTGCGCCCGCGGTGCACAATCTGTGCTCTGACCGATCGAGGACGTGAGATGAGCGAACCCAGTCAGTTCCTGTCGCCCGCCGAGCATTACGACCGCTTTATGGGCCGCTACACGCCGTCGCTAGCAGCGGCGCTCGCGGATGCCGCCCGGATCGTGGACGGGCAGCGGGTGCTCGACGTCGGCTGCGGTCCCGGCGGCCTGACCGCCGAGCTCGCGGCACGCACGGGCGCCGAACGGGTCGCCGCGATCGATCCGGCTCCCCAGTTCGTCGCGGCGTGTGCCGCGCGAACCCCGGGCGTTGATGCGCGTGAGGGGGTCGCGGAGGACCTGCCGTGGCAGGACGGGGCGTTCGACGCTGCGCTCTCGTGCCTTGTCATCGCCTTCATGCGCGACGCGGACCGTGGCGTGCGCGAGATGGCCCGGGTGACCCGGCCAAAGGGCACGGTGGCGATCTGCATGTGGGACATAGCGGGCGGCGGCATGACGATGCTGCGGATCTTCTGGACGGTGATGCGCGACCTTCACCCCACCGTGCCCGGTGAGCAGCGGCGCCCGGGCACATGGGACGGCGATATCGCCGACCGGCTCGAGCGCGCCGGCCTGACCGGCGTTACCGCCGGGGCACTTGATGTCACGGCGGACTACACCGGCTTCGACGACTTCTGGGAACCGTTGACGCTCGCGGTCGGCCCGGCTGGGCAGGCGCTGGCGAGCCTTCAGCCAGAGGAGCGCGCAGTAGTACGCGAGGGCTGCCGCGCACTCGTGCCTGAAGGCCCATTCTCGCTGGACGCCCGCGCCTGGTACGCGAGCGGCACGGTCGCCTAAGCACGACGCCCTTATACCGGGCCGACGAACGCGTCGTGAGCGAGCCAGAGTAAGCGCATCCTTTCCGCGCATAGCGAGGCGCCAGCTCGTCGCCGACAAGCGTGTCTCGACGTGAGAGCGGGTCCGGACGCGGACCATTGCTCGGGTGGCGATGCAGTCACGGAGCATCGGGATGAGCGCGAGCGAGGCGCCGCCCGGGTGGTCGCGCGGATGGGGCGGGGCGGGACGCTCAGAACGTTGCTGCCGGACGGTCCTGCGCGTAGTAGCTACCGCTGAGGGGTAGGAACCGCCGCCATGAGCATCTTGCCTCACCTGCCCTTCGGGGCCGAACTGGTGGTGTTCGTGGCGTGCGCCGTGGCGATCTGGGTCGCTGGGATCTTCCTGTCGAACTACACCGATATCCTGGCCGACCGGCTTCACCTCGGTCAGGCGCTGGGCGGCCTCATCCTGCTGGCTGTCGCGACGAACCTGCCGGAGATCGCGATCACCTACAGCGCGGCGGCCAGCGGACAGCTCGATGTCGCGGTGAGCAACATCCTGGGCGGGATCGCGATCCAGACCGTCGTGCTGGTCGCCCTTGACGCCTTCGGGGTACGCGAACGCCGGCCCCTGACCTACCAGGCCGCCAGCCTCACCTTGGTGATCGAAGGTGCCGTCGTTCTCGCCGTTCTCGTGGTCGTCGTGATGGGCACCCAGCTGCCCAAAGAACCTGATCCACTTCCGGCTCACGCCCGATGTCGTCCTGATCGCGGTCATCTGGGTGGCCGGGCTCGTGCTCACTCAGCGCGCCGGCCGCAGCACTGCCTTGGTCAAACAGCGGCGAGGCCCCCGACAGCCAGCCCGAGCCACGCGGGCATTCGCAGACCGCGCGCGCCAAGGACGCCACACGGCGAGGCGTGAGCACGGCCAAGGCGGCGCTGGTGTTCGGGGTCGCGGCGATCGTCACGCTGGTCGCGGGAGCCTCGGCCGAAGAGAGCGGAACCGCGGCGGCCGATCACGTCGGCCTGTCGGGCGTGATCTTCGGCGCCACCGTGCTCGCCGCGGCAACGTCTCTGCCCGAGCTCAGCACCGGACTGACCGCGGTCCGCCAGGGCGACTACAAGCTTGCGTTCGGTGACATCTTCGGCGGCAACGCGTTCCTGCCCGTCCTCTTCCTCCTCGCCGTCGTGGTCTCGGGCAAGGCCGTGCTCCCCAACGCGCACGCCTCGGACATCTACCTCACCGGCCTCGGCGCGCTGCTCACGATCATCTACATGGCGGGCCTACTGTTCCGCCCATCCAAGCAGCATGCCCGCCTCGGTATCGACAGCATCGCCGTGCTGTTGATCTACATCCTCGGCGTCGTAGGACTGATCGCGCTTCCGAGCTGAAGCCCCTCGGACTTTCGACCTGCCATTCGCCGTGACGAGGGCACAGCTCATGTACGGGTTCAGCTCTTGGTGGCTTACGCAGAATCGATGAGTCCCCAACTCGGGGTCACGGGCCGCCGATCGTGCTCGTCGATGGCACTCCCTACTCGTCTCTGATCTGGCGGGCAATCATTCCGGCGCTCGCCGCTCACCGCCGGGTCTTCCTCTTCGATCATCTCGGCTACGGCCAGTCTGAGCAGCGTGAGGGTCAAGACCTCGGTATTGCCGCGCAGGGCCGCCGCTTCGCCAGACTGCTCAAGCATTGGCGACTTGATGCCCCAAGCGTCGTCGCGACCGACATCGGCGGCGCCATCGCTTTGCGCGCGCCCTGCTCGAAGGCGCCTCCTTCGGCGACCTGCTGCTGGCCGACGCCGTGACGGGAGGGGATTGGGAGACGTGGATTGTTTGCGCTCATGCTCGAGCACAGCGATGTCTTTGAGGCGCTTCCCGGCTACGCCCACCGGGCGTTGGTGGCCAGCCACATGCGCAACGCCACGCATCTCGGGTTTCGCCGCGGTGTCCGCGTATGGGTAGGCAGGATCTGATCGTGGCGCCCCCAGAGAATCCGCACCGTGGATCGCGGCACGCCTGCCTGACGCGCCTCTGTCGTGGGAGGACAACGCCGGGCACTTGCTCTCCGAGGACGCCCCAGCGCGACTCTTGGCCGAGATTCTCGCGCCACCCCTGGCTCGATAGCCGGCGACCCATCAGGCATCAGATTGGCCACCGCCCGCAACCCGCCCCCCGGCACGAACGTCCAAATCGCGGCGGGCCCTGGCGACGCGCAAGCCTCGCCACAGACCTCAACGACCACCAGGGGTTCCTTACCCCTAAACAAGCCGCACACGTCCCCGTCCTCCCCGCCGCCCTCCCCGCCGACAGGCCGACCGACAGCTTCATCCGCACAACGGGACAGGTGCGGGGGCGTGCGACTCGGACTCCGAGATGCAGATCGGGAAACGGAAGCAGGCCGTCTGGACGGCGTCTCCGGTGCTCGGGAGCAAGGACCGGAAGTCTCGCTGAGGACGAGCATCTTGGCCGCATTCCGTCTGGAGGACTGTGCTCCGCGTCGCGGAGCTGAAGTCACCCCGCGAGCAGTTCCTTGAACGCGGGGTCCTCGCGGATCGGATCGAGGTCGGAATCGCCCTCAAGGAACGAGCGGGTCCGCTCCGAGAGTTCGATCGCGCGCCGAAGGTGCGCGATGGCCTGGTCCTTCTGGCCGGCGAGGCTTTCGCAGCAGGCGACGTTGTAGAACAGGTCGGCGTACGGCGGATCGCCCGCCAGCAGCTCGCGTCCTCGATCCGCCGCCTGAGAGTAATCGCCCGCCTCGTAGAGTGGGCGCACGGGCGCAAAAAGCTCCCAGCCGCCAGGCTCGTACGGTTTTCCGGGAACACCGCCCACCGCGATGATCGTCGTGCCTGGCTCGTCTCCGAACGCTGTCCGTTTGACGCCGGGGCGCACAAAGACGAACGTCCCGGCGGGTGCGTCGAACTGCTCACCGTCGATCTCGAAGGATGCGCGCCCGCGTAGAACGAGATACAGCTCTTCGTTGGAATCCGGCTCGGCCTCGTCGTGCTCGTTGATGATCCGAGCTCCCGCCTCACGGGCTATCCAAGCGTTGACACCGAACGACGTGATGCCGAAGTGGTGGCGCACGGCGCGCATCGGCGCACGGCCGTCGTCCAGCTCCACGATCTCGTCGACATGGGCCACCGCGTAACGATCCATAGACATCCCTTCCACTCCGTTTGTCTGGCGACTCTAATCCAGCTTCGAGCAGCAGCTTGAGCGAGCTCACGTCGCGAACCCGGCGAGATCCCAAAGGCCGATGAGCGCGCCCGGTGCGGGTCTCCGAGCGTCACCGAACGGACCGCGCGTTTCCGCCGCCCTCCAGGAGGTCGAAGCGATCGCCCGCGCGATGCGAGCTCTCCGCGTGAGCGCGTGGGCACGGCGTCAGAGACCCACTCGCCCCGATCGTTTCGGGGGCGCGATCAGCCAAACGGCCGCGAGACCGGCGCCGGCCCTAGAGGCTGTCCGCCGTAGATCACGCCCCCGCGCGCGTCCTGGTAGGTGAGCCACGGGATCGTCGACTGCTGGTGGACGCCGGGATGCGAGAAGTCGCACACGCCGGTCGGGAACGCTTGCTGCAGCTCGGCCCACTCGGCGCCGGTGAACGCCACCGGGTAGTCGTTATGTCGCAGCGGCTTCAATTGGCACTTGTTGGCGTCGGTCGTGATCCCGTCGCCCGCGACGGTCCGTGGGGTGCCGTACGTCGGCACGATCGCCTGCCCGCAGAGCGAGTGGCTTAGCAGGGTGCCGAGGCCATCCCAGCACTCGTCGGTCAGGTCGGCGGGCCTGTCGGCGATCACCTTCTGGGCGAGCGGCCTCGCGCTGGTGTCGCGCTCGATCTCCCCCAGCCAGCGGTCCATCGCGATCAGGCTCGTCTGTGTGCAGTCGGCGTCGCCGACGATCGGTGCCGGCCCCTCCCAGATCAGCTGATTGGCATGGGTCCCATTGGCGCGACCGAGCCGAGCGCGGACCGCGAACGCCCGGTAGGAGTCATGGGCCAACCCGGGGTCCGGGCCGCGGCAGTCGATGATCGCAGTGCCGCCCATGTTGTTGGTCTCGTTGATCATGCCGCTCCGATATGCGTTGGCGAGCGCAGGTTCACGCGCGGCGATCCGTGACGCGGTCGGGTTGATATCGATATTGAGTCCCCCGATGCGAAGGTTGAGGTCGGCGAACTGCGCCGGGGCGATCTGTCCGAGCCTCAACGCCGCGAGTCCATACTGGACGCCGACGTTGTCGACGGGAACGCCGGCGAAGCCGTGACCGAGTTTGACCTCGTTCGACGACCAGACGCTCCGCTGCTCGGGGCCGAAGATGTTGAGTGCAAGGTCGGCGATGTCGCAGCGGGCGCCGCCCGGGTTGAAGACGGGGTTGTAGCGGGCCGAAGCCGAGAGCCCGTGGCAGGTGTGGGTAGGCACGATCGCGTCGAAGAAGCCCACGTCGGAGACGATCGCGTCAAGCGGCAGCAGGTTGCCCTCGACTGCCGCCCACTGAGTCGGAAGCCAGGCGATGCCAGCGCCCCACTTTGACGGTTGCTCCAGATACACGCGCAGCAGGTGGTAATCCATCACCTGGGTGGCGCTCGACCACGCGTCCGGGAACGAGCAGGTCGGAAGGATCCCTTGATAGATGCCCGGGTAGGCGTTCGCGATCCACTGCTGTGCGAGCGAGCCGCCCGAGCAGCCCGTCCCGATCGTATAGCGGAGCGTCCCGTAGCGGTCGATCACACGCTGCTTGGCGATCAGAAGCGACTCGGCCTGGATCGCGACATCGCAGTCGTGGCCCGAGTTGTCGAGCGCAGTTGACATCACGGCGAACCCCTGGCCGAGCGCGTAGTGCACGCTGTCCGCCCCGAGGCTCGGCAGCGACGCCGACAGGCCGAGCAGGTTGAGCGGGTTGAACGTCGTGACACTCGGGGCGGCAACCGGTGCGTACGCGATGTCACAACTGGCGCCGTGCGTGGTCAACAGCTTGTGCGCGAACTGCGGCTGCGGCGCGATCGCGCTCCATGGCTTGCTCGGCTGAAAGAGGACCGAGATCGCGTATTGGTCGCGGTCGATGTAGCCGGTCTCGACGCGGACGATGAACGGGACGGTGACGCCGGTCTGAGTCGTGGTCGTGGCGACGTCGTGCGCCGGATGCGACGGGTCGTACGGCAACAGCCCGCTGTTCAGGGGGTCGCTCGACTTGTAGTAGTAGGTGTACGTCAGCGGCTTGTCACACTGGCGGTCCATGGCGCCAGGCTCACACGTCCACGGCTGCAGCTGCGGGCCCGAGAACACGGGGCCGCCGCTCGGGTGGTTCGTGATCACAAGGCGGGCGCCGCTGCCATCGGGCAGGCGGACGCTGAGCACGCTGCGCCCGACCGACAGCCCGGTCAGAAGCCCTTCGCGACGCCAGCGCGAGACCGCCATGAAGATGCCCGTGACGTTCCGGCGCCCAACCGCCGCCGTGAACTTGAAGCGGTAGCGCTTGGCTCGCGGCGGCAGCCGAATCGCGACCAGCGCCTCACCGCCCGAAACAAGATCGGATCGAACCGATAGGACCGTGATCACGACCGGCGCACCATGCCGGGAAGACCTCCTCGCGGTGGCGCCGGCGGGGGCGGCGAGCGTCCATCCGACGCTCGCTAGCAGGCCAGCCACGAGGACTGTCCGTCTCCCGCGCTGAAACATGAACCGCAGCCTATCCATCTTGCAGAACTCGCCCGCGCCGTTCCACGCCGCCGCGGCAATCCGAGCGGGTTGCGGCTGGGTGGTTGCGGGGGATATCGTCGCGAGCATGACGGAGGCATACGACTTGGTGGTGGTCGGCGGCGGATCGGCGGGGGCGGTGGTCGCCGCGCGGCTGTCGGAGGATCCGAGGTGCCGGGTGGCGTTGATCGAGGCGGGCGGCCCGCCCCCGGCGGCTGAGGCGATGCCGGCGGCGTGTGCGTCACTCCAAGTGAATCCTGAGACCGACTGGATGTACACGGCCGACCCCGGCCAGGCCGGTCTGGGGCTGCGGGAGCGCCGGATGATGGTCCCCCGCGGCAAGATGCTGGGTGGCTCGTCGGGCATCAACTACATGGCCTACGTGCGCGGCCATCCGGGAGACTTCGACGCCTGGTCCGCCGGCGGGGCCACCGGCTGGGGCTACGACGAGCTGCTGCCCTACTTCCGCAAGAGCGAGGGGCTCGCGCCGAGCGGCGACATCGTCGTCGACTTCGACGCGCACAACACCGAAGGTCCGCTCGGCGTGTCGGTGCGGGCGCCGGTCCTCCCAGGCGCCCGGCAGTTCGTCGCGGCAGCCGTCGCCGCCGGCATCCCGATGGGTGACTACAACGGCCGTGATCGGGGCGACGCGAGTGGTGTCGTCTCTCTGCTGCAGACCACGACCCGGGATGGCAAGCGGGCCAGCACGTACCACGCGTTTCTGGAAGGCGAGGCCGAGGCGCGCCCGAACCTCGACGTCATCTGCGGCGCGCATGCGACCAGAATCGTCCTCGAAGATGGTCCCGAGGGGCTCACGGCCACCGGGGTCGAGTACCGTGACCGCATCGGGCGAGTCGGCGGTCGTGCACGCCGCGAAGGAAATCGTGCTCAGCCGCCGGCGCGGTCGGGTCACCCCAGCTACTGCTCGCTGTCGGGAATCGGCCCTAGGGACGAGCTCGAGCCGCTCGGCATACCGTGCCGTCGCGACCTGCCCCACGTCGGCAAGCACCTCCAAGACCACCTGCAGCTGGCGCTCATGTTCCCCGCCCCCGGAGTCGGTGTCTCGATGACGCAGGTCGGTTTGTCGATGGGACCCGATGCGCTGCGCGCGCCGGCCGGTCCGCTGCCGGCGGACCCGGCCGACGACGCCGGTCTGCCTCAAGAGCTGGAGGCACTCCGCGCCGAGGCCGAACGCCGCGTCACCGAGTGGGCGACGACCGGCCGAGGGCTCGCATCGTCGTCGCTGTACGAGGCGTGCGCGTGGTATTCGACCGGCCTCGGCGACGAGCACACCCACGACGCGCAGCTCGGGTTCTTCATCTGCGGGTACAACCCGGATCTGTGGCGCGACTGCCTCCGCATAGACCCGACGGAGTACTTCGCGGACCCCGAGGTCGCCCTCGGTCCGGACGCCGAGAACGTCATCGTGCTGGCCAACCCGGTGAAACCCCACAGCCGGGGCGAGATCGTGTTGGCGAGCGCCGATCCGACCGCCGCGCCCGAAATCCGCATGAACTACTTCGGCGACCCGCACGACCTCGATGTCATGGTCTCAGTCGTGCGCAAGGCGCTCGACGTCGTCGACCACTGGCCCGACCCCGACGCCCTCGGTCCGCTCTACGTACCACCGGCGCTGGCCGACGCCCATGATCACCAGCCGGGCGACACGCCGACGGACGCACTGATCATCGATCTGGCCAAGCACTACTCCGCGACCGTCTACCACCTCACCAGCACCTGCCGGATCGGTGACGTCGTCGACGCCCGGCTGCGTGTCCACGGGGTCGCCGGCCTCCGCGTCGCCGACGCCTCGGTGATGCCCGACGTAGTCAGCGGAAACACGAATGCCGCCGTGATCATGATCGGCGAGAAGGCCGCCGAACTGGTCGCCGTCGACCACGGGATCACGCTTTCGGAGTGGGTCGGCACCAGCTGAGCACGTCGGACGCCCTGCCGATGAGGTCTTTGGCAGCGCCCTGGTCGCCATTATCCCTTCAGCCACGCTCCGGTAACCCGAACCCGGTGCGCGGCGCTCGCCGCGCCGTGAGCAGGCATGCGACCGTGCTCGAGCGGATCGGCCGGCCCAGCAGCTCGTGAAGAGCGTGGTTCTCGGCGGCGAGAGCATCGCGCTGCCCGGGCGAGAGGCGCGCCCAGAACGACATCGTGCCCAGCAGGCCGTTCAGCTCATCGGCCGCGTGCTCGACGACTGTGGGCACCGTCGCAAGCTGAGCTTCATCGAACAGACCGGACGCGTACCGGCGCGCGACGTCGTAGCTACCGAGCCACGCCCACGCCTCCGACACGTTGTCGCGGCGCTGGGCGACGCCCGCGAGCGTGCCATCGAGATCCCGGTATGTCGGCCATTCCGCGGCGAGCTCGGGCGCGACCCTCGCCAGGGCGGCGCGGAGCGCCCGCTGATCATCAGCGCTGGCCGAGTCCTCCAAGCCGAAGTAGGAGACGAGTGCGAGCGTCCCGGCGTCGACGAGCGCAGCGGCGACCTTCCGCCAACTCAGGTCCGGATCTACCCAATGGATCGCCGACGCCGAAAACACGGCTTGGTAGTGGGCCGGCGCCAGCGGTGCCTCCTCAAGGCGCCCCGTTACGTACTGCACCTCGCCGGCGCCTTCCAGCTGATCGCGCGCACGCGCGATCAACTGTTCGCCGGGTTCTACGGCGGTCACCCGCAAGCCTCGCGCCAGCAGGCTGCGTGTCAACTGACCAGTGCCGCAGCCGATCTCCAGCACCCGAGCTCCGGGAGTGAGGCCAGCCACCTCGCAGGCGCGGTCGATGAGTACCTCCGGGTACGCCGGACGGCTGCGGTCATACTCGTCGGCAAGCTCGTTGAACACGCTGCCGTAGCGGCGGAAGTCGCCTCGGTCGGCCATTACCCGGAAGGTAGTGGAAGGCAACGCCCGGGCTCTGAGCTCAGCGGCGTAGAGTTCGCCGCACGCCGGCCTTCGTCCTGCGCCTCATCGCTCCGCGCCCGAACTTCGCCCAGACCCTGACCGACTCGGAGCGGGAGATCATGAATCGCCGCGCGGCGCACTGGCGGCCCTACCTCGAGCGTGGTGACATGGTCGTGTTCGGTCCTGTCCTAACCGACGCGCACTCCTACGGGCTCGCCGTAGTCGAGACGGACGACGAGCAGGCGCTGCGCGCGTTCGCCGCGCAAGACCCGGTCGTGATGACCGGAACTGCGGGCTTCGAGGTCGGTCGGCTCGCCGCTAGTCACGTCCGCGTGCGCCGCCATGTGCCGGATCACGCTGCCGCGGGTAGTGGAAGGGGACTCTGCTCGCATGGAGCGGGCCCAAATCAGGAGTGATGCGCCGATGGCTGACCGGGCGATCGATATCTATCTGAACGACCATCTTGGGGGAGCGACGCTCGGGAGTGATCTCGCCGGGCAAATTCACAAGCGGCACGGAGACAGCGCCCTCGGAGAGTTGATGGGTCGACTTGCACGCGAGATCGAGGAGGACCGCCAAACGCTTGTCGACCTGATGGAACGCATGGATATCTCCCAGAATCCGATCAAGCAAGCCACTGGCTGGATCGCGGAGAAAGCCGCCCACGCGAAGTTCAGCGGCATGGGCTCGGGAGAGGCGGGGCAGAGTGACTTCATGGCCATCGAAACCCTCACACTCGGTGTGGCCGGGAAAGGCGAAGATGTGGAAGGTCCTCAGCGGGGTCCAAAGCCACTACCCGGAACTCGCCTCGACCGACCTCCAAGGGCTACTCGAGCGTGCGACACGGCAGCACACCTCGCTCGAGCACGAACGGTTGGCGACCGGCGCGCGGGCTTTGGCAAACAGCGGAGATTGAAGCTCCGCTCTCCCAGCGTCCAGCTCGCTCCGCTTCGATCTAGGGGGCGACGGTTACGTCGTCGACCTGCGCCCAGGTGTTGCCATTGGCCCATAGCCCGGCATTGACCACGAGCGACGTGGACGCGCCGCGTGTTGACCGTGGCGGTCACCTTCGTGTAGCCGCCCAGCTGGGGGCGACGCCGCAGGGCCCCGGGGCGGCTCATGGCCAGCGTGCGGCCTCAGCCGTCCAGCGCGGCGACGAGATCGCGCCAGAGATCCTCGAGGTCCTCACACCCGGTGCTCAGCCGGATCAGGCCCGGCGGTATGTGCTCTTGGCCCCGGTGCGCGTTACGCCGCTCCATGCACGTCTCGACACCGCCGAGGCTCGTCGCGTGTCGGACAATCCGGGTCGCCCGGCAGGCCCGGTCCGCCGCCGCGGCGTCGGCCAGTTCGAAACTCACGATCGTGCCGAATCCGGGATAGCGCACTCGACCGACCGCCGGATGGTCGGCCAGCCTCACGGCGAGTTCTCGGGCCGATGCCTGGGCGTGACGCAGCCGCAGCGCCAGGGTCCGCGAGCCACGCAGGGCAAGGAAGCACTCGAGCATCCCAGGAGTGGCTCCGTTCAGACTTCTTGCCGCCCGCAGCTGCCGCAGTTCTCCAGGGTCGGCGGTGACCGCCGCGCCGAGCAGCAGATCTGAGTGTCCGCCGATCAGCTTGGTCGCCGAATGCACAACAATGTCGGCGCCGAGCTCCAGCGGGCGTTGGTGCAGCGGAGTCGCGAAAGTGTTGTCGACAACCACTCGCGTCCGAGGCCCTCGTGGCGCGGAGCAGATCGCGAGGAGGTCGGCGACCTCAAGCAGCGGGTTCGAGGGCGACTCCAGCCACAGCAGATCCGCTTCGGAGGCTCTCTGCACCCAGCGCGGATCGGTCGCAGGCAGCCGTTCGACGCGCCACTCATGCGTCGCGGCGCCCGTCTCAGCGATCCCGGCCACACCCTGGTAGCAGTCCTCGCCCAGCACAAGGTGCGCGCCGCTGGGAAGTTGACCGAGCACCGCGGCACACGCCGCCATCCCCGACGAGAAAGCCACCGCGTCTCCACCCTCGAGGCCACCGAGCATCGCCTCGAACGATTCCCAGCCTTCCGTCGCCTCGTTACGACTGTAGATCCGTTGGCTCCCGAGCACATACGTCGAGGCGGCGACCACAGCGGTGTTCAGGGCTGAGCCGGGAACCGGCGCGGGGCGTCCAGCCACGATCGCCCACGTTTCCGCCGTCACCTCATCACGTCGCACCATGCCGTCCCCACATTCTTCGCCGGAGCATCCAGCGTACTCAGGCGTGCTCCGCGCTGGGCGTCTGACTGCACCCCTGCAGCTGACCTGGAGTAGCGGCCGTGCCGCCTTGATGCTTCCCGCGCCGGTGCCGGCATCTCTGCATCTAGACTTCCGCTCATGCGTGGACGAGGGCGACGTCCGGCTCGTGCGACCTGGTGCACCGTCCTGCTGCTGGCGTGGGCCGTCGCCATGTCCCTGCCCGTCGCGGCCGCGGCGGCGCCGGGGGGTATGACCGTGTACACCGACGAGCCGGCAGGGCCGAGGCTCATGGGCATCGGCGTGCAATGGGACCCGTTCGATTCGTTTCGGCCAACGCAGGCAGACTGGGACCGGACGTTCCAGCGCTTGGACTTCATGCACCCCGGATTCCTTCGCGTGGTCGAGCCGGCCTTCGACTACTTCGGAGGGTACGACGGCGCGCACAACCCTGTCTACCGCTGGAACGCCCGGCATCTGGTCCAGTTGCGCCAAATTCTCGATTACGCAAAGAGCCGCGGGATCGCCGTTGTCCTCGGTGACTGGTCCGACCCGCTGATCAACAACGACCCGCGCATCCCGGCCGGCTTCCTCGCGCGGCTACACGATGTGTACGGCTACACGAACATTGCGTACTACAACCTGATCAACGAGCCGAACTATCTCTCCGGCTGCAGCTTCGCCTGCTGGACCGGCGTGGTCAGGACGCTGTCACGCGAATTCGCGTCGGCCGGCCTCAGCCGGTGGCTCAAGCTGGTGGGGCCGGACAATGCGAACTCGTGGGATGACACGCCAAGTGCACAGGCACTCGACACCACCTCGGGACTGGACTCGGATAATCCGATCGGCGGCGACTCGTGGGTCACCAGCACGCTGCAAGCGATCCCAAGCTTGATCGGAGCCTACGACTCCCACCGCTACTCGACGATGTGGGGGCTGGAGAACGGCGTGTACGCGGACCAGATGCGGGCCCGCCGGGAGGAGATCAACAACCTGGACTCGCCCGCCAAGCCGTACTTTGCCGGCGAGGTCGGGCTCACCGCGAGACAGGTCAATCCGTTCTCCACGCTGGCGGATCGCGGCACGGCCCGCCTGGCGCCGCTCATCGATCCGAGCGCGACCGCCGCAGCCAGTTCGTTCGTGGACAGCCAGCCGCACATCCGTGAGTTCGGCTACGGCGTCTGGATGGCGGACATGGTGACCCAGGCAATCGACGCGGGGATGGCGGGCGCGAGCGCGTGGGATCTCGACGACGCGATGCACGTCGGCGGCCAGTACGGCAGCCAGAACCTCAAGCAGTGGGGCTTCTGGAACTCCCTCGGTGGTCAGTACGGCTATCCCGCCACCGACCTGCAGTTGCGTCCGTGGTACTACACGTGGTCCGTCCTCGCGCGCAGCTTCCCCGCCGGCAGCCAGGCGCTCGTCGTCCCCAGCTCTGGCATGCCCGGACTGCGGGTGGCCGCGGCCACGATCCCGAGTGCAGGCGGCCATGACGTGTCGATTGCCGCCGTCAACGATTCCGACAGCCCGCGGTCGATCACACTGTCGATGCCGTCGGTCGTGGGGTCGTTGACGATGGCTCGCTACGACTACTTCGCCAACGACCGCCCGACCGGTGTCACCGGATTCCCGGCGCCGGCCACGGTTCTTCCCAACGTGGCGCTGTCAGCGGGTGTGACGTTGCGGCTGGCTTCCCGCGGGATGGTCGTGCTGAGCTCGCTCGGCTCCCACACGGCGACCCGGTTGAACGACGGCGCCGGCCTGCTGCTCGACAATCTCAATGACTGGCGCAGCGCGTCCTCTCACAGCAGCGGTTTGACGCTGGACCACCGAACGCCGGCACGTTTCGACTACGACCGCTCGCGCGCGACGCCGAAGAAAACGGGGGCGCAATATCTGATCTACCGCGTGAGCCAGATGACGAGCTTCGAGCTGAAGGCCTATTACCGCCGGCGCCTCGGGCTCACGA
Organism: uncultured Solirubrobacterales bacterium; assembly: GCA_963828535.1. Lineage (GTDB taxonomy): Bacteria > Actinomycetota > Thermoleophilia > Solirubrobacterales > Solirubrobacteraceae > Palsa-465. The sequence goes on from CAWHEM010000013.1 coordinate 32,881, forward strand.
TCGAAAGATCAGAGGACGGAAGGCACTGGTCGCCGATCGCCCTCGCGTCCACCCATCCGGCCCCAGCGCTCGGGGGTGGTGGGTGGTCCCTCGCTGAGCTCCTCCCCAGCCAGGCGCTCCCTCAAGGCACGAACTGGATGAAGGTCAAGCTCGCCAACAACGGCACCGAACTCTCCCAGGTCACGATCCGACACCAATGAGGTCTCGCGCCTAGTAGTAGTGGCGTCGGCCTCCGACGGCGTGCCCCAGCGTGCCGAGAATTGCGAGGATCACCCCGACGACGAGGACGATGATGCCGACCCCCCAAAGCACCGCGAGCTTGGGCACGAGCGCAGCAACGATGAGCAAAAGAACCCCTAAAAGGATCACACGGTCTCCTTACCTCAGATGCAGGGCAGGAAGGGGCTACCCACTTATTAGGGTTTCCAACTCCAGTAAGTGGGTGCCAGCGCTCTGGGTCCATGGCGGGCTACGCGGCCGCTGACAGCAGCCGCGCGTAGTCGCCGGCGCAGGCGGGCCGTTGCGCGGGCTCTTTCTGCAGCGCGCAGACCAGCGCCTGCGCGAACTCGTCAGAGAGCTCGGGACGGAACTCCCGCGGGTCCGGCGGCTCGTCCTGCAGATGGGCCCAGAGGATTCGCATTCCTTGGGCATCGGCAAACGGCGTGCGCCCGCACAGCGACTCATACATCACGCAGCCGAGCGCGTAGATGTCACTGGCGGCGCTGACCTCCTCGCCGCGGATCTGCTCGGGAGCCATGTAGTCCATCGAACCGAGCGCCTGGCCGGGCAGCGTCAGCACGCTGCCCTGCGTGTCCTTGGCCAGGCCGAAGTCGGTGATGAAGGCCTGGCCGGCCGCATCGAGCATGATGTTCCCCGGCTTCACGTCGCGATGCACCATTCCGGCCTCCCAGAGGCTCTCTAGACCCGCAGCGACGGCGCAGCAGATCTGCACCGCGGTGGGGATGTCGAGGGGCCCGTCACGCCTCAGCTTCTGCTCCAGCGAGAGGCCGTCCACGAACCGCTGCGCCATGAACGGCACGCCGTTCTCCTCGCCGGTGGCCACGACGGGCACGACGTTCGGATGCTTGACCGATTGCGCGATCCGCGCCTCGCGCATGAACCGCCGACGGAAGGTCTCGTCCCGGGCGTAGTCGGATTTGACCAGCTTGATCGCGACCTGGGAGCCGTCCGCCGCCGTGGCGCGGTAGACACGGCCCATGCCACCGACGCCGAGCAGCTCGACGATCTGATACTCGCCGATGCGCGTCCCGATGTCGGGATCGGATGATGATGCGCTGTTCATGTGGACGATGGCGGGTGCAGTATGATCGTCCCCAGGGGCAGAGGATAGGAGATCACATCCAGCAGCTAGGGTTTTATCGGGCGCTCGCGGCAACTTGTGTCTGTCTCGGTCTCGCAGGCGTGGCTGCGACCCCCACTGTCGGAGCTGCGGGGGCTCCCCCAGTCAACGACAGCTATCTCGGCTCGCTGGAGCTCAACCAGCCCGGAACGAAGCTCAACCGGACCCAGACGCTCCTGTCGGTCGTCAACACCACGGCCGCCACGGTGCAGCCCAACATCTTCAGCCCCTGCGGCATGGCTGCCTGCCCGCCCGGCCCGGCCGAGACCACCCGCTGCGACGGCGTCGATTACGGTAATACCGTCTGGTACGACTTCCACCCGGACGCCGACGGCCTCGTCAGCATCCGCACCTCGGGCTTCGACAACGTGATCACGCTGTATCGCTACAGCCGGAGCTCGCTGCTGCCGGACGTCGGGGGTCGGCAGTGCGTGCACCAGAACGACTTCCCGTCCGAGCAGCTAGTCGCGCACGTCAGGAAAGGGCTGGCCTACACGTTCCAGGTTGGCGGCGTGCTCGATTCCGCCGGGGTGCCCGCCGGCGGCCCGCTGGAGATGCGGTTCGACTACTCGGTGATTCCTCCGCGCAGCCTGATGGCCGACGCCACGCTCACTGCCCGGGCGACACCTACCGGGATCTCGATCATCGGCCTGACGGTGACCGCCCCCCATCGCGGCGCCCGCGTCGAGGTCGACTGCCCGCACCACTGTCGCAGTGAGATCCGTACGGTTCCCAAGCATGGCCCGACCACCCTCAGCTTCCGTGGCCTCGCCGGCCTGTCGCTGCCCAAGGGCGCCCAGATCGTGGTCCGGGTCACCGCCCCGAACATGATCGGCGCCGCGATCCGGTACGAGGCCCTCGCCGGCAACCTGACCAAGAACCAGTTCTGCATCGAGCCGGGTTCGAGAATGCTGCGGCGCACATGTCACTGACATTCCGCTCGCCGGCGCAGATCGGTGGCGGCTTGCTCGTCGTGGCGGTGCTGTTCGGCGCTGCACTGGCAATCGGCAGGGCCACCGTCCCGACCGGCTCGAGCAGCCCCATGACGCCGCGGCACACCGACGCCAGACACTCCGCCACGGCCACGATCAGCGCGGCGCCCGCGGGCTTCACGCTGCCCCCCCTGCGTCACCCAGCGCCGAAGGCGGTTGCCAAGTCGGTGTCAAGCCCGCCCGTCGTGAGCGCGCCCGTCCCCAGCACCTCGGCTGCTCCGGCCGCGCCCGCCCCGGCCGCGCCCGCCCCAGCGGCGCCGTCGAGCGGTTCCGGGGGCTCGTCCTCCGGTGGCGGCGGCGGTGGCGGTGGTGGCGTGATCATCAGCAAGTAGTACTCCCGGACAGCGATTAGAATCCGCCCGCTTTGCTAGAGAGGGGCACGATCGTCGAGGGTTACCGCGTGGACGGCGTCCTCGGCGAAGGCGGGATGGGGACCGTCTACCGGGCGACCCAGCTTTCGCTCAATCGCGTCGTCGCGCTGAAGCTGCTCGCGGCCGAGTTATCGGACGATCCCGGCTTCCGCGCGCGGTTCGAGCGCGAGGGGCAGCTCCAGGCCGGACTCGACCACCAGAACATCGTCACCGTCTACGAGGCCGGCCAGGCCGAGCAGGGGCTGTTCTTGGCCATGCGCCTGATCGACGGCCCGACGCTGAAGGACCTGATCCTCCGTAGCGAGCTGGATCCCCGCCGCACGCTGCGAATCCTTGCCCAGGTCGCCCAGGCGCTCGACGAGGCGCACGCCGCCGGCCTGATCCACCGGGACATCAAGCCGCAGAACATCCTGATCGGTAAGGGCGACCACACCTACCTCGCCGATTTCGGGCTGATCAAGGCGCCCGACGACGCGGCGCTGACGGGCACCGGCCAATTCCTCGGCACGATCGATTACGTCGCCCCGGAGCAGATCCAGGGCGATCCGGCGACGGCGGCCAGCGATTGCTACGCCCTCTGCGGCGTCCTGTTCGAGTGCCTGACCGGACAGGTTCCGTTTCCGTGCGCAAACGAGGCGGCCACCCTGCACGCCCACGTCACGGCGCCGCCGCCGCGGGCGACCGAGCTGCGTCCTGACCTGCCGGCAGCGATCGACGCGGTAATCGCGTCCGGTATGGCAAAGGAGCCGGACGAGCGACCGGCATCCGCTTCGGAGCTGGTCCGCTCGGCGGCCGGAGCGCTCGCGGCGATGGTTCCTCGTCCGGGGCAGCAGACGCGGCTTAGCCCCGTCGGCGGTGACGGGTCCCAGAGCACACGCGTGCCGGGCGCTCCGGGCACGCCGGCACCCGCCACCATCTCAACCACGCACGCCCCGGCGAAGGCCCCGGCATCAGGGGCGGCGGGATCGGCGGCCGCGCTGGCGGCGCCGACCAGGACCAGCGCGGACCCGCCATCTCCAGCTCACGCGTCACGCCGGCCGGGAGCAGGGCCGGTGATCGCGCTGGTGATCGCGGCCGCCGCGATCGTGGCCGGCTTCCTGCTCGGTCACGCCGGAGAGAAGACCCGCGCGCCGGCGCTCTCGAGCTCCGTCGCCGCCGGTCACCTGGCGCTGCGCTACCCCTCGCTCTGGCAGCTCGGCTCGGCGGCCGGTGCCGCCGGCGTTCCCGGGATCTCGCTGATCGATCCGATCGTCCTCACCGCGCCCGGCGGTCGCAGCGGAGGCAGCCTGGTCGCGGGCGAGGTCGCCGACGCAGCGGGGCCGACGCTGCTGCCCGCGGCGTTCCGCGCGCGCGTGTCGGGAGCTCCGCTCTTGAGGCAGCCCGTCGCGCTCAACGGGCTGCAGGCCTTGAGCTATCCGGACCTGCGTCCCTCCCCGGGGACGGGGAGCATGTCTGTCTACGCGATTCCGACCTCAGCCGGTGTCGCGACGATCGTCTGCTCGGGCGCGGGTTCCGGCTTCCGCTCCGTCTGCGCCCAGGTGGCGGCAACGCTGCGGCTGGTGAACACGACCGCCTTCCGGCTCGGACCCGACCCCGGCTACGCCCGCGGGCTGTCGGCGGCCCTAACCCGGCTGCGAAGCTCGGTCCAGCCCGCACAGACGGCGCTGGATGCGGCTCGGACCCCGTCGGCCCAGGCCGCCGCGGCCGCCCGGCTGACGCTGGTCACCGCCGCCGCAGCCGACCGGATCGGCCGGCTCGTCGTCTCACCAACCGACCGCCCCGCGCGCGACCGGTTGGTAGCCGCGCTGCAGCAGCTCGGGGCCGGGTATTCACGCGCGGCATCGGCGGCCCGCGGCGATCACTCGGCCGCCTACCGCGCCGCCGGGCACCAGATCGCAGCGGCCGCGGCCGGGCTGTCACGTGCCCTGCAGGAAGTCTCCGCGCTCGGATACCGCGTCAGCTCGTCATGAGCAACTGACGCGTCCCGAACCGCAGTCGGTTCTCAGCCGAAGTGGGTGAGCGGATCGGTAGGCTGGCGGAAGTGGAGGAACTTCGGACTGCTTCACAGGTGCTCGGTCTCACCTTCAACGGCCGCTATCGGGCGACCGAGCCGCTGTCCTCAGGCGCGATGGGCGCTGTGTACCGGGCCGTCGACATCGAGACGGACCAGGAGGTGGCGCTGAAGCAGTCGACAAACGCCATGCACGATCGGCGCTTCGAGGCCGAGGCCAGGCTGCTGGCGACGCTGCAGCACCCACGGATCGTCAAGGTCATCGACCACTTCGCGGCTCCAAGCGGCCAGTACCTGGTGATGGAGCTGGTTCGCGGGATCGAACTGGGGGCGCTGCTCAAGCAGCGCGGGTCACCGGGCCTGCCGGTCGATCAGGCGATCGCGTACGTGCGGCAGGCCTGTGAGGGGCTCCAATACGTGCATGACCAGCAGATTGTCCACCGGGACGTCAAGCCCCAGAACCTCATTCTCGGCGAGCAGGGGGTCGTGCTCGTGGACTTCGGCATCGCGCGCCTGCTCGGCGACGACGACGAGGTTGAGGATGGGACGGTCGGCATCGGCACGCCACGTTTCATGGCGCCCGAGGTGTTCGCCGGCGGCCGGGTCTCCTCGCGAACCGACGTCTTCGGGGTCGCGGCAACGCTGTGGACGCTGATTTGCGGCAGGCCGCCACGCTATGCGGATCAGACCAAGCTGTCTGAGGCCGTGCCCGGGGTCTCGCTTGAGCTCGAGCGGACGATCGCGGCCGGCCTGGAGATGATCCCCGAGCGACGCGTTGCCTCCGTGGCCGCGTTCGCCAAGGCGCTCGGAGCGCCTCTGCGAAACGAGACGGGTGTGTCGCTCGCCGTCTCCATCGACGATCCCGAGGCCTCCCGCGGGCTGATGGAGGCGATCGTCCACACCGCGGCCGGCGTATTCGGAGCGGCGGCCGCCTCGATTTCGCTGATCGACCAGACGACGGGAGAGCTCGTCTACCACTCGGCCTGGGGCGCGGGCGCGCGCGACATCGTCGGCGTGCGCCTTCAACCCGGAGCCGGCATCGGCGGTGGCGTCGTCCAGACCGGGGTGCCCGCGGCGATCCCCGACTGCCGCGCCGACCCGCGCTTTGCGGCCAGCATCGCGGCCGGCACCGGCTACGTCCCCAACACGATGCTCGTGGTGCCGCTGGTGCGCGGGGAGCGCGCAATCGGAGCGCTCTCGGTGCTCGACCGGCGTGACGGGCGCAGCTACGCCGAGGACGACCTCGAGCCGGCGGCGCTGTTCGCCAGCCTCGCGGTCAAGGCGCTCGACGTGACACCGATGACGTTCACCAGCCTGGGTTTGACCGAGCTGGGCTAGCGCTTTCAAACGCTAGTGTCAGCTGGTGGTTGACCATGTGGCCGCCCCCATGTAGGCTCAACGGCGAGCCGAGAGGTAACCGGGAAATACGTATTCGGGGGGCATGTGTGTCGGGGCAATCGACGATGCATCGTTCGTCATTTCTGAGGCGGTTGGAAACGCCGGGGCTACTCGGCGGGTTTGAAGCGGACACTGCCCGTGATCCTCGGGAGCATCGCGGTGGCGATGGTCGCGGTGCCCACCGCGCAGGCCTCGGCGACGATCGCCCCCCCGACCCCGCCGGCCTCAGGCACGGTCAACAGTTTCGCGGCGACCGGGCAGCCGGCACCGCCGTACACACAGTGCCCGCCGGTCGGTGCCGATTCCAGCTGCCAGTTCCTGATCGTCGTCTCCGGCAACGGGACGACGATCCTTCAGGACACCAGCCAGGGACCCTACGAGTCCTCCGAGGATGCCCTGATCGGCGTTCAGAACAACTCTTCGAACCCGATCTCATCGATCCCGTTGTCGGCGCCCAGTTCGAGCCTGTTCAGTTTTGAGAGCGACGGGATCTGCGATCCCGGTCGTTTGCCGATCCCCTCCGGCTGCGTGCCCGCTCCGGGCTCGCCGGCGGGCACGACCTGCGACGGTACCGGGACCTGCTCGTTCCCGGCGCCGCCCGGGCAGCCCGCCGGCTACACGGAGCCCGGAGCGCTGACGGGCAACACGCAGAATGGGTATGAGGGCCCCACCACCTGGTACTCGAATGTGAGCAGCGACACGACGAAGGGCCAGGTGAACTTCTCGCCGTCGCTGCAACCGGGTCAGTCGACTTACTTCAGCCTGGAAGAACCGCCGGTCGGGACACTGGCCGCCGGTGCGACACCTTCGAGCGTGGGCTTCCTGCGGCCACCGACCGTGAGCAATACCGGTGCCGGATTCGCCGGCGTGGTCAACCCGAACGGGTCGCTGACCACAGGCCACTTCCAGTACGGCCTCGATGCTCGTTACTACAGGCTGGGGACCTCAGGCCCGGTTTACACCCAGTCCACGCCCGACCTGGTTATCGGGGGGGACTTCGCCGCCCACACCGTGTTGGCGTCTGTGTCGGGTCTGGTCCCCAACGCGCTTTACCACGCGCGGTTGGTGGCGAAAAACAAGGACGGCACTGCGTTCGGGCCAGACGTGACGTTCCGGACCAATCAGGATGCCCCCCCGCCGCCGCCGGTGCTCGGCAAGAGCGTGGATGCGGTGCCGCTGTCGGGGATCGTGTACGTCAAACCGCCGCGAGGGAAGCCGTTCGCGCCCGCTGCCGATACGAATCCGCTGCGCAAGGGCCATGGGTTTGTGCCGCTGACCGAAGCGCGGCAGATTCCCGCGGGCTCGACGATCGACGCCCGTACGGGCTCTCTGCGGCTGGTGACGGCAACCGGTGCCGGCGGCAAGCTCCCAAAGACACAGTTCGGGATCTTCGGCGGCGGTCTCTTCAAGGCCACCCAGGCCCGATTCGGCATCACCAAGGGCCTGACGACGCTGACCCTGCTCGCCGACGCGTTCCCGGGCGCCCCCAGCTACTCCAGGTGCAGGGGCGGTAAGGCGCTCGACGCGCACTCGGCGAGTTCGAACCCGATCCTCCAGACCCTCCATGCCCGCGACCGGCACGGCAACTTCCGCACCAAAGGCCGCTACAGCGCCGGAACCGTCCGCGGCACCGCCTGGGACACCACCGAGGAGTGCGCCGGCACCCTTACCGTGGTACACCGCGGCACCGTCAACGTTTTCGACTACCGAAAGCGCACGACCATCACCCTCCACGCGGGACAGCACTACCTCGCCGCGCGCAGGTAGGAAAATCCCGCATCAGGCTTCCCGCCCCAGCCCTACCCGCGGATTACGACGCGACCAACCCGGCGTCGTCCACCCGGCTTCCGCGCAAACGTCTCACACGAGCGATCCAAAAGAGCGACAATGATCGCGGCCATGGGGACGATCGGGCATCCAACGAGCGCCGAGATCTCGCCGTCGCTCGCGGCGGTCGTCGCTGCGGTCGACCTCGACGACTGCGGCTACCGAAGCCAGACCTCTCCGGACGGCATGATGACCGTCGTCTTCACGGACATCGAGAGTTCGACGGAGATGATGGAGCGGCTCGGCGAGGGTCGCTGGCTCGAGGTGCTCCGTACCCACAACAGCCTCCTGCGCAGGGTGGTGTCAAGGGGCGACGGCATGATCGTCAAATCCCAGGGGGACGGGTTCATGCTCGTCTTCTCGAGCGCCAGCGCAGCCCTGTCCTGCTCGGTTGACCTCCAGCGGACGTTCGCCGCGTACAACGCAAAGAACCCTCAGCAGCCGTTGCGTGTGCGCATCGGTCTGCATACCGGCAACGTCTTCCAAGAAGGGGACGACTTCCTCGGCAAGTCTGTCGTGCTGGCAGCTCGCATCACCGGCCGGGCGCGCGGCGGCGAGGTTCTCGCCTCGGCTGCGTGCCGGGACTACACCGAGCATCTGGGGTGCTGGCGCTTCGGTCCGCCCACGGAGCTCAGCCTCAAGGGTCTGGCAACCGCGCAACGCGTGCACTCCGTCGACTGGGCCGCGCGCTGAGCGGCCGCTCGACCGGACGCGCAGCCCAGGTGCCGCAGGACAATCAAATTGGAGACAACTCGGGGACCTCGCTGCCGCTCGCTTCCCCACACTGAGAACGAGTTGCAGCCTGTCGGAATGAGTCCCGCGGTGCTTGGGCGTAGCCGTCGGCTCCTGCTCTCGCGGCCGCAGGTCGCAGGTCGCCGCGTATGCCCGTTATCTGATCAAACCTAGCTATATCCAGGCTGTCGTCGACGTCCGCGGCACCGCTGATTCGGGCGGCATCATCGCGTCCGAAGACGAAGCCAGTCCGACTCCAGACGACACCTTGACCGGGCCACCCGGCAGTGCGAAGTTCGCGCCCGTGGGCCGACGCACGTTACCCGATCCCCCGTTTCTGGTGGGGTGGCGCGCCGCCTCCCGGCAAGTTCTGACCGGGCGGATCTCGAGGTTGGTCGCGCCCGCGGTTGCCGGCCGGGTGTAGGCTGGACCGCGTCCATTGAGTGCCGGGCGCCTTGGCCCCGGCTGTCCCCGGGGGCCCGGAGATGAACATCAGGCGTGCACTGTTCCGAATCGCCGGCAGCAGGCGGCTGCTCGGACTGCTGCTCGCGGTGGTGGCGATCGGCAGCACCGGGGTGTCGATCCTCGCCTACGCCACCAACCTTCTAGGCAAACTCGAGGGCGACACGATCACCGCGCGATTCGCTATTCGCGGCCCAGAGCGTCCACCCACGAACATCGCGATCGTGAAGATCGACGACAAGAGCTTCCAGGACCTGAACGGCTATCCGTTCCCGCGGCGCGACTACGCTCGCCTGATCCGGCGGATCGCCCCGTTGCATCCGCTGGCGATTGCCGTCGACATCCAGCTCAGCGAGAAGAGCATCTTCGGCCAGGACCGAGACGACGCGCCGTTGGCGTTGACGATCCAGCAGGCCTCACACGGGCTGACCGTGTTCTCGTTCACCGAGACCGATGCGCACGGCCATGTGCGCTTCCTCGGTTCCCCGGAGGGCACCCTGCTGCTCCAGCAGGCCCACTCCCACGCGGCGATGGGCCTGTTTCCGGTCGACGCCGGCGGTGTGATCCGCAGGCACCGCCTACGAGATCGGCCACCTAAAGACGTTCGGGGTGGTGACCGCCGAGGTGGCCAGCGGCCACAGGATCCCGCGCAGCGACTTCAACGCCAACGGGCATGCGCTGATCGACTTCGTGGACCGGCCGGAACATACCCGTCGGTGTCCTTCTCCGACGCGATGCGGGGCAGGGTGCCTCCGAGCTTCTTCCGCCGCAAGATCGTCGTGATCGGCGCGACGGCACCAACGTTGCAGGACATCCACGCCACCTCCACCGACAGCTTGATGCCTGGTCCTGAGATCCAGGCCAACGCCATCGACACCGCGATGCGCGGTTTCCCGCTCGGCTACACCTCCGGGTGAGTGACGATCCTGCTGACCCTGCTGCTGGGGATCACGGTGCCGGTGATGAGCCTCCGTCTCGGGCCGATCGTCGCGACCGCGATGGCGATCGCGATGGGAGCCGCGTATGTGGTGATCGCCCAGCTCCTGTTCAACGCTGGCACGGTGCTGACGGTCGTCTACCCGCTCGGGGCGTTGATCCTCTCCGCCGCCGGCTCGCTCGCCGTGCAGCTGATCACCGAGGCGTTCGAGCGCGTTCGCACCCGCGACCTGTTCTCGCGGTTCGTGCCCGAGAACGTCGTCGACGAGCTGCTCAAAAGCTCCGACGGCCTGCGCCTCGGAGGGGTCCAGCGGGACGGGACAGTGATGTTCACCGACCTGCGCGGCTTCACCTCCCTGGCCGAATCCCTCACCCCGGCGCGGGTGATCGAGGTGCTGAACCGGTACCTGAGTGAGATGAGCGACGCGATCCTCGATCACGGCGGCACGCTGGTCGCGTACATGGGAGACGGGATCATGGCCGTGTTCGGCGCTCCGCTGCCCCAGGAGGACCATGCGGACCGGGCCCTGGCCACGGCCCGCGAAATGCTGTCGGTGCGCCTCCCGCGCTTCAACCAGTGGCTGCGCGACGAGCACCTGAGCAAGGGCTTCAAGATGGGCATCGGGCTCAACAGCGGCCATGTGATGTCCGGTCACGTCGGGTCCGAGCGGCGCGTGGAGTACACCGCGGTCGGCGATACGACTAACACGGCCTCCCGCATCGAGGCGATGACCAAGGGAACGCCACACCAACTGCTGATGTCCGACACGACGAGGCAGGCGCTCCGCGCCCCCGCCACGGACCTCGTCTTCTTCGGCGAGGTCCCGATCCGGGGCCGCGCGGAGACGGTCAAGCTGTGGTCGATCCCCGGGGCGGAAACAATCTCGCCGCCAGAGGCCTTGAAAACATCGGGTCCCGCAGCGTAGGTCAGCCCGTCGGCACCGGATCGGCGATCGCGATGCCTGGGAATTCCGGGTCTGCGCGCTCAGGTGCCGGCGACGAGCGCCGTCAGGAACAGCGCCACGAAGTGGAATGCCTGGTCAAGCAACACGCCAAGCACGACGTTGACGTTGATGTCGGTCTTCTTGACCCTGCGCGCGTAGGCGGCCAGCAGCCTCCCGTCATCCTGGATCAGGTGCGGGATCGCGATCAGGGCAGCGACGCCAAAGACGCCGGCATGAAGGCTCGGCCACAGCCAGATCATCGCCGGTACGAACGCCAACGTGTAGGTGCAGATATGCGAGACGAGCGCTCGCCGCTTGACCGGCGCGCCGGTCAAGCCGCCGTGCTTGTTTATCGCCTGCCATTCGGTCTGCAGCAGGTAGTCACCGACGTGATGCGAGACGAAGAAGACCGCGAACACCTCTACCCAAGGCATCGGCAGAACCTACCTGACCTTGCTGAGCGGTTGCCACCAGGCGGCCACGATGACGCAGGACAAGCTCACCTGAGGTGTGATGAGCGTATCGTCGGGCGGGATTTGGTTTCCCCGCCCGATCCCGAGGAGCTCGAAGCGGCAACCGCGCCGGCCCGAGCCGAGCTTCCGTCCGCGACCACGGTCGGCCCCGTTCATCTCACCGTGGCCGAGATCGAGCGCTCGCTCGAGTTCTACCGCCGAGCCATCGGCATGGAGGTGCTCGATCGCGACGGCTCGTGTGTGTCGCTCGGCGCCGGCGGACGTACGCTGCTGGTGTTGGTCGAGGAGCGGGGAGCACGTCCGGCCGGTCGGCACACCGGGCTCTACCACTTCGCCCTGCGGGTTCCCGAGCGCGTCGACCTGGCCCGCTGGCTCGCCCATGGCGCTCGTGATCGGGTGCCGCTCACCGGGCTCTCGGATCATTTCGTCAGCGAGGCTCTGTACCTCAGCGACCCTGACGAGCATGGGATCGAGATCTACTGGGACCGTCCCCGCGAGATCTGGGAGGGTCAGGTCGGCGAGCGGCTGACCACATTGCCACTCGACGTGGAGAGCCTGCTCGGTGAGCTGGAGGAGCCACAGTCTGAGCCGTTCACCGGCCTCGCCGACGGGACCGTCATGGGGCACATTCATCTCAAGGTCGCTGCGATCCCCGAGATTGTCGCGTTCTATCGAGACGTACTCGGTTTCGCGATGATGGCTCAACTTGGTCCCTATGCGGCCTTCCTCAGCGCGGGTGGCTACCACCATCATTTCGGCGCGAACACCTGGGAGAGCGCGGGGGCGTCTGCGCCGCCGCCGGGAACCGCAGCGCTCCGGCACGCGACGATCGTGCTCCCGGACGAAACGGAGCGTGGTCGGGTCCTTGAGCGGCTCGGGCGCAGCGGGTACACCCCGCAGGAGAGCGCCGCCGGCCCCCTGATCCGTGATCCATCCGGCAACGCGCTGGTACTCGCAGTCGCGTAGCCGAGGTGGCTACTCGGCACGGCGGCTGCAGCGACGCCAGTGCTCAGGCAGCTCGGGATGCTCGAGAAACGCGATGTGGTCATCCACGCCGGCCGCGGCGACGGCATCCCAAACCTGAAGCAGGGCCTGCTCCTGATCCTCGGCATCCAGGGTGATCTCGAAAACGCCGACGTCGTCCGGCTCGGTGATCTCGGCGTCGGGCAGCACGGTGGCGAGTTGCGCTCGCGCCTCGAGATCCCGCGCTGAACGCTCGTGCAGCAACAGCATGCTGACGGTCTGAACTTGCGCCACACGCCACGTGATAGCACCTAGCGCGAGAGACCACGAGCGACCGGCGAAAAGATGCCCCGGCATCGCGGTGAACGATCCGGGGCGCGGGGACAGGCGGCGAGTCCATGTCCCGTCGGGGAGCATAGCCACGTCGGGGCCGATCCCATCCGCCGGTTGTGTGCCTCTCAGGCGTTCTGGATCGCGAACTCGCGCGCGCGAGTGGCGCTGGCGAGGAGCAGCCCCAGGAAGCGGTCCAGGGTCTCGGTGTTCAGCGACTCCAAGGGCAGCTCGCCGCAGACGAACACCTCACCCGCCGCGTTCTCGGCAAAGCACACCAGCGGCGCCTGACGATTCCAGTAGAGGAGCTGGTGGGGGTCGATGACCCCCGCCGGGAGGACGCCGGCCTGGGCACGCAGGAGCTGCCCCCGGATCGCCACGCCGACATCGAGCCCGTAGCCGGCTGCGTCGAGCACGAGACCCCACTGCCCCGGCGCGAGCTCACGGACCTCGCCGTCGAGCGAGGACATGAACTGGGTTAGTACCTCCGCTGGTGAGCCCACGGCCAGACAAGGATAGAAAGCCGACTCCTTCAGCCGTCGGCCTCCCTGGCTGATCTGTGGGCCAGCCGAGCCTCGCGATTGCGGTTGGCGGCCTCGCGCCGGGTGACCGCAATAGCACCCAGGCGAAGTGCCAGATCGCGGCTGCTCCGCGTCAGGTCATAGTGGTCGTGCCACGGCCGCCCCGGCTTTGATTGAAACCACGAGCGCCGGAGACCAAGTCTGTCGGCCATTCGCATGCAGCTCCTCCAGTGTGTCCGCCTGCAGGTGCCCGCCGCCGGTCCAGAAACCCCAATCGCCGTCCACGAATCCATCGTCGACGTAGACACTCACCGCGATGCTCCAGGCTCCCGCGGCATGCCGACGCAGTCGAGATTTCTCGACGTTCGCTGGGGCAGAGCACGTCCAGGTGTCATCATGGCTGAATGAGCGAAGACGGTAACGATAGTTTCGAAGCGCGGGTCAGGGCCATCGCGCGGGAGGTCAGCCGGTCAGCCGAGCGCTTGGCGGAGCTCGATATGGAAGAGATCGCCCGGTCAATCGGAGTCGATGCCGAGCGCGCCCGAGGTTTGGCCGACACCGCCGCCCGCTGGTTCAGCACGTACGCAGAGACGTTCAAGCACGACGTCGGCTTCCCAGACGCCGATGACGCACCGGCCGCCGGCGACCCGCAGCCGAGACGCGGCGCGGGACCGCATCCGCTCGACGTTCCGACCGCGGGCCAAGGCCTGGCCCTCAGCGCCCTGGATTCCGGTCGCTGGACCGTCGAGCCCGGCAGTAATTTGTTGGTGGCCGACGGCGAGGGCCCCTCGCCCCAGGACGCGGTCGGGCTGGTCGGCGAGTTGCGCGCCCGCGATTGGATCGACGCCAACGGCGAGGTCACGCTGGTCGGTCACAGCGCGCTGGGTCGGTGGCTGGAGGCCAACAAGACGGCCTGACCCGGACTCAGGGTCCGCTCGGACTCACACGCTCGACCAGCTCGGGCGTGAGGTCGGTCAGCAAGTCGATGCTCGCGTCCGCCAGCGCCAGGGCATCCTCGTCAGGTGGATAGTGTGGGTTGGGCACAGCGATCACCGTCATCCTGGCCGCCGCTGCGGCACGCAGGCCATTGCTCGAGTCCTCCACAGCGACGCACCGGTCCGGACGTACGCCAACATGCCGCGCGGCCTCCAGATACACGTCGGGTGCGGGCTTTCCCCGCTCGACCTCCTCGGAGGAAACCGTCGCCACGAAGGCGTCGCTGAGACCGGCCAGGTCAAGCACGAGATCGATGATCTGGCGGTTCGACGAGGAAGCCAATCCGAGCGGCCAGCGCGGTTGCAGTGCGCGCACAGCCTCGACCGCACCCGGTAGCAACGGCAGCCTCGTCCGATAGAGACTTTCCATCCTGCCGACCACCTCGCGGTTGATCTCTTCGAGCTCACGCTCCACGCCCAGTTGATCGCGCAGGTATCGCGACCACTCGGTCGAGCTCATCCCCATCATCGCCCGCGGAGCGTCCTCGCGCCACCGGCCCCCGGCATCACGAACCAGTTCTTCCTTGGACTCGTTCCACAGCCGCTCGGAATCGACGAGCACGCCGTCGAGATCGAAGATCACGGCATCGGGCATGCTCGCAAGGTCTAGCAAGCTTATGTTTGCCGGACGCGTCTGGCCTTATGCTCGTGGGACGCTTCTTCGCTCGCTCTCAACCCTGTTCCAGCGTCACCGGATGCTGGCTACGCTGCTGATCACCGGCGCCTGCGCCGGCCTGTTGATCTACGTAGCGCCGCCCGCGGCCGTGCTTGACCAGATCACGGACATGAGTCTGAGTTGGGTGGCGGTGGCCGTGGCCTTCGAGCTGGCCTCGTGCCTTGGCTACGTATTCGTGTTCCGCCGCTTGTTCCCGGAGCCCTCCCCATCCCCGGCCCGGCGGGTCGCGTGGATCGGGATGGGTGCCGGTGCGGTGCTGCCGGGGGGCAACTTCTGCTCGGCCGCGGCGACGGGCTGGCTCCTGCGCCGGAGTGGGCTTTCTCGCCGTCAGCTGCTCAGCCGTTGTTCGACACTGGTCTGCCTGATGATCGCCGTCAATCTCCTCGCGGCGGTTAGCTGCGGACTGCTTCTACTCGTCCGGCTCGTTTCTGGGCCTCACGACCTCGAACACACCGCATTGCCGACCGCCGTGTGCGCGGGGCTGATGGTGGCGATGTGGGCCTGCGGCGCGCTGATCCGCATGCGGGGCGAGCATGCCGCGCAGTTTCTGCAAGCGATCGGAGAAGGCGTCGACGGAGCCTGGACGGCGGTCCGCCGCGCACACTGGCGATTGCTCGGTGCGGCCGCGTACGTGTGCTTCGACATGGCAGCGCTCTGGGCGGCCTGTTCGGCTACCGGTCACCCGATTGGCTTTCCCGCCGTCGTGCTCGCGTACGAGATCGGTTATCTAGCCACACTCGTTCCAATCCCTGCCGGCGTGGGCGTCCTCGACACCGGGTTGGTGGCCACGCTGGTCCTCTACGGCGAACGTCCCGCGTCGGCCGTCGGCGCTGTCCTCGTCTACCACGCGGTAGCCATCTGGGTCCCCGGCCTGGGAGGCTTCGCCGCGTGGCTTCCTGGCCGCCGGGCGCGCCGGCTCGCGCCGGAGGTCAACGGGCTGGCCATCGGCGTCCGCCTGCCGGAGCGACAGCCGGCGATCTGATCGGCCCGAAGGCCGTCGTCCTAGCTCACCCGGCGATCTTCGCCACGGCGTCCGGCACGCCGATCTGAGCGGACGGATAGCGTGGCTGCCAACCGAGCTCGCGTTTGATCCGCTGGTTGGAGCTGCGGGCGGAGCGCACAACCGCGCGGACCGGACCATCACCCGCCACGCGGCGCGCCAGCCAGGCCGGGATGCGTCGCGGTGGGCCCACGCCGAGCGCCGAGGCGGTGAGGCCGACAAAGTCGTAGTAGCTGATCGGCTGGTCGTCGACAACGTGGTACACGGCGCCGTCGGGCGCCCGTTCGGCCGCCTCGACGCAGGCCCCGGCGACGTCCTCGACGCGGACCACATCCCACCAGTTCGTGCCCGATCCGATGACCGCGAAACGTCCCGGCTGGCGGAGCCGCTTGATGATCTCCTCGACGTACCAGCCGCCGGGGCCGTAGACGTGACTGGGGCGAATGATCACGCCCGGAACGCCGGACTCCCGAACTAGTCGCTCGCCCTGCTGCTTGGAGCGCCCGTACGCAGTCTCCACGGGAATCGACGAGTCCTCGTCGAGCACCGCGCCGGCGGCGTCGCCGGTGACCACGGTCGAGACGAACACGAATCGGGTGCCCCCGACGGTCTCGCAGGCCTCGAGCAGGCGGCGCGTCCCGTCGACGTTGACTGCGTCGATCTTGCGCGGGTCTCGCTGAGTGGCAATTTCTGCCGCCAGGTGGATCACGCACTCGGGCCGCGCCGCCTCCAAGGTCCGCTCGAGTGCGCCGCGATCGCCGAGGTCGCCGGCCGCCGCGGTGGTGCCCGCGGGATGGGAGCCAGGGCGCCGAACGAGCGCGACGACGGAGTGGCCCCGAGTCAGCAACTCGGCACAAACGGCATGCCCGAGGAACCCGCTCGCGCCGGTGACGAACGCCTTCATGCCTGGCGAGCCTAACCGAGCTGAGCTACCGCCGTTCCTCGACGCGAAGCCGGGGCTCGACATACGGTACGAGTACACCGTCCAGCAGGGCGTGCGACGCAGGTACGATCTTCATCCGATGAACGATTCATCGACGCCCTCGGGTCCCGGTGCCGAGCCGGCCAAGCCGGAAGCTCCTCCGTTCCGCGCTTCGGACGCCGAGCGTGAACAAACCGCCGAGGTACTCCGGAACGCCGCCACCGAGGGGCGCCTCGATGTCGATGAGCTCGAGGAGCGCCTGCAGTCCGCCTACACGGTGCGCACGCGTCCCGAACTTGAGCGGCTCGTCGCTGATGTGAGCGTCGATCCGGTCGCTCCCGGGCGCGTGATTGCGATCCCGCGCGGTAGTGGCGCGCCGATGGTCCGAGAGGGTCCGGGTGGGAGCCGGTGGGTCATCTCGGTCCTCGGTGGCAACGATCGCGTTGGGCGGTGGCGCATCGCCAGACGGTGCAACGTGATCAATGTCATGGGGGGCAGCGACGTGGACCTGTCCACGGTCGAATTGTCCGATCGAGTGACGCACCTGAACGTCTTCTCAGTGATGGGAGGAAGTGAGATCCGCGTCCCCGATGGTGTTGACGTGCAGGTTTCGAAAATGTCGCTGATGGGAGGCAACGACGTCAGACTCGGCGACTACGTGCCGCCGCCCGGTGCGCCCCAGATCTTCCTCCGGCTGGTGTCGGTCATGGGAGGCTCGAGTGTCCGACGTGGTCGCACACTCACCAAGGCTGAACGCCGGCAGGAGCGGGACTTGCGCAGGGCAGAGCGACGGGGCGAGCTCGACCCCTAGGTCGGCCGCCGATCGGTGGCTACTACGCTGAATACAGATGACGCTCGTCCCGGCCCTCTCCCTCCGCGGGCTCACCAAGCGCTACGACAGCGGGTTGATCGCCCTTGACGATTTCAACCTCGAGGTCCGCGCCGGTGAGTTCTTCGGCCTGCTTGGGCCCAACGGCGCCGGCAAGACGACGCTGATCAGCGCCGTCTGCAATCTCATTCGCGTGACCGCGGGCGAGATCCGGATCTTCGGCCAGCCGCACCACGATCCGCAGGCGCGACGGATGATGGGCTTGGCCGAGCAGGACGTGAACCTCGACCGGTTTCTCGACGTCGAGGAAACCCTCGTGTACCACGGTGGCTACTACGGTATGAGCCGGCCTGAGGCCACACGCCGAGCGCGTGAGATGATGGATGTCTTCGACCTGCGGGCCAAGGCCGGCGTACGGGCACCGATGCTCTCAGGCGGGATGCGGCGGCGGCTGTTGCTGGCGCGGGCACTGATGCACGAGCCGCGATTGGTGATTCTCGACGAGCCCACCGCCGGAGTCGACTTCGAGCTCCGGATCGAGCTCTGGCAGTACATTCGTCGCCTGCACGAGCAGGGCACCACGATCCTGCTCACCACGCATTACCTCGAGGAGGCGCAGGAGCTCTGCCAGGACATCGCCCTGATCCGCGGAGGACGGCTGCTCGCCCGGGACAGCCCCTCGCGGCTGCTGGAGTCCTTCGCGGCGGAGTCGCTGGCCGACGTCTATGTCAAGGCGATGGCTGCGTGAGCGCCTTGGTACCGGTTGGCGAGGGTCGCGAGTCGGCGCTGGGCGCGCTCGTGGTGCGCCGCCGTGGCCTGCGCGCGCTTGCGGGCCGGGAGATTCTCAGGGTGCTCAAGTTGTGGACGCAGACCGTGGTCGCCCCGATTGTGGCGTCATTCCTGTTCATTCTCGTCTTCGGCCTGTCCCTGAGCGGGCGCATTCGTCACGTCGAGGGCTTTGACTACCGGGTATTCATCGTCCCGGGCCTGATCACCATGGCGATGGTTCAAGCCGCCTACGCCAACAACTCGTCATCGGTGTTCCAGGCGCGCTTTGACCGCTACCTCAATGATGTCCTCGCGTCCCCGATGCGCAACTGGGAGATCAACCTGGGTCTGTCGCTCGGCGGCGTGGTCAGAGCCCTGCTGATCGGCGTCGGGCTGCTGGTGGTGGCGCTGCCGGTCACCCACGTGCCGGTGCGCGAGCCCCTCGTGCTCGTCTTGGGGGTTGCCCTCGGACTCACGCTGTTCGCTTCGCTGGGGGTGGTCGTGGGCATCTACGCCAAGAGCTGGGATCACGCCGGATTCGTGCAGAACATCTTGATCGTGCCGCTGAGCTTCCTCGGCGGGGTGTTCTACTCGGTGTCCGTCCTGCCATCGCCCTGGCGCGAGTTCTCTCACGCCAACCCGATCTTCTACCTCGTGCAGGCGGTGCGCTACGGATTCCTCGGCTCAAGTGACGTTCCGGTTGCTGTCGCTCTGGGCATCACCGCAGTACTCGCGGCGCTGATGGTCACCTGGAGCGCTTGGCTGTTTCACAGCGGCCGCAGGCTGAAACCCTGAGCGACGCAGGTCGAGTCCTGACGCTTCCAGGCCAGGAAGGCCAGCTTGGCGGCGCGCGGCAGACGCTTGATCCGCGCCTCCTCGCGGCGAGCGGCGGTGCGGCTGGGCATCGGCATCGCCAGCTCCAGGTCGACCGGGAGCCGGCTCGCCGTGTAGCGGCTGGCCTTGCCCGTCCGGTGACGGGCAAGGCGGCGCTCAAGATCGACCGTCCAGCCGGTGTAGAGCGAGCCGTCACAACATCGCAGCACGTAGACCCAAGCCTCCGCCATCGGACCTAAGCTTCGGCGCCGCGAATCAAGCCCCTGCGCTCAGGGCGCGAGGCGTAGGCTAGCCCCGTCCCCACACCAGGAGGTAAACCAGGTGATTGTCATGTTCTCTGCCCGCCGCCTCAAGCCGGGCGCGTGGGAGCAGTTCCGCCGCGCCTGGGATCCCGGAGATAGCAAGCCGCCGGGCTTCCAGCACGCCTATCACGCCCGCAACATCCGCGATGAGGACGAGGTCATCTCGTTCGGCTTGTTCGACATGACCAAGGATGAGTACCACCAGTGGCGCGAAGCCGCCGACGCCGAGGAGATGCAGCGCGTTGATCGGCTCTCGGCGTTCGTCATGAACGAGCCCGTCTCGGGCGTCTACGAGGTGATTGACGCCGTAGATGAATAACACGCCAACGACTCCTCCTCCTCGGGTTACTTAAGTATTTACTTGTGCTAAGCTAGTCTGCGTAAGCAATTAGAGGAGTACAGATGGAGTTCAGTTCAGGTCAAATCAATACGAGGTACCAGCCGGTCACCGTTGACGTCCCCGAGGAGCGCGTCGCGGAGTTCCATGCCCTCTTCGCGCGCTTTCTTGCCGGCGGCCCAGGCCGCGGACGTAGATGGCCGCGGCCACGGCGGACCCCATGGTCGCCACCATGGACGCCGCTGCGGGGGACGGCATGGAGCCGCCGAACACGCTGAGGCAAGCACGCGGTCATCCGACACCAGCGAGGTCTAATGGCCGACAAGGAGGTCAAGGTCTCCGTACCCGCGGAGCGCGTTCCGGAGTTCTACTCCTGGTTCGCCGGCTTCCTCGCTGCCGAGCCTGGAACTCCGCCGCCGTTCGGGCGCCATGGACGCCGCGGCCCAGATGGGTCGCGGCCCCATGGCCCCGCTCAAGCGTGGTCAGTAGACGATGCTGACCAGGCTGCCTGGCTGTACGGGAGGCTCGCCCCGCCGGCCAGGCAGCTGCTCGATCTGCTGATCGACGCCCCTGGCGAGCGTTTTGCCGGCGAGGAGCTGGCCAAGCGCCTCCAGCTCCAGAAGGGGGCCCACGGAGTCGCCGGCATCCTCGCATGGCCCGGTCGCTACTCGCGCCACCTTGACCGGATACTGCCGATCACGACTGAGGGGCGTGCCGACGGGGGCACCGACTACTACATGGAGCCGGAGCTGGCAGGGCTGTTCGCCGACGCCCGGACACGAGTACCCCCGGCCCGAAGCGGCCGACGCCCGAGCCATGGCAGGTCAAGCTAGCCCGCCGAGGGCGGCCAGGAACTCGATGGAGCGATGGATCGGACCCGAAACCGGGTAGCGTGGTCGGTATGCCAACCGCTCCCGCCCGCAAACGAGCGCCCCGTGCGCCGGCCAAGCGGGGATCCGGTCCGCGAGCCGGGCGGATCCGCGCCGTGCCGAGCATCGAGCGCGCCGAGGTCTCGCTCCATGGCCATCGAGTGATGTTCACGATCGCCGGCCAAGGGCCGCCGGTTATCCTGATCCACGGCATCGCCGGGCGCGCGGCGCAGTGGGACAACACCATCGGGTTGCTAGCGGAGACGAACACCGTCGTCGCACCGGACCTGATGGGGCATGGCGAGTCGGCCAAGCCACGCGGTGACTACTCACTCGGTGCCCACGCCTCCGGTATTCGTGACCTACTGGTCGGACTCGGGATCGCACGCGCGAGCGTCGTCGGCCATTCGCTGGGCGGAGGCATCGCCATGCAGTTCGCCTACCAGTTCCCGGAGCGGTGCGAGCGCCTCGTGCTCGTGGCCAGCGGGGGCCTCGGCGCAGACGTCTCCCCCCTGCTGCGGGCTGCGACGCTGCCCGGATCTGAGATCGTTCTGCCGCTGCTCGCCCATCCGCGAGTGCTGGAGGTCGCATCCTTGATTCCTCGGGTGCTCGGTCGAATTGGCCTTCGCACCCGCGCTGACCTCACAGAGATGGCACGGGGTTACCAATCGCTGTCCAACCCCGAGGCGCGCAGCGCGTTCATCCACACGCTGCGGGGGGTGATCGATCCGACCGGACAGCGGATCAACGCCTCCGATCGCCTGTACCTGGCGTCGAAGATGCCGTCGATGATCATCTGGGGCCGCCGCGACCGGATCATCCCGGTCACCCATGCCGAACCCACGCACCGGGGGATGCCCGGCAGCCGGATCGAACTGTTCGATGAGGCGGGCCATTTCCCCCAGCTCGACGACCCGCTTCGCTTTGCCCGGACGCTTCAGGACTTCTTTGAGGAGACCAAGCCGGCGCGACTGGACACGGGGATGATGCGAGAGCTCGTCCTCAACCACGATCCGAAATCGGCCGTGGTGCTCGAGCGTCTCCGGCGCGAGCACGCGACCAGCTAGACGACGCGGCTAGGGCCGCGTGAACTGCTCCCTCGCGCGGTAAACACTCGCCCGCGCATGGCACCCCACTTGGTGGTCGTTGACGAGGCCCATCGCCTGCATGAAGGCATAGGCGGTCGTCGGGCCGACAAACCGCCACCCCCGGCGCTTCAGGTCCTTGGACAACGCCCTCGACTCCGCGGTTTCCGAGACCGGGTTGCCATTGCCGACCTCGCGGCGGGCGCGCGCCGGTTCGAAGCTCCATACGTAGTGCGCCAGCGATCCCTCAGTCCGCACCAGCTCCAAAACGCGGGCGGCGTTGTTGATGACCGCCTCGACCTTCCCGCGGTGGCGGATGATCCCGGCGTCGCCGAGCAGACAATCGACATCGCGCTCGTCGAAGGCGGCGATCTGCTCGAAGTCGAAACCGGCGAAGGCGCTGCGGAATGCCGCCCGCTTGCGCAGAATCGTCAGCCAGGAGAGACCGGCCTGGAACCCCTCCAAGCTCAGCTTCTCGAACAGCCGCACGTCGTCGGCAACGGGGAAGCCCCATTCGGTGTCGTGGTAGGAGCGGTACTCAGGAGCCGAGTCGGCCCACGAGCAGCGCGCCACGCCGTCCTCCCCCACGACAACGCCGGCGTGCGGCATCAGCCTGCGAGTACGCCTGAGGCGAACCCCACGATCAGCTCAGTCTCGCTCGATCATTACCGAGGTGGCCTTGACGACAGCGGTGGCCTCCACCCCGGGAACGATCCCCAACTCCTCGATGGAGTCCCGCGTAATCGCCGCCGTGACCAGAAACGGTCCCGCTTCGAGTTCGACCAGCGCCATCACCCCATCGGATTCGACCGAGCGGACGACGCCGGTGAAGCGATTGCGCGCCGACCGAGGCGTCCCGGTGCGGTGACGCAGAGCGCGTTCGCTCAGGCGGGTGATCTCCGATGCCGGGACGAGCCGGTGGTTGCGAGAATCACGGACCGTCCGCAGACGGCCGGCGCGGTCCCAGCGGCGCAGTGTGTCCAGGCTGACGCCCAGTGCCGCGGCCGCCTGCCCGAGCGAGAGATGCTTGCTCATCACCGCGAAAAGCTACACCCACCGCGGTCCTCAAAGCGTGATCAAGCGAGTGGCCGTGGCTTTCCACGAGGCGACCACCGTCGACCCTACCTCCAGCTGAAGATCTTCCACTGCCTTGCCGGTGATCTCGGCGACGAGCGGCTGCCCGGCGGCGAGACCAACCCGGGCGCGGTTGCCGAGCATCGTGACCGAGGCGATGCGGGCAGCCAGGCGGTTTTGGGCCGATTCGGCCGCGCCCATGGACGCTCGGCTAAGGGTGATCTCCCAGGGGTAGACACTCAGCGCAACTCGCCCTTGACCAGTGTCCGTCGTCGTGGCCACACCTCCCCCATCCAGATCGACGAGCGTCAGCTCGCCGCCCGTCGGTCTGACGGTTCCGGTGAGAACGACCGCGCCCGTGAAGTCGGCGACGAATGTGGTGGCCGGGGCGGCCGCGAGCTCGCTGGGGCTGCCGCGCTGGATGACCTTGCCAGCGTCGATCACTCCGACCTCATCCCCGAGGAGCGCCGCTTCGTGAAAGTCGTGGGTTACCAGCACCACGGGAATCTCCAGGGGCTGGAGAATCTCCGAGAGCTCGCGGCTGGCGCGCGCGCGTGTCCGGGCGTCCAGCGCCGAAAGCGGCTCGTCGAGCAGCAGCACGGATGGCCGCGGCGCCAGCGCCCTGGCGAGCGCGACTCGCTGCCGCTCCCCGCCTGACAGCGTGCCGGGACGCGCATCGGCGAGGTGTGCGATGCCGAAGCGCTGCAGCAGGGCGAGGGCGGTCACGCGCCGCTGGCCGCGCGGCGCCTCGCGAAGACCATAGGCGACGTTGCGCCACGCGCTCATATGAGGGAACAACGCATAGTCCTGGAACACGTAGCCGCAGCGACGTCGCTCAGGGGCCCGCCAGACGCCCCGGGGGGAGTCCACCCACACCTCGTCCCCGTGGATGATCCGTCCCCGGTCCGGCCGGAGCGTACCGGCGAGCAGGCGGAGGATCGTGGTCTTCCCCGAGCCGGAAGGCCCGGCGAGCGACAGGCAGCGTCCCGCCGGCACATCGACTCGCAAATCGAGCTCGATGCTGCCGACGGCATGAACGAGCTCAGCGTGCAGTGCCGCCAACGGCGGTTGACCCCGGGATGAGCTTGACGGCGAGGAGCAGCCCCGCCGAGAGGGCAACCAGGACCGCGGAGAGCGCCAGCGCTCCGGGAAAGTCGGTCGCAAACCGATCGTAGATGGCCAGTGGAACGGTCTGGGTGATCCCCCGGAAGGATCCGGCGAACATCAGCGTCGCCCCGAACTCTCCCAGCGCCCGAGCCCAGGCCAACGCCAGACCCGCGGCAACGCCAGGAAGCGCCACCGGGACGGCGACCCGAACAAAGGTGGCAGCCTCGCTACACCCCAAGGTCCGTGACGCGTCGAGCAGCGACGGGTCGAGCGCCTGAAACGAAGCCTGGGCCTGGCGCATGTAAAAGGGAGCCGACACGAAGGTCAACGCTGCGACGACCCCCGCGGTCTGGAGAACCAATTGCAGATGCGCGTCACGCAGGACGCCACCGAGAATTCCCTCGGGGCCAAGGGCAGCCAACAAGCCGATCCCGGCCGCGGCGGGAGGCAGCACCAACGGCAGCTCGATCAGCGTGATCACGACCATGCGCCCCCGGAACGAGCGGGTGGCCAGAAAGAACGCCGCCGGCGTTCCAGCGACCACGATCACCGCCAGGGCGATCGATGTCGTCTCCAAACTCAGCTTCAGCGCGTCGGTCGCCGCCGGATCGCCCAGGCTGTCGACCAGGCGCCCAGGTCCCGTGTCCGCGAAGATCGCGACCACCGGGAGGACCAGAAACGCGACGGCAACCGCCAGCACGGCACCCAACACCAGCGGGAACCACGCGCTACGGCTCACTTCATCGGAGGTGGCAAGAAACCAGCCATGGTCAGATCAGCCCGGCCGGCACCGCGCAGAAGCCCGCTGATGAACGCTTCGGCTTGTGCCCGGTGGGCCGTCCCTTTGACGATCGCCACCGCGTAGGCCACCACCGGCTGCAGCCTCGCTGGAAGCGCAATCGCCGTGAGCTTGCCCTTCGTCGCCTGCACATCCGTCACGTACGTGAACCCGGCGTCGACAGCGCCCTGGGTCAGCTTCCCGACGATTCCCGTTACGTCTGGCTCGTCCGAGCGCACGTTGGCCAGAACCTTCGCGTTCAGCGCCGGCCCGAGCTTTGCCAGCACCGTGCGGGTGTAGGTACCGATCGGCACCGTGCCCGAGCCGATCGCCAGCGTGACCCCGGGCTTCTCGATGTCTGCGAGGGTCCTGACCTTCGAGGAGCCGGCCGGCACTGCGAGGACGAGCCGGTTGGCCGCAAACGTCACCGGCTTCGAGGTCAGGCCCTTGGCGTAGAGCGCTTCCGGAAGCTTCGTGTTTGCCGCGGCGAACACATCCGGCTCTACCCCCTGCTCGATCTGCGCGGCGAGGAGATCAGATCCGGCAAAGGAGAATCGCGTGTTCGCCTGTGAGAACTGATGCCCGTACTGCGTGAGCGCGCTCTTCAGCGAAGCCGCCGCCGAGACGGTCAGGTCTGGCTTTCCGGCGCTCGCCGAGCCGGCGGGAGCGCTGCCGGTGCTGCCTGAGCTCGAGGTGCTGCTGCCGCACCCAACCAGGGTGAGTGCACCGACACTGAGCACCGCGCCAAGCCACCGCCGCTGCATACCCGCTCCGTTCCGAGAACGCCCGATCTACTGGAGCATTGCATATGCAGCGCCCAGCGCGCGGACCGGCCTGATCGAGCTAGCTGCGGTCAGCGGACCGGCGGAGGGTGGCCCTCGGCGCTCGCGGTCAGTGCTGGCTCCCAGTCGCACACGTGACAGGCCTGCCGGAAGGCCGAGCGCGCAAACGCGAGCGCCGTCTCGTGCGGGTCGGCAGCCGAAATGACGTCGACCCAGTCGAGCACGAACTCGCCGAGTGCCGGCTCCCAGCGCGCCGCGGCGGGATCAACCTCAACCTCGGCCAAGCCGGTCGGCGCCGGGTGGGCATAGGCGTAAAAAGCCGCGCGTTCGTAGCGTGGGTCACCGGGCCACCATCCGACGGCGACCTCTTGAGCGTCCATCGCGTTGCGCATGATGAAATCGTCAGACGGTGGGCGGGCGGGAAGGCCGGAGAACATGTTCACCGCCAGATCGAACGACCCCCACCAGGCATTCACGGGAGTCGAGCGTCCTCGGTAGGGCGCTCGAAACGCGCTGAGCACGAGCGCGGCCTGAGTCGCCGCGGCGAAGTACGAGGCGACCTTGGCCTCGTCGTAACGGGAATGCTCCTCGTCCTCGTGCAGCGGCACAGTCCAAGGAACCTCCTGCGGCGTGGGATCGATCCGGACCTCCCCCGCCAGCTCGCGAATCGCGCCGAGCACCTGCCGGGTGACCTCGCCCACGGATCGGTTCGGGGTGAGCGGGGCCCGACGGGCGCGACCGTCGCTATGTTCGACCACCGCCTCATGGGTGCGCAGATCAAGCGCAGCCACCAATGCGCCTGAGCCGTCCGCGGCCGGCAGCGGTGTGGTTTCCCACCCCCGCGCAGTCAGTCGCAGCGCGGCGTGCTGTAGTTGAGGCTCCGGGGGAGCCAGCGCCACCGCGAGCTTGCCGAGGAGCTGCGTATGCGCGTGCAGCGTGTCGCAGGTATGGGCCCATTCTTCGTAGGCGAGTGACGGCCAGTCGGCGGACATCCACCCCGATTGTCGCACCTGCCCGGCCCACGATCCCGCCGGCGGTACTCCGTTGTCTCAGCGAGCGAGCTAGTGCCCGCCGGGCACTGAAACGCGGACGCAGGGATACTGACTCAGTGAGCGAGCGCAACGTCCTCGGTGGGAAACTCGAGAGCTGCGGCGAGGACCCGCTCACCGGGTTCTATCGCGACGGCTGCTGCCACACCGGCTCGGAGGATCTTGGCAGTCATACGATCTGCGCCGTCGTCACCGCCGAGTTCCTGGAGCATCAACAGAGCATCGGCAACGATCTGAGCACGCCGGTTCCACAATATGCCTTTCCCGGCCTCGCGCCAGGCGATCGCTGGTGCGTGACGGCGATCAATTGGCTGCGAGCGCACGAGGACGGCGCTGCAGCGTTCGTCGTCCTCGCCTCCACGCACGAACGGGCGCTGGAGATCGTTCCGCTCGCTGTGCTCGCCGAGCACGCCGTCGATGTGCCCGCTGACCTCGGGTCGCTCGAAGACTGAGCACGGGACGTCAGGCGCCGGCGCGAGTCCCGGGCTGCTGCTCACCGATCCAGCCGAGAATCGCCCGAGAATGGGTCAGCACCGTGCCGTCCGGGAGCTTCATCGCCGGCAACTTGGTTGTGCCGGTTGCCTCTCGTAAGTCATCTCGTGAGCCCTTGCGCAGAAATGGAAGCGGGTTGCCGTGGGCGGCGATGACCTTGTCGTAGTCCAGATCCGCGGCGCGGAACGCCGCTTGCACCCGGCGACACGGATGCATCTTCGGGCCGCCATCGTCGCCGTGGCAAACGTACAGAACTGGCTTCTCGGCCATCTAGTCCTCCCGGGTTGAGGGCGTGGTCAACACTAAGTTAGACGCCCCTACATCGAATATGTTTCCCATGATGCCGAAGGTCTTGGTCACTGGGGCAGCGAGGAACCAGGCCAGGCTGGCTCGGGTGACGCCCACCGCACTCCTCGATGTCGCGCTCAGAGCCGGCACCGCCGTGCCCCGCCGACCGTGACGGAGAGATATCTTGCGGTGAACCGTGCCAGCTGGGATGAGCGGGCACCCGCTCACGCCGCGTCGGCCGATTACGCGTTCCACCGCTTCCGTGCAGATCCGGGTTACCTCAGCGCGGTGGTCCGGTTTGACCTCGAGCGTCTGGGCGACATCCAGGGGATGCGCGGGGTGCACCTGCAGTGCCACATCGGCACGGACACCGTTTCGCTGGCCCGCCTCGGCGCGCAGATGACGGGCGTGGACTTTTCGCCACCGGCACTGGCCGAGGCCCGGCGCCTCAACGAGCTGGCCGGAACCAACGTCGAGTTCGTCGAATCGGAGCTGTACGCGGCGCCGTCCGCGCTCGGTGGACGAACCTTCGACCTCGTGTTCACCGGCATCGGCGCGCTGTGCTGGCTGCCGTCGATCCGCGGCTGGGCGGAAGTCGTTTCGCAGCTGCTGGTCCCGGGTGGGCGACTGTTCATCCGCGAGGGCCACCCGATGCTTTGGGCCCTCGACGAGCGGCAAGCCGACCAGGGGCTGGTGGTTGACCTCCCGTATTTCGAAACCGCCGATGCCGTCGTGTGGGAGGAAGCCGGGAGCTATGTGGAGACAGACGTCGTCTTTGAGCAACGCGTGACGCACGTGTGGAACCACGGTCTCGGTGAGATCTTCACCGCCGTGCAGGACGTGGGGCTGCAGGTGACGATGCTGGTTGAGCACGACAGCGTCCCCTGGAACGCGCTGCCCGGCCAGATGGAGCGGATCGGGCTCGACGAATGGCGCTTGATCGACCGGCCGTGGCGCCTGCCCCACACGTTCACGCTCCAGGCGGTCAAGTCTGGCGGAGCAGCGCCGCCAGCCCGTTTACGTCGGCGACCGTGACGGTGAGCTCCGGGTGGCTGATCAGTCCGAACGGGTCGAGCCCGTGCACCGGCGTGTGAAAGCTGACGCGCAGGCCTCGCTCACCGTTCGTCGCGAAGGTGAGGCCCCGGTCGGTCACCGCCAGCCGTGCGGGGCCGGCCGTCTTGAAAAACCGGTACGGGCCCGTCACCGCAACATCCTTGATGTTGGACAGCGGGGTCTTCACTCGCCAGGGCCCAAAGCGGGCCTCGAATGCCTCTTGTCCGACGTCGACCCAGGCGTTGCCTTCAGTCACGCCGAATGTTCGGGCCAGGCGCCGGTAAGCCGGAGCAAAGGCAAATCGGAACCGTTCTCCCGCGGGCACGTGCCGATCGTACCCGCCTCGATAGCCTCGAGGAACGTGAAGATCGGGACGCCGGAAGGATTCGAAGACAGCGTATGACTAAGATCACCACCGAAGCACGATCCCGCTGGATCGCCCTCATGGTCCTCTGCCTGGGCACGTTGATGATCGTTCTCGACAGCACGATCGTGAATGTCGCGCTGCCCTCGATCAAGCGCGATCTTGGCTTCTCGCAGACCTCTCTGGCCTGGGTCGTGAACGGCTATTTGCTGACCTTCGGTGGCTTCCTGCTGCTGGGAGGTCGTCTGGGGGACGTATACGGTCACCGGCGGCTGTTCCTGGCCGGATTGTCGCTCTTCACCGTGGCCTCGCTCGCCTGCGGGCTCTCTCCCAGCCAGAGTGTGCTGGTCGTGGCGCGCGTGATCCAAGGGTTCGGCGGTGCAGTCGTGTCCGCCGTGTCCCTGTCGCTGATGATGTCCTTATTCATCGAGCCCGCCGAGCGAGCTAAGGCAATGGGGCTGTTCGGGTTTGTCGCGGCCGGCGGGGGCAGCATCGGTGTGCTCCTGGGGGGTGTGCTCACCGACGTCCTCAACTGGCACTGGATCTTTCTGGTCAACGTACCGATTGGCGTGGTCGTCTGCACGCTCGCCGTCCGCGTGCTCCCCTCAGGCGCTGCCGCCCGTCTGCGCGGCCGGATCGACGTCGCCGGCGCGGTCACCGTCACGCTTGCCCTGATGCTGGCCGTGTACGCGATCGTCAACGGGAACCCCGCCGGCTGGCTCTCCGCGCAGACCATCGGCCTTCTCATGGCGGCGCTCGTATTGGCGGCGATCTTCCTGATCATCGAATCCCGCATCAAGTCACCGCTGATGCCGCTGGGACTATTCCGCCACCGCAACCTGTCCACTGCGAACGCGGTCGGTCTGCTGTGGGCCAGCGCGATGTTCGCCTGGTTCTTCCTCTCAGCGCTATATCTGCAACTGGTGCTGCACTACAGTCCGCTGCAGGTTGGTCTGGCGTTCCTGCCCGCCAACCTGATCATGGGGACATTTTCGCTCGGGCTGTCGGCCAAGCTCGTAATGCGCTTCGGCCTCAGAGCGCCACTGGGGACGGGTCTCATCCTCGCCGCGGCCGGGCTGGCCCTATTCACGCGGGCGCCAGTCCATGGCCGGTTCCTGGTCGACGTGCTCCCCAGCATGATCCTGCTCGGCTTCGGGGCCGGAATGGCTTTCAATCCCCTCCTGCTCGCCGCGATGGGGGACGTCAAGCCAGAGGACTCCGGCCTCGCCTCCGGCATCGTCAACACCTCATTCATGATGGGTGGAGCGCTCGGCCTGGCCGTGCTGGCCAGCCTGGCCGCCTCGCGCACGAAGACCCTGGAGAACGCCGGTCACGGCACCATCAGCGCGCTCGACGGTGGCTATCACGCCGCGTTCCTGGTCGGAGCCGTATTCGCGGCGGTGGCCGCGGGCCTAGGTTTGGCCCTTCTGCGCGGGACTCCGCAGCCGGCCGCGGCAACCGAGAGCGACGAACCCCAACCGGTTGGCGAATCGGCGATGTCGCAGGCCTGAGGCAAGAAGCAGCCCCAGGTCGCGACCCTGAGCGCCGAACAGCTGGCGCCCGAGCGACGCCCGGAGCTGATCCTCAGCGGCCCAGGACGCGGGCGATCGCGGCGATGTGATCCGGAGTCGTGCCGCAGCAGCCGCCGACGATCCGTGCCCCGCGGGAGGCGAAGTCCTTCACTCGCTCTGCCATTAGTTCCGGACCAGCCTCATAGACGACGGCGTCCCCGACCACCTTGGGCACGCCGGCATTCGGCTTGATCCAGAGGGGCACCGAGGGCGCGGCCGTGAGGAACTCCGACACGATCACGTCAGTGTCCTCCAGCGACCGGCCGCAGTTCGCGCCCAGCGCGGCGACATTCAGCGGCTCGATCGCGGCGACCACGTCAGCGGCGCCAAGCCCCATCATCGTGCGCGTGCCCTGGTCGAAGCTGAACGAGGTCACCAGTGGAAGGTCGCAGACACTCCTCGCCCCCTCGCCCGCCCAGATCGCCTCATCGAGGGCGAAGAAGGTCTCGAGCACCAGCAGATCGACCCCGCCGTCGGCCAACGCCTGCGCCTGCTCGGCGTACGTCTCCACCGCCGCATCGCGCGTGAGCGTCCCGAATGGCTCCACCAGCTGCCCTGTGGGACCCATCGATCCTGCGACCAGCCTGTCCTCCCCGACCGCCTCACGAGCGATCTCGGCGGCGCGGACGTTGACCTCCCGCGTCCGCCCTGCGAGCGGCCCGTCAGCCAGGCGGAGCGCCGTTGCACCGAAGCTGCAGGTCAGCACGAGATCAGAGCCGGCCTGCACAAAGCGGCGATGTACCTCAGCGACCCGTTCTGGCGCGTCCAGGACCCATTCCTCCGGGGCCACGCCCGGCTCAATTCCCATGTCCTGATAGTTGGTTCCGGTCGCGCCGTCGGCCAGGAGGACGCCGCGCTCGCTCAGCATGTCGGTGAACGAAGGCACGCTCTGAGCGTAGCCGCCGGGCGAGACGCCGGCCGGGCTCAAGCCTGGTCGGGCTCGCGGTCGCGAATGTCCTCAGCCAGGATCCGCGGGCTGTCGATGATGATCCCCCGCCGGCGCAGGCCACTCAACAGCGGTTCCTGGTCGGTGAAGCCGACGATCGTGGCCATGGCGTCGCGCAACTGGACACTTAGGGACTCGAAGTCGTGTTCGGCGACCTTTCCGTCGACCTCCAGGCGCACACCCCCGAAGCCGGGTCTGACCGCAAGCTCCAGCCGTGAAGCGGCCGAGACGACCAGTGGAGGACACGAGCCGCCGTGGTTGGAGAGCGGGGTGAGGAGAAACGCCGCGGCCTCCGGGGCGAGCAGCGGGCCGCCGGCGGCGTACGAATATGCGCTCGAGCCGATCGCGGTGCTCACCACGCAACCATCCCCGGCCATGCGGGCATAGAGTGTTCCGTCGACCCTGGCTGACGTGCGGACCTGGCCGTCGCCGTTACGGACAATCGCGATGTCGTTGAAGGCGATCACTTCCTCGCTGTCGTCAAGACGAATCTGCAAGGCAGGGATCTCCCGAGGTTCCCATTCGCCCTCGTTGAAGGCCCCGAGCGCGCGCGCGACGTCTTCCGCGGCCACGTTGGTCAGCGCGCCGAGGCTGCCCGCCGCAACTCCGAGCACCGGGCGGCCTACCCCCGCAGCAGCACGAATCGCGGCCAGCGTCGTTCCGTCGCCGCCGATGGCCACGAGCAGGTCGCAAGTGGCCGCTTCGCCCGCGTCGGCAACCTCTTGCTGCTGCCCGAACGCCTGGATCTGAACGATCTCCACATCGTGAGCCTCGCTCCAGTCACGCAGGGCCTGAAACGGCCCGCGAACATCTCTCGTGGGATGGACCGCCACCCCGATGCGGCGCAACGAGTGGCCGCTCACGTCCTCGCCGCCAGCTCCCCAGCGGTCCGCCGCTCGCGTTGCCGTCGAAGCTCCTGTCGGGCCAGCGAGAGCTTGTGCACCTCGTCCGGGCCGTCGGCCAGGCGCAGCGTGCGCAGACCCGCGTACATGGCCGCGAGCGGGAAGTCATCCGAGACCCCGGCCGCCCCGTGGACCTGGATCGCGCGGTCGACGATGCGCAGGCAGATGTTCGGCACCGCGAACTTGATCCCAGAGATCTCAATCCGGGCGTGCTGGTTGCCCACCGTATCCATCAGCCACGCGGTCTTCATCACGAGCAGGCGGGCCATCTCAAGGTCGATCCGTGATTCCGCGACCCAATCACGGATGTTGGCATTTTGCGACACCGGCTTACCGAAGGTCTCACGCCCGTCGGCGCGCTCACACATCAGCTCCAGCGCACGCTCAGCCGCACCGATCGCGCGCATACAGTGATGGATACGCCCGGGACCCAGCCGAGCCTGGGCGATGAGGAAGCCCATCCCCTCTCCGGCGATGATGTTCTCGGCCGGCACGCGGACATCGGTGAATTCCACTTCCCCGTGGCCTTCGGTGTCGTGGTAGCCAAAGACCGGCAGGCTGCGCTTGACCTCGACTCCGGGCGTCTGGAGCGGCACTAGCACCATCGACTGCTGCTGGTACGTGGGGGCCTCAGGGTCGGTCTTGCCCATCACGATGAGGATCTGCAGATTCGGATGTAGCGCATTGGTCGTCCACCATTTGCGGCCGTTGAGCACGTACTCGTCGCCGTCACGGTCGATCCGCATCGCGATGTTGGTCGCATCGGACGAGGCAACATCGGGCTCGGTCATGGCGAAGGCCGAGCGGATCTCACCCTCGAGTAGCGGAGCCAGCCAGCGCGCCTTCTGCTCCTCTGTCCCGAACTGATGCAGTACCTCCATGTTGCCTGTATCCGGCGCGGAGCAGTTGCAGGCCTCCGAGGCGATCCTCGTGCGCCCCATGAGCTCCGCCAGCGGTGCGTAGTCGCAGTTTGACAGCCCGGCTCCATGCTCCTCGTCGGGCAGGAACAGGTTCCAGAGGCCGCGATGCCTGGCTTCGTCTTTGAGCTCTTCGACAATCGGGGCGTGCACGTGCGGTGTCTGCGCCTCCCGGACCTGCGTGGTCCAGATCGGCTCTGCCGGATACACACGCTCGTCCATGAACGCCTGCAGTCGCTCCCGGAATTCCTTCGCTCGGTCCGACAGGTCGAAATCCATCGTGGTGCGCTCCTCGGTCGTCAGTCGCCACATTGTCCTGCCAGAGAGCTTTCAGCGCGGTTGCGGCAGTGGCTGGGGCTGCGCGGCCTGCACCAGATCGTCCTCCTCTCGCCAGCGCCGGACAGTGTTGCGCAGAGCGAGATACCCGACGACCCCCGGCAGCGTCGGAAGCCAGAACGACAGCGCCCGGTAGGCGAGCACCGCGATGACCGCGCTCTGGGCCGATATCCCGAAGGCCACGAACGCCCCGATCATTCCACCCTCCACCCCGCCGATGCCACCAGGCAGCGGCAGCAGACTCCCGAGGGTGCCCAGGAAGTAGCACATGATGAGCACCGCGACCGGCACGACGGTTCCGAAGGCGCGGAAGGCGACCCCGAGCACGGCGATGTCAAAACCCCAGTAGGCGACGGCGCCGAGCAGTCCCACGCGCCGCTCCCGAACCAAGTCGAGCGCCGTCCGCACGCCCGCGCCGACGGTGGCCGGCGCGGTGGCGAAGCGGGCGGCGAAGCGCCCGACCCGCCCCGCGCGGGTGGCGAGTCGGTTCAGCCGCCGCTCGAAGTCCGTTGGCACCAGTGCCATGCTCGCCACCAACGCGACGATCCCGCAGCACAGCAGCGCGGGAATGGTGGTCAACACGAACGGCGCCTCGCCGGAGAGCAGCCCGGCTCGCAGTCCGAAGCCACAGACGATCAGTGCGCCCATGTACACGGAGTACTGGATCACATAGCTGGCCACCATCCTGCAGGCGATCACTCTCGAGGACATGCCGGCCCGGCTCAATGCCCAGGCCGTAACGGCAACCCCCCCCGCCCCCGCGGCCGCGAGCAGCCTGATGGCGGCGATCCCGGCCAGCGGTATCTGGAAGCTGGCGCGCCAATCGACCCGCCGGGACTGACGTCCGAACACCGTCCTGAACAGGAGCGCGTAGCCGGCTACGGAGAGGAACTCGAACACCGCCGCCAGAGCCAACCACAGCGGATCTCCGTGCTTGAGCTTTCCCCATGTCTGATTGAGTCCCGCGATCTTGGGGAGCAGGAAGTACAGCCCTCCCAGCGCCGCGACAACGAACACGGCAGCGATCGCCAGCCGGCGCCGGTTGAGCAGCGCCCCTGACCCAGCGGGAATGTCGGCTTCTGCCCCCGGGGGCGGCGGCCCGGCATCGAGAGCGTCGGGCAACGGGGACGGCGTCTCGTCCGGCTGGCGAGGACGCCCCAGGGCAAAACGGATCAGCGGTGTAGGAGCACGCATCTACGGTCTCCTGCGCGGCCTACCCGCGCATCCAGCTGGGAACGCGGAGCCGGGTCTGAGGTTAGCCTGCGAGAGGTGATCGTCCCAGCCATCGTTCTGGGTGAGCGGGGTCGCCTTCTGCGCTTCCGCTACGAGGACATGCTCCGCTACCACGGGGGCGGGTCTCCCGGTGGAGTGGCGCACGCGTTCAAGGTGCTCGAACGCGGATTGCCCCTGCTGGATGATGGCGAAACCGTTCAGCGGCGTGAGATCGAGATCGAAACGGCGTTTCCCGGGCCGGGAGCACGCGACGGTTTCGAGCTGGTGACCCGGGCGGTGACCGACCAGCGCTACCGAGTGCTCGAGACGCTGGCACGAGGCGAGCTCGGACGCGAGCGGGCGCGGTTCGTGTTCCGGCTCTGCTACAGGACACACAGCACTACCTTGACACTCCGGGAGGGGTTCGTCACTCCGGAGTTTCTCGAACTCTCCCGTCGGCGTGAGCGCACGCCCCCCGAGGAGCTCCGGTTCACGGCGCTGAAGGAAGACATGGCCGCACGGGTCATGTCCTGCACCGCCGAGCAAGTGTACGACGCCGGCTCGCCGTGACCCCCGGGTGACCGCTCGCCGAATCATCGCTTGCGCTGCCAAAACGCGATCTCTCCGCCGCTGTCGGTACTGACCACGCTGCGCCAACCGGCAGGGCCCTCGCGAGGCTCGAGCAGGACGTGAGCCCCAAGCTGCCGCGCCCGTTCCGTGGCCGGGTAGATCTCGGGCACCTCGACGTAGGGGAGCCACAAGGCCCGGTTAGTGCCGCATTCCACGATGCCCCCGCCGACGCCGTTCCCCAGTTCGAGCGCTTCGTAGGAGCCGTGACGGGTCGTGACCCGCTCGCGGCGCCAGCCGCACAACTCGGCGTAGAGCGCGTTGGCGCGGGCGAGATCGGCGGTGTGGAGCTCCAAGTGAACCACTGGTGTGAACGCTGGGGCCACGGTCGTTTTAGTAGTTGGACCGTCCGTGCGCCAGAAACTCATCGCCCCAGAAACTCATCGCAGCCGCGTGAGCATCACGCTGCGCACGGGTCTAACCTTGATCTTCGTGTCCGCGTCCAACCGTTCTCCGGCACGGGTGCAGGAGCTGCTGACGGCAGCCCGGGGGGGTGACGAGACCGCGTTCGGCTCCATCGTCAGCCCGTATCGAGGGGAGCTTCACGCTCACTGCTACCGGATGCTGGGCTCCGTCCACGATGCCGAGGATGCGCTGCAGGAGACACTTCTGCGCGCTTGGCGAGCCATCGGCCGCTTCGAAGGCCGAAGCTCGCTGCGATCGTGGCTGTACACGATCGCCACAAACGCGTCGCTGAATCTGATCGCGCGCCGGCCGAAACGCGTGCTGCCGATCGATTACGGGCCCCCGACCGATCCGCACACCGGACCCGGCGAGCCGATCGTCGAGTCGATCTGGGTCGAGCCCTATCCGGACGAGCAGATCGGGCTCCAGGACGGTCCGGCATCCCCTGAGGCCACCTACGAGATGCGGGAGAGCGTTGAGCTCGCATTCGTCGCAGCGCTGCAGCACCTGGTCCCGAACCAGCGCGCGGTGCTGATCCTGCGCGAGGTGCTCGGCTTCTCCGCCAAGGAGGTCGCGGATGCGCTGGAGACCACCGTCGCGTCGGTCAATAGCTCGCTACAGCGGGCTCGCAAGTCAATCGATGACCGGCTACCGGATCCGAGCCAGCAGGTAACGCTGAGGGCAATCGGTGACGCCCGGCTGAGCGAGCTCGTCAACGAATACGTCAACGCCTGGGAGCAGGGGGATGTTCAGACCGTCGTCAACATGCTCACCGAGGACGCCAGCTTCGCCATGCCGCCGCTGGGCAGCTGGTTCAGCGGACGCGAGCAGATCGGACAGTTCCTCGCCGGCTTCGCGGTGGGGATGTGGCGCTGGAAGGGTGTTCGTGCTCACGCCAACGGGCAGACTGCCCTGGCGTTCTACGTCTGGGATGACGACGAGGGGTGCTATTTGCCGTTTGCACTCAACCTGCTCTCGTTCCGTGGCGAGCAGATCAAGGACGTCACCGCGTTCATCGTGCGCTCGACCGAGTCTCCAGATCCTGAGGCCTACGTCCGTTTCACCGAGGAACCAACCGATGCCGATCGACTACAGACGGCCTTTGGGCGCTTCGAGCTCCCTGGTCGTCTGTCCTGAGCCGGCTGCCGGGTCGCTGGCCTCACGCGCGATGGGGCTAGTGCCCGACTGGTGCTGGGGTCGCCCCAGCTTCGGCCTTCGCCAGTAAGCGCGCACGATTCCGTGCCGCACGGACTACCGCCTCGAGCGTCTCGGTGTCGTACGCGCCCTGGTAGCGACGACTGTTGATGAAGAAGCTCGGCGTTCCTGAAACACCGCTCGCGTCGGCACTGGCCACGTCCTCAGCCACCCGGTTGGAATACTCGTGGCGCCGGAGCTCATCCCAGAAGCGATCGACGTCGAGCCCAAGCCGCTCTGCGTAGCCGCCGATGTCCTGGGCGCTCAACCGGTCCTGATTGTCCAGCATCAGATCGTGCATCTCCCAGAACCGGCCCTGCGCCGACGCCGCCTCGGTCGCCTCGGCCGCCAACTGGGCCCGTGGATGAACGTCGTTGAGGGGGAGATGGCGCCAGACGTAGCGCAGCTCGTCCCCGAACTTGCCCAGCAGCTCGCGGAGCACCGACTCAGCCTGTCCGCAGTACGGGCACTCGAAGTCGCCGTACTCGATCAGCGTGACCGGGGCCTCGTCCGGTCCCCGAATGTGATCGCGGTCGGGATCGACCTCGTCGGCGAGATCGAGAATGTCCTCGGCGGTGGCGGAGATCTGGCGCGCCCGGACGTTGACCGGCAGTCGCCTGACCAGCCGCAACACCACCCAGCCCAGCATTGGCGCCAGGATCGCCGATCCGAGCACGCCGAGTTTGGCTTCGTCAAGCCGCTCCCCGCCGAAGGCCAGGGTGGCGATCAGCAGCGACACCGTGAAGCCGATCCCGGCCACCGCCGCCCCGACGGCGAGTATCGGCCAGCTGAGCAGTGGACGTGGTCCGCGCAGCATTGGCCGGGTAGCGATCCAGGAGGCGGCGAGGATGCCCATGGGCTTGCCCACCACGTAGGCGACCACAATCCCCAGCGTGATCGGGGAGGTGATTGCGTCGCTCAGCAGATGGCCGGTCACGTGAATGCCGGCGTTGGCGAGCGCGAACAACGGAACGATCACATAACTGGTCCACGGATGTAGGCTGTACTGCAGCCGCTCGTTGGGCGAGATCGCCGACAGCACTCCCAGCTGCGCGGAGCGCGCCAACTCGGGAGTCGGCTGTTCACGAAACGAGCGCGTGAGCGAGGTGACCCGCTCGAGGTCCTCCCGCGAGGGCGGATAGGCACTGGTCACCAGCCCTACCGCCAGTCCCGCGATCACGGGGTCGATGCCGGACTTGAACATCGCCACCCACATCGCGATGCCCACGCCGACCGCAAGCTGACGACGACCCACGGGGGCAAAGCGGACGGCAAGCAGGAGCGCGAACAGGCCCACGGCGACCATCAGTGCCGCCAGTGACACGTGGTCGGTATAGGCGAAGGCGATGACCAGCAGCGCACCGAGGTCGTCGACGACCGCCAGTGAGAGCATGAACACGCGCAGGCGCGTCGCGGAGCTCGGCGTGATCAGGGCCAGCGCACCGAGCACGAACGCCGTGTCGGTCGACATCGCTGCTCCCCATCCGTGGGCGCCGGTACCCCCGGCGTTGAAGGCGAGGTAGATCGCCACCGGAATCATCATCCCCCCGATCGCCGCCACGGCGGGGACGGTCAGCCGCTGACGCTGGCGCAGCTCGCCGACGTCAAGTTCGCGCTTGGCTTCCAGGCCGACCACGAGGAAGAAAAAGGTCATGAGCCCCTCGTTGACCCAGTGGCGCAAGTCGGTGGCGATCGCGTTGGGGCCGAGGCTGATCGAGAGTTTCGTCTCCCACACCGATTGGTAGGAATGCCACCAGGGTGAATTCGCCCACAGGAGCGCGAGTACCGTGGCGACCAGCAGCACGCTGGCGCTGCCGGTCTCGGTGGTGAGGAAGTCTCGGACGGGCGAAGCGAGGTTGCGCGCCCACGCGGTCTTGCCGCTGAATGAGCTGCTGGGAGCGACCGCCATTGCCGAGGCGATTATCGCGCCCCGGCACCGGTTTACCCAGTGTCGGCCCGGGTAGTGGAGGTCTGAGTTCGCCGGTTGTCTGGCGACCAGGAGAGGGAGGTCACCGTGTACAAGCAGGTTCTCGACCCGGTTTCCCACTCGTTGGGACTCACGTCGATCTTTGCCGTGCTGCCGCTGGTCGTGCTGTTCGTGCTGCTCGGCGTGTTGCGAATGAAGGCCCAGTGGGCGGCGCTGATAACTCTCGGCGTGGCCATCGTGGTGGCGCTCGTGGTCTATTCGATGCCGGTCGGACAGGCAGGCGATGCCGCGCTGGAAGGGGCGGTTTTCGGCTTCTGGCCGATCATGTGGATCGTCATCAACGCCCTGTGGATCTTCAATATGACCGAGGCCACGGGGAGCTTTGCTTCGTTGCGCCGGGCGTTCAGCGCCGTGTCAGAGGATCAGCGGGTGCAGGTGGTGATGATCGCGTTCTGCTTCGGCGCGCTGCTCGAGGCGCTGGCCGGATTCGGCACGCCGGTGGCGATCTGCGGCGTGATGCTGGTCGGGCTGGGGCTCAAGCCCGTGAAGGCGGCCGCCGTCGCCCTGGTGGCCGACACCGCCCCCGTCGCCTTCGGCGCGATCGCGATCCCGATCACCACCCTGGCCCAGGTCACCGGGCTACCCGTCCACCACCTCGGTCAGATGGTCGGCCGCCAGACCCCGTTTCTGGCCCTGATCATCCCGTTCGTGCTGGTGTTCATGGTCGACGGGCGCCGCGGCCTGCGGGAGGCTTGGCCGGCCGCCTTGACCGCCGGCGTGATCTTCGCCGTGCTGCAGTTTGCGGTGTCCAACTACGTCTCGATTCAGCTCACCGACATCATCGCCGCACTCGGCTCCGCCGCCGCGGTTGTGACCCTGCTCCGGGTCTGGTCCCCGCGCGCGCCGGGCGCGCCGGCGCGAACCCTGGGTCGCCAGCCGGCGATCGCCGGTGGCTCGACCAGCGACGCCAGCTTCGAGCGCCGCATCCAGACTGACGATCGCGAGCCGCTGAAGCGAGGCGATTTCGTTCGCGCCTTCGCGCCGTACGTGATCATCATCATCGTGCTGGGCGTGACCAGCCTTCACGGCATTCAGACCCAGCTGGACAAGGCGACGAACGCGTTCGGCTGGCCGGGTCTGCACGTGCTGAACGCGAAGGGCAAGGCTCCGACCAGCGAGACGTTCAAGCTCAACTGGCTGACCGCCGCCGGAACCTGGCTGTTCGTCTCCGGCGTGCTGACGATGCTGGTCCTGCGGGTCCGGCCCGTACTGGCCGTCAAGATCTACGGCCGCACGCTGGCCCAGATCAAGTGGGCGCTGGTGACCGTGTGCTCGGTGCTTGCCCTCGCCTACGTGATGAATCTGTCCGGGCAGACGATCACGCTCGGCACCTGGGCGGCGGGCGCGGGTGGATTCTTCGCCTTCCTGTCGCCGCTGATCGGCTGGTTCGGCACCGCGGTCACGGGCTCGGACACCTCGACCAACTCGCTGTTCGGAGCGCTTCAGGTCGCTGCGGCGCACAAGTCGGGGCTCTCCCCAACGCTGTTGGCGGCCGCCAACAGCTCCGGCGGGGTGCTGGCCAAGATGGTCTCCCCCCAGAATTTGGCCATCGGCGCCGCGGCTGTCGGACTCGGGGGCCAGGAAGGCGACATCTTCCGTCGCGTGATCGGCTGGAGCATCGCGCTGGTGCTGCTGATGGCGGTGCTCGCGCTGCTGCAGTCGGGCCTGTTGTCCGGGATGGTGCCGTAGCAAGGCTGGATCTGCATGAGACGAGACCGGGCGGGTAGTAATTACCCAACCCCAAAGCAGCATGGAGAGAGGAGACCTGATGGGTGATCGCATGCAGCGGGTCAAGGGCAAAGCCGAGGAGCTGAAGGGCTCGACCAAGCGTCAGGCCGGACGGGACACCGGCAGGACCGGGGCCGAGGTCCGGGGCGCAGCCGAGGAGCTCAAGGGCAAGGCGCGCAACGCGGTTGGCAAGGCGCGCAGCTCAGTCAAGAAATCCACCCGCTGAACGGAGGGCGGCGGCCTGGGTGATGTGAGCTCAGGCGCGCCGCTCGCCCGGGCCGGCCTACTTCAGGTACTCATACGCAGGGAGCGTCAGGAACTCGATCAGTTCGTCCGACAGCGAGACCTGTTCAAAAATCTCACGGGTCTCAGCCGGGTGGCCTGCGCACCAGGTTTCCTCGCCGACAGCTTCACGGATGGTTGCCGTTTCCTCATCCAGGACCTGCCGCACCAGCTCGCGCGTGACCGTGCGTCCGTCTTGGAGCTGCACCCCGTGATGGACCCATTGCCAGATCTGGGTGCGGGAGATCTCCGCCGTGGCGGCGTCCTCCATCAGCGAGTTGATCGCGGCGGCGCCGCGCCCCCCGAGCCAGAACGAGATGTACTGAAAACCGATGCTCACGTCGGTGCGCAGCCCCGCTTCGGTGATTTCGCCAGGCGTGGAGGCGAGATCGAGCAGCTGCGCAGCCGTCACCTCGACGTCGTCACGTTGGCGCTGTAGCTGGTTCGCGCCGCCAGCCAATCCGCGTTCGAAAACCTCGCGCGCGACGGGAACCAGGTCGGGATGGGCGACCCAGCTGCCGTCGTAACCCTGCTCGACCTCACGCTGCTTGTCGGCTCGCACGCCGTCCAGCGCCCTGGCGTTTGCCTCCTCATCCTTGCGCGACGGGATCAGGGCCGCCATTCCACCCATTGCATGCGCTCCGCGGCGATGGCATGTCTTCGCCAAGAGGTCGGCGTAGGCACGCATGAACGGCACGGTCATGGTCACAGTGCTGCGGTCCGGCAGCACCATCTCGGGCCGGTCGGGGAAGCACTTGATGGCCGAGAAGATGTAATCCCAGCGCCCCGCGTTGAGGCCAGCCGAGTGATCACGGAGCTCATAGAGGATCTCGTCCATCTCGAAGGCGGCCGGCAGCGTCTCGATCAGAACGGTTGCCTTGATCGTCCCTCGCTCGACGCCCAAGGAGTCCTGGGCGAGGCAGAAGACGTCGTTCCACAGCCGGGCCTCAAGATGCGATTCGAGCTTGGGCAGATAGAAGTACGGCCCCGAATCGTTGGCCAGCAGCCGGGGGGCGCAGTGGAAGAAATACAGCCCGAAATCCATCAGCGCCCCCGCCGTCGGCTCGCCGTCGACAAGTAGGTGGCGCTCGGGTAGGTGCCAACCGCGAGGCCGGACCAGGAGGGTCGCCGGATCCTCGACGAGCTCATAACGTCGGCCGTCGGAGCTGTCGTAGGTGATCGTGCGATCGATCGCGTCCCGCAGGTTTATGTGACCCTCGACCATGTTGCGCCAAGTCGGAGCGCTGGCGTCCTCGAAGTCGGCCATGAACCCGTCGGCCCCCGAATTCAGGGCGTTGATGACCAGCTTCCGATCGGTTGGTCCGGTGATCTCGATCCAGCGTTGTTGCATGTCCGTTGGTGCCGGGGCGACCTGCCAGTCGCCCTCGCGCACCCCGGCGGTGCTCGAGAGGAAATCGAGGTTTTCGCCGGCAGCCAGGCGGGCGCGGCGGGCGGCCCGGGCCTGCAGCAGCTCGACCCTGCGCGCTCCGAACTCACGTTGTAGCTTGGCCACGAAGTCCAGCGCGTCTGGCGTCAGAACCTCATCGAACCCAGATTCGATCGCTCCGCGCAATTCGAGGCCGGCGTGGGTTGCCATCAGGTCATTCCATCCTTTCAGGTGTGGGCTCCCCGGGGATCGGTGCGGCAAAACCCGGTTCGTCCCGCGGCCTATTGGTAAGCAGACGACCGGATTCGAAGGCCAGGGCGCCGAGCAGGTCCAGCAGCGCAAACGCGACCGCGTCCCGGTCAGCTCGGAGCAGGCCGCGGACGGTGTCCCGGACGCTGCTGAGCAGACGGCGCGTCAGCGCGGCGGGGCCGGGGGCGGGAACTGCCCCCGGGTAGCGGCGCTCCAGCCAGGCCGCGCCCGCGCCGTGGCGGACGAGCTGCTCGACCCACGCGCGCACCGTGTTCCGGCTGCGATGACTGACCCGAGCCCGCGGTCGGTGCTCTATCCCCCAGCCCGCCGCCGTCAGCCTGAAGCACAGATCTGCGTCCTCACCCGTGCGCGCGTCAGCGTCAAACCCGCCGACGGCGGCGAACGCATCGGCTCGCACCGCGCAGTTCGCGGTCTGTGCGTAGGCGAACCTGCCCCGGCTGAGCGTGTTGACCTGGCTCATCTGCCGGCGCGCGACCGCGTGACGACCGACGAGCCCGCCTTCCCCCGGCACGTCACGAATCTCGCCGGCCACGACCGCGGTGTCGACCTCGGGCGCGGGCGTGAACAGATCGTCCACGAGCGACTTCTCCGGCTCGGTGTCGGCGTCGATGAATACCAGCCATTCGCCACGGGCGACGGCGGCCGCCCGGTTACGGGCGAAACTCGGGGCCCGGACCCCCCATGCAGGGATCAGCTGGACGCGGCCGGGAGGCGGCTCGTTCCCGGCCGGGGGGCGGTTGAGCGCAACCAGCACCTCATCCTCCATCCCCCAGCTCCAGTTGCGTGAGCGCCGTCATCAGGCGCACCAAGTGCTCGCGGGAGCCGGCAAACGGAACGACCACCGACACGGCGGGGCGGGCGCTCACGTAACGCTCGCCACGGTCTCGCTGACGCACAGCGCTGCCAGGAGGACACTGATCACGGCCGCCACGCCCCAGGCGGGCAGTGCGGCGCCGACCGGCACCAGCAGGAGCAGCGCGGCTGCCACGAGCAGCTTCCCGGGCCCCAGTTCGGCCATGATGCGCAGGCGAAAGGCCGCGTGGCCGAGGAGATAGATGGCGACTCCGCCGCACAGCGCGAGCCTGGCTCCGGTGGGCAGTGGTTCGTTGACCGCGTGCACCGCACCGTTCACCCCGACCGCGAAGATGATGATGCCCGCCACGATCACCAGATGCAGGTAGCTGTAGCCGTCGGCGGCCGCGAGCACGGGATCGGCGTGCTCGCGCAGACGCCCCTCGGCGGCATCAGCGGAGCGATCGAAGTATGTCCACCACAGACCGACCGTGATGAGCAGCCCCAGCGATACCGCAGCCA
The DNA here is from genome assembly GCA_963828535.1 of uncultured Solirubrobacterales bacterium. Taxonomy (GTDB): domain Bacteria; phylum Actinomycetota; class Thermoleophilia; order Solirubrobacterales; family Solirubrobacteraceae; genus Palsa-465. The sequence continues at coordinate 76,883 of CAWHEM010000013.1, forward strand.
CCACCGCGAAGCTCAGCGGCTCATGTCGCGCGCCGACACCGATGGTCACGATCGACTCCCCAAGACAGATGATCACGAACAGGCTGTAGCGCTCGGCGAAGTGAGCCACGGCCACCCGCTGCAGGCCGCGCAGGCGCTCTCGGGTCAGCCATGCCGGGCCGGCGTAGTCGATTGCCGCGGCGAGCACCCACAGCAGCGCGCGGGTGCCGCCATGAAACCGCGAGCCGGCGATCAGCAGCGCCATTCCGATCACCACGGTGAGCGCAAACCCGGCGATCGCCGACCAGGCCGCGTTCCCGCGGCGAGACGCGTCGGCGTAGAGCGCGAGGTGCAGCAGCCGCACCACTGTGTAGGCGACGGCGAACAGCGTGCCCTCGGCGTGGAACGCCTGCGGCACCGCGAGCCCGGTAACGAAGATGAACAGCGTCGCGATCAGCAGGCAGGCCCGCAGCGAGGGGCTGTTTGTGGACTGGGCATTGGCGGCCCAGACAAACGCCGACCAGGCCCACCAGACCAGGGCCAGCACCAGCATCGCCTGGCCGAGGCCGCGCCAGCTGAGATCGGCGGACAGCATCGCGGTGACCTGAGTCACCGCGAACACGAACACGAGATCCCAGAGGAGCTCGAGCGGGCTTGTGCGCCGCTCCTCCACCAGGCCATCGCCGGTACCCGCCGCGAGCTCGGTCACGGTCAGAGTCTCCCAGCCGCCGCTGGCGCTTGGGCGTCAGGCGTGTGTGGGCTCGCGCATCTCGGCCTGCTCCTGCTCGAGCCGGGCCAGCGCACGCTGGTAGTCGTCGTAGCGGCGGACCACCCGCATCCAGGACCAGCCGGGGCGCCGCCGGAGCTCCCGCCCGCGGTCAGGGTCACCGGGCCGAACGGGTTTCGCTGCCCGCTCCCCACTGCGAGCGATCAGCTCACGGTGGGCGGCGATCGCCTCGCGCAGCTCTGGCGCCGGACCCTCGTCCTCGAGCAAGCTCGCCTCGAGGTGCGTGCGCAGGATCAGCAGCTCCCGCTCGGTTGCGCGCCGCGCCTTGCCGGGCTTGGCGTTACCGAATGCGAGCCGGTCCCACGCCTTGGCGAACGAGATGAAGTTGGTCCGGCCGCCAGCGCGATGGGCGGCGAGCATCGGGCAGATACCGTCGTCGTGCGTGTAGGCCCCGACGATGATCTCGTTGCGGGTGATCCCGTCCAGCATGGCCAGCCGAGTGCTCCGCGGAAGGCAGGCAATCGTCGTGCGCAGCTCGCTGATCGTCGCTCGGGATCGTTCTCGCATAGGGTTCATCGCCTCCCACAGGCGGCGCGGTCACCTTATCGGCGGCCGTCGCACCGCTCAAGCGATCTCCTTCCGCGAAAGGAACCTTGCAAATGAAGCTTGGAGTACACGTCGGCTACTGGGGTCTTGGCATGGGCCCTCAGGATCAGCTGGAGGTCGTGCAGGAGGCCGAGCGCCTCGGCTTCGACTCGGTGTGGGCCGCTGAGGCCTACGGCTCGGACGCGGCCACCGTGCTGGCGTGGCTGGCCGCCGGGACGTCGAAGATCAAGCTCGGCTCCGCCATCTTCCAGATGCCCGGGCGCAGCGCCGCGATGACGGCGATGACCGCCGCCACGGTCGACGAGCTCTCCGGGGGACGGATGGTGCTCGGCATCGGCTCGTCCGGCCCGCAGGTGGCCGAGGGCTGGCATGGACAGCGCTTCGCCAAGCAGCTGCAACGCACGCGTGAGTACGTCGAGGTGGTGCGCATGGCGCTGGCGCGGGAGCGCGTCGAGTTTCACGGCGAGACGATCGAACTGCCGCTGCCGGACGGGCCCGGGAAGCCGCTGAAGCTGATGATCACCCCCAAGCAGGAGCGGATTCCGATCTACCTGGCGGCGATCGGTCCCAAGAACACCGCGTTGGCGGGCGAGATCGCCGACGGATGGATCCCCACATTCTTCTCTCCGGAGTACGTCTCGGAGTTCCGCGCGCTGCTCGAAGAAGGGGCATCCAAGTCCGGAAAAACGCTGGAGAACTTCGACATCGCTCCGACCGTCAACGCCTATATCTCCGATGACCGGGAGCTGGCGCGCAACCTGATGCGCCCGGTGCTGGCGCTGTACATCGGGGGTATGGGCTCCCGCAAGCAGAATTTCTACAACAACCTGGTCCAGCGCTACGGGTTCGAGGAGGCGGCCGGCGAGATCCAGAATCTGTATCTGGAGGGCAACAAGGCCGAGGCCGGCGAAGCGATTCCGGATGAGCTGATCGACATGGTCTCGCTGTGCGGTCCTCGCGACGTCGTGCGAGACCGGCTGGCCGCCTTCCGTGACGCCGGCGTCGGCACGCTGATGGTCACCCCGATGGCCTTCACCGCCGAGGATCGGATCGCCCAGCTGCGCGCGGTGGCTGAGCTCGCGGCTTGAGCAGCGCGGGGGTTCCGCGACGAATCTTCCTCGGGGCGTTCGGCGACCCCGGACACGCTTTCCCGATGCTTGCGCTCGGAGAGCGTCTGGTGGCCCGCGGCCACGAGGTCACCTTCGAGACCTGGGCGCGCTGGCGCGAGCACGTCGAGAACGCGGGCATGAACTTCGCCGCCGCGCCGGAGTACCCCGTGTTTCCCACGCGCGAGCGACCGCTGAAGCCCTACGAAGCGGTGGTGCTCGCCACCGCGCAGACCCGAGCGGCGGTACGCGCCGCGGCAGCGCAGGTGGTCGTCCACGATATCCTCACGCTCGCGCCGGCGATGGCGGGGGAGCTGGAGGGAATTCCCGTGGCCACGCTGATCCCTCACGTCCACCCCTCCAGCGCGCCGGGGTCGCCCCCGTACTCCTTCGGGGCCCGGAGGCCACGGTCTGTCGCGGGACGGACGCTCTGGCGCGCGCTGGAGAGGCCCGTCGAGGCCGGGCTGCGCCAGGGCCGGCGGGAACTCAATGACACCCGCTCCCAGCTCGGACTCCCGCCGCTGACCCGCCTGCACGGCGGCCTCAGTGACCGGTTGTGTCTCGTCGGCACGTTTCCGCAGCTCGAGTACCCGCGGGATTGGTCTCCGGAGGTTCAGGTCGTGGGACCGCTGCTCTGGGAACCGCCGTATCCCGACACTGATCCACCGCGCGGCGATGAGCCGCTGGTCCTCGTCGCCGTCTCGACCGCCCAGGACCCGGACCACACACTCCTGCGGACAGCGCTGCAGGGCTTGGGCAAGGCGCCGGTCCGCGTACTGGCGGCCACCAACCGGAAGCCGTTGAGGCGCCCTGCGACCGTGCCCGCGAACGTGAAGCTGGTCGACTGGATCTCCTATTCGCGGACGATGCCACGGTGCGCGGCGGTGATCAGCCACGCCGGACACGGGACGGTTGTACGTGCGCTCGCGTCCGGCGCCCCGGTGTTGGCGATTCCGCATTCCGGCGACATGGCTGAGAACGCGGCTCGGGTGGATTGGGCCGGAGTCGGGGTCAGACTGCCGTGGCGCCTGCTTGGTCCGGCAACGCTGCGGCTGGCCCTCGAGCGCGTGCTCGAGAACCCCGCCCTGGTCAGCCGCGCGCGCGAGCTGAAGGCGTGGGCTGAGGCCAATGACGGCGCCACCCGCGCTGCCGAGCTCGTCGAGGAGCTGGCTCAGGCAGGCTGAGCGCGCCGGACGTACTCGATGACGTCCTCGGACTCCCCGGCTCTGACGTCGACGGGCTCGCCGTAGCAGGTGCAAAGCTCGACGACCACGCGTTGATCGGTGATCTCCATCGCTCGCCACGTGGCGCCATGCTCCTCCCAGCGCTGCAACTCCGAGCTGCTCAGCCCGGGCCTCATGCGGGATTCGCCTTGGCCCAGTCCGCGATCTTCTGCGAGCCCTGCACCACCTGCTCGTCGTCGGTCACCAGCACTGGAACCCATTGGTTGCCGGTCAACCGCTTGACCTCACGCCGGCCCTTGGTGTTATTGAGCGCCTCGGGCAGGATCCCGAGGCCGTAGCTACGGATCACCTCCGGTTGGTGTCCCGCATCCGCCAGTGCGTGGTAGGCGGTCCCGCATGGATGCCCACCGGGCCGCGGCGCCGGCTTCCAGGTTCCGTAGCAGACGTACAGCTTCATGGGCTCGAACCCTACCGCCCTCTTAGCGTGCTGGTCCAGCGCCAAGCTCGTGAAGCTCCGGGGGTGGGACTCGAACCCACAACCTAACGGTTAACAGCCGTTCGCTCTGCCATTGAGCTACCCCGGATCGATCCACCACGGTTCCGGTGAACGTGCCGCTCACTGTATCGGGAGCGTGATCAAACCGTCTTCGACTTCCGCGTGACAATTCGAGCACAGCAGCACGCATTTTGCCGCCTCGTTTCGAAGCGCCCGAAGTGAGAGGGTTACTCCACCGGCGCTCAGCCCAAGCCGCTTCTCCCTTGGATCGAGATGATGAAACTCCAGAGCCCGAGGGTGTCGGTTGTATCCGCAGACCACGCAGCGTCCGCCGGCCTCAGCGACCAGAGTCTCCTTGACGCGTCGCCGATGTCGCGCCACTGATTCAGAGCGGCATCGAACACATCGGTAGTAGCCCCGGCCCTCCAACGCAAACAGCGTCGGTCCGTGTTTTTCGCACCTCATGACCCGGCGGCGCGCATCAGGCGGGTCTTCGACATGGTGGTCGCGGATGGCCTCCTGGCGTCGGGCCCTGAGCGTCTTTAGATCCCACTTGCGCAGCCAGTACCGAATCGTCGCCTTGCACCGATCCACCTCGGCTGCAATCTCCGCGATGCTCCGCCCTTCCCCGACGAGCGTCTCGATCAGTTCTCTGTCGATCCCGATCCGGCCGACGCGATGGCCAGTACTCTCCTGCTCGCAGCTCATGACGAACGTATGTTCGCATTGGCAGCGGACGGATCGCGCTCACGCCAGCATCAAAGTCGGACTCACAGCGCTCCCTCGAGGCGTGCCACGACCGCGTGGATTTGCTCCAGGATCCGCTCGCGCGCGTGGGCGAGCTCGTTGATGCCCGAGCCGCCGCGGGCGCGGCCGCGGGCGATGGCCCGATCGATCTGAGCCCGCTCCAGCACGAGCCGCGCGTGCTCCAGGCGCGGCTCGCTGGGGCCACGGCCGCGGCCCGCCAATGCCACCAGGTCGGCGATCGTCTTGGCCAGCGCCTCGTCGTCGGCGGGCAACCCCGACAGTGGCGCGTGGATCCGCTCGCGCAGGTGCCAGGCGGCGCGGCGCAGAACCTCGCTGCTCAGCAGCTCATCGGGATCGATCGAGGCCAGCATCTCGCCGCCGGGCTGCGGCAAGGCGAGGCACAGGGCCAGGAAGTCCCGCTCGGCCCGGAGGCTCTGGTCGATGACCGGTTGCCCGGGAGAACCTTCCGCACCGCCCGCACCGACGCTCGCCGGCGCCCCCGCCCGCCCCGGCGCCGGCGCCCCGTCGACCAGCGACGCCAGCCGTCCCTCGCTCAGCTCCAGCCGGCCGGCCACCTGGCGAGTCAGCTCGTCACGCAGCGCGCTGGCCGGAACGCCGGCCAGCACCGGACGCAGCTCGTCGAGTGCGCGGTCCTTACCTTCGGCGCTGCCCAGATCCGCCCTCTCGAGGATCCGCTCCACGTGGAAGACCACGAACGGGACCGAGGCCTCGACCAGGGTTCGAAGCGCATCGGCTCCGTCACGCTCGACCAGTTCGGCCGGGTCGGTCCCCTCGGGCAGCGGTACGACGCGCAGCTCCAGCCTGCTGCCGGCGGCCAGCCGGGCGGCGCGCAGCATCGCCTCTTGCCCCGCGCGGTCGGCGTCCAAGCACAGCACGAGCACCTGAACCACTCGCTCGAGCTCACGGACCTGCTCTTCGGTCAGCGCGGTGCCCATGATCCCGACCGCGTTTCTCAGCCCCGCCTGGTGAAGCGCGAGCACGTCGGTGTAGCCCTCGACCAGGATCATCTTCCCCGCCCGGGCTGCGCTCGAACGGGCGAGGTCAATCCCGAACAGCTGGCTGCGCTTGTGGTAGAGGTCGCTGTCGGAGGTATTGAGATACTTCGGACGCTGGTTGTCCCGCATCGCCCGGGCGCCGAAGCCGTGCACGCGTCCGCGCGAGTCGGCGGAGGGAAACATGATCCGCTCCCGGAAGCGGTCGTACACCTGACCCTGCCGGGCCTTGGAGCGCTGAACGAGCCCGGCGGCCAGCAGATCCTCGTCGCTGAAACCGGTGCTGCGCGAGGCACGCAGAATCCGGTCCCAGGCGCTCGGCGCGTAGCCGACCCGGAACTCCCGCAGAGTCTCTTCGGTCAAGCCCCGGCCCAGCAGGTACTCGCGGGCGGGCGCTGCCTCGTTTGCCTCCCACAGGTACCGCGCGTAGTAAGTGGCGGCGCGACCGAGGAGGCTGTAGAGGCGCTCACGACGCTCACGCTTGGAGGCTGCCGCCGGATCTTCGTCCTCGGTCTCCAGACGCACTCCGAAGCGGTCCGCCAGCGCCTCAAGCGCGCCTTTGAAGTCGAGGCCCTCGGTCTCCATCGCGAACGTGAACGGGTCGCCGGAGACGTGACAACCGAAGCAGTAGTAGTGCTTCTGCTCCGGGCGCACGTGAAACGAGCCGGTGCGCTCATCATGGAAGGGGCAGTTTCCAAAGTAGCTGTCGACTCCGGCGCGGCGAAGGTCGACTCGCGTCCCGATCAGCGCCAGCATGTCGACCGCATCGAGGACGCGGTCCCGGGAATCGGCGGTGTAGCGGCTCATGGTGCGAACGCGACCGGGACGGTGAGCGCCTGAAACGCCTGGATGCAGTAGCGATCGGTCATCCCGGCGAGATAGTCGGTGACCCGCCTCGGCATCTCGCCACCGGGGATCGACGCCGGGATCTCCTCCGGGTGCCCACAGAGGTGATCGAAGAGGGTACGGACGACGATCTCGATCTTCTCACCTTCACGCGTGGCCTCCGGCCCGAGGTAGACCCGTTCGAACATGAACCGGCGCAGCGCGGCCATCGCTGCGCCGACCCGCTCGCTCTGGACGATCTCACCGGCCACCTCAGAATGCTCGACCAGATCGTGCACGAGGGCATCGATCCGGCGAGGGCCGGTCCCCCCGAGGATCTCGATCGGGCCTCGGGGAAGGTCAGCCGCCGCAATCACACCGGCGCGCAGCGCGTCATCGATGTCGTGGTTGATGTAGGCGATGCGGTCGACCAGCCGGACGATCCTGCCCTCCAGCGTTACGGGCTCGGGCGCGCGGCCTGAATGCCCGAGGATGCCGTCGCGGACGGGCATGGTCAAGTTCAGGCCCAGGCCTTCGCGCTCGAGCGTGTCGACGACGCGCAACGAATGCTCGTGGTGCAGGAACGAAGTGCCGAAGCGCTCCGCGAGGCAGCGGTGCAGCGCGTCTTCACCGATGTGACCGAACGGCGGGTGGCCGAGATCGTGTCCGAGGCCGATCGCCTCTACGAGATCCTCGTTGAGGGCGAGCGCCCGCGAGACAGTGCGCGAGACCTGCGTCACCTCCAGCGTGTGAGTCAGGCGCGTACGGTAGTGATCGCCCACCGGCGAGACGAACACCTGCGTCTTGTGCTTCAGGCGCCGGAAGGCCTTGGAGTGCACGATCCGGTCGCGGTCGCGCTGAAATGGCGTGCGCAGCCCGCAATCCGGTTCCTCGCGCACGCGCGAGGCCGGATACGAGCGGGCCGCCGACGGTGCGAGCTCCCGCTCCTCTCGTTTCCGGATCCGCTCCGCGAACGCCGAGGCCACCGGCCCGTCGGGATGCTCGTATCCGATCGTGGCCGGCTCGTCGCTCATCGTCTACCGATTCTGACAGCGAGGCTCGGCGGCCGCTGGGATGTGACGAAGTCGCGCGTATACACTGCCGGCGCACGGGAAAATGAACGCGTCGCAGTGAAACCGGTCCGGTGGCTAGGGGCAATCGTCGCTTCGCTGCTGTCGTGCGCGCTGAGCGCCCCGGCGGCGTGGGCCTGGCAACCACAGGCGGCCAGCTACGGAGTCGGCTCACAGACAAACTTCGCAGTGCGCGCCACGGACGGCACCGTGCTGCGGGCCAACGTCTACTTCCCCACCGAAAAGTCCGGTAGCGCAGCGCCCGGACCGTTCCCGGTCATCCTCACCCAGACGCCTTACGGCAAGGACAACGGTGCGTTCTCGTCCTCACTCGGCGCCGGAGAGAGCGACTACCTGGTCCAGCGCGGCTACATCCACGTGGTCGCCGACGTCCGCGGTACCGGGGGCTCGCAGGGGCAGTGGGGACTGTTCGACCCCGTCCAGGGTCGCGACGGCGCGACTCTCGTCGACTGGGCCGCGAAGTTGCCGCACTCCGACGGCAAGGTCGGCCTGTTCGGCCCGTCCTACCTCGGGATCAACCAGTTCGCCACCGCCGTCGATGCCGGTCCCCGCCACGTCAAGGCCATGTTCCCGATCATCTCGGGCAACGACCTTTACCGAGACACGGCCTTTGCCGGCGGCTTCCCGGACATCGAGTTCTCCGGCATCTACCTTGGGCTCACGGCCAGCCTGAACCTCCTGCTTCCGGCGCAGGAGCACAATCCCGACCTGGTCCAGGCCCTCACCGATCACGTGCGCGATCTCTCTAGTTTCGACGCCGCCCTGGTTGCCGGCGTCGAGAGCGGCGGCGATCAGGCCTACGACCAGGCCTACTGGGGGGCGCGCAACCCGGTGGGCCAGATCCAGGCGATCGTGCGCGATCGGATTCCCGCCTTCCTGGTCGGCGGCTGGTATGACCTGTTCCAGCGCGGCGAGCTGCTGAATTACTCGAGTTTCCAGAACGCCTACGCGCACCGTCCCTTGCTGGCGGCGATGAGCCCGCAACAGTCCGTCACCCCGCGCTACCAGCTGATTCAGGGCCCGTGGTACCACGTCACCGCCGGGATGGGTCTCAACTACCACGGTCTCGATATGCAGGGTGTCGAGCTGGCCTGGTTTGACCACTGGCTGAAGGGGATCGACACCGGGATCACCGATACCTTGACGCCGCTGCACGTCGAGGACCTGGCCACAGGCAAATACGAGGAGGCCTCGCGCTACCCGCTGGAACAGGCGAAGCCAACCTCGTACTACATGGGTCCCGGTGGGACGCTGGCGCCAGCGCCTCCGTCAGCTGCGGGCTCGTCGGATCCGCTTCTGTTCACGGGTACCCAGATCCCGTGCACGAGCTCGACCGAGCAGTGGGCGGCCGGGCTGGGCGCGCTGGCGCTTTCGTTCTTCAAGCTGAGTGATCCCTGCACGCAGAGCGTCAACCTGTCCCAGCTCGGACCGGGCACGCAGAGTTACACAACCGCTCCGTTCCGTACTCCGGTCACGCTGGCCGGCCCGATCGGCGCCACGTTGTATGCCACGACCACGACCAAGGACAGTGAATGGGTGGTGCAGCTCTCAGACGTCGCGCCGAACGGCAATGCCAGCGCATTGACCTCCGGTCTGCTCGAAGGCAACCAGCGGGCCCTCGAAACCTCGCAGAGCTGGTTTGCCAGCGACGGTAGGCCGCTGCTTCCCTATCACCCGTACACGAAGGCAGCCCAGACCTCGGCCACCCCTGGCCAGGTGAACCGCTACGAGGTGGAGGTGTTCCCGACGGTCGACACGCTGGCCCCCGGACACCGGCTGCGCGTCACCGTGGCCACTTCGGACTTTCCCCACGCGCTGCCGTCGGCCACGCAGCTCCCGGGGCTCCTTGGCGGTGTATACGCGCTGCAGCGCTCGGCAGCCTATCCGTCAAGCGTCGAGCTGCCGCTGGTCCCCGCTGCGCCGGGCAGCCCCGGCGGGCTGCAGACGGTGAGCGCGTCCCCACTGGGATGCCCCGCCGCCGCGGGAAGCCTGACCGGTGCCACGCTGGGACCGGTGAGTCTGGGCATGACGCGCGCGGAGGCCAGAGCAGCGTTCGTTCTCAGCGCGACTCGCGGCCGCCGCGAGATGGACTTCTTCTGCCTGTCCGGGAGTGGCATCCGCGCGGAGTACGCGCGCGGGCGGGTGGCCCTGGCCTTGAGTGCCAACCCGCATTACGCGCTGCGCGGCATTCGCCCCGGGACAAGCCTGCGCAGCGCCGGCCGCCTGCGGCTCAACCGTCCGTTCTCGATCGGGCGCAACCGCTGGTATCTCACCGCGGGCCGGACGGTGCGTGGGGTGTTGAAGGTCCGCCACGGCGTGATCGAAGAGGTCGGAATCGCTGACGGCCGGCTGCTCGCGAACCGACGTGATGCCCGGCGTTTCTTGACCAGCTTTCGCTGAGTGGGCCTCAGGCCGCGTGCATCAGCGGTCGCAGATGGACATGGGCGTGATGCTCGGCGGTCTCGGTGATCGCCCGCTCGGCTTGGCGGAGCGCCCGCTCCGAGGCGTCGGGGGCGCGGGCCAGTGGCCTGCCCAGTGCATCGACCAGAAACCGGTAGGCCTCCTCATCGAGGGCGAACGCCGCCGCCTCACAGGAGTTGCAGACCACGCCTCCGGAAGCGGCCGAGAAACCCTGAAGATGCTCGGCCTCCCCACAGGCGGCACACGCGGCTAGCTGAGGCACGATCCCCACCGCCAGCAGCAGCTTGATCCGGAAGGCGAGCCCGTTCCCCGGCCGGGCGTGGGCGACGTCGTCGCTCAGCAACGCAAGCTCGTTGGCCAGCAGGCGGAACACTTCCGGATGAGGATCGGATGTCTCGAACAGGCGCGTGACCGCGTCGCAGGCCCGGGCGGCGGCATCTAGTGAGGCGGCGTGCTCGCGCAGCGCGCCGTGGGTGGCGATGGTGTCCACCGCGGACACGGTGAACAACTCGCCCCGGCCCTCGTGGAGCATCGCCCGAACATGGAAGAACGGCTCCAGTCGTGCGCCGAACCGGCTGCGCGAGCGACGGATCCCCTTGGCGATCGCGCTGAGCCGACCATGAGCGGGCGTGTAGAGATGGAGGATCCGGTCGGCTTCGCCGTAGCGGATCGACCGCAGGACGATCGCCTCGGTCCTCAGCGGTTTAGGCATGGGGACCTTCGGGCTATCCTCAATGGAGTTATGAGCGCCGTGACGGTGTACACAACCGACTCCTGCTCCCGCTGCCTGACGGCGAAATCGCTGCTCGCAAAGCGCGGAATCATGTATCAGGAAGTCAATCTGGCAAAGGACCCGGACGGCCGCACGGAGCTTTCGCGCCAGACCGGGATGATCACCTTTCCCCAGATCGTGATCGAGGGCGAGACCATCGGCGGACTCGACGAGCTGATCGCCGCCGATCGCGCTGGACTGCTGCAGGCGCTGCGAGCCGCATAGTGTTTTTGAATCGGGACACGCCGCCGCCGCCCGCGGCCTAGGGCCGCGGCGTGCGTGCCCGGCGCGCCACCCCCCGCGCGCGCGGCTTGGGCTGGCAGCGCTCGCACACATAGGTGCCGCGCCCGCCGACGACGATCTTGCGGACGGGGCACCCGCACCGCACGCACGGCTGGCCGTCCCGCAGATGGATTTGGAAGCGGTCCTGGAAGGAGCCGCGAGCACCATCGACGTGACGGAAGTCGTCGATGCTGGCGCCCTTGGCGTCGATCCCGGCCGTCAGCGCCTGCTCGATCGCCTCCTGCAACCGCTCCCACTGCGCGAGCGTCAGCCGGCCGGCTGGGCGAAGCGGATGGATCCCGGCGCCAAACAGCGCCTCGTCGGCATAGATGTTGCCCACGCCGGCGATTCGCCGCTGGTCGAGCACGAACGCCTTCACGGGCGCGATCCGCCCGCGCGCGGCTCGGCGTAGATACGCGGCGGTGAACTCGGGCGTCAACGGCTCGGGACCGAGTCGAGCGGCGAGGTAGGCATCCCGCTGCGCCCTTCCCAGCACCAAATGCCCCGTGCCGAAGCGCCGCGGATCGACATAGGCGAGGTGGTGTCGGCGGTCGAACTCAAGGCGCACCCGTGTGTGGACCGGGTCGACGGGCGGGTCGAACAACAGCGAGCCGGTCATCCGTAGATGGATCAGGAGGTGGCGCTCCTCTGAGAGCTCCCAGATCAGGTACTTCCCCGCCCGCGCCACCCGCTCGATCCGCGCGCCGGCCAGCGCTGCCTGCACCGGCTCCGGGGGATCCGGACGCGTCCAGCGCGCATCGAGGATCTCCGCCGACTTGATCCTCCGCCCCTCCAGATGCGGCGCCAGCTGGCGGCGGATCGTCTCGACCTCCGGCAGCTCAGGCACGCGCCGGCTCCGGTCGCTGCTCGACGAAGGCCGTGCCGGGCAAGGACGTCGTGCGCCGGCCGGTCAGCCACATCAGCGCGCTCGCCCCGACGTCGGCCATCGGGCCGTCGTGGTGACGAGAACCATGCCCTTCGAAACAGGCCAGCAGCGGAACGTACTCACGGGTGTGGTCGGTGTGCGGGCCGGTGGGATCGCAGCCATGATCGGCGGTCAACACCAGCAGATCCTCAGTTCCCAGGAGATCGAGCCACTCCCCAACACGGCGATCGATTTGCACCAGCGCGTGATGGAAACCAGCGACATCGTGACGATGGCCGTATACCTGATCGGTGTCGATCAGGTTCGTGAACACGAAACCATGCCCAAGCTCCTGGATCAACGCGGTGGTCTCCCCCAGCGCACGCTCGTTCGTGGGTCCCGGGTGCTGCTCATCGACGCCGATCCCGTCGAACAGCTGACCCGCTTTGCCCACGGTGTGAACGGGGACATCGGCCGCCTGGAGTTCCTGTAGGTAGCTGCGCGTCGGCGGTGGCAGGGAGTAGTCACGGCGCCCGTCGCTGCGCTGAAAGCTTCCAACCGTGCCTCGGAAGGGACGGGCGATCACCCGTCCCACAGCGTGCTCCTCGGGCAGGCTCCGCCGAACGCGTCGGCAGATCTCGTACAGGTCCGAGGTCGCGATGACCCGCTCGTGGGCGGCGATCTGGAGCACCGAGTCCTGGCTGGTGTAGACGATCAGCCCGCCGCTGCGCAGATGCTCGGCGCCGAAGTCGGTGATTGCCCCGATGCCGTTATAAGGGCGATTGCACACCACCTCCCGCTCCGCCGCGCTCCGCACGAGATCGATCACCGACTCCGGAAATCCGTCTGGGTAGGTGGGCAGCGGCCGCGGCGAAACGACCCCCATCAGCTCCCAATGCCCAGCCGTCGAGTCCTTGCCCGTTCCCGCGGCGTGCAAGCGGCCGTGGAGCACCGGTGCCGGTGCGGGGGCGACGCCTCGGAGCGGCAGAATCGACCCCAGGCCGAGGCGCTCCAGCGTCGGCAGGGTGAGGCCACCGGCAGCCTGGCTCAGGTGCCCGAGCGTGTTGGTGCCGACATCTCCGTAGGCCGCCGCATCCGGGAGGGCGCCGACGCCGCAGGCGTCGAGGACGACGACGAACGCCCGTCTCACCCGGAGACGGCCGGGGACAGCCGCAGCGAGCGTTTCAGCGGCGAGAACACGGCGTGGTCGACCGAGTGAAACAGGGCCGCTGGCGCGTACTCGTCGAGCACCACCTCGGAGGTCCCGGTGAACACATGCGTCGACCGAACACGGCGCGGGGTGCCGTTGATCCGTTCGAACGCATCGACCTCGATCGCCGGGTGGCCGTCGACCAGCGAGACGCTGCTCCTGATCAAGCGAAACGACGGATCCTTGTGCTGAGCAGCAGCGATCAGCTTGGCTTGTGCGGCGGCCAGCGCGGACGCGCCCGAGGGCGCCGGCGTGGTGCGCGGGTAGCTCCACAGGGCCGCCACTGCGCTGGATAGGCTGATCGTCCCGACCAGCGGCGGGCTCGCGGAGCTCTTCTGCCAGTTGAGTGGTGCCTTGAGCTGGATCCCGTAAGCGGGAAAGCTGAGCGGCTGCAGCGCCCCCGGAGAGACGGGAGCGGCGAGGTTCGGCACCGGGGTGCGGGAATTGCCGCATCCGGTCAAGGCGACGATGAGGACGGCGAGCGAGCACCCGACGCTCCGCGACGCACCCAACAGCAAGCTAATCCTCCCCGTCCCAGTAGTCGAGTGCCTCAAAGCGTCCGATCAGGTTGATGCCACGAAAGGCGACCTTGTTTGAGCGCGGGTAGTAGCACACGTCACCTGAGTCTCGGGTGCCGTACGCGAGGTACGTCATCCCTGCCGGCCCAGCGCCAAACACATGGGCGACGCCCGTGCCGGCAGGCCGCGAGATCACGTTTCCGGCCTGCACCGGAGTCTCGTCGGCCTCGCCGAGCACGAGCACTCCATTCCCGGCGAGGACCACGAAGAGCTCCTCCTCGAGCGAGTGGCAGTGCGGGGCGGTGGAATACTTGCCCGGAGCCACCTCCACGTGTTGCAGACCGGTGGCCACCGAGCCCACCGCGCGACCTAGATTGCGGCGGATGCGCTGGACCCGGGGCCGCGCCAGCGGATCCGCCGGAACGTCCGCGAGGTTGACGATCGTCCGGGGACGCGGGCCCGCCTCCGGCGGTAGCTCCGGGGGACCCAGCTCGGCCTCGCGGATGAACTGCACCGGGACCCCGTCGACCGTCCCGGGTTCGGTCGCGACGGCACGATTGCCGAGCAGCGAGAGCCCCAGCCGCGGCAGCCCCACCGCCTCGTCGTCTTCGCGCGGGCCAAAGGCGAGGACGTCGAGTCCGTCCTCGCCGGCATTCAGGGTGTGCGCTCCACGCCCCGCGAGATGGACCAGGCAATCGCCCGGCCCCACATGTGCAGTCTTGCCGCGCTGCCAAGAGAGGCCCTGGCCGGAGACGACATAGAAGATCTCCTCCTCACGGCCATGATCGTGGGCGGGGGTCGACCACGATCCGGGAGCGATCTCGATCCGCCGCAGGCCAATGTCGACGCTTCCGGCGGCCTCACCGAGAAACGTCCAGCGCGAGCGCAGATGCCCAAGGTCCCATTCGCGCGAAGGCGCCTGATCGAGGTGGGTGATCCCCATCCTCTGAGACTTTACGTTTTGCGTTCGATCTGCGCACGCGGGTGGGCGTCGAAGTAGACGTCCCGAAGCCGATCGGCCGAAAGATGCGTGTATATCTGCGTGGTCCCGATATCGGCGTGGCCCAGCATCTCCTGCAGCGAGCGCAGGTCGCAGCCGCCGGCCAACAGATGCGTGGCGAACGTATGCCTGAGCGTGTGCGGGCTCATCCGGTGCTCAAGACCAGCGCTGCGGGCATGGCCCTGGACGATCTTGTAGAGGCCTTGGCGTGAGAGCGGACCGCCGCGGCGGTTGACGAACACCCGCGGCACGTCACTCAGGCCCACCAGGCGCGGCCTCGCGCGGGTGATGTAGTCCCGCAACGTGGTGACGGCCTGGCTGCCGATGGGCACGATTCGTTCCTTGGAGCCCTTCCCGTGCGTGCGAAGAACACCGGCGTCGAGGTCAAGGTTGGCCAGCGTCAGCTCGATCGCCTCCGAGGCCCGCAGGCCGCAGGCGTACATCGTCTCCAGCAGGGCACGATCCCGCAGCGCGGCAACCCCCTGGCCCCGGGGCTGGGCGAGAAGGGTCGTCACCTCATCGCGACTGAGCACCTTCGGCAGCCGGGCGCTGGACTTGGGCGGTCGCAGTTCGGTGGTCGGGTCGCTCTCCAGGATGCCGTCTCGGCGCAGATGGCGGTAAAAGGAGCGCAGGCAGGCGATCTTGCGTTGCAGCGTCGCCGGCGCGAGCGCCACTTTGCCCTCGCGGCCGGCCGCCAGTTCGGACACAAAGGCCGCGAGGTCGACTGGGGCCACGTCCAGCGGATCGACCTCCCGGCGCTGCAGGAACTGACCGAACTGCTGCAGGTCGGATCTGTATGCCTCAAGGGTGTTACGAGACAGCCCGCGTTCAAGCTCCAGATAGGCGATGAAGTCGAGCGTCAGCTCGGTCAGGCGGCGGGCGGGGGCGGCAGGCTCGGTGGTGGCCATGACCTGTTATTCGCGGTCGCCCGGCAACCGTCCTCTAGTTTCGAGATCGGCGTGACAGGGGAGTTGCGGATCACCGAACGTGGTCCGACCCCTGAGGAGTCCTCTATGCGTGTCCGCCGTTTCCGTTTGCTGCTCTCCCTGGTGGCCGTCGCCGCCCTACTCGGCGCGCTCGCGCTCACCTCGGTGGCGTCCCCTGCCGCCCGGACCACCGCCCGTGGCGGTCGTCTCAGCGTCGGGGTTGAAGTGCTGCGCTTCGCCGCCGCCGGACACTCTTTGCGTGCCACCGGCCTGGTCACGGCCAGGCTGACCGACAACGCCGGGAACGTCAAGACGGTCAGCAGTCGCGTCGCCCTTACCGCCGCGGCCGGCGGCAACTGCCGGGTCCTGCACCTCTTCCTCAACGAGCTCTCGCTGAATCTGCTCGGCCTCAACGCGCACCTGGACAAGGTGCAGCTCGACGTCACCGGGAATCCCGCGGGCGGAGTACTCGGTTCCCTGTTCTGCAAGCTCGCGCGGGCCAAGATCGCCACGGCAGCCCGGGCCTCGGCGGCCATCGCCCTGAATCGCGGTATCCGCAACAGCCACGGTCATGCTCTGCGCTTCACGGCATACCTGAATCCAGCGGTCGCAACCACAGCAGCCGTCAACGCCACCTGCCCCGTGCTCGACCTGGTGGTCGGGCCGCTGAACCTGCAGCTCCTGGGCCTGGTCGTTGACCTAAATCGCGTCCATCTGACGGTGACGGCAACCCGTGGTGGGGGCACGCTCGGCGATCTGTTCTGCAAACTCGCCGACAACACGACCACCACCACTACGACTAGTACGACAACGACCTAGCGCGGCGATTGAGCGCGCGGCGGGGTCCTCACCCCGCCGCGCGGCGCCAGGCCAGCCACAGCAGGCCGATGAGGGACTTGGAGTCAGCGCACTCGGAGATCGCCTGATCCAGGTGGTTCAGCGGCCACGGGACGATCTCAATCCGCTCGTTCTCTTCGGCGTCCGGTGTCTCCGTGGTGTCCGATAGGTCAGTGGCCAGGTACAGCCACACGCGCTCGTCGGTGAACCCCGGGCTGGTGTAGAAGCAGAACAGCTCCTTCCAGGCACCGGCGCACTTGCCGATCTCCTCGGCCAGCTCCCGCTGGGCCGTGGCCAGCGGCGCCTCGCCGGGCACGTCAAGCTTTCCGGCGGGAACCTCGAGCGACTCGGTCTGGCCCGCCGCCTCCCGGGGTTGGCGAGTCAGCCACACGTGGTGATCGTCGGTGGCCACGATCCCGACCGCGCCGGGGTGCCACACCTTGTCCCGGGTGACGTTCTCGCCGTCATCATGGCGGAAGCGCTCGGTTCCAGCCCTGATGATCTTGCCGCGAAAGGACACCTCCGCGTCGAGGTGCTCAAAGGCAGGTGTCATAGCGGCGGTTCTGCCCCACGGCCCGCCTCTTCTACCAGCGCGATCGCCACCTCCAACATCCCCTCCAAGGCATCGACGCTGACGCGCTCATCGGGTTGGTGGGCGCGCTCGGTCCCGTTGGCCACGTTCACGCAGGGGAACCCCGCCACCTCGAAGGCGTTTACGTCCGAGCCGCCGCCGGACTGGATTGGGCGCGGTTGATAGCCGCAGGCGATCAGCGCCCGTTCGGCCACGATCACCTGCGGCGCGCGCGGCTTGGTTCGATAGCCCCGGAACATTCGCTGGACGATGACGTCAAGATCGCACTCCGCCGCATCCGCGGCATCCTGGAAACAATCGATCACCTCCGTGAGGACCGTCTCGATTCGATCCTCGTCCAGTCCGCGGACCTCACTTTCGACGTGACAGTGCTCGGCCACGACGTTCGTCGCGGTTCCCCCGGCGATCGTTCCGACGTTACAGGTGGTGCCCTCGTCGAGCCGGCCGAGCGGCATCGCCGAGATGGCCCGGGCGGCGGCGGCGATGGCATTGCGGCCATCCTCCGGGCGGAGCCCGGCGTGGGCAGCGCGCCCGCGAAGGTCGGCCGTGATCTTCTGGTGGGTCGGCGAGGCGAGCACGATCTCGCCGATCGGCGAGGCGTGATCGAACACGAACCCGAACGGGCTGGTCAGCTTCGAGACATCGAATGCCCTGGCCCCGTGCAGCCCGTTCTCCTCGGAGACCGTGAACAGCAGCTCGAGGCCGGTTTCGGGCGGCTGATCGACTCTGGTCATGCGCCGTGCCAGCTCAAGCATCACGGCGACCGCGGCCTTGTTGTCGGCGCCGAGGATTCCGGCGTTCGCGTTGCGCCATCCGCCATCGACCAGCACCGGCTCGATGGGTACGGTCGGCGGCACCGTATCCAGGTGGGCGCACAGCATGATCGTGTCGGCTGACCGCCCGGCGATCCTGGCGAGCAGGTTGCCGGCATCCGCACCGGCTGCGGGGCCCGCCTCGTCCTCTTCGGCCGTCACCCCCATCCGTCTCAGTTCAGTGGCCACCCAATCGGTGCACGCCCGCTCGTGTCCGGACGGGCTCTCGATCCGGCAAAGGGAGGCGAAGGTGTCGTGCAGCCGGGCGCGCTCGGCGTCGGTCGCCCGCCTCACGGCGTGGCGGCACTATGCTGCGCATCCGCCTCGCTGGCGGCACTCGGCTGCCTATCCGCCTGATCGGCCGGAGCACTCTCGCCACGGCCGAGGGCGGCCCCGACGAATTCGCGAAACAGCGGCGCGGGACGTTCGGGGCGAGACTTGAACTCAGGGTGATACTGCGAGGCCACGTAGAACGGATGCACGCCGCGCTCGAGCTCGATCACCTCGACCAGTCGCTCGTCCGGTGAGGTGCCTGAGCAGACCAGCCCGACGGCTTCCATCCGCCGGCGGAGATGGTTGTTGACCTCATAACGATGGCGGTGGCGCTCGTACACGACGGACTCCCCATAGAGAGATCGAACCAGAGAGCCCTCGTGCAGCTTGACCGGATCGGCACCCAGACGCATGGTGCCGCCCATGTCGGCGATCTCCTTCTGCTCAGGCAGCAGGTCGATCACCGGGAACGGCGTCTCGGGGTCCATCTCGGTGGAGTTGGCCCCTTCCATGCCGGCGACGTGGCGCGCGAACTCGCTGACCGCGACGTGCATTCCCAGGCAGATCCCGAGATACGGGATCGCCTGCCCGCGGGCGATCTGCGCCGCCCGGATCTTGCCTTCGAACCCGCGACCGCCGAACCCTCCCGGGATGAGGATTCCGTCCGCGCTCTCCAACCGTGCCGAGACCGCGGGATCGGTGACCGTCTCCGAGTCAACCCAGTCGATCTCGACCCGGCAGCCGTGGTGTATACCCGCATGCTTGAGCGACTCGGCTACCGAGAGGTAGGCATCCTCGAGCTTCACGTACTTGCCGACCAGGGCGATGCGGACGTTCTTGGTCGCCGCGCTGGCCTGGCGAGTGATCTCCTCCCAGCCGGTCAGGTCCGGCTCCTGCGCCCCCATGCCGAAGTGCTCCCGCAGGATGTAGTCGTCGACACCCTCGGTCCGGAACACCAGCGGCACCTGGTAGATGTCGGGAACGTCGTAGGCGGAGACGACGGCCTCCTCGGGGAGGCTCGCGAACAGCGCGATCTTGCGCCGTATCTCCGTCGATAGCTGGGACTCGGAGCGGGCGACGACCATGTCCGGTGCGATTCCGATGCGCCGCAGCTCGTTGACCGAATGCTGCGTGGGCTTGGTCTTCAGCTCGCCGGCATGACCGATGTAGGGCACCAAGGTCAGGTGGATGAACATGCACCGCCGGCGGCCGACGTCGACGGGGAACTGCCGGATCGCCTCCAGGAATGGCAGCGACTCGATGTCGCCCACCGTGCCGCCGATCTCCGTGATGACAAAGTCGACGTCGCTGGACTCCGCCATCAGCTTGACCCGCTGCTTGATCTCATCGGTGATGTGGGGCACAACCTGCACGGTCGCCCCGAGGTAGTCCCCGCGACGCTCGCGGCGGATCACCGTGTTGTAGATGCCGCCGGCAGTCACATTCGACGCCCGACTGGTGTTGGCGTCGGTGAACCGCTCGTAGTGACCGAGGTCCAAATCGGTCTCGGCGCCATCCTCGGTCACGAACACCTCGCCGTGCTGATACGGCGACATCGTTCCAGGGTCGACGTTGATGTACGGGTCGAACTTCTGCAGCTGCACGCTCAGGCCGCGCGCCACCAGCAGTCGGCCAATCGATGCTGCAGCGATACCCTTACCCAGCGAGGAGACGACCCCGCCGGTGATGAAGATAAAACGCGTCTCCCCGTGGGAGCTGGTCGCGGGGCGCCGCGGGTCGTCAGCCATCGATTGATCCTTGAGTGTAGTGGACCCCTTCAAGGTAGCGGCGGGAGCGGACGGGAACCAGCCACTCCGCCACGGTCGTGCGCCCCAGGGTGCAAATTGGGGACCTTATGCGGCTCGCAGTAGCTGACGAGCGTGCTGGCTCGCCGCGCGGTCGCCGTCACCGGCCCCGAGCATGCGGACGAGCTCACCCACGAGCTCTTCGTCCTCGAGGACGCTCACCGTCGTCCGGGCCGGCACCGCCGAGCTGTCCTTGACGATCGTGAAGTGGCGGGCGCCCAGCGCCGCCACCTGCGGCAGGTGGGTGATGCACAGGACCTGTCTGCCGTTTGCGAGCTGGCGCAGATGCTCGCCAACGGCACGGGCGGTGTGACCGCCGATGCCGGCGTCGACCTCATCGAAGACGAGCAACGGCTGGCCCTGCTCACGGGGGTCGGTCGCTCGATCGGGGCCGGCGCTACCGTGCGCGACGCTCAGCAGGGCCAACATCACCCGCGACAGCTCGCCGCCGGAGGCGACCTCCCGCAGGGGCCCGGCCGGGAGGCCGGCATTGGGGGCGATTGAGAACTCGACCGAGTCCGCCCCCCGAGGTCCGCAGCCGTCTGCGCGTGGGCGCACTTCGACCTCGAACACCGCATCGGGCATTGCCAGCTCGGCCAGCCGGCTCCGAACCGCGGTCGCCAGCTCACCGGCGGCGGCGAGCCGGTTCTTGGTCAGCCCCCCTGCGAGCTGCTCCAGGTGCCCGCGGATCGACGCGAGCTCGCCTTCGGCCGCTTCCAGCGCCACGTCGGCGTTCTCCAGTTCAGCGCGGCGAATCCGGCAGCGCTCGGCGTGCGCCAGCACCTCGGCGACCGAGCCGCCGTGCTTACGCTGCAGGCGCGCGAACAGGGCCAGCCGCTCCTCCACCTCCTCGAGCCCTCCTGGGGCACCGTCGATCCCGGCCAGGTAGCCCTTCAGCTCTCCGGCCACGTCCTCGGTCTCAAACCGGAGCGTCTGCAGACGTTCCGCCAGCGGCGCAAGCGCGGGATCGACAGCGGCGGCGTGCTCGAGCTGCTGGGCGGCTCCCGCGATCAGTTCAGCCACGCCCGTGCCCCCCTCAGGCGCGATCGCCTCGGCTCCGGCGCCCGCGGCTTGGCGAAGGGTCTCAAGGTGGCGCAGGCGTTCTCGCTCGAGGGTCAGGGTGCGCTCTTCCTCCTCGCTCGGCGCGACGTTCTCAATCTCCTCAAGCTCGAACGCGACCAGATCCAACTCACGGTCCCGGGCACCCGCGACGCCGCGCAGCTCCTGAACGCGAGCTTCGATCCGCCGGGCGGAGTCGTAGCTCTCAGCGGTTTGGGCGCGCAGCCTTATCTGGTCCGGACCACAGTGGGCGTCGAGGATCTCCAATTGCGCGGCGCCCAGCATCAACTTGCGATGCTCGTGCTGGCCGTAGAAGGCCAGCAGGCGTCCGCCCAGCTCACGCAGGTCCGCCACTGTGGCCGAGCGCCCGCAGACGTACGCCCGGGTGCGCCCGTCGGGCCACACGCGCCGGGCCAGCACAATCTCCTCGGCCCCGTCGGGTAGGCGTTCGGCCAGCTCAGGGTCGATCCCCGCCGGCATCGAGAACACCCCTTCGACGTAGGCCTCGACCGCGCCTTCGCGCACGATCCCATGACGCGCCTTGCCGCCCAGCAGCAGATCGAGGGCATGAGCGAGCAGCGTCTTGCCCGCGCCGGTCTCCCCCGTGACCACGTTCAGGCCCGGCGCCATCCTGATCTCCGCCCGCTCCATCAGCAGCAGATTCTCCACGCGCAACTCGTGCAGCATCGGTCACGGTTTAGCAGGGGGCCGAGACGGACTCCCGGGTCTAAGTGGCGGTGGCCAGCCTCCCGAACTTCTCTCGCAGGCGGTGGTAGAACGTGGTTCCGGCGATCTGCGCGAGGTGGCCCTGGTCGTCGATGAACCGCGCGGAGATCTCCTCGCCGGGCGGGAGCACGCACACCGGACGGCCGTCCACCGTCACGTCGACTGGTTCCTCCCGGGACCGGTTCCCGATCCGCAACAGATCGCTGGGAGCGGCCACCAGTGCCCGCGCGGTGAGCGAATGGGGCGCGATGAACGAGACCACGAACCCGGACACGCCCCAGGCCATCACCGGACCGCCATTGGCCAAGTTGTAGCCCGTCGAGCCCGCCGGGGTGGCCACCACGAGACCGTCGCAGCGGACCCGGCCGATCTCGTCCGGTCCGACCGCATAGGAGAGATCGGCCACCCGCTTCCCGGGCTGGCGATGCATCGATGCGTCGTTGATGGCCAGCCACTCGCCGCGGCCGCCCGAGAGAGCGATCCCCGGTAGCGAGAGCACATCGAAGTTGCCGGCAAACGCCTCCTTGAAGCTGGCCTCGGCGCCCTCGCGGTCGACGGTGGCGAGAAACCCGATCTCGCCGAAGTTCACCGCGAACACGGGCACCCCGGTACCCGCGTACGTGCGCAGCCCGGTCAGGATCGTGCCGTCGCCGCCGAGCGCGAAGCAGATATCGACGTCGGGCGAGACCGGTGCATTCAGCTCCAGGCCGGGTGCCGGCTCCAGTGCGTGCTTGCCCGTCTCCTCCTCGTCGAAGCGCAGCACGGTACCCGCCTCCCGGGCCAGGGCGAGCAAGCTGTTGATCGCCGGCGCAGTCTCGCCGGGGCGCCGGTGGGTGAACACCGTGGCGGTGCGGATCCCCTTCACGGCTCCACCTCGCGAGCCGCTCGCTCAAGGTTCGCCACGCCACCCCTCCCCTGCTCTGCAAGCCAGACGAACGATTCCAGGTTGCCCTTGGGACCGGGTAGGCCCGAGCCCGCGTAGCCCAGAACCGACGCGCCCAGGGCCTGCGCGGCCGCACCGACGTCCACGAGGGCTTGGCGGCGTGTCGCGCCGTCACGGACCACTCCGCCCTTGCCCAGCCGCGCCCGGCCGACCTCGAACTGGGGCTTGATCAGGGCCAGGCAGTCGAACCGGTCGGCTGCGCAAGCGCGCGCCGCCGGGAGCACCTTGGTCAGGGAAATGAACGAGACATCGATGACGATCAGCTCCGGGCGGTAGGGAAGACGGTCCGGGGTCAGCGCGCGGGCATTCGTGCGCTCGATCACCGTCACGCGTTCGTCCGAGCGTAGACGCCAATCGAATTCGCCGTAGGCGACATCGACCGCCACGACGTGTTCGGCGCCGTTCTGGAGCAGGCAGTCGGTGAACCCACCAGTCGAGGCGCCGACGTCCAGGGCCCGGCGGCCCGTCACGGCAACCCCGAAGGCCGACAGGGCGTTGGCCAGCTTGACCCCGCCGCGAGAGACGAATGGAGGTGCAGCGACGACCTCGAGCTCGACGTCCTCGGGGACCAGCTGCCCCGGCTTCTCGGCACGGCGGCGTTCGGGCAGGAGCAGCACATCGCCGGCCAGCACGGAGGCGGCGGCGCGCGAGCGGGAGGTGAACACGCCGCGCTCGGATAGCAGGATGTCGAGGCGGACTCGCTTCACACGGAGGAACCGTACGTGATCAGGCTCACACTGATTTTGGTCAAACCGGGGCACCATAACGGCAGACTTCCTCCCAGCGATCAAACGCAGAAACATCTCTCTCCTCCGGGAACGGCTCGCCAACAGGTGGGCCGTTCCCTTTTAAGCGAGTTACTGCGTTACCTCGCTGCGATTGTCGACAGCCGCTTCGATTCGCTCGGCGATGCGCTGGCCGGTGAAACCGACCTCCTCGTGCAGGAGCTTGGGCGCTCCGTGGGTGACGTACTCGTCGGGAAGGCCGACGCGGAGGATGCGGGCGTTGAGTCCGGCGTCGGAGAGCGTCTCCCACACGGCGGAGCCAAAGCCGCCAGCGAGCACGCCCTCCTCGACCGTGACCAGGAGATCGTGCTCGGCCGCGAGCTGGGCGACCAACCCCGCGTCGATCGGCTTGGCGAAGCGAGCGTCGGCGACCGTGACCTCGAGTCCACGCTCGGCCAGCAGCTCGGCCGCCTCCAGCGCCTTGGCGACGCCCGACCCGTACCCCAGCAGGGCGACCCGCTCGCCCTCGCGGAGAATCTCCCCGGTGCCGATCTCGAGCCGTTCGGGCTGGTTGGGCAGCGGGACGCCGACGCCCTCGCCGCGCGGGTAGCGCAGCGCCACCGGCCCATCGTCGTAGCGCAGGGCGGTGTGAAGCATGTGCACGAGCATCGCCTCGTCGCGCGGGGCCATGAGCACGATGTTGGGCAGGCAGCGCAGGTAGGCGATGTCGAACACGCCGTGGTGGGTCGGACCGTCGTCGCCGACCAGTCCGGCGCGGTCCATCGCGAACACCACGTTGAGCCTCTGCAGGCAGACGTCGTGGACGATCTGGTCGTACGCGCGCTGGAGAAAGGTCGAGTAGATAGCGGCGACCGGCTTGCAGCCCTGGAGGGCCAGCCCGGAGGCGAACAGGATCGCCTGCTGCTCGGCGATGCCGACATCGAAGTAGCGCTCGGGGAGCTCCTTCTGGAGGATGCTCAGCCCAGTTCCGGAGTTCATCGCGGCGGTGATCCCAATCACCCGATCATCGCGCCGGCACTCACGCACGAGCGCCTCACCGAACACCTTCGTGTACTGGGGCGGCTTGGCGGTGGCGGGCCCACCGCCGGTCGGCTTGACCGCCGGCAACCGCCCGGCGATCGAGTTCGGTTTGGCCGCATGCCACTCCTCCATGCCCTCGAGCCCGCCGTTCTCGGCCGGTCCGAAGCCCTTGCCCTTGACGGTGGCGCAATGGACCACGACGGGCCGCTCGGCCGCCAGTGCCTCCCTCAGGGCGCGGCGCAGCGCACGGACGTCATGACCGTCGATCACGCCCATGTAGGCGAAATCAAGCTCCTCCCAGAACATCCCCGGCGCCCAGAAGGCCTTGATCGATTCCTTGAAATGGGGCCCGATCCGCTCGAATGCCGCGCCGATACCGGCCGGCAGCTTGGTCAGTCCTCCCTCGACCTCCTCGCGGGCATGCCACAGCTTTGGGTTCAGGCGCACGCGGTTGAAATACCGGGACAGCGCGCCGACGTTGGGGGCGATCGACATCCCGTTGTCGTTGAGCAGGACCACGATCGGGGTGCCGCTCCCGCCGGCCTGGTGGACGGCCTCGAAGGCGACGCCGCCGGTCATCGCGCCGTCGCCCACCACGGCGACGACGTTGCCGGTCTCGCCGTGACCGAGGCGCATGGCCTCTTTGATGCCGACGGCGTAGCCGATTGAGGTCGACGCGTGGCCCGCGCCCATGATGTCGTGCTCGGACTCTCCGATCGAGCAGAAGGGCGCCAGCCCCCCGTACTTGCGGATCGTCGGCAGCTGATCGCGTCGCCCGGTGAGAATCT
Source organism: uncultured Solirubrobacterales bacterium (assembly GCA_963828535.1). GTDB lineage: Bacteria > Actinomycetota > Thermoleophilia > Solirubrobacterales > Solirubrobacteraceae > Palsa-465. The sequence continues at coordinate 102,252 of CAWHEM010000013.1, forward strand.
TGTGCGGATAGGCCTGGTGGCCGACGTCCCACAGCACCTTGTCACGCGGGGAATTGAGCACCGAATGCAGCGCCACGGCGATCTCGCAGGTCCCGAGGTTGGCGCCGAAATGGCCGCCGATCTCGCCGACGGTGTCGATGATGTGCTCGCGAACTTCCTGGGCCAGCGTCTGCAGCTCTTCGTCGGTGAGGCCGTGCAGGTCCTGGGGTCCGGTTATGCGGTCTAACAGCTTGGGTGGCATCAGTAGGTTCGGGTGGCGATGAAGTCGGTGATCTGCTCGAGTTGCTCCGCGCCGGCCGGCGCGGCTTCCCTCAAGGCGGCGCGGGCGCGTCCGTGCGACTCACGGGCCAGCGCGCGCGCTCCGTCGAGGCCGAATTCCGACACGTAGGTGCGCTTGCCGAGCCGTTCGTCGCTGCCCTGCTGCTTACCGAGCGCGTCCTGGGAACCGGTCACGTCGAGGATGTCGTCGACGATCTGGAAGAGCACGCCTAGCTCGCTGGCAAAGGTTCGGAACACGGGGATTGTGGCACGTCTGTGTGGGCCGGCCAGCAGGAGTACGCATTCGATGCTCGCGGCGATCAACCGGCCGGTCTTCAGTTCATGCAGACGGCGCAGGCCGTCCGGTCCGGGGGAAGCGCTGACAGCCACGTCGAGGTACTGCCCGCCGACCATGCCCTGCACGCCCGTCGCCGCGGCGAGTTCGGCGGCGGCGGCCAGCAGATCAGCCGGATCGGCCTTCTGCTCGGAGAGCAACAGGCGGAACGCCTCCGCGTAGAGACCGTCCCCGGCCAGGATCGCGACGTCCTCGCCGAACGCCCGATGGCAGGTCGGACGCCCACGTCGCAGATCATCGTCGTCCATCGCCGGCAGGTCGTCGTGAATCAGTGAGTAAGTGTGAATCAGCTCCACGGCCGCGGCCAGCGGGAGCACGCTGTCCGGATCCAGCCCAACCGCCTCAGCGGTGGCCAGGGCCAGCACCGGCCGGATTCGCTTGCCTCCGGCCAAGAGCGAGTAGCGCATCGCCTCGTCAAGGCCAGAGGATGGCGCTTCGGCAGAGAAATGCAGCCCCTCGAGGTAGCGCTCGACCTTCACCTGCAGGTGTTCGGGGTAGGCGGGCGCGCTGCGGACCGATGACACCGTAAGCCGGTACTAGGCGGCCGGGAGCGGCAGCTGCCCGGGGAGGTCCGGCAGCGGCTCGAGCGCGGCGCGCCCTCGCTGGTCCACCTGGGAGCTGGCCTCTGAGGCCAGTCGCGCGCATTCTTCGATCAGCGCCAAGGTAGCGTCCGGCTCGAGATCCCCAGAACGCAGGCGCTCCGCGGTCTCCTCCAGGCGCCCGCTGAGCTCGATCAGGGCGTCAGTCACCGCTTCAGAGTAGCGCGAGCGCCCGCTCGGGTGACGAAATCCCTCCATTCGGCCGCCCCGGGCGTCGGCCGACGCTCAGCGCTGACCATCAAGCGCCGCGTTGACGAGCGCGTCGGCGTGGGCGTTCTGGGCGCGCGGCACGCTCCGGATCTTCCAGCGCTGGAACTGCCTGAGCGCGCCGATGGCCTCCAGAAACAGCGGCTTCATCGCCGCATGCTTGACCTTGTAGGCACCGTTGACCTGCTTGGCCACGAGCTCCGAGTCGTTGATCACCTCGACCTCGTTGGCGCCGAGCGCCGCCGCGCGCTCGAGCCCCTTCAGGAGGGCGCGATATTCGGCCACGTTGTTGGTCGCGACCCCGATGCGCTCTGCGAGCTCCTCGAGCACCTCGCCATCGGGCGCCGAGACGACCACACCGATCGCCGCCGGACCGGGATTACCCCGCGCCCCGCCGTCGACGTGGATTACGACCGTGCCTGGCGAGGCGCTCAATCCGTCGCCAGCGGCCCTAGCTCAGGCAGCTCGCCCGGTACTCGCGGGCGGCGGCGATCCCGCGTCTCCCGCTTGCCGCCCGCAGACGTCCCGGGGTCTCGGCGAGAGGACTTGCGCCGGTCCACGATCACCGTGACATTTGGATCCTCCGCGTAATAGGAGGTCAGCTTCTCGAACAGCTCGTCGGATAGCTCCTCGGGCACGACGCAGTAGATCACGGCGTAGATGCTATTCGACGGCGCCGTCGCGACGCGGTGACTCAGTGGTCACCTAGCGGAGGATCAGCGTGCCCTGATCGTCCGCGATTGCGTTCGGCTGCGTCTCCTCCGGCATGAGCTCACTGAGCTCGTAGCCCTGGCCGGCGACGCGGATGCTCGGCTGGTCATCGGAGAGGTCAACCTCGTACCGATACCAGCACAGCTCCCAGGAAACCACGACGTTGACGAGGCTCGCCCGGGCCGCGGATGGAGTCACCGAGACGCCGGGAGCGCCCAGCGAGCGCGCCACCCCGGCTACCGTCCGCCGGTGCTCAGAGCCATTGAACAGCGCGACTGCGCTGGCTGCCTTCTGTTCATTGCTGGTTGGGACCGCGCGGACGTGGCGGGGTTCACGCGGGCCCGGCGCCGGCTCTGGGTAGGCGCCGGCACTCGTCTCCGACCACGAGTGGCCGTCGAGCTCATCCCGCAGGGTCGGCGCCGAGGTCGACGGCGCGGAGCCCTCACGCCGCCCGCGCAGCCTCCCCAGCAGCGAGCGCCGGCGATCGGCCGACGGATCACTGTCCTGAAAGGCGGGCAGTGTCCCCTCGCGCACCCAGCCCTCATGCAGAGCACGGTCCTTGCACAACTCGCACACCGAGCGCCGGGTGCCGCCGTTGAGGTACACATCGGCCTGCTCGCCGCGTAGCAGCGTCCTGCCGCAGACGTCGCAGATCGTGTCCTGACTGGACGTCCGTATCTCTCTGGTAGCCACCCGTCCGAGCGTACCAGGGGTTTTTCTCACCGGCGCCGAGGTTAATCGGCCCGGTGGTCTCGGTCACGGTCGAGGCCGCTAGGCCTTGACCGCCTCCCGCTCCGCCCTGGCCTCGTCGACGACTTTGCCGGCCAGGTGGCCCGGTACCTCTTCGTAGCGCAGGAATTCCATCGTGAACTCGCCCTGGCCGCCGGTGATCGAGCGCAGATCCGGCGCGTAGGAGAGCATCTCCGACATCGGCACCTCGGCCTTGACCTCGGTCATCCCGCCGGCTGAGGGCTCCATCCCCAGCGGACGGCCGCGGCGGGAGTTGAGGTCGCCGATCACGTCGCCGACGGAGTCCTCGGGGACGCTGACCGTGACCTGCATGATCGGCTCGAGCAGCACCGGACCGGCGTTCTCGAGCGCCTCCTTCATGGCCTGTGAGCCCGCGACCTTGAACGCCATCTCCGAGGAGTCGACGGTGTGGTAGGAGCCGTCGTACAGCCGCACGCGGACGTCCTTGACCGGATAGCCGGCGACCGCGCCTTCGGACATCGCCTCAAGGATCCCCTTCTCGACCGCGGGGATGAAACCCGACGGGATCACCCCGCCCTTGATCGCGTTGACGAACTCGAACCCTGCGCCCGGCTCGAGCGGCTCGATCTCGATGTGGCAGTCACCGAACTGGCCACGGCCGCCGGTCTGCTTCTTGTGGCGTCCGTGCGCCTTGGCGGGCTTGCGAATCGTCTCCTGATAGGGAACGCGCGGCGGCTTCAGGTTCAGCTCCGCGCCGAAGCGCGCCTTGCAGCGCTCGACGATCACCTCGACATGGACCTGCGAGAGGCCGGCCACGATCTGCTCGCCGGTCTGCGAGTCACGATGCAGGTCGATCGTCGGGTCCTCCTCCTGGAGGCGCCGCAGTGCGGTGAACACCTTGTCCTCGTCGCCTTTGCTCCGGGGCTCGACGGCGAACGCCATCACCGGCGAGGGCAGCTTGATGCTCGGCATCTGGATCGGCTCGTCGCGAGCCGCCAGCCAGTCGCCGGCGCGTGTCTCCTTGAGCTTGGCCACGGCACCGATGTCCCCGGGGCCGAACTCGGTCGCGTGGCCGGTCTGGGCGCCCTCGAACGTCACCAGCTGGCCGATCCGCTCCTTGCTGTGGGCACGGGTATTGAGGACCTGCGAGTCGTGACTCATCACGCCCTGGTAGACGCGGAACAGGTTGATTCGTCCCGCGAACGGGTCGGCGCGCGTCTTGAACACGTAGGCGTAGAGCGGCTTGTCCTCGTCCGGCTCGAGCGTCATCTCGCCGACCTCCAGCCCGCCGTGCTTGACCGGAGACGGGAGGTCCTCGACGATCGCGTCAAGCAGGCGGTTGGTGGCGAGGTTGCGCGTGGCGATCCCGCAGGTGACCGGGAACATCGCGCCGTGGTTGGTGCCGTCCTTGAGCGCGGTGACGATCTCTTCGTGGGAGATCTCCTCGCCCTCGAGGTAGCGCTCCATCAGCGCGTCGGAGCCCTCGGCGACCTCGTCCATCAGCTTCTCGCGGTACTCCTCGGCCTGGGCCTGCAGGTCGTCGGGGATCGGGATCTCGGTGCAGTTTTCCCGGCTCGCGCCGTCGTAGCGATAGGCCTTCATGTCGACCAGGTCGATCACGCCGGAGACCTCGTGCTCGGAGCCGATCGGGATCTCGGTGGCGACGACATGCGGTCCGAAGGCTGACTTCAGGGCGTCCAGGGTTCTGAAGAAGTCCGCGCGCTCGCGGTCGAGCATGTTGACGAAGATCAGCCGGGCGAGGTCGAGCTCGGCGGCCCGCTGCCACAGCCGGGTGGTGTGAACCTCGACGCCCATCACCGCGTTGACGACGAACACCGCGGACTCGCACACCCTGCAGCGCTCCGAGGGCGTCGGCGATGAAGCTCGAGTCCCCGGGCGTGTCGATCAGGTTGACCTTGCGGTCCTGCCACTCAAACGAGGCCAGCGCCGCGGAGATCGACATCTGGCGCGCCTTCTCGTCGGCGTCCGCGTCGGACACGGTCGTGCCGTCGACCACCGAGCCGAGCCGGTTGACCACGCCGGCCTCGAACAGAAGCGCCTCGTGCAACGACGTCTTGCCACTACCCCGGTGGCCGACGAGCGCCACGTTGCGGATGCGATCCGCGGGCTTGTGCATACCAGACTCCTCTCTCTAAGGACGCCGAAGACGCGACCTTATCGCTTGGGGCGAATGGGCGCGGAGGGTTCTGTGAAGCTGGGCTAGTCCAACTCGCCCTGGAGCTTCGAGCGCAGCCGCAGCACCGCCTTGGTGTGCAGCTGCGAGACCCGGGACTCGGTCACGCCGAGGACCTCGCCGATCTCCCGCAGGGTCAGGTTCTCGTAGTAGTAGAGCGCGATCACGAGCTTCTCGCGCTCGGGCAGAGCGGCGATGGCATCGGCGATCCGGTCACGCAGCTCGCCCTGGTCGACCATCGCCTGCGGATCCGGGCGCGCCGCGGTCGGGCAAGCGTGTCGAGCAGGGAGACCTGGTCACCGGAGGAATCCGAGACACTCCACAGCTCATCGAGCGCGACGATCGTGGAGTTGGAGATCTGCAGCAGCGCCTCGTGGAACTCCTCCATGGTCATCTCCAGCGCGGCGGACATCTCCTCGTCGGTCGGGGCGCGTGCAGCTTCGCCTCGAGCTTCATGTTGACGCGCTCGATCTCCCGCGCACGGGCTCGGACCGAGCGGGGCACCCAGTCGAGCGTCCGCAGCTCGTCGATGATCGCGCCGCGGATGCGGGTGATCGCGTAGGTCTCGAACTTGATCTCGCGATCGAGATCGAAGCGCTCGATCGCGGAGATCAGACCGCCGAGTCCGTAGGAGATCAGATCGGCCTCCTCGACATGGGCGGGAAGGCCTGAGCTCATGCGCCCGGCGACGTACTTGACCAGCGGCGAGTACGCCACGACCAGCCGTTCGCGCGCGCGCTCTTCCCCGGCGGACTTGTACCGCCTCCACAGGTCCTGGAGCTCGATCGCTTTGACGTTGGTTTTCAGTTTGTCCCCCTGGGCCCTCGCTACGCGCGCGGATGTGCGTTCGCGTAGGCGGATTTGAGGCGCGCCGACTCTACTCGAGTGTAGACCTGCGTCGTGGAGATGGTTGCGTGGCCAAGCAACTCCTGAATCGCCCGCAGGTCGGCGCCGCCCTCGAGCAGATGGGTGGCGAACGAATGCCGCAGCGCATGGGGGTGCGCATCCGCGAGCGCCGGCGCGTGCGCCACCGCCTGTCTCGCCCACGTGCGCAGTCGTCGCCTGACGTCCGAGGTCCCGAGTCGTCGCCCGGACTTCGACAGGAACAGTGCGCGCGAGGGCGCTCCGCCCGCGTCGAGTGCCGAACGCGCGCGGGCGAGGTAACGCTCGATGGCTCGCAACGCGTGTTCTCCGACGGGCACGATCCGCGTCTTCTGACCTTTGCCCTCCACCCGCACGGTCTCGGAGTCGAAGTCGACGGACTCGAGATCTAGCGATACGAGCTCCTCGGCGCGCAGTCCTGACGCGTAGGCCAACTCAAACAGGGCACGGTCACGCAACTCGAGCGGTGTGGTGGCCGGGATCCGGTCGAGCAAAGCGGCCACCTCCGCCGCGCGCAAAACGCGTGGCAGACGCTGGGGTCGCTTCGGCGAGGCGAGCAGATCAGCAGGATTCTCGCCTCGGGCACCGAGCTCGACCTGGGTGCGGAAGAGTCCGCGCAGCGCGGCGAGCTTGCGCGCGACCGTCGACGGTGCATGACCGTGCTCGGAAAGCCCGGCGGCGTACCGGCGGAGGATGCGAACGTCGACGACAAGCGGCTCGACCTGCTGAGCGGTGGCCCAGGTCGCGAACTGGCCGGCGTCGATCCCGTACGCCCGCCGGGTCTTCTCGGCCACGGCGCGCCGGCGCAGGTCCTGATCGAAATCGGTCAGCACCGCGCGCCACGAATCGCCGATCGGCGCGGGGCCGGGAGAGGGTTCTGGAGCCGCAGGCATGCCACCCGCTATTCGGCGCGGGAGGGCACCAACCTTCAGACGATGTACACCGGGGTGCCGAGCGGTGTCTGCGCATAGAGCTCGATCACATCGGGAATCGACATTCTGATACAGCCGTGCGATGCCGCTGAACCGAGCGATCCGAGCTCGTCGGTTCCATGGATCCCGGCACCGTTGAAGATGCCCATCCATCGTGCCTTGATCGGATCGGCGGGACCGGGAGGGATGGTCTGGCCGGCCAGCGAGCCGGCCCACGCGCTGTTGGGCACGTGCCAGGACGGATCGACCTCCTTGTCCTGCACGTGGTGGAGGCCGGCCGGCGTGTCCAGGCCAGCCATTCCCACGGCAATGCGGTAGCTCTTGACGAGCCGCAGGTGCTTGAACAGCCGCAGCGTGAACGCGCTGCGGTCAACAGTGATGACGGTCGGATATCGCACCGCCAGCGTCTGCGTGCTGACTTTCGGAGCGGTCCGCGTCACCGGCACCCGGAGCACGCCCCAGCCCGAGGAACTCGCGAGGCCGGCCTCGATCTGCCGCTGCAATTCACCGGCACGGAGGGCCAGCCCGGGCTGGGACGCGACCACACCGATGCTGGAGGCGGAGAAGGAAATGCTCGCGCTGCGGGTCGGCTGGTCGATCGTGCGGGCGATCCGGGCGGTGAAGCGCGTCACTGCTCTGGCTGAGAAGTGAACCTGCGGCTCGAAGTTGGCGTGGATGCTTCCACCGGTCAACCCCCGCGCCACCCGGGTCAGCAGGTTGTCGTCGCGGGTGCGCTGCAGAGCCTGATCGACGGCGCTGCGGAAATCGAGCCTGACCCGCGCCGTCTCCGTCCTCAAAGCGAAGCGCAACCCCCGGTAACGCACCAAGATCGTCCGGTGAAGGCGCGACTGGAACACCGTCCGCAGACGCATCCGAGCCTGTGCAGCGCTCAGCCCTCCGACGTCGAGGCCGCCGATCCTGATCCCCGGCGCGATCTTGTCGCGCTGACTCGAGTCATAGGCCAGCACCGCGGCGGCGCCGCCGAGCAAGCAGAGGATCGTCAGGGCGACGGCGACAAACGACCGGCTGCGCACCGTTCAACGTGCCCTAGGCGACGTGAACCAGTGTCCCGATCGGAGTGTACGGGTAGACCTGCGCGGCGGGCCCGAGGGCCATCTCGACGCAGCCGAGGCTCTGTGGGAAGCCGTACTGCGCACGCGTGAATGCGTGGAGGGCATCGCCGCCGTTGAAGTAGCTGATGTACTGGATGCCGGGATCGTTGTAGTGGCTCCCGTCGGGGTTGGTTCCGCTCATCGTCCCCGAGGGAATGTGCTCGAACACCGGATAGGTGCCGCTGGCGGTCGGCGCCGAGGAGATGCCGGTGTTGACCGCCGCGGTCGCCACGATGCTTCCGCTGTGCCAGACACTCAGATGCTGCCCGGTAAGGCTCACGCTGACATACGTGTAGCCGAAGGTCGAGGGCTTGCCGTCGATCGTCGCCTGGATCAGCGAACGCCAGACGGTCGGCCCGGCGACGCCATCCGTGGCCAGGCCGTGTTCGTTCTGGAAGGCCATCAGCGCGCCCTTGGTCATGACCCCGTCGGTACCCGCTGACCACTCGCTGCGCAGCGCGTCCGGCACGTTGCCGTAGCGCCACGCGAAGTGCCCCGCGGGCGGATGGATCGCTGCCATCTCCTGGGCGTCGGAGGTCAACGGCACGGACGTGGTGGGGGTGAATTTGAGCGGGAGGTATCCGAGCCCCGCCAGCAGCTGCTGCAGACGCGCGGTGGTTCCGCCCGGGACCGTCCACGTCCCGCTCGCGTTGGCCCCAGCCGTCTGGCCGCCGACCAGACGGACCCCGCCGGGTAGCGCGACGCTCACCGTGGCCCCGAGGCCATAGCCGCTGCCCTCGGGCACGAAGCTGATCGTGTGGCTGTTTACCGGGTGCCAGGTGCCCGCCGTGACCGGTGAGACAGGCGGCCGACTGCTGCCGAGCGCCTGCTGCACGGTCTTGGAGAACGTCAGAGTGAGCTTGGTGTGCGGGAGGATCGGCGTGCCAGGTGCGGGCGTGGCCACGGCCGCCGCGGCCGCACCGGCAGGAAACCAGCTCACCACCGCTGTCGGGGACGTCTCCCAGCGCCGTGGCACCGCGGAGACCGAGATCGTGCCCGCGACCCCAGTGCGGTGGAGCCGGATCTCGGTCAGCGGTTTGCTGAGGACCCGCCGCACGAGCCGGCCTGGAAGACCGTAGGAGATCGCCTCGACCGGCTGCCTGAACCTCAGAAGCACCGGCGCACCGGGTCGGAGGGTCAGATAGTGCTGGCGCAGGCTGACGCTGGGAGTCATCAGCGTCAGATGCAGATGCTGGCTCTTGCCGGCCAGCCACGCGATCCAACCTGGGCGCTTGACCACCACATCGACCAGCAGCAGCTGATGGGCGGGAATCAGCTTGCGGGGCCAGAGCTGCTGGCCACGCAGTTCCACCGGCACCGGGCGGCTGTGGGGCCCGGTTACCACGCTCACGCGAGTGATCGTGCCTCCTCCCAGGGGCATGCTGATGCGGGCTAGCGCCTCGGAGTCCGAGCTGATGCTGGCGTGCGCGGAGGACAACAGCAGCGCCGCGGCGCCGCCCAGGACGAGCACGAGCAGCAGGGCGCCTGCGGCCGCAAAGCGTCCACGCCGGCTTGGGCTTGTTTCCCCGGTCAACCGGTGGTGGGCCTTCAGTGCCGACCGTTCCGGGTTGACCGGGGAGCGAAGGTATGAGACACGCGCCACGACAAAGCTCCTCAGCTTGCGATGGTAACCGGTGCTCGATCGATCAACCATCGCCTCGGACGGATTCCGGGGCGCTGCAAGATGTCTTTCACGCGCTCGGGCTGCAATCCTGCTCAGCTGGGGCGATTGCTCTCCCGTCGGGCGAGGTTGCGATCCAGCGCCTGCAGGACCCCCCGCCGACGGGCATGCAGAGTCTCGTAGTGGCGTAGGCGCTCGAGCGCCTCGGTCTCGAGCGAGGAGATGATCTCGATCAGCTCCGCCTCACTCAGATCGTCGTACGGACCTTGGCTTCCGGCTCCGGCGCCGTCGTCCGGGTTGCCCGGGCCTCCCGGTGCCCCGTCTGCCCGCGGCTGCACGCTCGGACTCCAACGGAGGAACTCCTCCACTTCTCGTTCGTAGCGATAGGCGCCCTCGCCGCTGCCGAGCAGGGGGCGCAGGCGCTGGTGGGCGTGGAGCTTCAGCACCGCTTCACGCGTCGTGTAGCGATAGGAGAACCCGGTGGCTTTCAATCGGCGATTGTCCAGGCCCCGGCCTGCGCGCAATTGACGAAGCATCTCCAGCGGGACGGGTAGCCCCAGGCGACGCAGCTGGGCCGCCGCGAACACCGTTCCCCATGGCGGAAGCACCGGGAGGAGCCGCTTTCCGAGCAGTGACACCACCTCTGAGAACGCCAACACTCCATCAGCGGCAGCGTTGTAGACGCCGGGCAGGTGGTGTTTCGCCGCATGGGCCAGCGCCTGGACGACATCGTCCTCGTGGATGAACTGGCAGCGGGGATCGAACCCAACGATCGACGGGACCATGGGCAGGTTCAGCAGCGATAGGTAGGACGAGTGCAACTCGCCGCCGAGCGCGTCGGCGAACCGGAGAATCGTGACGGTGGCCTGAGCACGCGATCCGGTGAAGGCGGAGACCTCAGCCTCGGCGTCGATCACATCGCGCTCGATCGCGGTTCGCGGTGGGCGGCGACCGGACATCGCTTCGGTGAGAAAGGCCGCATCGTCGGGGTCAGAGCCATAAATATGAGCCGAGGACTTGAAGACGATTTTCCGCACCGAGGAGCTTTCGGCCGCGCAGGCCGCGAGAATCCTTCGCGTTCCCACCACGTTGACCTCGCGGGCGCGGGTGAGCGGCGCCACGAGGGGGTCGGCCACGAGCCGGGTGTCGATCACGGTGTCGATCGCCGCAGCGCTGAGGATCCGGCGCAGCAGGGCGGGATCGGTCTCCAGCCTGACGAACTCGGTCCGCTGAAGTTCGTGGCGCGGATCAGTGCTGTCCACGCCGACGATGGCCTCCACAGCCGGATCGTGCTCGAGGGCCTGGGCGAGACGTCCGCCCAGCTGGGATGAGACACCGGTGATGAGAATTCGTCGCGAGGTCATCGTCGGTCCGTGCGTGCTGCTACCCGAGCCACACGCTTCGTCGTGCCCCCACCATTTCGAGCAGGTTCTCCTGGATCAGCCCCCGGAGGTCAGCGGCGAGCGACCCCACCAGCCGCCCGTCACGCCAGGGCTCGTCCGCCTGATCCCCGGTGCTCACCGGCTCCAGGAACCTGATCCGGAATTTCGCCGGCAGCGGAAACGCGGGTCCGAGCGGCAGGCGCGGGAGCCGGGTGACGCGCCGCAGTGGACCGAAGCGAGCGAATACCGGCGAGGCCTCTTCGGCGCCCAACACGGCGATCGGCACGATCGGAACTCCGGCCCGCATCGCGGCGCTGACGAACCCAGTCCCCTGAAACGAACGAAGCAGGTACCGCTGCCTGATCGGCTTGCGGGCCCCGTGGCGGCCCTCGGGAAACATCAGGACCAGCGCGCGTTCGTCATAGAGAAGGCGATGCAGGTTGGCGGGATGGTCTGCCACGGCGCCCAGCTTGGTCGCCAGCATGCCCAGTCCCGGAACCCCGGCCAGGGATCCGTCGGTACTCACATGAACCGAGCGCGAGCGAGGATGCTCCTCGCGGACCGCCTTGGCGACCATCACGCCGTCGGAGGGGACGATTCCCGAGTGATTTGCCACCAGCAGAGCGCCACCGTCGTCCGGGAGGTTCTCGATCCCCTCGACCTCAACGCGGAACCACAGGTGGTAGAGGAAGTCGTAGACAGTCCGGTCCACGACGTTCTCGAGGCGCTCCGAGCGGCCCCAATCGGTGACCTGCCGGTCGGGCTCGAGTCCGGGCAGTTGCTCGCGAAGGTCCTCAAGCCTCGCGGGCAGCCGATCGGTGGCCTGCGGCGCTGAGAATTCGACCGTTGCCCCGGACCCCGGATCGCCGCCGGTCTGCGAATCGTTCGCCTCAGAATCCTCCATTGCGGCGATTCTGACACCCGCGCCGTCGATGAGGCGGGCGGGGCGCTCTCCGCGCACCCGCCCGCGGCCGCACGCTACTTGTAGGTGCCTTGGTAGTGGAACACGTACTGGTTGGCGGTGAGGTTCGCCGTGCCGGTGAACTTGGCGACGAGACTGTGGCCCTTCTGGGAGCCGAAACCGTGGTCCAGCGTGAGCTTGCCGTTGGTGATCATCTGCATCGAGTTTGTGTTGTTGTTGAGGGTGGCTGTAGCCTTCCCGCTCAACGAGCCAGTTGGCGTGAACAGCGTGAACTTGTTGAAGGTCAATGTCACCGTGCCGGTGCTCGGATGCGGCGAGAGGCCGATCTTGTAGGTGGAGGCACCCTCCCCGAGGATCCTGTCGGTGTCGTTGCCCGCGGCAATCTGCGTCTTGCCGGCCGTGTGGGTGATGGAGAAATACGCGGTTCCGCTGTCGGCGCGGCCGGTCGAGGTGGCGGCAAAGGCGCCGGTGCCGACGGCGACCAACGAGAATGCCGCACCCATTACGGCAGCCGCGGCAAATGGGCGTTTGAACGAGTTCATGACTCCTCCTTAGTTGATGGGGGCGTCCCCTGATCGCCGCCTGGTCCCGTCTAGTCTCTCCCGAACGACGTTGGCGGAACCGGGTCGCATCCTGAAGATCGCGTTAACGCGACCTCGACAGTCAGCGCGTGATCGCACCCTCGGCGGCGCTTGACACCAGACGGGCGTACTTGCCAAGAGCGGGACCCGGATTGGGCCGCTCAGGCGCCCGGTAGGCGCGGACGCGCGCGGCGATCTCATCGTCGGACAGCGCGACGTCGAGGCGGCGCGTCTCAACATCGAGCGTGACCTCGTCGCCATCGCGCAGCGCAGCGATCGGGCCGCCGCGAGCCGCCTCGGGAGCGACATGACCGGCCATCAGTCCCCGCGTCGCGCCGGAGAACCGGCCGTCGGTCAGCAGGGCAACGTGTTCGCCGAGGCCCTGACCGACCAGCGCGGCCGTGACCGCGAGCATTTCCCGCATCCCAGGACCGCCCGCCGGCCCCTCGTTGCGTATGACCACGACGTCGCCGGCGTTGATGGCGCCCGCGGTGACCGCCCTCATCGCGTCCTCCTCGGACTCGAACACCCTCGCCGGGCCGGACTGCCTGCGCCGCTCGTACCCCGCCAGCTTGACCACGCAGCCCTCCGGCGCGATGTTGCCCCGCAGGATGGCCAGGCCCCCGGTCTCCTTGATCGGATCATCGAGGGGGCGCACGACCCGCTGGCCCTCCTCCTCCTGGGCGGCATCGGCGATCTCCCCCACCGTCTGCCCGGTCACGGTCTGGGCGCTCTCGTGAAGCAGACCGGCCTCACGCAAGCGCTTCATCACGAGCGGAACACCACCGGCGCGATAGAGGTCGGGCGCCACGTACTGTCCTCCGGGCTTCAGGTCGCACAACAGCGGGGTGCGCTCACTGATCCGGTCGAAGTCATCGATCGACAGCTCGACTCCCATCTCGTTGGCCACCGCCAACAGATGCAGGACACCGTTGGTGGAGCCCCCGCTGCAGGCGATCGCGGCGATCGCGTTCTCAAGGCTGTCGCGGGTGATGATGTCGCTCGGGCGCTGCCCGCGGGTCAGCACGTCCATAACCAGGGCTCCGGCGCGGCCGGCCACATCGGCCTTGCGTGGGTCGACCGCGGGAACCATCGAGAAGCCGGCCGGCGAGATGCCCATCACTTCGAAGGCCATCGCCATCGTGTTGGCGGTGAACTGGCCGCCGCACGCGCCGGCCCCGGGTGAGGCCGCATCCTCGATCTCGGTCAGCTCCTCATCGGTGATCTTGCCGGCGCCATGAGCGCCGACCGCTTCGAATACCTCCTGAATCGTCACCTGCTCCCCGTGCAGGTGACCGGGGAGGATCGAGCCGCCGTAGAGCATCAGGCTCGGCACGTTGAGCCGGCACAGCGCCATGACCGTGCCGGGGATGGTCTTGTCACAACCGCTGATCGTGATCACCGCGTCGAACATGTGGGCGTCGCAGACGAGCTCGATCGAGTCAGCGATCACCTCCCGGCTGACCAGCGAGGCGCGCATCCCCGGGGTACCCATCGTGATGCCGTCGGAGATCGCGATCGTGTTCAGCTCCATCGGGGTGCCGCCGGCCGCGCGGATGCCGTCCTTTACCCTCGCGGCCAGCGCGCGCAGGTGGAAGTTGCACGGCATCGTCTCGATCCAGGTGTTGGCCACCGCGATCAGCGGCTTGCCGAGCGCTTCGTCGTCGTAGCCGATGCCCTTGAGGTACGAGCGGGCCGGGGCACGCTCGGGACCTTCGGTCAAGGCGCGGCTGCGGTGTTTGAGGTCGAACGCTGCGCTCATCGGTGCCGGGACTGTAGCGGGCGCAATCGGGCCGCTCCTCGGACATCGGATCCGGCCCGCAAACCGGCCAGGTCAGCCAGCGGCGTCGATCCGTTGCGCGGAGGTGCCGCCCGGCGCGTTACGCATGCGGCCTCGCTCCCACTGCCCGAGTCGCCACAGGTCCTTCGTCACGTGGGCCGGATCGAGCTGGCGGCCGGGCAGGTGCATGTTGGCGGTGGAGATGAGCCGGCGCTCGTCTCCGGTCAGGGCCATCCATTTGGCCAGCACATCATCTGAGTCCGGGAGGCGGGCGCTGCCGTACGGCCGGGTCTCATCGGGGAACTCCACGCAGTATTCGCTGAGCAGACGATGGGTTTGGGCCAGATAGGCGATCACGGGCTTGTGCGGATAGATCAGGTATGCGTAGGGCGCCCCGCCGGTCGCTCCACCCGCTTCGGGCCCACCGGTCTGCGAGCCCCAGACCCGAAGGAAGCCGAGGTCGCGGTACATCGCCCACTCCTCCTCGTTGACACAGGAACGCAGCAGCTCCCGCGCGCGCTGCTCGGCGCGTCGCTCACGCCCGGGGTCGAACATAAGGGTCGGCGCGCGACGTCGATGTGCGCGGTAACGCGCCCAGACGTCCTCGAGGCGCGGGACGATCAGGTCTGAGAGCAGCGCCAGCGCCACCAGGGTGGTGGCTGCAAGCGCCAGCAGCATGCCGTCTCCTGCGCCCTACCGGCCGCCCGCTGCGCGCGGGAAGAAGATCACACGCTCCGCATCACGCGGCACCTCGGTGAACGACCGGACCATCTGTGCTTCACGGCGACCATCGGTGCGGGCGACGGGCACAGCTGCCCAGAGGCCCGCGTCAAGCTGCCGGCGGAACTCCTCCACCAGGCGACGCTCATCCTCGGCCTGATCGACGTCGCCTTCTGCGATCAGCACCTCACCATGTCCTGGCTTCATCCGCAGAAAGCGCACGCAGCGATTATGTCAAAGAGCCGAGGCCCAGCAAGTCCACTGGACCAGCCCCGGCTCCGAGCCCGCTCAGGCGGTTTTTGACCCCGAGGCCGGCCAGCTCCTTCGCCACCCGCGCCGCCTGTGGCGGCGCATCGCCCCACGCCAGACGTGCAGCCAGCACGGATGAGTGGGTACAGCCTGACCCGTGCGCGGTCGCGCCGGGGTACAGCTCGCCGGCAATCTCGAGGATTTCGTGCCCGTCGAAGCAGACATCGATCGCTCGGTCACGATGCCCCCCCGTGACCACCACGAACCTCGGACCGAGCGCGTGCAGGGCTCGCGCGAGGTTGGCGACCTCGGCATCGTCAGCGGTCTCGGGCGCACTCGGTGAACCAGACGCGCTCGGTGATCTGGATGCGCTCGCTGATCGAGACGCGCCCAGTGATCCGGCTGCGCGCGCTGCCAACAACGCTCGGGCCTCGGGGACGTTTGGCGTGATCGCGGTCGCACGTGGCAGCAGCAGCTCGACCAGCGAGCTCTGGGCCTCAGGGTCGAGCAGACTGGCACCCGATTCGGAGACCATCACGGGATCAAGCACCACCGGGATCCCTCTGGGTAGTTCGTCGAGTCCACGGGCGACGGCCTCGATTGTGGGGGCATCGCCCAGCATCCCGATCTTCACCGCGTCGATGCCGATGTCCGTGCTCACCGTGCGGATCTGGGCGAGGATCATCTCCGGCGGGACCTGATGGATCTCGGTTACCTCGACCGTGTTCTGGGCCGTCAGCGCTGTCACCGCGGTCATCCCATGCACGCGGCATACGGCAAAGGCCTTCAGATCGGCCTGGATGCCTGCACCTCCGCCCGAGTCCGAGCCGGCGATCGACAGCACGCGAGGTATCCGGATTGAGCCGGGCATCGTGTGACGAGGTTACGAGGTAACCACGAACCTGCCTCCCGCCTCACGACGGACGTAGCCGGCAAGCTCAAGCCCCGCCAGGGCGGCCAGGCCCTGGTCCGCCGGAACGCCGGCCTGGACCAGCGCCTCCGACGTGCTGTGGCCGTCGGCGATCGCGCCCAACAGCACGCGCAGCTCCGGCGCGAGTTCCCCACGCCGCGCTTCTCCCAGCTGGCGCGTGCCCGCGCCGTAGAGCACATCGAGCACGTCCTGGGCGCCTCGGACCACATGGGCCCCTTCGGCCAACAGCGCATTCGGCCCCGCGGCCTGCGGGCTGCTCACCCGGCCGGGAACCGCCCCCACCGGCCGGCGCAACGCGCGCGCCGACCGCGCGGTGAGGAGGGCGCCCGAGCGCTCGCCCGCTTCAACGACCACCACCATCGCCGCGAGCGCAGCCACGATCCGGTTGCGGGCCGGGAACATCCATCGCCACACCGGCACCCCGGGCGGCAGCTCGGACACGACCGCCCCGGTGGCCCCAATCTTCTGGTGAAGCCCGCGCTTGGCGGCCGGATACGGCCGCTCGGCGGCGCCGGAGAGCACCGCCACGGTGCCCGTCGGTCCCGACAGGGCGCCCGTGTGCGCAGCCGAGTCGACGCCGAGCGCCATTCCGCTGATCACGGTGACGCCGGCCGTCGACAGGTTTCGCGCCAGCGAGCGCGCCACCTCCAGCCCGTACGGTGAGGCTCGGCGCGCGCCCACCACGGCGACCGGCTCCTCCCGGATGAGGGTCAGCAGGCGCTCGAGCCCGCCCGCGACGTGCAGCACGGCGGGCGGCGCCTCCAGGTCTCGCAGCCGGCCGGGGTACCGATCCTGGCAAAGACATAATGTGTCAAGCCCGGCCGCGCGGCAGCCGGCCCGTGCCCCAGAGACGTCAAAGCCTGCCAGCTCACGGAGGACCGAGATCCGTTCCGAACCGGCCACGGCGGCGATCAGCGACTCGTCGGCCAGCGGCAGGAGCTCGGCGATGCGGCTGCGCACCGGCTCCAGATGCGCGGCGAGCCGCCCGAGCAGCCACGCTCTGCCCAGGCACCGCTCGCAGGCCTGACTCATGCCGCGACGGCCAGATCGTCGTTTCCGCGCTGACGCAGACTGAGGGCCGTCAGGACGTCAGTCTGGGTCACCAGATCCCGACGGTCCAGGTCAGCGATCGTCCGCGCGACGCGGAGCACCCGGTGGCGACCTCGCGCGCTCAGCGCCCCAAGCGCATATGCGCGAGCGAGTGTGTCCGTCGCCGCCGCGTCAAGGATCACGTGGCGGCGGACGAGACGTCCGTCCATCTCGCCGTTGCAGCGCACGCCGGAACAGGCCAGGCGCCGCAGCTGTCGCTCCCGGGCCTCGGCCACCCGGACGCCGGCGGTCCCGGAGTCGATCGCCGCCGGGCCCCGCAGATCCCGCTCCGCGGGTCGGCTGACCGTGACCAGTAGATCCATCCGGTCCAGCAGTGGACCGCTGAGGCGGCGCCGATGCCGGCGCAGGTCGGTGTCCCCACACACGCACCGATCCTCGACGCCCGCGAACCCGCACGGGCAGGGGTTGGTGGCGGCGACCAGCATGAAGCGGGTCGGAAACACGAGCGCGCGCTGGCCGCGCACGATTGTCACCTCGCCGTCCTCGAGCGGCTGTCTGAGCGCGTCCAGACTCGAGCGCTGAAATTCTGAGAGCTCATCGAGGAACAGGACGCCGTGATGGGCCAGCGACGCTTCGCCCGGACGCGGCACGGAGCCCCCGCCGACCAACCCGGCCGGGGAGATCGTGTGATGCGGCGCCCGGAAGGGCCTCTGGCTCACGAGGCCGTCGGCGTGGGTACCGGCGACGCTGTGGATCCTCGTGACCTCGATCGCCTCCTCCCGCGTCATCGCCGGGAGGATCGACGGCATCCGTCGGGCGAGCATCGTCTTGCCGGTTCCGGGTGCCCCCTCCAGGAGCAGGTTGTGCCCGCCGGCTGCGGCGATCTGCAAAGCGAGCAGCGGCGCGGCGTGACCGCGCACGTCCCGCAGGTCGGGCCCCGTCAGGCTTCCGGTGGGGGGCGCCTCGTCGCCAGCGGCAGGCGGCGGGGCGGGAGCACACCGCCCGGATAGCACCTCAGCCGCGGCGCGCAAGGTCGATACGCCGGCCACCTCGACGCCCTCGACCAGGGCCGCCTCCCGGGTGCGCTCCCACGGGACGATGAGCCGACGCAGACCGACTCGGCGAGTCCCTTCGGCCACCGCCAGGGCACCGGGAGAATCGCGCAGCTCTCCGCCCAGCGACAGCTCGCCGAACACGGCGAAGGAGGCCAACGCGTCACACGGGATCTGACGGCTCGCCGCAAGCACGGCCAGGGCCAGCGCGGCGTCGAATCCCGGCCCCATCTTGCGCAGGAACGCTGGGGCCAGATTGGCGGTTATCCGCCGGTCGGGAAACTTGAAATCCGAATTCAGGATGGCCGACCGGACGCGGTCACGTGACTCGCGGACCGCCGCGTCTCCCAGACCCACGATGGTGAACGCGGGCAGGCCCGGCCGGATGTCGACCTCGACCCAGACGCGCCGCGGGTCGACCCCGTCGATGGCGAACGTCGTTACCCGAGCGAGCATGTCCCGAACCTACGCCGAGTCGCGTCACACGTGGGTGACGCCGTGTGTCAATTCAGCGCAAGCGAGCGCCGAGGATCTGCGGAGAGCTGGCACACGGTGCCACCCACGCGTTGCGCGCTGCGGCGTAGCGTCCGGCGCCATGAGCGAGGACGCGCGCCACCACCTGGGGCAGCTCGGCGAGCGAGTCGCCGCCGAGCACCTCGAGCGGCGGGGATTTCGGATCATCGAGCGCAACTACCGCACCCGCTGGGGCGAGCTGGACATCGTTGCCTACGACGGCAGCACGCTCGCGTTCTGCGAGGTCAAGACCCGGCGGATGAGCGCCGGCGAGGGCAACCCGCTCGACGCGGTGGGGACGCTGAAGCGCTCACGGGTGCGCAAGATGGCCGGTCGCTGGCTGATCGAGCGGTCCGATCGGCCCTACGCGCAGTCGCTGCGCTTCGACGCCATCGGCGTCACCTTTGACCGCTCAGGCCAACTCGCGGGCATCGAGCACCTCGAAGGCGCCTTCTAGCCCCAACTGCTGATATGCCGCCGACTGAAATGACAAGCGATGGAGCGGGGAGACACCCTGGCGCTCGATCGCCTCGCGATGCTCGGGCGTTGCGTAGCCCACGTGCTGAGCGAACTCCCAACCCGGGTGCGCGGCGTCCGCCCTGCGCATGTAACGATCACGCGTCTCCTTGGCGAGGACCGACGCAGCGGCGATCGCGGCGCTCTTGGCGTCGCCACCGATCACCGCCCGCTGCTCGTATCCCAGCGCCGCCACCGCAAAGCCATCGCTGAGACAGATGCAACCCTCGCACGCCACCTGTCGCAGCGCATCGCGCAGCGCGGCCAGGTTCGTCACGTGGAGCCCGCGCGCGTCGATTCCCGGCGCGCAGCGGGATACGATCGAGACGCGGTCCGCGACCCGCAGAATGATCGGAAACAGAGCCGCCCGCGCGGCCGGAGTCTGCTGCTTTGAATCGTTCAGCGCATTCAGCGCGCGGATGTCGACCGGGCGCAGCCGGTCCAGGTCAAAGCGGACTGCGGCCGCCACCAGCGGTCCGGCGAGACATCCGCGCCCGGCCTCATCCGCTCCGGCAACGAACCGGGCCCCAAACTCGCGGTCAAAGGCGAACAGTCGCCGCGCGGCGCGGCTGGCGGTCCGCTGACGGCGCTTAGAGGAAGCCGATGCGGTCGGGCGGCCAGTAGGTGAAGAAGGCGACGCCGATGATCGACTTGTTGGGGACGGGACCCCAGAAACGGCTGTCGTCGGAAGCGCCACGGTTGTCCCCCATCATGAAGTATTCGCCGGGCGGAACCACGATCGTTTTCCGGAAATTGCAATTCGGGTCGCCACCGCAACCCGCGATATAGGAATCTTTCTCCCTGACGCCGTTGCGGGTGACGTGGCCGTTCGTGATCGCGATCCGGTCGCCCGGTCCCGCCACCACACGCTTGATGAAGGTCTGGGTGGACACGGTGGGCGTCGAGGCATCACAGGCGGCAGAGTGACCGGCGCCCGCCTGCGGGTCTGCACACACGCCGTTACCCAAGTCCGCGCCGTGGGGCGGATGGAACACGACGATGTCCCCGACGCTCGGGTGGCTGATCAGCCGGTTGGTGAGCACGCGCTGGTTGATGTGCAGCGTCGGAAGCATCGAACCACTGGGGATGCGGTAGGGCTTGACCACGAACGCCTGGATCAGAAGGGCCAGTCCCACCGCCACGGCGACTGTGACGACGAGCTCGATCAGGGACTTGATGCCGGAGCGAGAAGAACGGGTTCTGGCGGATGCCATCAGAGGAATCCCAACTGCCCGGGGGGCCAGTAGGTGAAAAACGCTTTGCCGATGATCCACGCCTTCGGTACCGGCCCCCAGAAGCGGCTGTCCTCCGAATCGGGACGGTTGTCGCCCATCATGTAGTAGTCGCCGTGGGGAACCGTGATCGTGCCGGGGAAATCACACGATCCTCCCCCCAGACAGGGAACGATGTATGAGTCCTTCTCCGCTGAGCCGTTGCGGATCACGTGGCCGTTGCGGATCGAGATCCGGTCACCCGGCAGGCCGACGACGCGCTTGATGAAGGTCTCCGAGGACGCCTGCGCCTGCGCCTGGTCGCACGGGCGGGCGCTGTCCTGGCCGACGCCGTTCTGGCCCTGGCGCGGATTGGCGCAGCTCGCGTAGTCCTTGGGCGGGTGGAACACCATGATGTCGCCCAGCTGAGGTGTCGAGAAGTGGGTCCCGATCCGGTCTACGAGCACGCGCTGGTTGATGTGCAGCGTCGGAAGCATTGATCCGCTCGGAATCCGATAGGGCTTGACGACGAAGGCCTGGATGGCGAGTGCGAGGCCGAGTGCCGTGGCAACGATCAGCACCAGCTCGACCACCGAGCTGGGCCGCGAACGCTTGGTCGCGGTCACTCGGGCTGGTCGCCAGCGGGTGCCTCCGCGGCCAACGGGTCTTCCGTGGCGTCGGCTGGAGGCGTTTCGACCTCAGCGGGGACCGCCGCGACCTCGGCCGGAACCTCTGCGGCATCAGCCTCCGGTTCGGGCGCCGGTGGCGCGGGTGCGTGGAGCAGCTCGCGCTCGACCACTTCCTCGGGACGGGACGAGCGACGTTCACGGACGCGGGCTCGCTTGCCGACGCGATCTCGAAGGTAGTACAGCTTGGCGCGCCGGACATCTCCGCGTGCGGCGATCTCGATCCGTTCGATCTTCGGCGAGTGAAGCGGGAACGTACGCTCGACGCCGACGCCGAAGGACTGCTTGCGCACGGTGAAGGTCTCCCGCGCCCCATGCCCTTGGCGTTTGATGACCACGCCCTCGAACACCTGGGTCCGGCGGCGGGTGCCCTCGATGACCTGGAAATGGACGCGCAGCCGGTCCCCGGCGTCAAACGCGGGCACTCGGCGGAGCTGCGCTCGCTCCAGGCTGTCGATCACGGTGCTCATGGCAAGTAAACGCGCCGGCAGTACCGGCTCAAGGCCGGTCGTGGCGCCTTCTCGCCAGCTTGGCGAGCGGCCCCATCCGCGCGGGGCGGCCTATGGTAGCGAACCAGCGTCAGCGCGCGATTGGCTCTGTGCCCGCCGCCATTCCTTGATCCGAGCGTGGTGGCCGGAGAGGAGCACCTCCGGCACGCGCCAGCCGCGGAAGTCCGCCGGCCTCGTGTAGTGCGGATACTCGGGAGCGCCGCACAGCGCCTCACTGTAGGACTCCTCCAGGGCGGAGTGCTCGTGCCCCAGGGCGCCGGGGAGCTTCCGCAGCACGGCGTCACCGACGACCATCGCCGCAAGCTCACCGCCGGCCAGGACGTAGCGGCCGATCGAGATCTCGTCAGTCACGAAATGGTCAAGAATGCGCTGGTCGAAGCCTTCGTAGCGTCCGCACAGCAGGGTCAGGCGCTCCTCGGCGACGAGCTCGTCGACCAGCGCATCGTCGAGCAGCCGTCCGGTCGGGGTGAGGGCCGCGACCCGTCGCTGCGTGCGCAGCTCCGACGGGTCGACGTCGTACCGGGCACGGAGCGCGGCTTCGACGACGTCGACCCGCAGCACCATTCCGGCGCCGCCACCGAACGGCGTGTCATCCACCTGTCCCGCGGTGAGCGGGGTGTAATCGCGGTAGTTGACGTAACTCAGCCGGTTGCCCTGGGCTAGCGCGTTCTCAACGTGACGCTGGCGCTCAAACCAGCCGAAGGCGTCGGGAAACAGCGTGAACATGTCGATTTCCATCAGCTCGATCCGAGGAACTGGACATCGACGACGATCTCCCGCCGCTCGACGTCCACCGTCTGCACCGCGTCGCTGACCAGCGGCACGAGCAGCTCGCCGCCGCCATCGGCGAGAACGACCTCCAGCACCTCGCAGGACGGGAGTGCGAGCACGCGCCGAACCGTCCCCAGCTCCCGGCCGGAGTCGCGGACCGTGCACCCCTCCAGGTCCTCGACCCACCATTCCTCAGGTCCGAGTTCCGGCGCCTGGCTGCGCGGCGAGAGCAGCTCCTGCCCACGCAGAGCCGATGCTGCGGCGCGGTCTTCGTAACCGGTGAGGCGCACGATCGGGCGCAGGTCGGTACCCGCCCGGCGCGTGATCTTCAGCTCCTCGCCGCCGACCGTCACCGTCGCATCGACCACCAGCAGCTGGGCGTTGGGCTGAGTGACATAGAAGCTGCCGTCCAGCCCATGGGGACTGCCTACCGCGCCGGCCCGCAGCCATGCGCGGTCCTCAGTGGTCTCCGGGAGAGACCACTCAGCCATCAGGAGTCGACGATGTCCACGAACACGCGGCGCTTGTCTTTGACGGCCGCGCTCTTGATGACGGTGCGCAGCGCCGAGGCGGTCCGGCCGCCGCGGCCGATCACGTTGCCGTAGTCGTCGGCCGCCACCGAGAGCTCGAGCACGACCGTGCCGTCGTCCTCGTGCACCTCATTGACCGACACCTCGTCGGGCTTGTCGACCAGTCCCCGCGCCAGGTACTCGAGCAGGTCCTTCATCAAGCTGAGAGGGCTAATTGATGCCTTGAGTGCGCAGCAGCTTGCGGACCGTGTCGGTCGGCTGCGCGCCACGGGCGAGCCAGTCGCGGATCCGCTCCTCATCGAGCACGATCGTCGAGGGGTTGGTCTGGGCGTTGTACTGCCCGACCGTCTCGATCACGCGGCCATCGCGTTTGCTGCGCTGGTCGGCTACGACGACGCGCCAAATCGGATTCTTGCGGGAGCCGATGCGAGTGAGTCTGAGTCTGACTGCCATGACGAGACGAGGTTAGCGGGCCTGGCAGCCGGATGACGTGCGCAGCGGCATTTCATCGCGGGCCGGATGCTTAGCGGGCGCCGCGCATCAACGCCCCGAGGTCGGGCATCCGGCCCTGCGAGACCTGGCGCATGACCTTGCGCATCTGCTCGAACTGCTTGATCAGCGCCTTCACTGCCTGCACGTTGGTTCCCGACCCACGCGCTATGCGCAGCCGCCGGGAGCCCTTGATCAGCTCGGGATGACGGCGCTCCTGCGGGGTCATGGCGAGGATGATCGCCTGGATGCGGTCGAACTCGCGCTCGTCGACCTTGACGCCGCGCAGCTCCTTGCCCACTCCCGGAATCATGCCGAGCAGATTCTGCAGCGGACCCAGCCGCCGCACCTGCTTCATCTGGTCCAGGAAGTCGTCAAGTCCGAACTCCTGCTTGCGGAATTTTCGTTCGAGCTCCGCTGCCTGATCCTCGTCGTAGCTCTCCTGCGCCTTTTCGATCAGCGTCATCACATCGCCCATCCCAAGGATGCGCTGGGCCATCCGGTCCGGATGAAAACGCTCGAACTGATCGAGCTTCTCGCCCGTGGAGGCGAACATGATCGGCTTGCCGGTGACCGCCTTGACCGACAGGGCCGCACCGCCGCGCGCGTCGCCGTCGAGCTTGGTCATCACGACTCCGTCGAACTGGACGACCTCCGCGAACTGCTCGGCGACGTTGACCGCGTCCTGACCGGTCATTGCGTCGACCACGAGCAGCACGTCGTGCGGTTGGGTGGCCTTCTTGATGTTGGCCAGCTCGGTCATCAGCTCCTGGTCGACGTGCAGGCGGCCGCTGGTGTCGATGATCAGTACGTCCTTGCCCTCGGACTGCGCGCGGTCCCGGGCCCAGGCAGCGATCTTGACCGGATCGCGGTCGGTGCCCTGCTCGTAGACGTCGACACCGGCCTGGGCGCCGACTTTGACCAACTGCTCGACCGCGGCGGGCCGATAGACGTCGCACGCCGCCACCGCCACGGAGGACCCTTGCTCACGGAGATACTTCGCCAGTTTGCCGGTAGCGGTGGTCTTGCCCGATCCCTGGAGGCCGGCCATCAGCACCACGGTTGGAGGCCGGGGCGAGAACACAAGCTCGCGGGCCGCGCCGCCCATCAGCTCAGTCAGCTCGTCATTGACGATCTTCACCACCTGCTGGCCGGGGTTGAGCTTGCCGATCACGTCGGCGCCGAGCGCGCGCTCCTTGACGGCATTGGTGAAGCTCTTGACCACCTTGAAGTTGACGTCAGCCTCGAGCAGCGCGAGGCGAATCTCTCGCATCGCCGCGGAGATGTCGTCCTCGGTCAGCGTGCCGCGCGCGCGGACATCCGAGAGCGTGGCCTGCAGCTTCTCTGCCAACGAATCGAACATGCCTTCTGCTCAGGCTACTGCGGCAGGCCCGTCGGTCTGTCGGCGTCACCCCGCCGACCGGCCGGCTGATCCACATCCTGAGCTGCGCCGGCTCGCGCGTTGAGCGCCTTGCCGAGCCCGCTGAAGGCTTCCGTGAACTCCGAGGGGATCACGAACACCTTGTTGGCGGCGCCCTGGCCGAGCTGCGGCAGCATCTGCAGGTACTGGTAGCTGAGCAGCGCCTGGTCTGGCTTACCCTCGTGGATCGCGGTGAACACGGTGCCGATCGCCTTGGCGTCGCCCTCGGCCCGGAGGATCGCGGCCTGCTTGGCGCCTTCGGCCTTGAGGACCGCTGACTGCTTCTCGCCCTCGGCGGTGAGGATCTGCGACTGCTTGAAACCCTCCGCGGTGAGGATCGCGGCCCGCTTGTCGCGCTCGGCGCGCATCTGCTTCTCCATCGCCTCCTGAATCGTGCCCGGTGGGTCGATCGACTTGATCTCCACGCGGTTGACGCGGATGCCCCATTTGCCGGTGGCCTCGTCGAGCACGCCGCGGAGCGTCGCGTTGACGTGGTCACGGCTGGTCAGCGCCACCTCCAGACTCATGCCGCCGACGACGTTGCGGAGCGTCGTCACCGTGATCTGCTCGATCCCCTGAAGCGGGTTGGCGATCTCATACGTGGCGGACTTCGGGTCGGTCACGGTGAAGTACAGGACAGTGTCAATCTGCACGACGAGGTTGTCCTCGGTGATCACCGGCTGGGGCGGGAACGAGACCACCTGCTCCCGCAGGTCGATCAGGGGCTTCAGGCGGTCCATGAACGGCACCAAGATCGCCAGTCCCGGGTTCAGCGTCCGGCTGTAGCGACCGAGCCGCTCGACCACGCCGGCGCGTGCCTGCGGGACGATCCGCACGGTGCGGGCGAACATGATCAACAGGAAGACCACTACGACGATTGCGACGATGGCTCCGGCCATGCCCCCTCCTCTTATTCGCTGACGAGCGCGGTGGCGCCCTTGATCTGTACGACCTGGACGCGCGTGCCGGCCTCGATCACCTGATCATCGTCATAGGACCGCGCGGTCCAGACCTCTCCGCCTATCTTCACGCATCCGACGCCCTCGGCGTTGACGATCCGCTCGAGCACGGTTGCGTCGTGTCCGATCAGGGCGGCGGAGCCGGTCCGAATCTGCGGCGGCGTGTGCATGTGCGAGCGAGCGATCGGCCGCAGCACCGCCAAGCTCAGCAGCGAGGCGAGGACAAACACGACCCAGGCCACGAGCTCGCCGGCACTCGCCGCCTCGGCGATCGCGGCCAGCCCCGCTCCGACGGCGAACGGAGCCAGGAAGAAGCTCGTGGTGAGCATCTCACCGACACCGAACACGCCGGCAGCGACCGCCCACAAAACCCAGCCTGACATGTGTCCTCGAGCTTATCGCTGCGGGGACCCAGCAGCCATCGGTGCCCACAGCTCAGCTGACCAAGGCGCGCGCAAATTCCTCGGGCTCGAACGGCCGCAGGTCCTCCAGCTTCTCCCCCACACCGATCAACTTCACCGGGATCCCGAGTTCGTGGGCGATGGCCAGAGCAATCCCGCCCTTGGCGGTGCCGTCGAGCTTCGTCAGCACCAGACCGTTGACCTCGATCGTCTCCGAGAACAGCTTGGCCTGGCGCAGCCCGTTCTGCCCCGTGGTGGCATCGACGGTCAGCAACGTCTCATGCGGCGCAGCCGGAATCTGCTTGGCGATCACCCGCCGCACCTTCGCCAACTCGGCCATCAGGTCGTCCTGGGTGTGCAGGCGGCCGGCGGTATCGATGATGACCACGTCGGCGCCGTCACGCCGCCCGACGGCGATCGTGTCGTAGGCCACCGACCCGGGGTCGGCACCCGGGGCGCCCTTGACGAAGCCGACGTCGGCGCGCTGGGCCCATTGCTCCAGCTGCTCCACGCCCGCGGCCCGGAAGGTGTCCGCGGCTCCGAGCACAACCTTGAGCCCAAGCTCCTGGCGCAGATGCCAGGCCAGTTTCCCCACCGTCGTCGTCTTGCCGGTGCCGTTGACGCCGGCCATTAGGATCACGCTCGGCTGGGGGGTCAGATCGATCCGGCCCTCCCCGGTGGCCGCGATGCCCGCCAGCAGCTCCACGAGCCGGTCGGTCAGAGCCTGACCGCCGGTGATCTCACCGCTGGTGGCCTCCCGCTCCAGCTCCTGCACCACCTGCGCCGTCGTTCGGGCGCCGACATCGGCGTAGATAAGCGCTTCCTCCAGCCGCTCCCACGTCTCCTCGCTGAGATCCTCGAACAGCGTCGCCTGGATCTCGCTGGTCAGCGCCTGCCGGGTCTTGCGCAGGCTCTCCCGCAGCCTGCGGAAGCGACCCACCCGCCGCTCCTCTGAGCCCTCGGAGTCGGCTTCGGCGAGCCCGCCCGAGCCGGCTTGTGCCATTGACGATGAACAGGTCCTGCCAGTCGCGAGCCATCGCCGCGCGACGTTACCAGCGTGGCTACGCCGCCTCGGCCGTCGCGGGCAGCCGCCGCGAGATCACCTTCGAGATCCCGTCGCCGCCCATCGAGACGCCATACAGCGAATCGGCGGCCTCCATGGTGCGCTTCTGGTGGGTCACGACGATGAACTGTGCCCGCTTGGAGTACTGGCCGAGAAGAGCCAGAAAGCGGTCGATGTTGACGTCGTCGAGCGCCGCCTCGACCTCGTCGAGGATGTAGAACGGGCACGGCTTGGCCAGGAAGACCGAGAACAGGAAGGCGAGCGCGGTCATCGACTTCTCGCCGCCGGAGAGCAGCGAAAGCCGCTTCATCGCCTTGCCGGCGGGGGTGATCTCGATCTCCACCCCGAGCAGGTCCTCCTCCGGGGTACCCTCGCTCGCTTCACCCTCTTCGCTCTCGCCCGCGTCCGCATCGTCGTCACCCTCCGCCCGCGGAGCGGGTTGGCCACCAAGCACCGAAGCCGGCCCGCCGCGCTCGGACACCAGGCGCAGACGCCCGCGGCCGCCGGGAAACAGCTGCTCCGAGAGCTCCTCGAAGTTGCGCGCGGCGGCTTCGAAGGTCTCTTCGAACGTCTCCTTGATCTGCCTGTCGGTGTCGGCGATCAGCTTCTCCAGCTCCCGCAGTGCGGTCTCCAGATCCGCGCGCTGGCGCTCGAGTTCCTCGACGTGCTCCAGCGCCTCGGCGTACTCCTCCTGGGCGAGCGGGTTGACCGGGCCGAGCTGCTCACGCCGCCGGTTCAGGCGCTCAAGACGCGTGCTCAGCGTCGCGCGCTCCTCCTCGCCGAGCGGCGAGTCCGCCGGCGCCGCCTCGAGCTCGAGGCGGCCCGCGAGGTGCTGGACGTCGCGCTCGGCGTCCGCGACCTGGTCCCGGACACGCTGGGCGCGCACCTCGTGGGTGGTCAGTCCCTCGTTCTGCGGCGTGCAGCTGTCCGTGCAGCGTCTGCCTCCTCCTGAGCGCACGCGCGTAGCTCGGCGGCGACGTGCTCGCCCGCCTCGCGATCGGCGGCGAGCGCCGCGCGAAAGTCCGTGAGCCGCTCGGAGATCGCTGCCGCGGCGGTCGCGAGCGCCTCGAGCACGGCGTTGACGATCGGTCCGAGCTGCTCGTCGCGGGCGATCGTCGCCTGCAGATGCTGGATCTGGGCCTGACGCTCGGTCCGCTCGCGTTTGAGCGGTCAACCATCGAGCGTTCCGCGGCAAGCTCTGCCGCCAACTGGGCTCGGCGCCCGGCCCCCGGCCCATCGTCGGGTGCAGACGCGCCGGCGCTGGATCAGGGACGCGATCCGGCGCTCGTCCTCGGCCGCCTCGTCACGGGTCCGGACCGCCGCGCGGTCGGCCGCCACCAAGCGTTCAAGCTCCGTGTCCAGCTTCGGCGGCACGCGCGGTGGCCTGCTCAAGCGCCCGCCGAGCCGCCTGCTCGGCCTGAATCGCTTGCTCGCTGGCTCGGACGAGCGCCTCGCGCCGGTTGCGTTCGGCCAGGACCCGCTCCTCCCCCACGGCAGCGGCTTGGCGCAGCTCCCGAGTGGCGGGCGCCCATGCCCGGCCTGAGACCGTCACCGCGAGGCCGCGGAACGACGGCGGGACGTTGTCGAGCGTGTCCGACCACCCAGGCGTCGGCCAGGAGCAGCCGGGCGAGCTGCAGCGAGTCGCCGCGGCCGCGCACGTGGTCAAGCAGGCGCACGGCCCCCGCAAGCGGCGCCGGCGCTCCAGAACCTGAGTCGACACCGTCCGCGCTCACCAGCGCCCGGCCGCCGTCGGCGCCGAGATCGATCGAGCAGTTCCGCAGCCGCGGCTCGATCGGAGACGACGGCCGCGCTGAGGCGGCCGTCCAGCGCCGCCGCCAGCGCGAGTTCATAGCCGGGATCGACGTCGAGCTGCTCCGACAGCGTCGCCGCGCCGCCCGGGGCGAATCGACTGCGCGCGCAGAAATTGGTTGACCGCGGCGAGCTCACCGCCAACCCGAGCCGCTTCGCGGCGCGCCGACTCGACGGCCCGCTCGGCCTCACGCACCGAGCTGACGAGCCTGGTCAAGCAGCGTTTCGCTCGTCGTCCGCGGGCCGCCGCGTGTCTGCTCGGTCGCACCCGCGCGCTCGGCGCGTACGGACTGCCGGCCGCAGCCAGCTGCTGCTCCAGCTCGACGAGCTGGCGCGCCAGCTCCGCTTCCCGATCCTGATCCAGCGCGGCGATCTCGGTCTGCAGGGCCGCGATCCGCTCTGCGGCCTGCGAGATCCGGCGCGTCGCCGGCCTGCTGGTCCTGAAGCTGGGCCAGGTTGGCCCGGCGGGCGGCCAGGCGACCCTCCAGGCCGCCGGTGGCGTTGCGAACGGCCTCGGCGCGGTAGGCGACCCGCTCGCCGGCGGACTGGGCGACGAAGCAACGGCGTGAGAGCTCCTCGCGCTGGGCGCTGCGTTCGGCCGAGCGCCTGCTCGGCCTTTTCGCGGCGTCCCGCGACGGCCTGAAGCTGGCGCTCCAACGCGGCCCGACGCTCACGCGTGCGGGTCACCTCGGCCTGCGCCTGCGCGAGCGCCGCCAATTGCGCGCGCAGCTCGTCGCGGGCCAGCTCCCACCGGACCTCGAGGGTCTGGCGCTCGAGGCGGGCATGCAGCTCCGCCGCCTCGGCCTGGCGCTTGAGCGGTCGCAGGCGCGAACGCGCCTCGCGCTCAACGTCGAGGGCGCGGTCCAGGTTGTCCTGGGTCCGTGCCGAGCTTCAGCTGCGCCCGGCGCCTGCGCTTGCGGTGCTTGCCGAGTCCCGCTGCTTCCTCGATCAGCAAGCTGCCGGTCACGCGGCTTGGAGGTCACGATCGCCTCGACCCGTCCCTGGGAGATGACCGAGTGCATCTCCTTGCCGAGCCCGGTATCCGAGAGCACCTCGATCACGTCGACCAGGCGGCACCGCGCGCCCGCCAGCCGATATTCACCGTCGCCGTTGCGATCCAGCCGGCGGAAGATCGAGACTTCGGGCGCGCCGAGATTCAGCGTCCCCTCGCTGTCGTCGAGGACGAGCTCGACCTCGGCACTGCGTCCCGCCTGCCGGCCCGGGGCTCCGCCGAAGATCACGTCCTGCATCGACTGTCCCCGCACGGCCATCGGCGACTGCTCTCCGAGCGCCCAGAGGACGGCATCGGTGACGTTCGACTTGCCCGAGCCGTTCGGGCCGACGATCACGCTCACGCCGGGACCGAACTCGAGCCGGGTCCGGTCAGGGAACGACTTGAAGCCCTTGAGGGTGATCGACTTCAGATACACGCGACGCGCCTGCCTGGCGGTGCCATCATTCGAGTTCCTCGAGTGCCAGCTGGGCGGCCTCCTGCTCGGCGTCCTTCTTGCTGCGGCCCGTGCCGCGCGCCGATCTCGGTCCCGTCGATCGTCGCGCTGATCGAGAACGTGCGGTCGTGCGGGGGGCCCTGCTCGTCCACCACCTCGTAGCTGACCAGCGCGCCCGGCGAGCCAGCCGCTCCTGCAGCGCCGACTTGAAGTCGACCGGATGCTCCAGCGCATCCTCGATCTCCGGGGCAAACGCCTCGACCACCGCCGCGGCGCGTGGTCTCGTAGCCGAACTCGAGATAGCAGGCGCCGATCACCGCCTCGATCACCGAGGCGAGTACCCGCTCGGTGCTGATCAGGCCGGGCACGCTGGAGGCCGCGCTGGCGGGCGCTGCCGCTCGCAGCCGCTCCGGCAGCCCGAGCCGGTCCGCCACCGCCCGGCACGAGCGGCCGGAAACCGCCTGCGCGCGGATCTTGGTCAGTCTCCCGGCGCCGAAGCGATCGGCTTCGAGGCGAGGATAGAGATGCGCGGTGATCGCGAGCGCGAGCACGCTGTCGCCCAGGAAGGCCAGTCGCTCGTAGGAGTCCGAGCGCCGCGCCGTCCAGGACGCGTGGGTGAACACCGAGGCCGCGAGCTCCGGCGGCAGCCGCTCCATCAGGTCGTGCAGCTTCTTCTCGCCGCGGCCGGCAGCATGCAGCCGCGGCGCCGAGAGTGCCGCGGACCTCCTCCGGCTCCTCGCCGGCCAGCTCGCGTTCCCCGCTCACTCAGGGTCGGGGCCCTGGCTCGCGGCCGCCGACTGGCGCTGCGGGGCGCCACTCGCGAGCACGAACTCGACCGCCTGACCGACAGTCAAGATCTTCGCCGCCTCTTCATCGGAGATCTTCACGCCGTAGCTGTCCTCCAGCTCTTGGACCAGCGTGTAGAGATCGAGAGAATCGGCTTCCAGATCTTCCCGAAAGCGCGTGGACTCCTGAATCCTCCCGGGGTCCACTTCCAGCTCGTCGGCCAGGTGCGCCTGGATCAATGAAAAGACCTGCTCGCGGTTCATTGACCGGAAACCGTAGCCGCCGCTTCGGACGAGCCTGGGGCCGACTCGCCGTCAGAGCCGGTCCGCGGAGGCCGCAGCGCGCCGGCCTGCTCGAGCGCCGCCCGGGTCCGTGCGATCACGTCCTCCTGGACCCCCTTGGCGGCCACCTCGATCGCGCGCTGGAAACCGCGCCGGGTGAACCGTCCGTGGGCGACCACTCCGAGCTGGCGCAGTCCGAGCATGTAGGCCCCGCCTGGCCCCTCGGGATCGATCTCCTGGCGCAGCCGGCGCACCGCCGGGCGCGAGCAGCAGGCCCCCGAGCTTGGCACGCGGAGAGCTCATCGCCGCGTCACGGATCGCGCCCAGGGTGCGGCCCGAGACGCCCTCGATCAGCTTCAGCGTGATGTTGCCGATGAAGCCGTCCATCACTACCACGTCGGCCACGCCGTCGGTGACCTGAGTGCCCTCGATGTTGCCGATGAAGTTGAGGCCCGGTCCCCCCTCTCCGGCCAGCTGCTCGTGCACGGCGACGAGCTCGGGGGTGCCCTTTCCGGGCTCCTCCCCGTTGGAGAGCAGGGCCACCCGCGGGGACTGTCGTCCCCATCACCGCCTGGGCAAACGCCGATCCCATGTGGGCGAACTGGACGAGATGCTCCGGACGGCAGGTGACGTTGGCCCCGACATCGAGCAGGAGCACCGGGGAGGAGCCGGGCATCGGGACCGGGAGCGCGAGGGCGGGGCGATAGATCCCGCGGTCGCGGCGGAGGTTGAACAGTCCGGCGGCGAGGGCCGAGCCGGTGGAGCCGCCGGAGACGAGGGCCTGCGCGCGGCCATCGGCCACGGCGCGGGCGGCCTGCACGATCGAGGCATCCGGCGTCGAGCGCACGGCGAACGCGGGGTCGGCCGCCTTGGCGATCGAGATCGGCGCATCCACGACCTCGACGTTCTCCGGAGACGGAGCCCGATCTGCGCCGGGCCGGCCCGAACAGGATGCACCTCTGATTTCGCCGGACGCGGCGGCGGCGACGGCTCCGGCCGCTACCTCAGCGGGACCGAGGTCCGCCCCGCCCGCATCGACGGCAACCGTGACCATGTGCGCGGGAGATCAGTCGGTTTGCTCGCCCGCCGGCGCGATCACTTCGCGGCCCTTGTAGCTACCGCAGGTCGGGCAAACCCGATGAGGGAGCCGAGGGCTGTGGCACGTCGGGCAGGCGTTGTACGCCGGCTTGGTCAGCTTGTGCTGAGCTCGGCGCTGCGCGGTGCGGGCATGCGACTGCTTCTGCTTGGGGACAGCCATGGCGCCGGAGGCTAGCAGGGGCGCCGCCGCGCCTTCGTCTGGCCGGGTCGGCGGTGCCGGTGGCGCTGGTCGGTGGGCGGCTAGTCGAAGCGGAGCTCGGACAGCTTCGCCCAGCGCGGGTCGGGCTCGCGCTCGTGTTGGTGATCGGGGCCAGCGGTGTTCAGGTCGATTCCGCAACGCGGGCACAGGCCGGCGCAATCCTCGCGGCAGAGGACCTTGGCCGGGAGCGCGAGCGCGAGGGCGTCCCGCGCCCAGGCGTGGAGATCGAGCACGCCGCGCTCAACGTACGGGGAGTCGAGCTCGTCGGACTCCCCCGGCTGGGAGACCTCGCGCGCGTCGACCTGGTAGCTCGGTGCGGCCGGCTCCAGGCAGCGCATGCACGGACCGGCCAGGGTTCCCGAGAAGCGCAGCCGCAACGCGTATCCGTCTGCCGTGGTGCGCGAGATGTCCAGCTGGACCGGCACCAGCGACGGGTCGACCGGATACTGCTCATCTCCGAGCGTGAAGGGCTCGATCGCCACCGACAGCGCGACCCGGCGGCCCTCGCCGGAGCTCAGGCGAAGCGCCCCCAGATCGAACAGATCAGTCTGCAGGGGCATGCCCCTGAGGGTAGCGAGCGCCCGCCGGCAATTGGCGCTTGGCCAGCTCCCGCTTGAGGATCTTGCCGGTCGCATTGCGCGGCAGCGCGTCGACGAACCAGCACTTCGCGCGGGACCTTGAAACCGGCCAGCCGCGAGCGGACCATGTCCTTGAGCTCCTGCTCGGTCAATGACGCTCCCGGGGCCAGGGTGACGAACGCGCGCAGCCGCTGCCCGAACTGGTCATCGGGCACGCCGATGACCGCCACCTCGCGGACACCGGGCACGGCGGCCAGGACCTCCTCGACTTCGCCCGGAAACACGTTCTCGCCGCCGGAAACGATCATGTCGTCGTCACGCCCGTCCACGAACAGCCGGCCGTCGCGAGTCGAAGTGGCCGAGATCCCCGGTGGCCATCAGGGCTCCGAAGCGCAGCTTGTCGTCGCCGCCCGTGTAGCCCTCGAACAGCAGCTCGTTGCCGACGAAGATCCGCCCGCTCTGGGGCGCCGGGAGCTCACGCCGGCCGGAGTCGAGGATCTTCACCACCGTTCCCCGGGGCGGCCGCCCGGCCGTGCCGGGCGCGGAGCGGAGATCCTCCGGGGTGGCGATCGTCGCCCACGCCACCTCGGTGGAGCCGTAGAGGTTGTAGAGCTTGTCCCCGAACGCATCCATCACCCGCTGGGCCAGCGGGCCGGGAGAGCGCGAGCCGCTCGACGCGATCACCCGCAGCGAGGCGGTGTCGTGTTCAGCCAGCGACCGCCTCGCCGAGCTCGAGGATCCGCTGCAGCATCACCGGCACCACGATCAGCGCCGTCGCCCGGTCCGCTGGTCGATCGCGCTGGACCGTCCGCACCGGGTCAAACCGGCGCCGCAAGCACGAGCGTCGAGGCCAGAGCAGTGCTCAGGAACAGGTGGGCGAAGCCCCAGGAGTGAAACAGCGGTGCGGCGATCATCGTGGGCTCGCGCGCCTTCAGGGGGATCCGGGAGAGCAGCGCGGCGGCAGGGGCCAGCGAGCTCGGACTGGCGCGGTTGGCGCCCTTGGGCGGTCCGGTGGTGCCGGAGGTGAGGATCACCGTCCGGCCGGGGACCGACGGCGGCATGTGGCGTGGAATCCACGGAGGCCGCAATCAGATCCTCGAGCGAGGGGTGCGCGCGCGGCCCGCGAGTCCTCGGTCCAGGCGACGAAGGCCGGACCGGGCCCTGGCACGCCTGCTCGGTGACCGCCGGCGAACTCCTGGTCGTAGACGATGGCGAGCGGGCTTCTCACGCTCGATCACCTCGCTCACCTGCGGGCCGGCGAACGACGTGTTCAGGTAGAGCGCGTGGGCGCCGAGCTTCGAGCACGCGACGCTGGCCTCGATGAAGCCGCGGTGGTTGCGGCACATGATCGCCACGGCACCACCTGCGGGGACTCCGCTGGGCCGCCAGGCCGTGGGCGAGGGCGTTGGTGCGAAGGTGGAGGGCCTGGAAGGTGAGGCTGCCCCGCTCGTCCCGTATGGCCTCGGCATCCGGATAGCGCGCGGCGGCGGCGAGGTAGCCGGCCGCCAGGGTCGGGCCCCAGCGATGCAGGCCGGCCAGGGCGCGAGCGACCCGATCGGGGCGGCCCGGGCGGGCGACGCCCGCGCGGGCGAGGGTGCGGGCGACGAAGAGGCTGGTCGGCGAGTCGGGTCGGCACGGTGGCGTATCCAATCAGTCCGGTTGGCCGGGCGGAACTGCACCCCGAGCGCCGGCCGCGCGATCATCTGGGCATGTCGACCTGGTTTCGCACCTACGGATTCGCCGAGATCCTCGACGACCTCGTGATCGGCGCCTTCCCGCGGGACGCCGAGGACGTGTCGATGCTCGACTGGATGGGCGTGCAGCGGGTGGTCAACCTGGTCGAGGACGAGGAGTACCGAGAGGCGGACCGCGAGGCCGTGGCGGCGGCGCTCGCGGCGGCCGGCATCACCGAGCAGCGAGTCAAGTTCACCGACTTCGGCAATCTCCCGGCCGACGAGCTGGAGGCCGCGGTCCAGGAGGTGTGCCGCGGCCTGCGGGACGGGGCTCAAGACCTACCTTCACTGCCGGGCCGGCCAGCAGCGCTCTGCCGTCGTGGCGGCCGGGGTGGTCGCCCTGTCACGCAGGCGTCGACGTCGACGAGGCGCTCGAATTCGTCCAGCAGCGAAAAGCCCTCGGCCGCGCCGCTCCCGCATCAGCTCGAGGACCTGCAGGCGCTGGTGGGCCGCATCGCGAGCCCGGCCGCGAGCGGGTCAACGGAGGACCCATCCGCCGGGTCCGACCCGCGAGGCGACGAGGACCTACTCCGCGGCCCGTAGACGCCGGGCGCTGATCTCGTCCTCCACGCTCAGCTGTGCCACCTCGGTCGGCGGCGGCGTACGGGGGCTCAGCGGCTCGATCTCTGCGGCGTGCACCGTGCGAGCGCTCACGGTGACCTGCTCGAGCTGCGGGAGCTCACGTCCTTCGGCCACCGCGCCGTGCTCGGCGAAGCGCCGAGCACCGGGGAGGACTCTGGCCTCGTAGGACCCGACGGTCTCGTTGTAGGCGCGGACCGTGCTGTTGAGCCGGTTTCCGAGCGTCGCCATCAGCCCCGAGAGCTTGACCAGACGGCCGTGGAGGTCACGTCCGAGGTCGGAGATCGCCTGTGCCGATTCCGCGACCCGCTCCTGTTGCCAGCCGTAGGCGACAGACCGCAGCATCGCCAGCAGCGTGGTCGGCGTGGCGATCAGGACATGCTGCGCCATCGCGTCCTCGAGCAGCGCCGGGATCGGCCTCGAGCGCGGCCCCGTAGAGGTGCTCGCCGGGCAGGAACATGACCACGAAGTCCGGGGCGGACTCCAGCTCATTCCAGTAGGCCTTGTCGGACAGAGCCTTGACGTGCTTGCGCATCAGCCGAGCGTGGTCACGCAGATGGCGCATGCGCTCGTCCTCGTCCCGGGCCTCGTAGGCGTCCAGCACGCCCTGCAAGGGCGCCTTGGCGTCGACCACGACGTGCTTGCCGCCCGGCATGCTCGACCACCAGATCGGGGCGCAGCGAGGCATCGGCGCTGCCCAGCGCGACCTGCTCGGTGAAGTCGCAGTGCCGCAGCATCCCGGCCAGCTCGACCACGTTGCGCAGCTGCATCTGCCCCCACTGGCCCCGCGCGTTGGGCTTGCGCAGGGCGGTGACCAGCGCCCCGGTTTCGGTGCGCAACCGCTCGCCGGTCTCCGCGAGGGTCTTGAGCTGGGAGTCCATGCTTCCGCGCATCTCCCGCCGCTCCTGATCCAAGGCGACGAGCTGCTTGTCGACGCGGCCGAGCTGTTCCCGCAGCGGGGCCACCAGCTGCTCAACCGCCTGCTGGCGCTTCTCCAGATCGCCCTTTGCCTCAGCCTGGGCCGTCTGCAGCTGTGAGCGCGCCAGCTGGGTCAGCTGAGTCATGCTCGACTGCAGGGCCTCGGCGCTGAGCGCCTTGAAGGAGTCCGACAGTCGGGCCTGCGCGTCGCCGAGGGTGGCCAGGCGCTCTTCGGCGCGCGAGCGCTCGTGGCCGAGATCCGCGTGCGCGCGGACCAGCTCGCGCTCGAGCTCGTCGGCCCGGGCCGCCTCTTCATCCAGCGCGCGCAGGCGCCCACGCAGCAACAGCGCCACGCTGGTGGCGCCGACGATTAGCCCGATCAAAAGCCAAAGTCCTTGCATATGGAGTTGAGGATGGCCCGCGGCGCGGACGGAACGCGGGGTCGGCGACGGCGGATCACCAGCGCCCTGCGGGTCTGGCGCGCACTTGCAAGAATCGTTGCCATGACTGAGCGTGAGCGCGTACGGCGCCGGATCCGCGTGCACGGACAGGTGCAGGGAGTCTTCTTTCGCGATTCGACGCGTGCGCGGGCCGAGGCGCTTGGCGTGGCCGGCTGGGTGCGCAACTGCCGCGACGGGAGCGTCGAGGCGATGCTCGAAGGAGACCCGGCCGCGGTCACGGAGATGCTCGAGTTCTGCCGGGGCGGGCCCCCGAGCGCGGAGGTACGCCGCGTAGAGGTGGCTGAGGAGGCGCCCGCAGGGCCTCAGTGGGTTCGAGGTGCGCTGAGCTTGAGCTCGGCTCGGGCGACGCACAGATCCGCGCACTGCTCCATGTACCGCGCCCAGGCCGACCACGCCACGATTTGCATCACGCCGGCTGCGAGGACGCCCGGCACATAGAAGGTGTAGGTCCACCGCAGGCGGGATCTGCCATCGCCCGTAGCCGCGAAGGTCCACGATCCGAACGCGTGGTCGAACAACCGGCCGAACCGCCCGGTGAGGCTGTCGAGCTGATACTCGAAGCGGGCCGGACTCTCCCACACGAGTACCCGCTCACGAGCCGTATTGCCGTCGGACAGGAGCACCGTCCGCTCTGATCCCGGCTCGGTCCACGGCCCGGTGAGGGCTTGCGTCCCGACAACCGCCGGGATCGGACCCCAGCGGTGCAGGACGTGCGGCAGCACGTCCTCGGCCACGACCACGTCGAACAGCCGCTCCACCTCCACATGCGGTGGTGCGGAAGACGGTGTGGGCGAACGGCCCGCAAATCCTCAGCTCGCCGCCGCCTCGCTGAACGCCCGATACGCCGGCGCGCCCCGGACGGCAAAGACAACCCGCTCGAGCGCGCGGCCCGAACCCAGATGCCGCCGTACCTCCTCCACCTCGATCCGCGCCGCCTCCTCAACCGAAAACCCGCCAACGCCGGTGCCAAAGGCCACCAGCGCCAACGACTGCGCACCCAGGGACTCAGCCAACGCCAACGTGCTCACGGTCGCGCGGCGAATGATCTCCGCCGACGTCGGCCGCCGAGCTCCATCGTCGCCGCATGAATCACCCACCGGCACGGCATCTCCCCACCCGACGTCGCAACGGCTTCGCCGAGCCCGATGGGGGACTTCAGAGCGCTCTCGCGATCGACCACCGGCCCACCGGCGCGCGAGATCGCGCCGGCGACGCCGCCGCCGTGCAAGAGCCGCGTATTGGCGGCATTGGCGATCGCATCGACCTCCAGGAGGTGATATCGGCATCGAGAACTTCAATCACGCTGGACGCGCGACTCAGGAAACCTCGGCCGGCTCGTCCTTGCCGGCGAGACGATCACGGCCCGCGCTGAACGGCCGCAACGAACTTGGTCAGGTTGACCTCGAGCGTGCCCAGGATCTCGTCGGCGTAGTCCTCGGCACCCAGCCGGATCTCACGCTCACGACCGCGGGCATCCTCGATGATGTCCTCGGCGGCACGCTCGGCCTGCTTGGTGATCTCCTCGTCGGAGACCAGCCGCTCCTGACGCTCGCGCGCCTCCTTGACGATCCGCTCGGCCTCGCGCTTGGCTTCCGCGAGCATCTCCTGGCGCTCCTTGACGATCCAGCGAGCCTGTTTGATCTCCTCGGGGATCGTGGCTCGCATCTGGTCGAGGATGTCGTAGATCTCCTCTTTGTCCACGCGCACCTGATCCGTGAGCGGAACGGGCTTCGCGTTGTGGACGAGATCGTCCAGCTTGTCGATGAGTACCAGGACGTCCATCGCGCAGTTTCCTTATCTTCGTCAGCGGCCGAGTCGTTCCTTCAAAGCGGCGGCAACCTCGTCGGGCACCATGTCCTCGATGTTGCCGCCGAAGGTGGCGAGCTCCTTGACACCGCTAGATCTGACGAAACTGTACTTGGCGGAGGCCATCAGGTACACGGACTCGATGTCAGGGGCCTGGCGATGGTTGAGCTGATTCATCTCCAGCTCGTATTCGAAGTCCGAGATCGCGCGCAGTCCCTTGACGATCGCCTTGGCTCCGCGCTGGTGGGCAAACTCGACCACGAGGATGCTGAACGGCTCCACGGAGACGTTCTCCAAACCCGACGTTGCGTTCTCGACAAAGGCCACGCGCTCCTCGGCGCTGAACAGCGTGTTGCCTTTGCGCACGGGGAGGTTGACCACCGCCACGATCACCTTGTCGAACATCTTCGCGGCGCGAGAGATCACGTCGAGATGACCGTAGGTGATCGGGTCGTAGGAGCCGGGACAGACGGCTGTGCGGTTATCGGGGGCCATGAATTCGGATCAGTGTGTCGCCGTAGCGCCGCTGCACCTGCAGTGGCAGATCGAGCTCGAGCGGCTTTCGGTGATCGCTTTCGGCGACGACGCGGGCATCCGGTGCCAGCACCGGGATCCAGCGCGCCGCCAAGCTTCACTCCGAGAGCATGCTCGCGTGACGGTATGGGGGATCGAGGAACACCAGATCGTATTGACGAGCGGCCGCCCGTGCGCGCTCGAGGAACCGGAGGGCCGGCGCGCGGCTGACCTCGGCCTCCAACGTCGAGCGTCCTGAGGTTGCGCTCGATCGCCGCCAGGGCGGCAGCCGATGTGTCGACCAACGTCGCTTCAGTGGCACCGCGTGAGAGCGCTTCGATCGCCAGCGCGCCCGACCCTGCGAACAGGTCGAGCACCCGCACTCCATCGAGGTCCCCCAGGATCGAGAACACCGCCTCCCGCACGCGATCGCCTGTGGGCCGGGTCATCGCGCCGCGGGGGGCGAACAGCGTCGCACCCCGCCGTGAGCCCGCGATCACGCGCACCGCATCACGCCCGGATGGGTGCGGCCGCCTCGACGCCGTACAGGCGCCTCGAGGGCGTCGGCGAGCAGAGCGTGCTCGGGCTGGCCCAGCTCAGGGTCTTCGATCGAGATGCGCTCCGCATGCAGGCGCGCGCGCTCGAGCAGCTCCGCGTCGCGGGGCAGCTCGGCCACCCGGTACTGGGCGAGTCCGTGCTGCCGAGTCCCGATCAGCTCGCCCTCGCCCCGCAGTTCAAGGTCGACTTCGGCGAGCGCGAACCCATCCGCCTCGCTGGCCACCGCCCGCAGGCGCGACGAATCCTTGGCGCCGAACAGCAGGCACAGCGACGCGTGCTCGCCGCGGCCGATCCGTCCCCGCAGCTGATGCAGCTGCGAGATTCCGTAGCGGTCGGCGTCCTCGACCAGCATCACGGTCGCATTGGGCACGTCGATCCCGACCTCGATGACCGAGGTGGCGACGAGCACGTCGGAGACTCCGGCGGCGAACTCGGCCATCGCCGCCTGCTTGGCGCCCGAACGCATCTGGCCGTGCAGGAGCACGACCCCAAAGTCCTTCAGCTCACCCGTCCGCAGCCGCTCGAACTCCGCCGTGGCGGCGCGGGCCTGGAGCACGTCGGACTCCTCCACCAGCGGGCAGACGACAAAGGCCTGACGACCGGCACGAAGCTCCTCCCGCAGGCGATCGTAGGCCCGCGCGCGCTCGGCCTCGGTGGAGCACACGAACGTCTGAATCGGCTGGCGTCCCCGCGGCAGCTCCCGCAGCACCGTGAAGTCGAGGTCTCCGTAGTTGCTCAGCGCAAGGGTCCGGGGAATCGGCGTCGCCGTCATATGCAGCACATGCGGGCTCTCCCCCTCGCGGCCCTTGGCGTCCAGCGCCGCGCGCTGGCGGACTCCGAAGCGGTGCTGCTCGTCGATCACCGCCACCCCCAGACGGGAGAAGCGAACCCCGTCCTCGATCAGCGCATGGGTCCCCACGATCAGGGACAGCTCTCCGCTGGCCAGCTTTGCCAGCAGGTCGGCGCGCCGCCGCGCGGGGGTCGATCCGGTCAGCAGCCCGGCGCGGACTGCCTCCCCCGGCATCAGCGATTGCACGGTGGCAAAGTGCTGCTCGGCCAGCGTCTCCGTCGGGGCCATCAGCGCCGCCTGAAAATCGTGGTCGACGGCCCGCAGCATCGCGTAAAGGGCGACCACGGTCTTCCCGGAACCGACCTCGCCCATAAGCAGGCGCTGCATCGGACGCGGGTGGGCGATGTCGTGATCGATGGCGCTGAGGGCGCGCTGCTGATCGCCGGTGAGCGGGAACGGCAGCATCGTCGCCAGCCAGCGTCCGCTCAGCTCAAGCGGTCCGTCAAGCACCGGCGCCGCGCTCGCGG
This sequence comes from uncultured Solirubrobacterales bacterium, assembly GCA_963828535.1. Lineage (GTDB taxonomy): Bacteria > Actinomycetota > Thermoleophilia > Solirubrobacterales > Solirubrobacteraceae > Palsa-465. Next base: position 143,653 of record CAWHEM010000013.1, read on the forward strand.
CTCGGCGCATCCGACGGCGCCGCAGCAGCGCCAGCTGGACCATCAGCAGCTCGTCGAAGACGATGCGTCGTCGGCCCAGATCCTGCTCGCCCTCCCGATCCGGGAAATGGGCCGCCAGCACCGCCGCAGCTCGATCAGGCAGGTGCTCGCGGACCCGCAGCGATGCGTCCAGCGGGTCCAACAGATCCTGGACCGCACCCGCGTGCTCGCGGACGAGGGCCAGGATCTGCGTGGATGACAGCCCTTCCGTGGCGGGGTAGTGCGCGACCGCGCCGCCCCCTGTGGTCGCTTCGGCAGTCGGCGCATGGCCCTGGACGCGAAAGCGATTGCCCGCCTCGAACTTGCCGTGGAGGACCAGCCGGGTTCCGGGCGGATATTTCTGGGCCAGCCACGGCTGATTGAAGAACGTCACCTTCATCGACCCCGTGGCATCGGCGACCGCGGCCTCCACCAGCGGTCGCATGCCCCGTCGTCGCACAGGGCGCGACGAGATGCTTCGCACCTCGGCCACCACCGTCGCCGTCTCTCCCGGGACCAGTTCGGCCACCGCGCGGGCCTCGCGACGATCGCGCGGGAGATGGTCGAGCAGATCACCCACGTTCAGCAGCCCCAGCGTCTGCGCGGCGTGCTCCGCCTTCGGCCCGGCCAGCCGCAGAGGAGACTGCAGTCGCGAAGGCCGCGGATAGCGCACCGGCGCGGCCAGCAGCTCATCCTGATCGAGTTCGCGCGCGCCGGCAAAAGTCGTGGGGGTCATCCTGGCGGAGATGATGACCGCGCCGGCGGTCGCGATCAGCCGCCCGCCCTCCCGCAGTTGCCTCACTCAGCCGACAGCAACCACCAGTAGCTCTGCTGGCCGCCGTCGGAAAGCTCGAACTCGACCTCCCCGGCGGCCAGTGCCTGCACGGCCTCGTCGTCCAACGGCGCTTCCGCACCGCGCAGGCACGTGATCAGCTCGGCGTTCTCGGCCAGCTGCTCGAGGACGCCGCGCAGCGTCTCCCGCGGTCTGCCCCAGATGACGATCCGCTCCTCTACGAAGCCGACGGCGTCGCCCTCCCGAAACCGGCCCTGCGCGTCGTCGCGCGCCGCTGGAGCGACTGCGCCGGTCCTCACCCGCTGCAGGGTCTCGGTCATCGCGCGGCAGTTCTCATCAGCGTCGCGCCCCGGATCCAGGCTCACGGCCGCCGCCAGCCCGGCCTGCGGCGAGCGCGACATCACCACGCGGACCGTCTTGTCCGACAGCTCCGCGGCGCGTTCGGCGGCCATCACCACGTTCGGGCTGTTGGGCAGCACGACGACCTGTTCGGTCGGTATGCCGTGGATCGCGGCGAGCAGATCGTAGGTCGATGGGTTCAGGGTCGGGCCACCGTCGAGCACGCGGACGCCGAGGCTCTCGAACAGTGCATGCATGCCGTCGCCGGTGACGACGGCCAGTGCTCCGCACACGGCAGAGCGGAGGTCGGGGGCGGCCAGGCGTTCACGTCGCTGCTGTACCTGCTCGTACATGTCGGCCACATCGAGATGGGAGACCACGCCGGCATCGGCGAACAGGGCCGTCGCTGCGTCGGGATCGTCGGTGTGGACGTGGATCTTCAGCGTCGTTGGGTCACCAACGACGAGCACGGAGTCTCCAAGCTGCTCCAGCGCGAGGATGAACCGGCGCTGCTCTAGATCCGTGCCGGTGACGGCGAAGTTCGTGCAATAGCGGTAGGTATTTGAGGCATGCTGCGGGTGGGTGACGCGCGCAGCCGCATGGTGCTCCAGCGGCGGCGGTTCGCTTCCGCGCAGCGCTCCGATGATTCCGGCCAGAAGGACCGTGAGGGCGTACCCGCCGGCGTCGACCACGCCTGCGTCACGTAGTACCGGGAGCAGATCGGGTCCGCGCCTGACCGAGTCCTGGCCCGCGTCGAGCGCGCGTTCGATCACCTGGGCGATAACGGCGTTCTGCTCCTCAGCGGTGGCGTCGGGGCCGAGCCGGGTCTCGCTCATGTGCGCGAGGTCGGAGGCCACCCGGACTGCCATCTCCCGGACCACGGTCAGGATCGTTCCCTCGGCCGGCTCCCGCACCGAGCCGTAGGCCTGGTCGGCCGCCCGGGCCAGCGCGGCGCTGATGAGCACGGGATCCACCAGCTCACCGGGCCGGCTGGCCAGCTCCTCCGCCGCCCCACGGATCAGCTGGGAGAGGATCACGCCAGAGTTGCCACGGGCCCCGAGGAGCGCGGCCCGAGCCACGGAGGCGACGATCTCGTCACGATTGATGTCATCGATGGCCCGTTCCTCGGACGCGTCGGTGAGCCGGTCGAGCTCCTGGACGACAGCGCGCAGCGTCAGCACCATGTTGTCCCCGGTGTCACCGTCGGCGACCGGGAACACATTGAGGTCGTTCACCTCCTCGCGGCGTGATTCCAGCGCCGCAAGTCCGGCCTCGACGACCGCGCGGAAGCGGACGATGCTGGGGTCGGACACCGCCCGCCGATCAGTGGTCTCGGCGCGTGACGCGCAAGCCGCTCAGCGCGCCTTGGTGACCTTGCCCGCCTTCAGGCACCGTGTGCACACGTAGACTCGGCGTGGCGTCCCTGAGTCATCGATACGCACCCGCTGAAGGTTCGGCTCGAACCGCCGTTTGGTCGCGACCATTGAGTGGCTGCGGCTATGACCAAACGAGGGTCCCTTGGCGCATGAATGGCAGACCTTGGGCATGGCGGGCGAGTATAGACACCCGCTCGTCGACCCCGCCGGGCGCCAGGCGCAACAGGGTTCAGATCGCGCCAGACGGGTACAAAAACGAGTCTGATGGGCGCAACTACCCAGGAACACGGCGGCCTGCTCTCAGACCTCGGCCTGCCGGAGCGCTACCCGATCGTCCGTCGCATAGCCCGCGGCGGGATGGCGTCAGTGTGGTGTGCCGAGGACGTCGTACTCGGCCGCAAGGTGGCGATCAAGTTGCTGTCGGCACAGTTCCTCCACGATCCGACCGCGGTTCACCGCTTCCAGCGCGAGGCCCGCGCGGCTGCCCATCTATCGGGCCACGCCAACGTGGTCACGATCTTCGACGTGGGGCAGACCGCACCACGAGGCCCTGGGGACACCGGCCGGCCGTTCATCGTCATGGAGTGCCTCGCGGGCGGCACGGTGGCCGACGCCCTGCGCGTGGGTGAGGTCAGCCGTGAGGACGTCCTCAGGTGGCTTCAGCAGGCTGCCGAGGCCCTGGATCTACGCCCATAGTCGTGGGGTCATCCACCGCGACATCAAGCCCGCCAATCTGTTGCTCGACGGGCGGCGAGTGCTGCACGTGGCCGACTTCGGGATCGCCCGCGTCGGCACCGAGGATCCGATCACCTCGGGTGGGCAATTGTTCGGCACGGCCGCGTATTTCTCTCCCGAACAGGCGATGGGCCACCCAGCGACGGCAGCCAGTGACCGCTATGCGCTCGCGGTTGTGGCGTATGAACTGCTGGTCGGGAGAGCGCCCGTTCGCCGCCGAGAACTTCGCCGCCCAGGCTCTCCAGCATCTGGAGGAGCAGCCGCCGCTGGCCAGCGAGCGCAACCCAGCCCTGCCCAGCGCCCTGGACGCCGTTCTGGCCCGCGGAATGGCCAAGCCGCCGGGCGAGCGCTGGCCCTCTGCCGGCGCGTTTGCGCAAGCGGTCAGCCGTGCCCTGGAGAGCGGTCCGGGTCGGGGCGTGGCGCCGGTGGTAACCCCGGAGGCCACCCAGGAGCAGCGGCCGAGCAGCCCGCCACGTCCCCGCGCGACCGCCGATCCGCCGCTGCCCCGCTTTTCGACCCACCGCGTCGGGTGGACGCCCAACGCCGGCGGCGAGCCGCTGCCATGGCGGCGCTCGCCGCGGTGGCCGTCGCGGTCGCGGCCGCCGCCGCGACCGGAATCGGGGGCTCCCCCACCGCCGTGCGCAGTGCTCACGTCGGCAAGGGCAACGCAACGGCGGCCAGCAGCCGGACACCACGCCAAGGCGGTGGCCAAGAAGCATCCCACCCTCACCGCCGCTCCGACCGGTCCCGCTCCGGCTACAGCATCGACGTCATCCGCGCCAACGCTTCCAACCACGGTCAGCTCGTCCGCAAGCCCAGCCAGCCTGGAGGCGCGCGGACATCAGCTGATGCTGAGCGGTGACTACAACTCCGCGGTCGGCGGTGCTCCGTCGAGCGGTCGCGGCCGGCCCGTCCGCGGGCCTCACCTATGCCTACGCGCTCTACGATCTCGGACGCTCCTTGCGCCTGGCCGGCGACCCGCGGGACGCCGCCGTCGTCCTCCAGCGCCGGCTGCAGATTCCCAACCAGACCGAAGTCGTGCGTCAGGAGCTGCAACTCGCGCTCCGTGCCCTCGGAGCGCAGGGCAACGCGTCCGGCGGAGGATCCGCGTCAGGAGATGGGAAGGGTTACGGGTAAGCACGCCCGCGGCGGCGGAAACGGCCCCGGGGACTGAGGCCACTGCGGCCCTGCATGGCGGTCGGCGGACTTAGGCCCGCGAAGCCGGTACGCCCACGGCGTGAGTCGAGCTCCTGCTTGACCTGGAGGCTCGCCAGCACGGCTTCGGCCGCATGGGCGCCCGTGTCTCGCTTGGAGCCGCCGGCCACGCGGGCGAGCGCCTGTTCCATCGTGTCCACCGTCAGGACGCCGAAGCCACATGGGATCCCGGTCTCCAACTGCACCTGCTGGATGCCACGGGCCGCTTCTCCGCAGACGTAATCGTAGTGATCGGTCTCGCCGCGAATCACCGCTCCGAGGCACACAACCGCCAGGTAGCGTCCCGACTGAGCGGCGTACTTCGCCGCCAATGGCAGCTCGAACGCACCCGGTACATCAAAGCGGTCGACGTCATCGATGCCCGCCTGCGCGAGCGCGCCCCGGGCCCCGGTCTCCAGCTTGTCCGCCAACTCGCGATAGAACCGCGCCACGCATAGCGCCACGCGGCCCTCAAGCGTCATCGCGGGCCCGATCATGCTCGTCCACCGCTCGGTCCTGCTCCTGCTCCCTGCGGAGCATCTCCTCGTCGAGCGCGAGACCCTGATGGTGCAGCGTGTGACCCATCCGCTCGCGCTTCGCCCGCAGGTAGGCGACGTTGTGGGGATTGGAGATGTGCTCGATCGGGATCTGGTCGCTGACCGACAGCCCATACCCCGCGAGTCCTGAGATCTTCTTCGGGTTGTTGGTCAGGATCCGGATACTGGTCAGTCCGAGATCGACCAGGATCTGGGCCCCGATGCCGTAGTCGCGCAGGTCGGCCGGCAGGCCGAGACGGAGGTTGGCGTCGACGGTGTCGAGGCCCTCCTCCTGCAGCTTGTAGGCGCGGAGCTTGTTGAGCAGGCCGATGCCGCGGCCCTCCTGGCTGAGATACAGCAGCACTCCCCGGCCCTCCTGCTCGATCATCGACAGCGCCGACTCGAGCTGCTCTCCGCAGTCGCAGCGCAGCGAATGGAACACGTCTCCGGTCAGGCACTCGGAGTGGACGCGGACGAGCACATCGTCGACGCCGTCGACCTCGCCCTTGACCAGTGCGACGTGATGCTTGTTGTCGACCAGCGACCGGTAGCCGACGGCGACGAACTCGCCGAACGCGGTGGGAAGCTTGGTCGCCACGACGCGCTCAACAAGCTTCTCCTTGCGCCGGCGGTAGGCGACGAGATCGGCCACAGTGATCATCTTCAGGCCGTGGCGACGGCAGTACAGCTCGAGGTCGGGCACCCGCGCCATCGAGCCGTCGTCGTTCATGATCTCGCAGATCACGCTGGCGGGATTCAAGCCGGCCAGGCGCGAGAGGTCGACGCCCGCCTCAGTCTGGCCGACCCGCTCGAGCACGCCCCCCGCCTTGGCCTTGAGCGGGAAGATGTGCCCCGGCTGGACGAGGTCACGCGGGCTGGCCGCCGGATCGATGGCCACCTGGATCGTGCGAGCGCGGTCGGCCGCGGAGATGCCGGTGCTGACGCCGGTGCGGGCCTCGATCGACACCGTGAACGCGGTCTCGAAGGCGGACTCGTTCTTGGCCGCCATCAGGTCCAGACCCGAGCTCGTCGCAGCGCTCCGGGCTGAGGGCCAGACAGATCAGCCCGCCTCCCTCCTTACGCATGAAGTTGATCGCCTCGGGCGTGACGAACTGTGCGGCCATCGTCAGATCGCCTTCGTTCTCCCGATTCTCGTCATCGCAGACGACGACCATCTTGCCCTGGCGGATGTCCTCGATCGCGTCCTCGATCGTCGCGAAAGGCGTCTTGGTCGCGCTCATCGTCTCACCAGCTTCTCTACGTATTTGGCCAGCACATCGACCTCCAGGTTCACCTTGTTGCCCGTCTGCGCCCTGCCGAGATTGGTTCTTTGCAGCGTCTCCGGAATCAGGGAAACGGTAAATGATCGGTCGTCGACCGCGGCCACGGTGAGCGAGACCCCGTCCACGGCGATCGATCCCTTCTCGACGACGTAGCGCAGGACGTCCTCCGACGCGTCGATCTGCACCCTGCCGGGCAAAACCGTCCTCCTGCAGCCCGGTGATCGTGCCGGTGCCGTCGACATGGCCCTGCATGATGTGCCCGCCGAGCCGGTCCGCCGGCCGTAGCGGCAGCTCGAGGTTGACCTCGTCGCCGGCATCGATGTCCCGAAGCGAGCTGCGCTGCAGCGTCTCGTTCATCACGTCGGCGGCGAAGCCTCCGGAGTGACGGCGGTCGCGGTGAGGCAGACACCGTTGACGGCGACCGAATCGCCTTCATCGCACCTCCCCGGTCAGCGGGGAGCCGATGCGGAGACGCACGCCGCCGTCAGAGCGCTCGCAGGCGAGCACTTCTCCGAGTCCAGCGACCAGCCCGGTGAACATCTACCACTCCTTGAGCCGGGCCGAGATCAGCAGATCCTCGCCATGGCGCTCGCAGTCGAGCGTGAGCGCGCGCACCGCGTCTGCGATCGTCTCGACGCCCTCTCCCTCGAGCGGATCCCGCGCAGTGCGGCCACCGAGCACGAGCGGGGCGAGGAACAACCGGATCTCGTCGACCTCATCGGCATCGAGGAACACGCCGGCGAGGTGCGGCCCGCCCTCGAGCAGAATCGAAGTGACACCCGCGGCTCCGAGCTGCTCCAGCGCAGAGCGGACGCGGGCCGGTTCGTTTTCGCCCGGGGCAACGATCACCTCCACCCCGTGGGTCTCGAGCGCATCGGTTGCGGCGCGCGGCGCCGCGCGTGAGACGACCACGGTGAGCGGGATCCGGCGGGCATCTCTGACCAGGTTGGCATCCAGCGGCAGCCGGGCCAGCGAGTCGAAGACGATCCGCCGAGGCTGGCGGGTCACGCCCGGTACGCGGGCGGTCAGCAGCGGGTCGTCGGCCAGCGCGGTCCCGATGCCCACGGCGACCGCGTCGCATTCGGCTCGCCAGTGGTGGGCCAGCTCACGGCTGGCCTCGCCGGAGATCCACTTGGAGTCGCCGCCGCGGGTCGCCACCTTCCCGTCCAGCGACATCGCCGACTTGAACAACACCCACGGGCGTCCGGTGCGAGCGTGCTTACGAAACGGCTGGTTCAGCAGCCTGGCCGCGGTGGCGATCTCTCCGTCGGCGATCACGACTTCGATGCCCTCATCGCGGAGGATCCCGAGGCCCCGGCCGGCAGCATGTTCGGACGGATCCTCGGAGGCGACGACGACTCGCCCGATGCCGGCGCTGCGGATCGCGTCGGTACAGGGCGGCGTGAGCCCATGGTGGCAGCACGGCTCCAGCGATACGTACAGCGTCGCCCCGGTGAGGTCTCGATCGGCTGCGCGGATGGCCTCGATCTCGGCGTGAGGTCCGCCGATCTCACGATGAAAGCCCTCCCCGACCAATTCGTCCTCGAAAGCGATGACTGCTCCGACGAGGGGGTTGGGGCTGACCCGCCCGCGGCCACCTTCGGCGATCTTCACCGCGCGAGCCAGCAACTGGCGGTCGATATCGGTCTTCAACGCCATGGTCTAGCTCAGAGCATAGGGCGCAGCAATCGTGTTACCGCGCCGCGGGAGGTTCGCACCCGAAGCGTTCAGCCGCTTCCGCATTTACCGCCAGAGAGCCGGTAGACGCTCATCTCCGGGCCGGGCTGGTGGTACTGGCGCGGGAAGTAGTCAATCGACCAGTCGAAGTTGAACGGCACCGGCCGCGCGCCCGCCGAGAACGGGCTGACGTGGTAGACCAAACGCGCTCGGTTGGCCAGGAGCGCGTAATAGGCCACGGCCGCCGGCGCCGCCCCCGGCTGAGCGAACGCCCGGCCCGCCTGCAGCGAGCCGACCACCAGCCAGCAGAAGCCGGTGGACACGTATTCGTCAAGCAGCTCGGGACGCAGCGTCCGCTCGTACTGGTCGACCACCACATAGCGGCGCTGACCCGCAGGCAGTTGGTGTCCTTGCGTATCGATATCGGTCAGCCACGTTGCGTACCGGTACCACCGGTCGCCGCTCGGTGTCCACGGCAGAGAAACGCCGACATCCGTGGCCCAGTTGTCGGCAACTACCGGTTCGATGACCACCTTCGCGCCTGCGGGTACGTGTCCGACCATCCAGTTGCGCGCCAGATTTCTGGTGTCTGGGCGCGAGAGCGCCGCATCGTCGTGGATGACTGCAACCAGGCTCTGGGTCAAAAGCAGCGCTGCGACCAGCGCGCCGGCCAGTGCGATCGGCACCTTTCGGGCCCGCACCAGCCAGCGTCCGAGTTCGACCGCGCCGTAAGCGCCGATGACGGCCACGATCGGAAAGATCGGCATCAGCCAGCGGCCGAAGAAGCGCTGCTGGCCGCCCATGAAGATGACGAACGCGATCGGGGCCGGAAGCACCACCAACGCCATGGCCACCCGCCGCCGCGCCAGCAACAGCGCCGCGCCGCCCATCGCGGCCAGTGTCGGCCCCCACCCGAGGCCCCAGGTGAACGTCCACAGGTAATACCCGATGCCGCTGCCGGGGACAGTTCCGAGCTTGACCGGATCCTGGCCTGCCGCCAGCGAAGCCTGCGAGGACACCCCGTACTGGAACGAGGTGAAGTCGAGCACGGAGTAGGGGTTGGCCAGCACGAACGCGGCGAGCGCGAGCGCCAGCGCCACCGCGAACCGCCGCAGCGCGATCCAGAAGCCGCCGCCGGCGCCGTCGCAGACGAACGCCGCGACCAGGCACAGGAGCGTGATCCCTCCCGTGTACTTTGTCGCCGCGGCGAGACCGACGCCGATCCCGGCCACGACGTAGTCCCGCCAGCGGCCTCGGCGCATCACCCCGGCGATGCCGTACAGCGACAGCGCGACCGGGGCGAGCGTGGGCACGTCGTTGAGCGCGAGGTGGCTGTAGAAGATGGGCAGAAACGAGAAGCCGAAGATGGCCGCGGCGACCAGCCCGACCGTGCGGTTGAAGAAGCGCGCCCCCGCCAGATAGGTCAGCCACACCGCGGCGGTGCCGAGGACGGCGGCCACCACCCTGGCCACCACGTAGACCTCGGCCGGATGCGTGGCGTAGGCGCGGGTGACGGCGTCCGAGCCCCCGAACCACAGCTCGAAGACGATGTGCAGCAGGTAGGAATACGCTGGCGGATTGAGGAAGTAATGCGGGTTCAGGTCATGCGAGAAGTACGCAACCGCGCGCGGAACGAAGTGCGTCGCCTCGTCGACGTTGTAGCTGTAGGGCAGTCCCTGCTTGATCCCCCAGAGTCGCAGCAGAAACGTGCTCACGAGGATGAGCGCCAGTACCGGCCGGTGCAGGCGACGCGCGCGGGCGTGCGCCGCGCTCCGACCGCGCGCGGAACGCGAGGGCGCTGCCGAGCGTGCGGTGAGAGGGCGCGCCGGGACGGGACGGGTGACGGTGGCCGTGTCCATGTTCTCTACGAGTATCCCGCTACCGTGTGGTTGACAGCGCTCGCCAGAGGACGCTCCAGCGTGCCGAGCGGCCGTTGCTCAGCCGGGTGAGCGGGATCGATTCCATGAAACTGATCATCCAGATTCCGTGTTTCAACGAGGAGGCGCAGCTTCCGCTGACGCTCAGTCACCTTCCCCGGCAGGTTTCCGGGTTCGACGCGGTCGAGTGGCTCATCATCGATGATGGCTCGACCGACCGCACGATCGAGGTGGCGCGCGCAAACGGCGTCGACCACATTGTCCGGCTGACGAACCACAAGGGCCTTGCGGCCGGGTTCCAGGCCGGTCTCGACGCCGGTCTGAAGCTGGGCGCCGACGTGATCGTCAACACCGACGCCGACAACCAGTACGAGAGCGCCGACATACCCAAGCTCGTCGCGCCGATTCTCCGCGGTGAAGCGGACATGGTGGTCGGTGATCGCCAGATCCACACGATGGAGCACTTTTCGGCGCGCAAGAAGCTGCTGCAAAGGCTCGGTTCCTGGGTCGTGCGACAGGCCTCGCAGACCGATGTCCCGGACACCACCTCCGGCTTCCGCGCCTACAACCGCGAGGCCGCGCTGCAGATGCAGGCGGTGTCCAAGTTCACCTACACCCTGGAGACGATCATCCAGGCGGGGAAACTGCTCGTCGCGCTCGATCACGTGCCGATCCGCACGAATCCCAAGACCCGCGAGTCTCGGCTCTTCCCGTCGACCGCCAGCTACGTCCGCCGCAACGCACTCTCGATCTTCCGGATCTACTCGCAGTACGAACCGCTGAAGGTGTTCTGGGCCGGCGCCCTCCTCGTCGGCGTGGCCGCGCTCGCGGTGTTCCTGCGCTTTCTCGTCTATTTCATTGACGGCCAGGGACGCGGTCACATCCAGTCCCTGATCCTCGGCGCCGTGCTTTTCAACGCGGCGATGCTGCTCGGATCGCTGGGCGTCATCGGGGACCTGCTTGACGCCCAGCGGACGCTCTCGCAGCGAACACTCGAGCGAGTGCGGCGGATCGAGCTCCAGCTCGGCGTGGAGCCGTCGCATTACGAACCCGGCGGCGCTCACGAGCAGTCAGACCGCGAGGCACTCGAGGTATGACGTCGACCGGCGGCGTCGCGGCCGGGCATCAGGAGGTCCCAACCGGGAACACATTCGACAAGTACGGCTCGAATAACCCGGTCGTGCGCCGCCTGATGGCCCGGTTCGAGACGACACTGAACGAGCTCTTCGCTCGTTCAGCGCCCAGCTCAGTGCTCGACGTCGGCTGTGGCGAGGGTGTGCTCACCGCCCAGTGGGCTGCGCGCCTGGACGAGGGTCGAGTCGTCGGGCTGGACCTGGACGATCCCAAGCTGCGCGCCCAGTGGGAGACGCGCCGCCGCGCCAACCTCGAGTTCCTCACCATCGCCGATCGACGACTGCCGTTCTCCGACGGGGAGTTCGACCTGGTGGCAGCGATCGAGGCCCTTGAGCACATCCCCGATCCCGAGCACACGGTGGCCGAGATGGCGCGGGTGGCCACGGGCCATCTGCTCGTCTCAGTGCCCCATGAGCCCCTGTGGCGGATGCTCAACGTCGCCCGGGGTGCCTACCTGCGTGAGCTTGGCAACACGCCGGGCCATGTCAACCACTGGTCCAAGCGCGCCATCGTCAAGCTGCTCGAGCGTCATGGCGAGGTCGTCGCGGCACGCTCGCCGTTTCCGTGGACGATGCTGTTGGTGCGAGTGCGCTGATGCGCAGAGCCGGAGGCCGCGGGCCGCGAGCGGCCCCAGCCGCAGTACACGTGGACGAACGCGCTGCCGCCTCGTCCAACGGCGGCGCGCCGCAGGGGCACGGGAGCTCATACGCATCCGGGGCTCGTGTCCTGTCGATTGGGATTGCCTCAACCGGCATCTTCACCTTCGCCTATCTGGCGAGCGCCAGCCACGTACTCAGCCAAAGCGCATACGGGCGCGTGTCGCTGTGCTGGTCGATCATGTTCGTGATCCTGTCGGTGATCTACCGGCCGGTCGAGCAGCTGCTCTCGCGTACCATCGCCGACCGCCGCGCCCGGGGACTCGGCGGCCATTCGCTCCGGGTGCCCGCCCTGATCCAACTGGGCTTCGCGCTGGTGTTCCTCGCCGCGGCACTGATCCTGCGCCACCAGATCGAGCGCAACCTGTTCGACGGCTCGGCCGCGCTCTACTGGATCCTCGTGATCGGCGTGCTCGCGTATGGGGCAAGCTATTTTGCCCGCGGCTGGCTGGCCGGCCACCAGCGGTTCGCGCTCTACGGCGGCCTGGTGTTCCTGGAGTCGACGTCGCGGTTCCTTTTCCCGCTCGCGGTTGCGGTCGGCATCGGCTCAGGGCAGGGCGTCGTTGGTTTGGGCATGGCGGTGGCCCCGTTCGTTTCGTTGTCGGTGATCCCGTTTGCCTTCTCGCGGGTCAAGCACACTGCGCCGGCCGGCATGCCCTTCGCCGACGCCGCCTCCGAGGGCCCCGCCCACGCCGCCGTCGAAGAGGCCTCGGCCGACCTCTCGCTCAGTCACGGAACCCGCTTTGCCGTCTCCGTGGTGGGGATCATGCTGGCCGAGCAGACGCTGATGAACGCTGCCGTGCTGATCGTCAATCACGATTCTGGCCACGCGCTGGCGGGGTTCGTGTTCAACGTGCTGCTGATCGTGCGCGCCCCGCTCCAGCTTTTCCAGGCCATCCAGACCTCGATCCTGCCGCACCTCGCCGGCCTCGAGGCCAGCGAGAGCACCGAGGCCTTCCACCGGGCGATCCGGCTGACAGTCCTGGCCATCACCGCCTTCGCCGGGGCGGTGGCGGTTGGGCTGCTCGCCATCGGACCGTTCGTGATGACCGCTCTGCTCGGCAACAAGGGCTTTCACTACGGCCGTGTCGGGTTGGCCGTGGTGGCCGTCGGGATGGGACTGCACCTCGTTGCCGGGACCCTCAACCAGGCCGCGCTGGCCCGCGGACGCGCTCCCATGGCCGCCGCCGGCTGGCTCGTGGCCGCGGTTCTGTTCGTGATCTTCGTCGCGAGTCCCACAATCACCTCGGAGGTGACTCGGGTCGAGGTCGGTTACTTCGTGGCCGCTCTGGTCCTGTGCGGGTTGCTGTGGGCTGTGTACCGGCAGGGGCCGGCGAAGCTTCCGGGCGGGCAGCCGGAATCCCGGCCCGCCAGCAAGGCTCACGGACCGGGGCCGGGATACGACCTAGGCGCCTAGGCGCCCAGGTGCTGACAGGCGGGTTCCTTCTTGGCCGCGCTCTCGAGCGCGGAGCTCTTGAGGCCGCTGAGGCTCGAGCCGATGCCGCTCATCGAGGTGCGGACGTTGGTCCCGAGGGTGTTGGCCGCGGTCTTGAATGCGGCCGCACTGGACGTCGGCAGCGAGCCGGCCTGGGTCGCCGCGGAACCGAGCGCGGTCTTGAGCTGCGAGAACGCGCTCACGATCGCGGCCGAGATCTGTTTGCCGTTGGTGACGTCGGGTGCCCCGGCAGCCTTCAGCTTGCTGACGGCCGTGTCGGTGTCGGCGGCGACGGCGTTGAGGAAACCCTGCAGAGCCGTCTTGCCCTCAGCCGCGCTCTTGATGGTGCCGAGGTTCAAGGCCGCGCTGCGAGTCTGAACGTCCTTCTCGAAACGGCCCGACGGCCTGACAGATCGACTTCACATAGGCGGCGGGGCTGGCTCCGGATGAGCTGCTTGAGCCCCCGCAGGCGGTCAGGGCGACCGAGGTCGCGAGCACGCCACAGATAGTTGAGGTTTTTCTTCCCAGAAGCATGGCGCCGGACCGTACAGCAAAGCGTGGATGGCTGCTCGGCCTAACTCGGCTGGCCGGCGCGGGCCTGACGCGCTGCCTGTACGATCTCCTCGTACGCGGCGGCCGGATCGTCCGCGCCGAACACGGCCGAGCCTGTGACCAGCAGGTTGGCGCCGGCGGTGACCACTGAACCGGCCGTTTCCGCGTGCACTCCGCCGTCGACCTCGAGGGCGACCCACTCGGGGAGCGCGGCCCGCATCCGCTGCAGCTTCCCCAACGAAGCCGGGATCAGCTTCTGCGCGCCCCAGCCCGGATTCACGCTCATGCACAGCGCCAGATCGAGGGACTCCTCGGCCACCTCATGCAGGCTCTCGGCGGGCGTGCCGGGACTCAGCGCGGCGCCGGCCGTGCACCCCGCCTCGCGGATCGCCGACAGGGCGTAGTGCAGATGCGGAGTCGCCTCGACCTGGATCGTGATGTTGTCGGCACCGGCGCGAGCGAACTCGGCCACCTGCCGCTCGGGGTGCTCGATCATCAGGTGCACGTCGATGATCGCACCAGCAGCGTGGATCCGCTCGGCCAGCGCGCTCACGACCGGCACGCCGAAGGTGATCGGGGGCACGAAATGACCATCCATGACATCGACGTGGATGACCCTCGCCCCCGCGGCCAGGACCTCGTCGACCTGCGAGCCGAGTTTGGCGAAGTCCGCCGAGAGGATCGACGGAGCCACGTGAAACCCGCCGAGCAGCGAGCCGGTCATCAGCTACACCGCCCGCAGCATGCTGCCCTGACAGTGGTTGCAGGCCACGATCGCCGTGCTGGACATCCGCACGATCGTCGAGTGTTCGCCGCAGTTCGGACAAACCGACACCAGTTCGTAGCGCTGTAGGCAGTAGACGCACCGGTAGCGGCCCGGAACCGCCGTCGGCCGCAGCCATGGCTCGCCGCAATGGGGACATTCGGGCCCGAGCTTGATCGGTAGATCTGTCACGACCGCTTGTGAAGGTTAGCCAGGCACGGGGATCTCACCGGCGCCGGAGTCTCGCCAGGAAGAATCCGTCCGTGCCGTCCCGATGCGGCATCAGCTGCAGATATGAGTCGGCGCGGGGGTGTCGCCACTGTGGATATTCCGCTTGCAGGTCCTCAGCCTGGAATTCAGGATGCTCGCGCAGGAACGCATCCACGACGGCCTCGCCCTCCTCGCGAGACACCGTGCACACCGAGTACACGAGCACACCTCCGGGGGATGTGGCCGCACCGGCGACCGCGAGAATCTGGGCCTGAACACGGGCGAGCTCACCAATCGCCTCCGCGCTGGCCCGCCAGCGCCGATCGGGCCGGGATTGCAGGGTCCCGAGGCCACTGCAGGGGGGATCGACCAGCACGTAGTCATAGCCGCGCTCAGACCGCCGCGCGCCGGCGTCCGCGACCTGGACCTGCACGCAGCTCGCATGCACGCGGGCACACGTGCGCGCGAGCGCGGCCGCACGTCCGGGGTGGCGCTCGACCGCGACGATCGTCCCCTGATCGCCCATCAGCGCCGCAAGATGGGTCGTCTTGCCCCCGGGCGCGGCGCACAAATCGAGCACGCGCGCACCGGGCCGGGGCGCCAGCACCCGCGCGACCAGCATCGAGGCACGGGATTGGGGCGTCAGCGCACCAACGGCAAACAGC
Organism: uncultured Solirubrobacterales bacterium; assembly: GCA_963828535.1. Lineage (GTDB taxonomy): Bacteria > Actinomycetota > Thermoleophilia > Solirubrobacterales > Solirubrobacteraceae > Palsa-465. Next base: position 158,896 of record CAWHEM010000013.1, read on the forward strand.
TCGGATCCATGGACATCGAAGGCCTCCTCGAGGACCAGCGCCTCCCGCAGCACGGGATCCTGTCGTGAGCGCACGGGCAGCCGCGAGCGAATCTCGTCCGGGGCGGCGACGAGCCCGTTAACCCGTATCGCCGCCTCCGCGGGCTGGTTGATGGCGAGCAGCAGGGCCCGCGCCTGCGTTGCGCCAAGCTCCTTCCACCACTTCTCCGCCAGCCACAACGGAACCGAGTGCCGCGTCGCCGCCTCGGCAGCCGTCCGGTCATCGAGCTGCGCGAGCATCGTCGCCCCATCACGCGTGGCCCGACGGAGCACCGCGTTGACGAGCGGTGCGCCCCCGTGGCCGATGATCTTGACCAGCTCGACGCTCTCGTTGACGGCGGCGTGGTCGGCCACCCCACCCAGGAACAGCAGCTGATATAGGCCCAGCCGCAGCGCTGCCAGCACCGGGGCGTCGAGGTCGGCCAGCGGGCGCGAGCAGAGCCGTCCCGCCAGGTGATCCAGCGTCGCCCGGCGTTGAACGGTCCCGTAGACGAGCGCGGTTGCCAGAGCACGTTCTCGGGCTTCCAGGCCCGCGGCCTCAGCATTGAGCGCGCGATCGGTGTAGGCCCCCTGCTCGAATACGCGACGGATGACGGCGAACGCGCAGCGTCGCGCGGGCGAAACCCGCGCTGGGCTGCTGACGGCGGCGCGCGAGCTCACCGTGCGCGCCCGCGCAGGTAGTCCTCGCCGCGCATCGGCCGTCCGCCGGGGGGCTGGACGACGAGCAATTCGAGCGAGCCCTCGACGGTGCCCAGCACGGGAAGCGGCGACTCCAGGCTGACACCGGGCTCTGAGCTATCGGGGACCACCCGGACTTCCTGAACGCCGAGCCGGGTGCCGTCGCCCAGCATCACGAAGGCGCCGATGTGCGGGGTCAGCGCCCGCACCACGCGCTCGAGCTCGATCGCCGGGCGCTGGGGGGAGAGCTGGCGATCCTCGGGCGTGATCTTCTCGGCATAGGTGACGAGGGTCTCGTCCTGTTCAAGGCACGGAGCCGGCTCCGCAAGCGCAGCCACCAACAGCTCGCCACCGAGGTTGGCCAGACGCTCGGACAGGGTGCCGTACGTGTCCCCGGGGCGGATCGGCTCGATCGCCTGTGAGCACACCGGTCCGCTGTCCAGGCCCGCCGTCAGCTGCATGATCGCGGCGCCGGTCTCCGCGTCGCCGGCCATGATCGCTCGCTCGATCGGCGCGGCGCCGCGCCACCGTGGTAGCAGCGAGGGGTGGACGTTGAGGCTGGGGTAACTCGAGAGCAGGGGCTCCTTGATCAGGGCGCCGAACGCACACACGCACACGAGCTCCGGGCGTGCCCCGGCGATTCGCGCCAGGGCCGGCTCGTCGTTGACCGATTCCGGCTGGTCGAGATCGATCTGCAGCTCCCGGGCCAGCCGCGCAACGGGCGGCGCGGCAAGCTTTCGACCCCGGCCGCGGGGCCGATCAGGACGAGTGACGACGAGCTCTGGCCGATGCGGTGACTGCGCCAGCGTCTTCAGGATCACCGCCGCGAACTCGGAGGTGCCGAGAAAGACCGTTCGCATCTAGTGCTCCGCGTCGGAAATAAATCGGGGCACTAGACCACTCAGGCGGCCTGGGCTTCTCGCAGCGCCCGCATGGCCTCCTTGCGCTGCTCGCGCGAGGTGCGATCAAGGATCAGCACTCCGTCGAGATGATCAATCTCGTGTTGGATCACCCGCGCCTCGAGTCCGGAGGCTTCGACGGTGATCGGATCGCCGTGCTCGTTGACCGCTCGCACACGAACATGGACCGGCCGCTCGACGTCGACGAGGACGGACGGGAGGCTGAGGCAGCCCTCCTCGCCGATCTCCTTCTCGCTTCCGTGCCATTCGATTTCCGGGTTGATCAACGCGGCCAGGGGAGCGTCCGGTAGGACTCTGTAGACGAGCAGCCGGTGAAGCACGCCGACCTGTGTGGCCGCGAGGCCGACGCCCAGCGCGTCGTTCATGAGCTCACCCATTCTCGTGATCTCTGATCGGAGCGCGTCGTCGATCTGCTCCACCGGCCGTGCCCGGGTCCGCAGCACCGGGTCGCCGAACTTGCGCACGTGGGCCAGCGCTGCCGATCGGCGCGCCAGCGTTTCGGGGTCGAGCTCGGTGTCAAGCTCCTCTGAATCCAGCGGCGAGTCCTCCGGCTGAGCCTCGTCCGCGTCGGCGCTCCATGCTTGCTGTGCCACATCTCCAGTCTAGGACGAACGCTCGCGAGCCACGCCGGCGCCAAGCGTGGCTCACTGGGGGTCCACGTCCACGCTGACGCTGACCCGTCGCCGCGCCGCGGAGCGCGCGATCTTGTCGACGGCCGCCCCGACAGCGTCGATCGCCGCCGTGCGCTCACGCGCCTTGATCACCAGCTGAGTGCGGGCCCGCCCGCGGAGCCGGAACAGTGGCGCCGGGCCCAGAACCGTGCCCGCGCCCGAGCCGATGAGGCCCCGCAGCTCACCCGCCACGGCATGCGCATCCGGGGCGCTTTCGCCCGAGCAGATCACCCGGATGAGTGAGGCAAACGGCGGATAGCTGAGCGCCTCACGGCGGACCAGCTCGTCGCGGATGAAGCCTTCTGAGTCATGTTCGGCGGCGAAGCGGATCGATCGGGCGTCCGGTGCGGTCGTCTGCACCAGCACGCGCCCTCCCGCCGCGCCACGGCCGGCGCGCCCGGCCAGCTGGGTGATCAGGGCGAACGTCCGCTCCTCGGCACGGAAGTCGGGAAAGCGCAGGGTCTGGTCGGCGTCCAGGACGACCCCGAGGCCGACATCGGGGAAATCGTGTCCCTTGGCCACCATCTGCGTCCCCACGAGAACACCCGCGGGGCCTGAGGCAAAGCGCTCCAGCGTCTCTGCGCGCTGCTGGAGGCCGCTCGCATCGGCGTCAAGGCGAAGCACCGGAAAGTCGTCGATGGCCAAGCGCGCCGGCGAGCTCGCGCTCGATGCGCTCCGTTCCCGCCCCGTGCCGTGCGAGCGCCACCGACGCGCATTCCGGGCATCGGCTGGGGATCGCCTCCCGATGCCCGCAGTGGTGGCAGGCGACGGCACCGCCATGGCGATGGAGCACGAGCGCCACTTCACAGTTCGGGCACATCCACACCCGTCCGCAGGACCGGCAGGAGAGGAAATTCGACCAACCCCGGCGGTTGAGCAGCACTACCGCCTTGCCGCGCGAGCGGCGGATGTCGGCCAGAGCCATGCGGGTCTCCGGATGCAGGGGATGGTGCTGACCGCGCATGTCGAGGATCTCCACCGGCGGAAGGGGAAGCCCGTCGATTCGCCCCCGTAGGCGCAGCCGCGGTAGCGACAGAACGCTTTCCGGCCGCGGGGTGGCGCTCCCCACCACGAGGACGGCACCGTGGTCGTCGGCGCGATGGCGAGCCACGGTCCGGGCGTCGTAGCGAGGGTCGCCCTCGTGCTTGTAGGACCCTTCGTGCTCCTCGTCGACGATCACCAGGCCGATCCTGGCCAGCGGAGCGAACACCGCCGAACGGGGTCCAACGCACACCCGCGCCTCGCCGCTGCGCAGTCGCAGCCATTCGTCGTGGCGCGCACCCTCGCTCATACCGGAGTGCATCACCGCCACGACGTCGCCAAGACGGGCCTGGAAGCGAGCCAGCGCCTGTGGCGTCAGCGAGATCTCCGGCACGAGGACGATCGCGCCCGCACCCGCCGCCAGGGCCGCGGCGACGGCATGCAGATAGATCTCGGTCTTGCCCGACCCCGTCACGCCGTGCAGGAGGAACTCCCGCGGGCCCTCAGGCGCGCCGTGCAGCGCAGCCATGATCGGCTCCAGCGCGTGCGCCTGCTCCTCGTTGAGCGGTGGGGCAGACGCGCTGGTGCTGGTCAGGTGATAACGCGCCGGGCTGCGCCGCATCACTCGCGGGGCGAGCGAAACCAGGCCGCGGCTCTCCAGTCGCCGCAGCGCGGGCGTGCCCAGCTCGGCCGCCACGGTCGGTCCCAGTCGCTGCAATTCGGTCAGCAGCATGCGCTGGCGCTGGTTGAGGGCGACTCCGTCGTCCAGCGCATCCAATCCCACGGCGGTCAACTCAGCCACGAGCGAGCGCTTCGGCCTGGCGCCGGCCGTGGCGCCGGGAGCGAGCACCAGCGACAGCGCGCGTGAGAAGGTCGAGCAGTACTCATGGGCCATCCATTTGGCGAGCACGACCAGATCGGGCGGAATAACCACCGGCATGACAGCGTCGGGCTCGGCCAGGCGCTCCGGAGCCAGCTCGGAGTGCCCCGTGAGGCCGACCACGACGCCAAACACCTTGCGGCCACCGAACGGCACGCGCAGCAGGGATCCGAGCTCCACGTGGGCCTGGTCCGCACGCAGGCGATAGTCGAATGGCCCCCGAACCGCGCGCGTCGACGTCAGCGGCTCGACCCGGGCGATCATCGCTCCCGGGGAGCGTGAGGTGAGTCCGTTCATCAGGGTTGTCTGAGGGTAGATTGCGGCGCTGATGTCCTCGCACATCCCCTGGGTGATGTGAGCGAGGGCTCTGGTGATGCCGCGCCGGTGGGTACGCTCACTGCGATGGACCCCGAACCTGGCGAGGAGATCTTCTTCCACGGCCATCCCAGCTGGCGCTCGATCCTCGGCTTCTACCTCAGGGGACTCGCCGTCAGCGTGCTCGCGGGTGCGGTGGTCGGTGTCATCACCCGCATCGCCGGCAAGCAGGTCTCGGTTGCCGGCGTCGTGATCACCGTGGTGGTCTGCTTTGTGCTGACGCTCATCGTCGGTCTGATCAAGCGCATCCAGACCACCTACACGATCACCAACCGGCGTCTGACCATCGACCGGGGGATCTTCTCCCGTGAGCTACACGAGACGCGCCTCGCACGGGTTCAGAACGTCGGCACGAGGCAGTCGCTGATGGACCGCATCCTGCGGGTCGGTACCGTCGACTTCGACACCGCCGCGGAGGCCGGCTTTGACTTTGCCTTCCGCGGCGTCTCGAATCCGCACGCGATCGTGCGCACGGTCGATCAGGCGATTCGCGAGCTCCAGCAGAGCCCCGAGCAGCTGTAGCGAACCGAGCTCAGGCCTGGACGGCGCCGCCAACCCCGGCCGCCGCGCGCAGCGCGTCCGCCTTGTCGGTCCGCTCCCAGGTGAAATCGTGGTCGTCGCGGCCGAAGTGCCCGTACGCCGCCGTCTTCTGATAGATCGGGCGATGCAGCTTCAGGTACTCGCGGAAGGCCCCGGGACGGAGGTCGAAGTGCTCGGAGATGAGCTCAAGGATGCGTCCGCGACCGATCTTCTCGGTCCCGAACGTCTCGACCATCACCGATACTGGGTGGGCGACGCCGATCGCGTACGCGACCTGCACCTCGGCCCGGTCAGCGAGCCCCGCCGCCACCACGTTCTTGGCCACGTAACGAGCCGCATACGCCGCGGAGCGATCGACCTTGGACGGATCTTTGCCGGAGAATGCGCCTCCACCGTGGCGGGCCATGCCGCCGTAGGTGTCGACGATGATCTTGCGCCCGGTGAGGCCGCAGTCGCCCATCGGGCCACCGATCACGAACCGCCCCGTCGGATTGACGAGAAACCCCTTGTGCAGCTTGCGCTCGTCGTAGAGATCGCTGGGGAGCACCGGCTCGATCACGTGCTCCCAGAGGTCCTCCTTGATCAGCGACTCCGCGCCCTCCTTGTGCTGGGTCGAGATCAGCAGCTTCTCGACCTCCACCGGACGACCGTCGACATAGCGGACCGATACCTGGGTCTTCCCGTCCGGGCGCAGGTAGGGGACGATCTCGGCCTTGCGCACGTCGGCCAGCCGCTTGGCCAGCTTGTGGGCCAACGCGATCGGCAGCGGCATCAGCTCTTCGGTCTCGTTGCTCGCGTAGCCGAACATCATCCCCTGGTCACCGGCCCCGGCGATGTCGAGCTCGTCGTCGTCGCCCGGGTCGGTGCGAGCCTCGTAGGCCTGGTTGACGCCCTGGGCGATATCTGGTGACTGCTTGTCGATCGCGTTGATGACCGCGCAGGTATGGCAATCGAAGCCCATCTCGGCGTTCGTGTAACCGATCTTCCTGACCGTCTCGCGAGCGATCTCCTGGATGTCCACGTACGTATCGGTGGTGATCTCGCCGGAGACAACCACCAGGCCGGTGTTGACCAGCGTCTCGCAGGCCACGCGTCCGGTCGGGTCATCGCGCAGAACGGCGTCGAGGACGCCGTCGGAGATCTGGTCGGCGATCTTGTCCGGATGGCCTTCGGTCACGGACTCGGAGGTGAACAGGTACTCGTTGTCGGAAAGCGTGGTCATGAGATTTGGCGCAACAGCTCCACGGTCGATTCGGCCTCCCCACCTGTCGACTCGAGACCACTCGCGCGGATCTGCTGGCGATCCGCTCGGAGCGCGCTCTGGCGCGCGCACCGCGTCAGTCCCGACTGCTCGCCGAGGTTGAGGAGCTGGCTTGAAGGGGGCAAAGAGTAGCGAGGGACGGCCTATGCCGCCGGCCGGCGCGCCGCTGCGACTCCGCCGCGACGCTCGTTGCGCTCGACGAAGTCGATGATCAGCGGGATGCCCTCGAGCCGATAGCGTTCGCGCATCCGGTTCTCGACGTAGTAGGCGTAGTCCCGGGTCACGAGCGCGTGCGAGTTGACCTGGATCGAGAAGCGCGGAGGGCGCTCGCCGGTCTGGGTCATGAACAGCATCTTCAGCCGGCTGCCGTTGCGCCGGCGTCCGCTGGCCGACGGCGGCTGCCGCGCGGCCACCACCTCGGACAGAAAGCGGTTCAGCTGCGGCGTGGGTATCCGGGTGCGGCTTCGCTCGCCCAGTCCCACCGCCTCGACCAGCAGCCGCTCCACGTGCCGCCCGGTCAAAGCGCTCGCGGTCAGGACGCGGGGGCGAAGGCGCAGCTTGCGATGCGCGTGCGCGCGCTCGTGATCAAGGTCGAATTCGTCGGTCAAATCCCACTTGTTGAGCACCAGCGCGGTCGCGCAGCCGGTCTTCATCGCCAGTTCGGCCACGCGCAGGTCCTGGGCGGTGATTCCGTCGGTGGCGTCGCAGACGACCAGCGCGACGTCGGCGCGCTCCGCGGCTCGGCGTGAGCGCAGGGCGGTGTAGTACTCGACCGACTCGTCGACCTTGGCCTGTCGGCGAAGCCCCGCTGTGTCGACCAACACGATGTCCTGGGCTTCGAAGCGCATCGGCAGGTCGATGGCGTCCCGGGTGGTGCCGGCGACCGGTGAGACGATCACCCGCTCGGAGCCGAGGAAGCGGTTCACCAATGATGACTTCCCGACGTTGGGACGGCCGATCAGCGCCAGACGGATGGCGTCATCGGCCTGCGGCTCCTCCTCCTGTTCGGGGCCGAGTTCGACGATCCGGTCCAGTAGGTCGCCCGTGCCGAGCCCCTGAGCGGCGGAGACGGCCACCGGCTCGCCGAAGCCCAGGGAGTGAAACTCCGCCGCCAGCGACAGATCGGCGACGGTGTCGATCTTGTTGGCGGCGACGACGACCGGCACGTTGCCCCGCCGCAGCACATCGGCCATCTCTCCGTCGCCCGGCCGAAGCCCGGCGCGAGCATCGACGACGAGCACCACTACGGCTGAATCGGCCAGCGCGGCGTGGGCCTGGGCCTGGATCTGGCGCGCCAGCTCGTCGCTGTCTTCGAGGTCCACGCCGCCGGTATCGATCAGGGTCAGCGGCCGCCCGTTCCAGTCGGTCGGCAACTCCTTACGGTCACGCGTGATCCCGGCCCGTTCATGGACGACCGCCTCCCGTGATCCGGTGAGGCGGTTGACGAGCGAGGACTTGCCGACATTCGGGTATCCGACGATGGCCACTTTCATTGCTCTGCCGAGGCTAGACGCTGGCGCGTCCGAGCGAGCGATGCCACCGTCTCCACCGCCTCGTCCAGGCTCATGTCAGTGGTATCGATCACGCTCGCCCCCGGTGCGGGCGCGAGCGGCGAAACCTCGCGCGTGCTGTCACGCTGGTCGCGGATCTGCTGCTCCGCCAGCACGACGGAGGCGTCCGCCCCGAGTTCGGCCGCACGGCGCTCGGCCCGCTGGCGCGGATCGGCGGTCAGGAAGACCTTCAGCTCCGCAGCTGGAGCCACCACGGTCCCGATGTCCCGCCCCTCGGCGACCCAATCGCCGTGAGCGAGCATCCGCCGCTGCTGCGCCACCATCGCCGTGCGCACCGCGGGATCGCTCGCCGCCCGTGACGCCGCCTCAGAGACCTCCGGCGTGCGGATCTCCGAGCTGACGTCGTCTCCGTCGAGCAACGCGACGCCGTCCGCGAGATCGATCTTCACGTGGGCCGCGACCACCGCGGGCTCGGCGTCCGAACGCAGGGCCGCCAGGGCGACGGCTCTGTACATCGCGCCGGAGTCCAGGTAGGTGAAGCCGAGTTCCTTGGCCACGGCTCGCGCCACGCTTGACTTGCCCGCCCCCGCCGGGCCGTCGATGGCTACGACCATGACGACACTGCTCAGGCCACCAGCCGGTCGATGTCATCGACGAAGCCGGGATAGGAGACGTCCGCCGCATCCATCCCGACCACTTCGACGCCCTCCCGGGAGGCGAGCCCGGCCACGGCGCCGAGCAGCGCGAGACGGTGATCGCCATGGGCGTCGAGCTGTCCGCCGCGCAGACCGCCGGTGCCCTGGACGACGAACCCGTCCTCGGTCGCCTCAAGCTCACCGCCCAAACCGCGCAAGCCGTCGACCACCGTGGCGATCCGGTCCGATTCCTTGACCCGCAGCTCACCCGCACCCCGGACGACGGTCTGCCCCTCGGCGAAGCAGCCGAGCAGCGCCACCAATGGCAACTCGTCGATCGCCAGCGGCACCTCGTGCGGCTCCACCGTGGTCGCCTCGATCGGGGCACTGCGGACATCGAGGTCGGCCACCGGTTCGTGCGGGCCGAAACCGCCGATCGGCTCGAGCTCTCCGAGCACGATCGCGCCCATCCGCTCCAGGATGCGCAGGAACCCCGCACGCGTCCAGTTGACGCCCACGTTTTCCAGCACGAGCCGTGACCCTGCCACCAGTACCCCGGCCGTGATGAGGTAGGCGGCCGAGGACAGATCGCCGGGTACGTCAATGGTGTCCAACTCGAGCTCGTCGGCGTTGCCCACGGTGGTTCGGTATCCGGCCGCCGCATCTCCGCTGCGCTGCACCGGCGCCCCAGCGGCCAGCAACATCCGCTCGGTGTGATCACGCGTCGGCACCGGTTCGAGCACGGTGGTGGCCTCGGTGACCAGACCAGCGATCAGCACGCATGACTTGACCTGAGCGCTCGCGATCGGCAACTCGTACTCGATCCCGTGCAGCGCGGACCCATGCAGCGTGAACGGCGGAAACCGTCCCTCGGTGGCCTCGATGCTGGCGCCCATCATTCGCAGGGGCTCGGCGATGCGATCGATCGGCCGCCGGCGGATCGAGCTGTCGCCGTCGAAGGTGAAGCTGCCGTCGGGCTGGAAGGCGAGCCAGCCGGGGAGCAGCCGCATCAGGGTGCCCGCGTTGCCGACGTCGATCGGTCCTGACGGCACCTGCGCGTTGCGCAGGCCGCACCCGCGCATCAGCACCTCCTCGCCCTGCTCCTGAACGATCGCGCCCAGCTCGCGCAGCGCCGCCAGCGTCGATCCGGTGTCCGCGGCGGCCAGGTAATTCCGGATTCGCACCGGCTCGGCGGCCATCGCTCCGAGAATCGCGGCGCGGTGCGAGACCGACTTGTCGCCGGCCACGCGGAGCTGGCCGCGCAGCGGCCCGGAGGGTTCGAAGCGGACGTTCATGGCACCTCACGGACCCTCATGCGCGCGCCACCGGGAAACCAAGATTGCCAACCAGACCCTCGGCGCGGGCCGCGTCGCCCTCGCCTCCGACCCACAATGCCACGACGCCTTCACTCATATCCGCCGCAGGGTAGAGGGCCATGTCAGCGATGTTGACGCCGGCGCGCCCCAACTCAAGCGCCAGCTGCGCCACCACCCCCGGCCGGTTCGGAACCGCTGCGCGCAGCTCGATCAGCGGGCCGGCCGCCATGCCCGCCTGCTGGAGACGTCGCCGGTCATCAGCGGCAGCCTCGTTCCAGGCGGTGAGGCGGGCCGGGTCGGCGGCCTGCAATGCGTCGCGGACCTCCTCCAGGCGTTTGATCGACGCATCGATCTCGCTCGCCAGGGCGTCCCGGTTGGACAGGTAGATGTCAGTCCAGATCGCACTCGGTGCGCCGGCCACGCGCGTCGCGTCACGAAAGCTCGGACCGGTCGCCGGCAGCCGCTCCCCGCCTTCGTCGAGGGTCGCTGCGGCCGAGGCAACGAGCACATTGGCGAGCACGTGCGGGAGATGCGAGATGCTGGCTAGGATCCGGTCGTGGGTCTCGGCGTCGATCGCGCAGGGACGAGCGCCGACTCCGGAGAGCAGCCGGTACAGGCGCTCGTAGAGCACCCCGCTGGTCTCAGCGGTTGGTGTGAGGTACCAGGTCGCACCCTCGAACAGGTCGGCGCGCGCGTGCTCGACCCCGGAGGTCTCGGCCCCGGCCAGCGGATGGCCCCCGACGAACCGCGGGTCCTCGAAAGCGGCGACCACGGCGCGCTTGGTCGAGCCCACGTCGGTGACCACGCACTCCGCCGAGGCATACCGGAGCGCCTCATCGGTCGTCGCCATCAGCGCGCCGACGGGCACGGCCACGAAAACCACGTCCGCGCCGGACACGGCGTCCTGCACCCCGTCCGCAGCTCGCTCGATCACGCCCATCTCCACCGCACGACTCAATGCCTCCGTACTGCGATCGAAACCGGCCACCGACGCGCCGAGCCGGTCGCGGGCCGCCCGCGCCACCGAGCCCCCGATCAGCCCCACCCCCAGCACGGCGATGTGCATCGCCGCTACGCGGTCGCCGCGCGGCGGCGTTCCCTCACCGCGACGGCGAGGCGATCGAGCACCTGCACGGTGGTGTCCCAGCCCAAGCAGCCGTCGGTGATCGACTGACCGTAGGTGAGCGGGCTCCCCGGGGCGAGATCCTGGCGGCCGCCTACGAGGAAGGACTCGACCATCGTGCCAACCACGGCCCGACTTCCGGCGGCGAGCTGGCCGCTCAAATCCTCCGCCACGGCCGGCTGGCGCTCGGGCTGCTTACCGCTGTTGTCGTGCGAGAGGTCGACCATCACGCGCTCGGCGAGGGCCGCGCGTTGCAACAGCGCCAGTGTCGTGGCCACATCCTGGGCGCTGTAGTTGGGGGCCGAGTTCCCGCCGCGGAGGATCACGTGGCAGTCGCGGTTGCCACGGGTGTGCATGATCGCCGAGCGGCCGCTCATGTCGATGCCGGCGAAGGCATGGGGCACCGCGGCGGCGCGCACCGCGTCGACGGCGACCTGGACGTTTCCGTCGGTGCGGTTCTTGAACCCGACCGGCATCGACAGACCGGAGCCGAGCTGGCGATGGATCTGGCTCTCGGTGGTGCGGGCCCCGATCGCGCCCCAGCTGACGGCATCGGAGATGTATTGAGGGATGATCGGATCCAGGAACTCGCAGCCGACCGGTAGGCCGAGCCCGAGCACGTCGAGCAGCAACCTCCGGGCCATCCGCAGACCGGTGTTGACGTCGCCGGAGCCGTCGAGGTGGGGATCGTTGATCAATCCCTTCCACCCCGTGGTCGTGCGGGGCTTTTCGAAGTACACCCGCATCGCGACGCAGACATCCTCCTGCAGCCGCTGCGCCTGCTCGGTCAGGCGCTGTGCGTATTCGAGCGTGGCCCGGACGTCGTGGACGCTGCACGGGCCCACCACCACCAGCAGCCGATCGTCCTCGCCGTCGAGGATGGCGTGGATCTGCTCGCGCCCGCGCAGGACAACCTCGACCTGAGCCCCGGTCAACGGAAGCTCGCTCAATAACCCCTGCGGGGCGATCAGCGGCTCGAGGCGCTCGATCCGCTGGTCGCGGACTGCCTCCTGTCGTCTGGGCGGAGCCGTGGACATGCTCAGGCGGACGCGGACGCGAGTTGTGGGCCAGAGAGCACCTTGCCGCAGAGTGCTGCGGCCGCGCTCACGCGCTCGACGTAGTCGCCGAAGTCGGCGGTCGACAGCGATTGTCGGCCATCGCAGATCGCTTCGTCGGGCTGGGGGTGCACCTCGACAATGATGCCGTCCGCCCCCACCGCAGCCGCTGCGAGGGACAAGGGCCCGACGAGCTCTCGGCGTCCGGCCGCGTGGCTCGGATCGACAATCACGGGCAGATGCGTGCGTTCTTTGAGCACCGGCACGGCCGTGAGGTCGAGGGTGAAGCGATAGGACGTCTCGAACGTGCGGATTCCCCGCTCGCACAGGATCACCGCTTCGTTGCCCTCCTTGAGGATGTACTCGGCGGCGGACAGCAGCTCATCCAGCGTGCTCGACAGGCCGCGCTTGATCAGTACCGGGCGCCCGGAACGGCCCACCTCGGTCAGCAGCGCGTAGTTCTGCATGTTGCGGGCGCCGATCTGGACCACGTCGGCAACCTCCAGCACGTCGTCGAGATCCCGCACGTCCATGCATTCGGTGACGATCGGGAGCCCCGTCTGGGCCTTCGCATCGGCGAGCAGGCGCAGCCCCTCCTGGCCCAGCCCCTGAAAGGCGTAGGGCGAGCTCCGCGGTTTGTAGGCTCCGCCGCGGAACATCGTCGCCCCGGCCGTGCACACTGCTCGTGCGCTCTCCATCGTCTGCTCACGCGATTCGACGGTGCATGGCCCCGCGATCAGCGCGAAGTGCTCACCGCCGATCTCCCGGCCCGCGATCTCCAGCGCCTGCACGGTTGGTCTCATGATCGTCATCCCACTGTTCCTTTCAGCTCCAAAAGACTCTACGGAAGGCCCTCGCAGGGCGAGGGGGCAGCACCGCCGCCCGCGCAGGGCAGCGGTCGGGCCGCACGCGACCCGGGCGGTTCGGGCGCTCAGCCACGACGCGTGCCCGCACGCTCGCGGGCTCCGGTCGTGCCCGCTGGAGCCGTCGTCCCAGCGGAGGCCGAGCGCCTAAATAAATCGCCAGAGATAAAAGGACGTGCAGGAGCAGCCAGCGAGGGTACGTCCGTAGATGTCGCTGGCGGAGCTCATGAGCTTCCAGGATTGTGGCACAGCGCCCCCAGCCCCGCAAGGAACCGCGCGTTCTCAGCTTCGGCGCCGACCGATACGCGCAGCGCGCCCGAACGCCCCAGCGAGCTCCCGGCGCGGACGAGCACCCCGCGCTCTCGCAGACCGCTGACCACGGCGGCCTCGTCGCTCTCCTCGGGCAGGCGCAGCCAGATGAAGTTGGCGTCCGACTCGGCAGCCCAGAGCCCAAGGGCCCGCACCCCCTCCTCGAGCTCCAGCCGGTCCGCGATCGTCGAGGTGACACGCCGTTCCACCTCGTCCTGGTGGCGCAGCGCCTCGACGGCGGCGGCCTGGGCCGCCGAATTCACATAGAAGGGCTGGCGGACCTGGTCGACCGCGACCCGGAAGTCGGCGGATCCGCACAGCGCGTAGCCGACACGAAGTCCGGCCAGGCCGTAGACCTTCGAGAACGTCCGCAGCAGCACGAGGTTCGGATGGCGCCGGAGCAGATCGAGCGATGCGTAGGGGTCGCCGAGACGGAGCGAGAATTCGCAGTAGGCCTCGTCGAGGATCACGCAGACGTGACCGGGGACGCGCGTCAGGAACGCCTCGATCGCGTCGAGTCCCACAGCGGTGGAAGTGGGGTTATTGGGGTTGCAGATCAGCACCAGTCGCGTGGCCACGGTGATCTCGGTGGCGATGGCGTCGAGATCGTGGCGATCCTCGGCGTCAAGCGGAACCTGGATCGCGCGTGCCCCCGACGCGGCCGCGAGGTGCGGGTAGACGCTGAACGACGGCCAGGCGTAGACGACCTCCGCCCCCGGCTCCAGCAGTGCCTCGCCGGCGGCCAGCAGGATGTCGCAGGAACCGTTGCCCAGCGCGATCCGTTCCGCCGGGATCCCGTAACGATCCGACAACGCCTCGCGCAACGGGGCATAGGCCGGATCCGGGTAGCGATTGGCGCCGCTGAGCACGCGCGCGGCCGCGTCGACGACCGCCGGCAGCGGGCCAAAGCAGCACTCGTTGGAGGCCAGCATCGCGACCTCGCCGCCGAGGTCGTAGCCGGCGGCCACCGGGTAGACCGGGATTCGGCGAATGCGGTGGGCGAACTCGATCGGCACAAGCCCTATTGTGCCGACTCGAGGTCGGAGCGCAGCACCCGCGCCTCGCCCAGGTACGCGTGGCGGGGCACGTGGTCATCGTCGGCGTAGTAGTGCACCAGCACGCGGATGACGCGAGGCATCGATCCCGGGACCGGCACCTCACGCGCGCACAGCAGGGGGACCCGGTCCAGACCCAGGCGGCGCGCGGCGACAGCCGGAAATTCGGCATCGAGGTCGTCGGTCGCGGTGAAGATGCAGCTGACCATCGCCTCAGCCGCGAGCTGGTTGCGCTCCATCAGCTCGCGCATCATCGTGTCTGTGGAGGCCAGGATCGCGTCGGCCTCGTTGCGCTCGACGCTATTGGCCCCTCGGAGCGCGAACAAACGCATCGGCACGTAAGTCTGCCAGAGGACCTGTCGGCGGGCCCGGCGCGTCGACCTCGATCACGCTGGCGCAGCCGAATCGCCTGATCCCGACGACCAGCGATCCGAGCACGTCGGGCAGGTTGGCCTGGGTCTGGCAGTCCGCGAGTAGAAAGCGAGCGCCCGAGCGGCGCACAAAGCGCTTGGCGTTGCGCGGGCCGAGCGTGCCGGCAAACAGCCGTTTGGCCACATCTCCCCGCTTCAGGCACTGCGGCTGAGACCAGAGGCAATCACCGACGAGCGTGTGACGTCCGGTCTTTGATGGCACGAGCGCCCCCAGATAGCTCCGGGTGAGCACGCCGCCCGGTTCGCGCTTGTCGGCCAGGTAGTCGAGCGCGCTGCGCTCATCGCGGTCGATGAAGTTGGCGTTGTCGAGCGTGGGAAGCGCCAGCTGGCGCGCCACGTTCATCTCGTAGATCACCCCCGGGACAACCGCGAGCGCCACCGCCACCCAAGCGATCGTCCGCCGGCGGGACAAGCTCCTCAGCCTCACGCTTTCCGGCCAACGTGCCGTCCGCACGCCCTGGACGGCCAGCACGGCGAGCGGGATCGTGATGCCCTCAAACGCATGCAGCGGTGTCGCTCCCGCGGCCGTCGCGGAAAGCACGAAGACCACGAACGAGGCGATCGGCCACGAGCGTGTGGCAGCATCGAGAAAGCCGTGATCGGCCGCCGGTAGGCGAGCAGAGCGGGGAGCGCGAGCGGGGCGATGTAGAGCAGGATCGGCCAGATCGAGAAGGAGTGCTTGCTGGCCTGGCGCGCGAGCTGCCACGACAGATCGGCGTGTCCGAGCACGAGGTAGTAGAGCAACGGTAGACCCGTCCGAGCAGCGTCACCGCGGGCAGCGCAAGACGAGGGCGGCCCCGTCGTCGCCACAGCGCCAACTCGGCCCCGACCAGGATCAGGATCAGCAGCTCGCCGTGCCAAGGGTGCAGCAGGCTGGCGAAGGCCCCCAGCAGCGCCGGCACCAGGGTGAACCGGCCATGCTCGTGCGCACGGGCATAGAGCGACGGTCGCGGCGACGATGGCGGCGATCGCCAGCAGCGCGAACGTGTAGCCCCAGGAGAGGAATGCCGGGAAATAGGTCTCCGAGAACGGTGAAGGAGCCGTAGGCCACGGTGAACGAGGCGAAGAACAGGGCCAGGACCAAGTCCCGCTCGGCGTGACCACAGACCCGACAGGCTGTCGCGCACGTACGCGCGTACGGCGAAGAAGGATGCTCCGACGGCGACTGGTTTCCATAGCAACAGCGACAGCCAGGGGACCACGCCGAGCGCGGACAGCCCGCCGGAGAGCGCCACGGCGGGCTGGAAATAGTCGGCGGGGGTAGGCCGCAGGACAAACAGATTCGAGGCGAAGAGGTGCTTGGACGCGTCGCGGATCCAGGCCAGGTACTGGAGCTGGTCGACGATGTAGACGCCGTCGGTGCCCGTCCAGACGCGCCCGTGGGCGACGACCTGCCAGGCGTCGAGCGCGAGCACCCACATCGAGATCGCGGCGAATCCGATCAGCAGTGCCAGATCGAAGCGATCGAGGCGGCGACGCCGACTCTGGCGCGGGATGCTGGCGCGCGACCGCAGACGCTTCGCCAGTGGCAAGTTCGACACGCATCGAACCAGACGTTAACAGCAGCCGCGTGCGTCCTCAGCCGCCTGGCTACTGGGCGAGCTTATGCTGAAGTGACGTCGACGCCTGTCCGACCGACTGCTCATCAGGTCGATTCCGGTGGCGCGCAGGAAGATCCCGGTGACCGGCATGAACGCCAGCAGCAGGAACACCGTCATCACCAAGGTCGCCCGGCGCAGCCTGACGCTCGAGGCCAGCCCGGCCAGCGGCAGCAGCCAGATGATGTACCACGGCACGAGCCACGCCAGGCTGGCGATCAGCGCCAGGGTCGACCATCCCGCGCCCGGCCAGCCAGTCGCGACGGCGGCGCACCAGCAGCGCGACGGTGATCACCACCGCGACGTTGGCCACGCGCAGAAGCCCCGGCGCGCCACCGCCGAGGCCCACCATCCAGCCGACCAGGTTCGGGATGCTGAAGTCGGTCAGCAGCGTGCTCTGGTCCTGGAGGTTGGGCAGGTGCGCTCCGAACAGGGCGAGGCTGCCCGCCGCGAGCGGAATCGTCGCCAGCGCCGCGCCGATCAGCAGAGGTCCCCGGCGCTTGGGCGGCCGTGCGGCCAGGAGCAGAAACGGCAGCAGCAGGATCGCGGTGAACTTGACGAACACGGCGACCATCAGCGCTGCTCCGGCGGAGCGGTCGCGGTTGCGAGAGCAGCAGGACGATCGCGGCGGTCGACGGCACGAGCATGAAGAAGTCGTTGTGGAAGCCGGCCACCGCGTACATCAGGTAGATCGGGTTCGCGGCCACGAACAGCACGGCGAAGCGCGGGTCGCGGCCGAGCAGGGTGGCGCATTTCCAGACCAGCGCCGATGAAGGCCGAGACTCATCGCGACCGCCAGGACCTTGAGCACCCAGTAGGCGACCGGGATCGGCAGCAGCGCGATCGGATAGCTGATCGCGCTGAACAGATAGCCGTAGGGGCTGCGCAGGTTGTGCCAGGTGGTGAGCAGATAGATCGGGTCGTGGTGCTCGGCGGCGATGCCGCTGGCGTACGGATTGATGTGGTGGACGGCGCCGAGGCGGGCGTAGCCGAGGTAGTTGAAGATGTCGGTCAGCTGCAGCGGTGCGCTCATCAGCAGGATCACGTGCAGGGCGACCACGGCGATCACGATCGTCCGCATCGACAGCGTCCGCACCGACAGCAGGGCGATGCCGTAGGCCGCGGCCATCACGATCAGCACGGCACTGAAGCCGCACTGCAGTGCCCGGTAGGTGCCGGTGATGTGGCCGAACAGGCTGTGCAGCGGGCCGGCCTCCCAGCCCGGGAAGCCGGCGTTGCTGCGCGGTACGAGCGATGTGGCGTGACCGGTGGAGAACACCACCACGGCGAACGACGCCAGCAGCAGGGTGGCCGAAGCGGGCCGGCCAGAGCGGGGCCCGAACGTGACCTGGAGGCGGGGAATGCTCAGTCGCCGGCCGATCGGACGCCAGGCGCGGAAGGACGGCGCGGCCGTCGGCGGGAACGCTCGGCGCGCCCACAGCGCTCGGCGCGAGCGCGACGGACCCGTCGGACTGTGTCGAGTCCCGTGGCATCACCTCATAAATACTGCCCTGCCGGGGTTGGCTCACGGGCGGGGCCCGGTTGGAATTCGGTTAAGAACAGGCGATTGACGGCCCGTCGCGGCGCCGTCGATGGACGCGCCTAAGATCAGGCCCGTGAGTGCCGGGACGCTGAGCCGCGAAGCACCGCTTCGCGACCCAACCCATTCGGGGCCAAGCGTGTTCTCGCCCTCCGCAGCCCCGCGGCCCTGGCGGTGGCGGCGCTGACCATCCTGGCCGCCGTTCTGCGTCTGCAGCGGCTTGGCTATCAGGGGTTCTGGTACGACGAGGGCCACACGGTACTGCTGGTGCACGCCTCGCCGATCCGGATGCTCCGCTCGCTCCCGTACAGCGAGTCGACTCCTCCGCTGTACTACATCCTGGCCTGGATCTGGGCACACGTGTTCGGTTATGGCGAGGCCGCCCTGCGCTCGCTCTCGGCGCTGGCGGGCATCGCCACGGTCCCGTTCTCTATGGCGCGGCGGCGAAGCTCATCTCCCGCCGCGCGGGCGTCATCGCCGCCGCGCTGACGGCCTGCAATCCGCTGCTCATCTGGTACTCCCAGGAGGCGAGGTCGTACTCGCTGCTGGTGCTGCTCAGTGCCTGCTCGCTGATGGCCTTTGCCCACGCCCGCGCCGAGCCCACACCGCGGGCGTTCGTGCGCGTGGGCGCTGGCCGCCGCGTTATCCCTGGCCACGCACTACTACGCCCTGCTTGTCGTCGCCCCGGAGGCGATCTGGCTGCTGGTGATCTATCCGCGCCGCCGCGGGGTTCGGATCGCCGTCGCCATCGCTGGCGCGTGCGGGCTGGCGCTGGTTCCGCTCGCCCTCAAGCAGAACGCCAGCGGGCATGCGAGCTGGATCGCGCAGATCCCGTTGCTCCCGCGGCTGGGTCAGATCGTGCCGCAGTTCCTGATCGGTTTCGGCGCGCCGGCCCGCGTGCTGCTCGAACGAATCGCTGAGCTGCTGGCGATTGCGTCGTTGGCCCTGCTGGCGCTCGGCGGCAACGCGGTGGCGCGCCGCGGCGCCCTGATCGCGGGCGTGATCGCACTGGCCGGCCTGGTGATCAACCTCGTACTGGTCGCAGGTGGAGCGGATGATCTGATCACGCGAAACGTGATCGCGCTGTGGCCGCCCGCCGCGGTGCTGCTCGCGGGAGGCGCTGGCCAGCCGCGGGCCGCGGCGCCGGAGTGGATCCGGGATCGCGCTGGCGGGGGCGCTGTGCGCGATCGGGCTGGTGGCCGCGATCGGGGTCAGCACCCAACGCGATCTCCAGCGGCCGGATTGGCGGTCCGTCGCGCGGGTGCTCGGACCGCGACCCGCGCCGGGCACCCTGCCGAGGGCGATTCTCGTCCAGCACTACCGTGACCTGCTGCCGCTCTCCTTGTACGTCCCGGGCCTGCGTTCGCTCCCGCGCGGCTCGACCACGGTGAGCGAGCTCGACATCGTTTCGATCCGCGCCCCGCGCGTCCGCCTGTGCTGGTGGGGGGCGGCCTGCAATCTGACGGGCTCGCAGATCCAGCAGAGTTATCCGATCGCCGGGTTGCGGCTGCTCTCGCGGTCCAGGGCGTTGCAGTTCACCGTGGTCCGGATGGTCTCCGCCGCGGGCGCTCCGATCAGCCGGCAGCTGGTGGCTCGGTCGCTGAGGACGACGAGTCTGCGACGGGACGAGCTGCTGATCCAGCGCTAGGCGGGCCAGTGCGCGCAGCTCGGTTTCATTCAGCCGGCGGTAGGCCCCGGGCTTCAGATCGCCCAGGACGAGCGGACCGAAGCTGACCCGCTGGAGCCGGCGTGACGCGGTGACCGACGTGCTCGCACATCCGCTTGACCTGGCGGTTGCGCCCCTCATGGATCGTGATCTCGATCGTGTCGGGAGCGAGGCGGCGCACCCGAGCCGGCGCGGTGAGACCGTCCTCCAGCTCCACCCCGGCCCGCAGCGAGCGTAGGGCCTTGTCGCGGACCGGCGGCCGGGCCAGGACGGCCCGGTAGGCCTTCTCGACCTCGAACTTCGGGTGCGTCAGGCGATAGGCGAGCTCGCCGTCGTTGGTCAGCAGGATCAAGCCGCTGCTGTCGATATCCAGGCGGCCAACCGGGTACAGGCGCAGGGGCACCGGGACCAGCGAGACGACCGTCGGCCGGCGCTGGGGGTCACTGGCGGTGGAGACGACGCCGGGAGGCTTGTTGACCGCGTAGACGACTCGTTCGGAGGCGACCTGCTACCGGCTCGCCGTCCACGGCGACCCGATCGAGCGAGTCCACGTCGCGAGCGGGATCGAGGACCGGCTCGCCGGCGACCGTCACCCTTCCGGTCCGCACGATCTCCTCGGCGGCGCGGCGCGACGCGATCCCTGCGGAAGCTAGGTACTTGGCCAGTCGCACGACCCTGCCACCATAGTCAGCGTGGATCTCAATCTGCTCACGAAAAACTCGCCGAACTGGGCGAGCCCGCATACCGGGCTCGCCAGGTGTGGCGATGGACCGCACAGGGCGCGCCCGGCTTCGATGCCATGACCAACCTGCCGGTGCGGCTGCGCTCGGAGCTGGAGAGCGCACTTCCGTATTCGACCCTCGCGGTCGAGGACCAGGCGCACTCCCGCGACGGGACGATCAAGGCACTGTTTCGCACCGGAGATGGACGGCCGGTGGAGGGTGTGCTGATGAGCTACCGCGACGGCCGCCGATCGCTGTGTCTCTCCTCGCAGTCGGGCTGTCCGCTGACGTGCAGCTTCTGCGCCACCGGCAAGATGCGTTTCGGGCGAAACCTGACCGCCTCGGAGATTCTTGATCAGGCCCTCCACTTTCGCCGCCTCGGAACGGTCGACCACGCCGTGTTCATGGGTATGGGCGAGCCGATGATGAATCTCGACAACGTGCTCGAGGCCTGCCGAGCACTCCCGGAGCTCGGCATCACCCATCGACGGACGGCGATCTCGACCGTCGGTTGGATCCCCGGCATCGAACGGCTGACCGAGGACCCGATGCCGATCCGGCTGGCGCTTTCACTGCATGCGGCCGACGAGGCGCTGCGGTCGGAGCTGATGCCGGTCAACGACCGCTATCCGCTCAGCGAAGTGTTGCGAGCCTGCGAGGCTCATTACGAGCGCAAGCACCGGATGGTGTTCGTCGAGTACGTGATGCTGGCCGGGGTCAACGACTCGCATGCCCAGGCCGTACAGCTGGCCGAGGTGCTCGACCCGCGGGTATTCAAGGTCAACCTGATCCCATACAACCCGACCGACTCGCCCTATCAGGGTTCGAGCCGCAAGGCGATCGACGCGTTCCTGGCCGAGCTGGAGCGCCGGGGGATCTCCGCCACGGTGCGCCTCACCCGCGGGCAGGACATCGACGCCGCGTGTGGCCAGCTGGCGGCCCGCGCCATATGATCTCCACGATGGAGCCCCGCCTGCTCGCGCGATCGACCGCCGCCGCCCGCGTCGGGTTCGGCATTGCGCTGCTCGCGCGCCCAGAGCTACTCACCGCGCCATGGATCGGACGCGACGCGACGCGGCCAGGCCCGAAGGTGCTGGCGCGCGTAGTCGGGGCCCGGGATCTTGCGCTCGGCGCCGGCGCGCTGGCCTGCGATTCAGACGACCTTCGACTCTGGCTGGCGGCCGCGCTGATCGCCGACGGGGCGGATCTCGTTGTCACCGCCACCGCGGGCAGCTCGTTGCCGCTGGCCGGGCGTGTGCTCGGCGCCACCACGGCGCTCGGCGGCGTGGTGCTGGGGGCAATCGCCATCGCCGGCCTGAGGCGCTGAGGCTCCCGCGGCTCCGGCGTGAGTCGGCCGCTAGGTCGTTCCGGCCCGGGCCTCGCCGGCCCGCAGAAGTCGCTCGCGCAGCTCCTGTTCGAGCTCGGGCGTCGGATCGAACTCGCTGAGCTCTGGCAGGTCGTCCAGCGAGATCAGCCCGAACAAGCGCAGGAACAGCTCGGTGGTGCGGTAGAGCACGGCACCGAACTGCGAGCGCCCACTCTCCTCGATCACCCCACGTTCGAGCAGGGTGCCCGCGGCCGATTCGGCGTTTACGCCCCGGATCCGAGCGATCTCAGGACGGGAGACCGGCTGCAGGTAGGCGATGATGGCAAGCGTCTCCGCCTGGGCAGGGGTGAGCGGCGGCGTGCGTGGGCGGGCCAGCAGGCGCCGCGCCGCGGGCTCCGTGTCGGGATGGGTGGAGAGCACCCAACCACCTGCGAGCTGGCGGAGCACCAGGCCGCGCCGCTCGAAGTCGAGGTGCTCACGCAGCGCCTCCAATGCCGTGAGCACCTCATGCAGCTCGGTGCTCGTCGCCTCGGCCAGGTCCGCCGGATCGGCCGGGTCGGCAGACAGGAACAACAGCGCCTCGAGCTGGGCCTGGAGCGCGAGGGTCATGCCGAGAGCTCCGCCGCCACACGCTGCACGGAGGGTGGGGTGACGATGATCTCGCCGAACGGTTCGGGCTGACTCCAAGTCGCTTCGCCCTGCTTGTAGAGCTCCAGCAGGGCGAACAGCGTGACGGCGATCGTCACCCGGTCCGCGGAGGCCACCGCGTCGTCGAACTTGAAGCTTCCGCCCCGCAGCATCAAGCGCAGGTGCGACAACCGCTCGGCCACGGTGATCTTCTGCACCGTCATGTGACGGATGTCGACCGGCTCCGGCGGCACCAGCAGCTCCCCGATCGCGGCGCGCAGTCGACCCGGGTCATAAACCGCGCTGGCGTCCTGGAGCGAGGCGCGGCGCAGGGAGGGCGGCAATGGCGCCGAGCGGAACCTGCATCCCTCCTGGGAGGCTAGCTGCGCCAGGAGATGGTTGGCGGCAGCACGATAGCGGTGCGCGTCGAGCAGTCGCGCCAGCAGCTCCTCGGCGGCTTCACCGGGGACGAGGTCGAGCTGCTCGGGCTCCTCTCCCGGGAGCATCAGCCGCGACTTGAGTTCGAGTAGCGACGCGATCAGGACCAGGAATTCGGTGGCGGATTCGAGATCCAGCTCACCGCGCTGCTCCAGGTGGTCGATGTACGAGATGACGATCTCCGCCAGGTCGACCTCCAGCAGGTCGACCTCCTCACGCAGAATCAGCGTCAGCAGCAGGTCAAACGGCCCGGCGAACACGTCGAGGTCGAGCTCGAGGTCGATCAGACGCACGGTTGAGAACTTAGCGCCGCGGTCGGACTGGCCCGACGCCCATCGCCTGGCGGACGTCCCCGAGCGTTCCCGAGGCGATCGTACGGGCCTTGTCAGCGCCCGCGGCCAGGGTCCGCTCCAGCGCCGCCTCATCAGCCCGAAGCTCGTTGTAGCGCTCGCGAACCGGAGCCAGATAGTCGACCACGGCATCGGCCACGGCCTGCTTGAAGGCGCCGTATCCGGCGCCTGCGAATTCGTGCTCGACCTGCTCGGGAGAAACGCCGCGCACCGCGGCCAGGACATCGATCAGATTGGCGATCCCCGCCTTCTCAGGACCACGGACGATGCCTGAGCCCGAGTCGGTGACCGCCGAGCGGAACTTCTTGGCGATCGCCGCCGGCTCGTCAAGGACGTAGACGGTGCCCTGGACGCTGCCGCCGGTGGTCGACATCTTGCGCTCGGGCGCCTGCAGATCCATGATCCGGGCGCCGACCGCGGGGATCCGGGCCTCCGGCACGACCAGCGTCTCGCCGAAGCGCGCGTTGAAGCGCTCCGCGATATCCCGCATCAGCTCGACGTGCTGGCGCTGGTCGTCTCCGACCGGCACCTCGTTCGCTCGGTAGGCGAGCACGTCGGCCGCCATGAGGACGGGATAGAAGAACAGGCCGGCCGAGACCAGATCCCGCTGGGCGCCGGATTTCTCCTTGAACTGGTGCATGCGGTTGAGGTCGCCGAAGGCCGTGACGCTGGACAGCAGCCAGGTCAGCTCGGTGTGCTCGCGCACGTCGCTCTGGCGAAAGAAGATGCACCGGTCAGGGTCAAGTCCCGCGGCCAGCAGCGTCGCCGCGGTGTCGTAGACGGAATCGCGCAGCGCTGCGGGCTCGTAGGGGACGGTGATGGCGTGGAGATCCACCACGCAGTAGATCGCCTCGCCGCGGTCCTGGCCGGCGACGTATTGGGTGATCGCCCCGATGTAGTTGCCGAGGTGCTTGCGACCGGTCGGCTGGATGCCGGAGAAGATCCGCATATCCGCGCGCAGGCTACTTGGCGAGTGAGCCGACGGCGGTTCCCGCCGGTTGACCGGGCGCTCGCCGGCGCCCCGCGGGCGGAGAGCAGCCAGGCGGCCACCACGCCGCCGATGGCTCCGCACAGATGGCCCTGCCACGAGATGCCGTCGCGCGGCACGAGGCTCGAGATCAGGGCGCCGCCCCATACCACGGCGACCACGACGCCGGTGAGCAGCTCCAGCGCGCTGCGGTTGAACACGCCACGGGTCAGTAGATAGGTCGCGTAGCCGAAGACCACGCCGCTCGCGCCGACGGTGGTCGTAGCCGATGGGGAGATCAGCCAGGTGCCGAGCCCGCCGATGACGATCACCACCAGGGTCACCAGCGCCACGCGGGCCGCTCCGCGCAGGGCGATGATCACGCCCATGAACACGAGCGGGACCGTGTTCGAGATCAGGTGGGCGAAGCTGACGTGCAGGAACGGTGCGGTGAAGATCCCCCAGATCCGGCCCAGATCGTGCGGGTGGATGCCGTCGGTGTTCAGTCCCCCGGAGTCCAGCGAGTTGATCACCTCGACGATCCACATCAGGGCGACGATCCCGGCCAGCAGCGTGATCCCCTCGCGGGGGGCGCTACCTCGGCGCTGGAGGGCGGTGCGGTCCATCACCACAGGATGACACGCCACCGCCGCGAGTCAGCTCACCCGCGCGAGGACCTCGTCGGCCAGGGCCAGCGCCACCTCGCCGCGCTCGTGCAGCGACGCCGTGAGAACGAATTCTCCCGGGTTGTGGGCATTGCCGCCGCGGGGACCGAGCCCGTCGACCGTCCAGTCGATGCTGGCCGCGAAATGGCTGGCGTCACTGGCTCCGCCGCGGCTGGCGGCGGCGATCGGCCGGCCGAGCCGTGCGCCCGCTCCGCCAGCAGCTCGGCGGTGGCGCCCGAGCGTCCATTCCCGGCCAGCGGCGCTGCATCGTTGCCTCCAGGCTGACGCCGTCGATCTCGGCCGGAACCGCGGCGAGGACCGACTCGAACGCCTCGAGGCTGTCCGCGCGCATGTCCAACAGCAGTTCGCCCTCCGCCGGAACGACGTTCAGCGCCTCGCCTGAGCGCACGACCGTCGGGACGACGCTCATCCGCTCCGGGCCGTCGGGATCATGATGGCCGGCCAGCTGCAGCGCCAGCTGGGCCAGCGCCAGCAGCGCGTTGCGCCCCTGGTCGGGAGCGCTCCCGGAATGGGCTGCCCGCCCCGTCGCGCCGACGCGCAGGGTTCCGGCGGCCTTGCGCCTGACGATGACGGCCTCCTCCCCGGTGGCCGTGCGCTCGCCGGCCTCGAAGCACAGGCAGGCGTCATAGCCGGCGAATCGGGCCACGTGGGCGAACTGGGTGTTGCGCCATTCCTCATCGGTGACGAGCAGGAGCGACAGCTCCTCGAAAGTCTCAGCGCGGGCGGCCAGCGCGCGGGCCAGCCCCAGTGCAAGGACCACGCCCCCTTTCATGTCGACGGTTCCTGGGCCGTAGAGCCGCTCGCCATCGCGGCTCAGCGGACGGTGAGCATGATGAGCGACGACGGTGTCCAGATGCCCCAGCAACAGCACCTTGCCCGCGCCGGTGCCGCTGATCCGGGCGAGCAGGTCAGGCGGGTTGCCAGGAGTGGAGCAGGGCACGCGCTCGATCCGGGTCACCGGCGGCAGCAGCGCCGCGCACAGCGCGACCGCCTCCTCGGCGCCGTCCGCGTCCCCGGACGGCGTGGAGATCGCCACCAGAGCTTCCAACTCGCGCTCGGCGTGGGCGGCGATGTCGGCGGCGTCAGCGGCGATCAGCGGGTCCACGCGCCCCAGTATGTCCGCTGCCGACCCGTTCCGGCGTTCCCGATCACGGAGGTGGGTCAGCGGATCTCGGACCCGATCAACGGTTGCGGCTGCGCGTGCGCCGCGACCAGCTCGCCGCTCGCGTGGAGCCTCACCAGGGCATTGACCGCGGCCCCGGTGAACTGCTGGTCGACCAGCGCCATGCACTCCGCCAGCGCTTCCGTGCTGCTCTTTGGGTAGCTGTACGGACGGCTGACGGTCATCACGTCCCAGGCGTCGGCGACGGCCATCAGCGCCCCGCCCTCGGGAATTTCCTCGCCTCGCAGACCGAGCGGGTAGCCAGTGCCGTCCGGCCGCTCGTGATGGGTGCGGATCCACTGCACCTGCTCCGGTGCCAGCACACCCTCCACGATCCGGCTGGCGAGTTCAGCGTGGCCCCTGATCTGGGTCCATTCCTCATCGGTCAAGGGATCCGTCTTGCGTAGCGTCGAATCGGGTACGCCGATCTTGCCCACGTCATGCAAAAGCGCGGCCTCGCTGAGCAGCTGCGCCGCCTCTTCAGACCAGCCGGCGGTCCGCGCCAAGCGGCCCACGAGGGCGGACACGCGGTCTGAGTGCTCACGGGTGGCGGGATCCTTGGCGTCGATGGCCCGAGCCAGGGCTCGCAGCCCCAGGAGAGCCTGCGAGCGCTCCAGCCGCTCGGCGCGCTCCTGAGCGGAGAGCTCATCGACCACGGACGGGTCATAGATCCAGCATTGATTGCGACCACGCGCCTTGCTCCAGTAGAGCGCACCGTCGGCGAGCCTGATCAGCTCGGCCGGATCATCGGTCACGCCGGTGTCGCAGATCCCCGCAGATACCGTCACCCGGTACGGGTCACGTACCGTCGCGGCGATCATCCGGCGGGCGCGCTCGACGGCGACCAGCGCACCCTCCCGGGTGGTCTCGGGGAAGACCCAGGCGAACTCGTCGCCGCCGACGCGCCCCAGTATGTCCTCGGCGCGGGCCAGCCGGGTCAGGCACTGCGCGACAGCGACCAATAACTCGTCACCGGTCTCGTGACCTCCGATGTCGTTGAGCTGCTTGAAGTGATCGAGGTCGATCACGGCAACCGACAGGGACGTTTCATGGCGCTTCGCGCGGGCCACCTCGGTCGCCAGGCGCCCGTGGAGGGCCCGGTGGTTGGCGAGGCCGGTGAGCGGATCGCTCGAGGCCTGCGCCGCCAGCTTCGCCCGGTCCTCGATGCTGGCGATGGCCGTGGCCAGCAGATCACCGAACTCCTTCAGCCGCTGCTCGTCGGCGCCGGACAGACGGGCGGGCTTGGCCGCGCAGACGGCCAGCACACCCCAGTTTCGCTCGGCCACGCGGATCGGAGCGACGACGCTCGAGTCGTAGCCCAGCCTTCTCACCGGGGAATCAAGTCCGTGTTCGTCCACCCGGACGGCCTGGTTGGTCTCCAGCGCCTGGGCCACGTCGCTGCCCGGTTGGACCGGCACCGCCCTCCCGGGCGGGTACCGCCCTCCCTCGTGGTCGGCCCATGAGCCCATGACGGTGGCTCGGTCGGGGCTGTCAAGCCGCAGGATGCCGGCTGATCCGGCCCCGAGCAGCGAAGCTGACTCGACCGCGACAAGCTCGTAGATCCGTTCGGCCGGCTCGCCGCTGACCACAGCGGTGGCCACCCGGCGCAGCGAGCTCTGCTCGGCCGCCAGCTGCTCGGCCCGTGTGCGCAGACGAAGAGTCAATGCCTTACCGGCGATGATCGCGCCGCCCAGCACCAGGTACGAAGCCGATCCCATGATCAGTTGCACGGCGAACGTGTCGTGCAGCACACGCGGGTCATAGATCAGCGGTAGGGCATGGCCAGCCACGCAGCCGGCGAAATACACCGCCGCGACTGCCGGTTTGAAGAAGTAGGCGGCGAAGACCGAGACGAAGAAGAGATAGATCCAGGCCGGCGAGGCGGCGCCGCCTGACGAGGCGACAGCCACCGCGACCGCCGCCAAGCCGAAGACGATCGACGCATGGATCAGCCACCGCGGCGCCCTCTGCCACTGGATCAGCAGGACGGAGATGGCTCCCCAGGCGCAGGCCAGCGAGGCGTCGATCAGCAACGGCACCGGGTGGGCGTGCGTCACACCCGGAAGCACCATGAACAAGGACAGGGTGACGCCCCCGATGGCGAACAACAACCCGCTGACCGCCCCGGCCAGTTCTCGCTCCTCGGACTCCACGGCGATCCGCGAGATCAGCCGATCCAGCCGTCTCCGGGGCAACGCACTTGCCCCCAACGCTGCGCATGATGACTGTCTATCGGCGCGTAAGGCTCGCCGACGTTAGCCCGGATTCCGGCGAGCCAGACCGGCCCCTGCGGGCTGCGCGGGCTACTCGCGAGCGCCTGCCGGACGACCGGTCGCCGGACCGCTCCGGCCTCATCGAGACGGCGAACCGGGGTGGTGTAGGGCGCGTTGCGGGCGATTTCCGGGTCCTCGGCCGCCTCGCGGAGAATCTCCGCCATGACCGTCGGCGAAATGGTCCAGCGTCTCCTTGGTCTCCGTCTCCGTCGGCTCGATCAGCAGCGCCTCATCGACGATCAGCGGGAAGTACACGGTGGGCGGATGTACGCCGTGGTCCAGCAGTCGCTTGGCCAGGTCCAGAGTCTTGATCTTCAGATCGCGCTTCATCGGCGCGCCGGAGAGGACGAATTCGTGCATGCAGATCCGCTCGTAGGCGGCCGGCAGGTGCTCGAGCACTCCCGCCCGCCGCAGCCGCGCGAGCAGGTAGTTGGCGTTCAGGACGGCAATCTCCGAGGCCTCACGCAGGCCGGCGGCGCCGAGCGAGCGGATGTAGGCGTAGGAGCGCACGAACACGCCATAGTTGCCCTGGAAGCCGCGCAGGCGACCAATCGACTTGGGACGGTCGTAATCGAGATCAAACGTCGCCGACCCGGACCCGTTACCGCTCGTGCTGCGGCGCACGACCTGCGGCCGGGGCAGAAATGGCTCGATCCGATCCGAGACGGCGATCGGTCCGGCGCCCGGCCCGCCACCGCCGTGCGGCTGGGTGAACGACTTGTGGAGGTTGAAGTGGACGATGTCGAAGCCCATGTCGCCGGGTCGGCAGATGCCCATGATCGCGTTGAGGTTGGCACCGTCGTAGTACAGCGTCGCGCCGATGCCGTGGACGATCTGCGCGATCTCCTCGATGTTTGACTCAAACAGCCCGACGGTCGAGGGATTGGTCAGCATCAGGCACGCGACATCAGGCGTCGCCTTGGCCCGGAGATCATCGAGGTCGACGTTGCCGTCCGCGTCGGTGTCGACCTTGACCACCTCGTAACCGGCCATCGTGACCGTCGCCGGATTGGTGCCGTGCGCGGTATCCGGCGTGAGCACCTTGGTGCGATGCTCGCCGCGATCCTCGTGGAAGGCCCGGGTCAGCAGCACTCCGGCCAGCTCGCCGTGAGATCCCGCCGAGGGCTGCAGCGAGACATGGGGCAGACCCGCGATCTCGCCCAGCGCATCCTGCAGGCGCCACATCAGCTCCAGCGCCCCCTGGGCGTGAGCGGGGTCCTGGAGCGGGTGCAGGCGGGCGTGACCCGGCAGCGCGGCGATCCGCTCGTGCAGCTTGGGGTTGTGCTTCATCGTGCACGACCCCAGCGGATAGAAGCCCGTGTCGAGGTCGAAGTTCCGCTTGGACAGGCGGTTGTAGTGACGGACGATCTCCGGCTCGGCGACCTCGGGCAGGCGAGGCGGCGCGGCACGACGGAACTCCGGCGGCAGGAGCTCGTCCAGTGGTCGCTCGGGAACGTCGAGTTCGGGGGCCACGAAGGCCCGCCGGCCGGGCTTGGAACGCTCGAAGATCGTCAACTGGTCATCACCGGCGCCGATCATCCCGCCACTTCCTCAAGCTCGGTCCGGTGGGCGCTGAGCGCCGCCTCGAGCGCCGCCGCAAGCTGGTCGATGTGTGCGCGGCTGCGCTGCTCGGTGATCGCGATCAGCAGGCAATCCTCGTGCTCGGGGTAGTCGCGGCCGAGCGGATACCCGGGATTGATGCCCCGGCGGCGGCATTCCTCGACGACGTCGGGCACCGGTGCGTCGAGCTGGACCGCGAACTCGCGCATGACCGGGCGGTCGTGCAGAAGCGTCACCCCCTCAATGGCAGCGAGTCGTTCCCGCGCGTAGGCGGTGCGCTGCAGCATCAGCGTAGCCAGATCGACGATCCCCGCGCGGCCGAGCCAGCTCAGGTAGATCACCCCGGCCAGCGCGTTCAGCGCCTGCGCGGTGCAGATGTTGGAGGTCGCCCGCTCGCGGCGGATGTGCTGTTCACGGGTCTGCAGCGTGAGCACGAAGCCGCGCTTGCCGTCGACATCCTTGGTCTCCCCCGCGATCCGACCGGGCATCCGCCGGGTGAGTGCCTCCGTCGCGGCGAAGAACCCGAACGACGGTCCTCCGAAGTCAAGCCGGTTGCCTAGCGATTGCCCTTCTCCGACGGCGATGTCCACACCGCACTCGCCGGGTGAGCGGAGCAGCGCGAGGGGCAACGGATCGCAGGCGCAGATGCTCAGCGCCCCCGCCTCGTGCGCGGCCGCCGAGAGCGCCGGCACGTCTTCGACCACGCCGAGGAAGTTCGGCTGCTGGACGACCACGGCGCTGACGTCGGCCAGCAGCGGCGGCAACGCGGTCACCCCGTCGCGCAGTGGCGCCTCCACCACCTCCATGCCCCAGCCCCGGGCTAGCGTGCGCAGCGTTTCCCGCGAGTGTGGGTGGACGCCGCGGGAGACGACCAGGCGCCGGCGGGCGTTGGCGAGCTTGGCCACGTAGCCGGCCGCCCCGACCGCGCTTGGGCCCTCGTACACCGACGCGTTGGAGATCGGCAGCCCCGTCAGCTCCGAGATCGCCGTCTGGTATTCGAACATCGCCTGCAGACCGCCTTGGGAGATCTCCGGCTGGTAGGGCGTGTAGGGGGTCAGGAACTCCGAGCGCTGGGTGATCGCGTCGACGAGCGCCGGGACGTAGTGGTCGTACATGCCAGCGCCGAGAAACGAGATCTCATCCTCGGCGCTGACGTTGCGGGCAGCGAGCGTCCGCAGCTCGGCGAAGACCTCCTGCTCGGAGCGCCCCGGACCCAGCGCCAGCGGCCGCCCGAGGCGAAGCCCGGCGGGGATGTCCTGGAAAAGCTCCTCGATCGAGGCCGCGCCGATCTCTCGGAGCATCTCCTCGCGATCGGCGTCGGTGGCGGAGACGTAGCTGCTCACGCAAGGGCCCCTTGGTAGGCGTCGGCGTCCATCAGCGAATCAAGCTCCGACGGATCGGAGAGCTTGACCTTGACCAGCCAGCCCGCCCCGTAGGGGTCCTCGTTGATCGTCTCCGGGCTCCCCTCGAGCGCCTCGTTGACCTCGATCACCTCTCCGGACAGCGGCGCGATCACGTCGGAGACGGCCTTGACCGACTCGACCTCGGTGTAAGACTCGTCCTTCTTGATCTGAGCGCCGACTTGGGGCGGTTCGAAGAACACCACCTCTCCGAGCGAATCCTGCGCGTACCAGGTGATTCCGAACGTCGCCTGATCGCCATCGATGCGCGCCCAGTCATGCTCGGGGTGATACAGCAGGTCGTTCGGATAGCTCGGGTCGGCCATGTTCAGGATCCCTTTCGATACAGAGGCTTGCGCTCGACCACGGCGGAGCGGCTCGTTCCCCGTACGTCGATCTCGATGTGCGTACCCGGCTCGGCACGCTCGGCGGAAACGTACGCCATCCCGATGCCTCGCTCCAGACAAGGCGAAAACGTCCCGCTGGTAACCTCCCCGCCACCGACCACGGGATTGCCCTGGCGGGCGATGCCGGAGCCCTCGATCACGAACGGAACCAGCTTCTCAGCGGTGCCGGCGCTGCGGGCTGCTGCTCACCGCCTCGGCGCCGATGAAGCCGGTGTCCTCACGGCAACACCAGCCCAAGCCCGCCTCGATCGGGTTGCGCTCGGCCGAAAGGTCGTTGCCGTAGAGGTGAAAGCACATCTCGAGGCGCAGCGTGTCGCGCGCTCCCAGGCCGACCGGCGTGGCCCCGCTGCTGAGCAGCGCGTCCCAGACCCGGGTGCTATCAAGCGGGTCGAGCAGGAGCTCAAAACCTTCCTCGCCCGTGTACCCGGTGCCGGCGATCAGCGTCGGGGCACCCGCGACCGACGGCTCCGCGCAATGCATCCGGGGGGGCAACGGACAGTCGGCCAGCTGGGCCAAG
Source organism: uncultured Solirubrobacterales bacterium (assembly GCA_963828535.1). Classification (GTDB taxonomy): domain Bacteria; phylum Actinomycetota; class Thermoleophilia; order Solirubrobacterales; family Solirubrobacteraceae; genus Palsa-465. The sequence continues at coordinate 190,778 of CAWHEM010000013.1, forward strand.
AGCGGGCGGGCCCCCGGGCCCTGCACGGCCAGCATCGCGAAATCAGACGTTTTGTCGATTACATCGACGTCGAAGTCTCTGACGTGGGAGCGCAACCACTCCAGATCGGCATCGTGGTTGGAGGCGTTGGTGACGAGCAGGAATACGTACTCGGCCAGACGGTAGGTGAACAGGTCGTCGAGCACGCCGCCGTCCTCGCGGCACATCACGCTGTACTGGGCACCGCCCTCGGACACGCGGCGCAGGTCGTTGGAGAGCATCCGCTGCAGGAAAGCCTCGCTCTGCGGGCCACGGATCTCAACCTGGCCCATGTGCGAGACGTCAAAAACCCCGACCCGGTTGCGCACCGCCATGTGCTCCTCGCGGATCCCCGTGTACTGCACCGGCATCTCCCAGCCGGCGAACGAAACCAGCTTTGCGCCGGCGGCACGATGGCGCTCGTGCAGGGGCGTCCGGCGCAACGTGGCTGCTTCGGTCGGTGCATTCACCGTTACCCAGGCTACAAGGCCCCGCGGGGGAGCCTGACCGGGATCGCCACCCGCTCGGCAGCCGCTACAGCCCGCGCGGGCCCCGTTTTGCCTGGTCCCGCGCCGGCGCCCGGGCGATCTGCACCGTCGCGTGGTAGATCTCGGATAAGACAGCGTCCGCCGGCTTCAAATTGCCCTGAAGGTCGAACACGCCCTTCTGCACGAACGGTGGATCGGGCACGGGGTTGCCGCCGCCCCACCCCGGCCGGGCGGCGAAGTCCTGCAGGGCGAAGTAGATCGCCCCCGACAGCCACGGCTTGGAGGCAAACACGCCGAGGTGGTAGGCGATGGCGTTCGACTGGAAGCTGTAGGTCCCGCGCTCCTCGACCGGGCCCGTGCGGTTGCCGTCAAAGCCGAACTCCGTGACGAACAGCGGCTTCGCCGAATAGCAGGCGTGGAGGAAATCCAGAAACGGGCCGAGGGCGTCCCGGTCGTCGGTGGTTCCACCGCCGGCGTCGAACCACCCGAAGTAATCGTTGAAGCCGATCACATCCAACGGCGCGTACGCGCTCTGGCACGCCACTCCGGGCCAGGAGCTGACGGCCATCCCGACCGGGCGCGTCGGGTCGAGCTTGTGTGCGAGCGCACTCGCCCCGGCGATGTAGGCCGCCTCGGGCCCGTCCGCCGGGGTGGTCAACTCGTTGCCTATGCTCCACAGCAGCACCGAAGGATGGTTCTGGTTGGTGAGGATGTTGGTCCGCAGCTGCGCGTAGGCGCGCGTGAGCCAGCTGTGCTGGTTCAGATACTGACTGCGCACCTGATAGACCGGGACCTCGGACCACAGCAGGATCCCTTTGCGGTCAGCCAGCTCCTGGAGCTCGGGACTGAGTGGATAATGCGCCCGTATCAGGGTGGCCCCGAGCGCCTGCACCCAGCCGATGACCTGGTTGGTGCGCGCGGGGGTGAGAACCCCGCCACGCAACTGGTCCTGCTCGTGGATGTTGACCCCGCGAAGATTCAACGACCGACCGTTGAGCAGCAGCCGGCCGCCGGTCGTGACCGCGATCGTCCGAATCCCGCTGTCGGTCACCCACCCAGCGAGCGCGCGGTGGCGCGCGTCGAAGACCGTCAGCGTCGCTCGATACAGGTTTGGGTGACCCGGGGACCAGAGCCGCGGGCGTCGAATCGTGGCCACCGCATGGGCGACCAACGTCGATCCCGGAGACAGGCTGTGGGTGCCGAAATCGATCGGCGCCGTCCCGTATGCGCCCCGCAGCCGAACGGTCTGCCGGCGGTTTGAGAGGTTACGAAGCGTGGCCCGCTCGGTGACCACCGCCGAGCACGCCACGCAGGACGGGACCGCCCCGATCTGCAGCTGGGATAGGTCGACTCCCTCGACCGCTCTCAGGTAGACCTCGCGGAGGATGCCGCCGTAGTTCCACCAGCCCCCACCGGGCCCGGGCGGGAGGTCCGCCGGCCCCCGGCGGTTGTCCACGCGCACAATGAGCCGGTTGACCCCCGGCCGCAGGCCTTTGAGTTCGAGTTCGAAGGGGAGGTAGGCGCCGTCGTGAGTACCGATCTGCCGTCCGTTCAGCCATACCGTGGCGCGGTAGTTGACGGATTCGAAGCGGATGATCCAGTGCCGGTCGCCGGGGGGCACGTAGCTCGCGAACGCGTTTCCGGGCACGGTGAAGTCTCGGCGATACCAACCGACGTAACCGGCCATGCTGGCGTCGCTCAGATCACCTGCGTTGAACGAGTTTGGAACCGACAGCACCGACCATCCATCGGTCCCGGAGACATCGCCAGCCCAGCCCTGGGCTAGGCCGATATCCGTGTGGTCGGGCCGGAACAGCCATGCGCCTCCCAGGAGATAGCGGTTGTTCTGCCCATCCAGGTACATCGCCCCCCGGCTCGGCGCCGCCGGTGTATATGCCGGTCCCTGGGCGCCGGCGCCGCTGGCGGCGGCCAGCGCCAGCCCTGACGCCAGGACCAGGCTCCGGAGGAATGATCTGATCACTTGTGTTTGCCGGCCGAAGGTTTGCGGCCATGCTTCGGCCGAGGCTTGAGTCGAGGCTTGGCGGCGCCGATCTTGATCGGGTCGCGAAGGGTCACGCGGTTGCCGGCACGGTCGGTGATGACGACGGTGATCGTGTAGCGCCCGGCGCGCTCATAGGCGTGGAACTTGCCGTGGCGGATGTGGTAGCTGCTGCCATCGCCCCAGTTGATCAGAACGTCGATCACTCCCGATGCACTGGCCGGCGGCACCGGCGGCGGAGCGTCGGTGTAGCTCACGCTGGCCTTCAGGAACGTCTTCGGGCGGAGCTTGCCCGTCAGAGTCAGCGTGCCCTGCGGAGGCACGGTGTCGATCCAGAAGCTGGCGGGTCGCATCGCACTGGTGAGCCCGGCCGGATTAGCCGCCGTCACGGCCCAGCGGTGGGGTCCATCGGCCAGCGGCGCCGGCAGGGTTAGCGAGGTCGCGAATGTCTGAGCGAATTGGACGCCATCGACGCTGACCAGGTAGCGAATCGGACCCCACTGAGCCCGGGCCGGAGTCCAACTCAGCCTCGGTTCGGACGTGCGTACGTACCCGAAGACGAGGTCGGGAACGAATCCGGAGGGCGCCTGGTACATCTGGTCCACGACGATCTGACGGCCCGGCGGGGAGCCCTGAACCCAGGCGACGGCCGCTTCTCCGGCCGCATCGCCGGCGGCCGAGAGGCCGTCCTTGGCGTCGGTGGGCCCCAGGGTGGGCGTTGACAGCACGAGCTCCGGACCGAGGCTGCGACCGTCCGGCGCATAGCGGAGCCGGATCTCTGGAGTGCTCAGAATGCCTCGGTCCTGCTGCCAGGCGATCATCGTTGAGGTCAGTCCAGCGGTGGCGGGTGTGGCATAGGGAAGCGAGGCGTTCTGCAGGCTGTCGACCCTGAACGGGCCGCCAGCCGCCCCGTTGGTGTCAAGGTGGGCCGCGAACAACTGATTTGAATTGGTCTGGGCGGCGGTCACGAACCCACGTCCGTACTCGTTGACCGCCAGCGCAGGTTGATCGGCGTTGGCGCCCGAGGACGTCGGGACGCCGTCTGGCTGGCTCACGGGATCAAACGACGAAGCCCGCAATCGCCGCATCAGGACGCGCGACTGTTGCGCCGAGCCGCTGCCGAGGACCTCGTGGAAGACAACGCTCGCGTAGGAGGAATCGCCGCCGACACCGATCGTCGGCTCGTCGGCTGAGACCTCCTGCCAACCCCCAAGTGACGGAACGTCGGCCTGCTCGAAGACCACGCTGGGCGAAATACCCCACACCCGCCGCGTGTAGACGTGGCCGGCCTCGCCCCAGGCCACGATCGCCACCCCGTCGCCCGCCGCGGCGACCTGGGGGCGGCCTGCGCCCGTACCGGCGTCGTCTCCGGGGCTGGCATCGAGCGGCAGGGGGTCCAGTGCCCAATGCGAACCGGTGAAGAACGCGGTCCGGACATCGTGTCCCCCCGCCCCGGCGGCGGTGAAGGCGAGGTAGGCCTTGCCCAGTAGGGTCGTCTGCAGCGAGGGATTGGTGGCGCCGGCAAAGAGGGCCGTGGCAGGGCCGTAGGGGCCAGCCGCGCTGAGCCGGGTGACCGCGTACAGGCCTCCGGCGTTGATGAACGCGATCGTCAGCGCTCCGTCGGCGCCGGCGGCGATCACCGGCTGCGACGAATCGCCGGGCAAGCTCGGATCGACCTGCTCGGGGGGCTGGAACGAACCACCCGCCAGGCGCGATACGAACACGTGGGCACTCCCTGAGACCTTCTTGAGATAGACCAGACCGCCGGTTCCGTCGCGCGCCACGGACAGGTCGGAGAGGCCAAGGATGTCCGGGCTCGGCCCATCGATCGTCCTCGGGGCGCCCGCGACAGGGGCCGCCGCGGCCGACCCGCAGAGACAGGCCAGAGCCGCCAGACCAGCGAGCAGCGCCAGCGCGCAGCGGATTGCCGCGGGCCGGCTGGCCACCGAATGTCTTCCGGCGCCGTGAAGTCCGTTTTCTAGCCAGGATCCGACGAAGCTAGAACCGACGAACTGCCCTGGGGTTTCGGCAAACCAACCGTTTAACCGCGAAACGCACGGCGACCGACCGGCGTCAGGGATGCTTAGCGATCCCTCAGGAAGGACGGGATGTCGATCTCGTCGTCACGAATCTCCAGCGAGGATCGCTGGCTGTCGTCCATGGTCACGTCGCGGTCACGGCGAGCGCGGCGGGTCGACTCCCGCGCCGTGCTGGGGCGGGCGTGGCCCCGGTCGAAGCCGGTCGCGATCACGGTGACGCGTACATCCTCCCCCAGGGTGTCATCGATCACGGCGCCGAAAATGATGTTCGAGTTCGAGTCCGCGGCGCCCTGGACGATCTCGGCTGCCTCGTTGACCTCGAACAGGCCGAGGTTGTGGCCGCCGGTGATGTTGAGCAGGATTCCGGTTGCACCCTCCACCGACTCCTCCAGCAGGGGCGAGGAGATGGCCTCTTTGGCCGCCTCGGCCGCACGGTTTTCGCCGGTGGCGCTGCCGATGCCCATGAGGGCGCTGCCGGCGTCATGCATGATCGTGCGCACGTCGGCGAAGTCGAGGTTGATCAGTCCGGGGATCGTGATCAGGTCGGTGATGCCCTGGACGCCCTGGCGCAACACGTTGTCGGCCTCACGGAAGGCGTCGAGAATCGTCGTTCGGCGCTCGACGATGGCCAGCAGCTTCTCGTTCGGGATCACGATCAGCGTGTCCACGTTTTCCCGCAGCCGCTGGATGCCCTCTTGCGCCTGGCGAGCGCGCTGGCTCCCCTCGAAGGCGAACGGACGCGTGACCACGCCCACCGTCAGCGCGCCGATCTCGTTCTTGGCGATGTCGGCAATCACGGGAGCGGCGCCGGTACCGGTGCCGCCGCCCTCCCCCGCCGTGACGAACACCATATCGGCGCCCTTGAGCGCCTCCTTGATTTCATCGCGTGACTCAGCGGCCGCGCCTTGGCCGACATCGGGGTTGGCGCCTGCGCCCAGCCCCTTCGTCAGCTCGTGCCCGATGTTCAGCTTGATGTCGGCGTCACACATGGCCAGCGCCTGCGCGTCCGTGTTGGACGCGATGAACTCCACGCCGCGAAGGCCGGCGTCGACCATCCGGTTCACGGCATTCGTGCCGCCACCGCCTACGCCGACGACTTTGATTACTGCGAGATAACTGCCGCTTTCCATTTAGTGACCATCCGACCCTTGAGTTAGCGTTGAGCGTTTACCGCCCATCCGCTCTTAGCGGGAGTTTCGCACGTTATGGCCTGAACTTGCTCGAAGTCAACGGGCGGTCGTGTTCGCAACGTTCGTTGCAGATCGCGGAACTCTCGATCCTCGTGTGAGAGTTGCAACCCGAGGACCCTCAAGCTGAGGTTGACAATTACCCTCCGGTGGGAGTGGTGCTCGGGGCCGGCGTCACTGTCGTGGCAGGCGTCGTGCCGACTGACCCAGTGGTGCTCGCCGAGCCGGTAGTCCCCGCTGCCCCCCCGGCGCCCGCGGCCGGGCGTGCGGGGTCGGTGACGTCGATGTACGCGGCGCCCGAGGAGCCTGCGTCCGTGAGCACCGCGGTGGCGGCGATCCACTTGTCCGCGAGCCGCGCCGCGTCGCCGAAATAGATGCTCGGACCGTTGCGCAACTGGGCGACCAGCCCATGGGACGCGTCCATGCTCACCCGGCTGATCCGGGCGATCATGGCGTACGGCGCCGCGGCCAGCAGGGCAACCGCGTGCAGCGCGTCCGGCTCGCTGAGCCGCGTCCCGCCGGGCGGCACACGAAGGGGAATCGCCGGGAGCGACGGAGACGCGGGCACATCGTGGAGCAGCGTTCCGTCGCCGGCCACGGCAATCGCTCGCCCGCCGACCGCCACCGCGCCGACGGGGACCTGTTCGATCACCATGATCCGCATCCCGTGCGGGAACTGGGTGGTGACGCGCAGATCTTTGACCACCGGAAACGGCGCGACGGCGGTTCGCAACTGGTCCATGCGGACATCCAGGGTCGTCATGTTCTTGGCCGCCGACATCAGGGCGGCGCGGATCTGCTCCGCGTCGGGACCACTCTGTCCGGAAACGACGACGCGGCTGACCGATACGAGCGAAGAGTCTCGCACCCACAGCCATACGCCACCCACGACGATCACCACCACGAGGAGAATCGCCACCACGCGCGGACTCGGGCGCGAAAGCGTCAGCCGGCGGCGGTCGAGGCTGCCGAGCAGCCCCGCGTCGATCACGAGGCCCTCCACTCGTCGGGAATCTGCACCGGGCCGAGGGACTGCACCTCGGGCTCGAGTTCCACGCCGAAGCGCTCCTTCACGCGCCGCCGCCCCTCCGCCATCAACGCGATCACGTCCGCCGTGGTCGCCTCGCCGTGGTTCTCGACAAAGTTGGCATGCTTCTCTGAGAAGCTCGCGCCGCCCACACGGAGGCCTCGGCAGCCGGCGTCCTCGAGTAGCTGCCCGGCCGTGCGCCCCTCGGCGCGGGCATCGGTCGGGTTCTTGAACGTGGAGCCGAAGGTCTTGATGCCCGACGGTTGCGCCGCCTTACGCCGCATCCGCATGTCGGCCAGCGTGGCCTTGACCTCGGCCGACTCGGCGTCAGCGAGCTTGAAACTCGCCCGCGCGACGATCTCGCCGGAGCCTAGATTCGAGCGGCGATAGGCGAAGCCGAGCGCGTCCGGAGTCCGTCGCTGCGTTCCTGCAGCGCCGGTCACGTCGACCCACTCGAGGACGCGAGCCAGTTCTCCGCCGTAGGCATTCGCGTTCATCCGCACCGCTCCCCCGACGGAACCAGGGATATTGACGCCGAACTCGATGCCGGTGAGTCCGGCCGCCGCCGCGCGCGCCGCCACGGCCGGAAGCCGGGCGCCCCCGCCGCAGAGCATGCGCGTTCCGTGCTGTTCGATCTTGCTGAGGTCCTTGTCCAATTTCACCACGAGTCCGCGTACTCCATCGTCCGCCACAAGCAGGTTCGACCCCGAGCCGACTACCCCTACCTCGACCGACTCGGCGCCGGCCCAGCCCAGCAGCTGCTCCAGCTCTGAGACGGTCCTCGCGCGCGCGAACAGCTCGGCTCGGCCGCCCGTTCGGATCGTCGTCAGGCGGGCCAGCGGGTAGTCGCGCTGGACCCCGGGCGGAAGGTCAACCATGGCGCGCAGGTTAGACCCGGCCCCGGCCGCTGAACCGTGGGTGGGTGGCCTCGGGGACGCTTAGGCGACGAGCGACCGGCCGAGCGCGTCGATGTCCCCCGCGCCCATCAGCAGACACAGGTCGCCCGAGCGCAGCGAGGCGTTCAGGAACCTCCGCGCGTCCTCGAAGCTCGGAAGCCACGCCATCGGCCGGCCGCCCCCGGCGTCGGCAGCCGCCGCGGCAACCCGCCGGCCGTCGACCCCAGGGAAGTCCGCCGCCCGCTCGCGAGCGGGGTAGATGGGCAGAACGGCGCCCACGTCAGCCTGCGCGAGGGCCACCCCGAATTCACGAGTCAAGGCGTGGGTGCGTGAGAACAGGTGCGGCTGCAGCACGGCCACCAGGCGTCCCGGGCCGAGCGTCCGTGCGGCGGCAATCGCCGCGGCGACCTCAGTCGGGTGGTGGGCGTAGTCGTCGTACACGGCCGCGCCGGAGCCCGTCGTGCCCAGTCGCTCAAGCCGGCGCCGCGCACCCCGGAAATCGCCCAGCGCAGCGGCAGCGAGCCGAGGATCGGCCCCGGCCCGCGCGGCTGCGGTCAGTGCCCCCGCGGCGTTGACCGCATTGTGGGCTCCGGGGACTGAGACCTTCACGTCCAGGCCCCGCCAGAGGAAGCGTGAGCCCTCGGGACCGAGGGCTGGAGCGGGTGCGTCATAGGTGAGAGCCGTATCCGGGCAGAGGGCCCGCAGCTCGGGCCTGTCCCACACCACAGCGCCGTCGCCGGCCCGAGCCATGAAGGTGCGAAACGTCTCCTGCAGATCCTGCATGGAGTCGTAGGTCGCATGATGATCAAGCTCGGCGTTGGTCAGCACCGCGATCTCCGGGTTGAGCTTGAGCAGTGAGCGGTCAGACTCGTCCGCCTCGACCACGATCCACTCGCCGCTACCCCAGGCGGCGCTCGTGCCCGTCAGCTGCAACTCGCCCCCGACGATGTAGGAGGGATCCATCCCGCAGCGATTGAGGATGTGGACGAGCATCGCCGAGGTGGTGGTCTTACCGTGGGTCCCGGTCACGGCCAGGCAGCGTCGCAGGGCCGCGATCTCGGCGAGCAGATCGGCACGATGCAGCTCCCGCTCGGCGACCTCTCGCTCCGGATTCTCAGATCCGACAGCCGTCGAGTAGACGACCTCCGCGCCGGGCGGGACGTTGGCCCGATCATGACCTCGCACCGGTTCGATTCCATGTTCCCGCAGGCGGCGGGAGTAGGGGGACTCCGCACGGTCAGACCCGGTCACCCGAGCCCCCAGAGCATGGGCCAGGATGGCCAGCCCGCTCATGCCGGCGCCGCCGATGCCGACGAAATGCAGCCGGCGCGCGGACCAGTCTTCAGCCACCGAAAGCTCGCAAGCTCGCCTGTCCTTCGGCTCCATCGGTCTCCCGATAGCGCCTGACGTGCTCCTGGCCGAACAGCACTGGCCTTCACCTCGCTCGCGTCGATGATTCCGAACGGGTTCGAGGCTAGCCGAGTGCGCGGAATCTCGGTGATCTGCGCCGCCGAACCTGTACCGGGAACGACTCCGGATTGTTTGGTGACGCCGGCCGGTTGCGCGGCGTGATACTAATCTAATCGTGAGTCGGGGCAGAAGGGGTCGCAGAATCTCGTCGGTAGTCGTGGTCCTCGCCGTGGCGGCGATGGTCTTCGTCTTCGGCGGTGTTTCGACGGCGTCGAAGCCGCCGCCCCGCGCGCAGGCCGCCAGCTGCGGGGGCAATCCCTCGCCGCGCGATCCCGTCAACCCACTCGGACTCTCGCAGGCGCCGGGTTCGAACCCGCTGAACGGAGCGCACTTCTTCGTCGACGGCCCGCGCCACGGGCCGGCGGCGGGCGCGATCGCAAAATTGGTGGGGAAGGATCCGAACAGCTACCCGGACAGCTACTCGTGGGCCACGTTCTATGGCGACCTCCAGCGCAGCGGGTCGCTCAACAACGAAGTCAATCAGCTGGCCAAGATCGCCAGCCAGCCGGAGGTGCAGCGCTTCAGCGCCTATTCGCAGGGCGGAACGCCCGTCCGGCATCGCGGCCCAGGTGCAAAAGATCCTCTGTGGCAACCTGACCGCGGATCCCGGAGCCATCCCACTGATCAACACCTACTTCCTGCACCCCGCGGTCGGCGGATGCGCGACCACCGCGAAGATCAATTCCGCCGCGCCTCGGTTCAAGAGCCAGATCGACGCGATGGCGGCAGCCAACGGCGACCATCCGGCGGTGTATCTCTTGGAGCTGGACGCGCTTGGCTCCTCGTCGTGCTTCCAGCGCCAGGGAGCGCTGGGCGCCTATGAAGGCCTGCTTCGCTACGAGGTCGACACGATGGCCGCGCTGCCGCACGCCGTCGTCTACGTGGAGGCCGGCTACTCGGACGCGAACTCCGTGTCCTACACGGCGAGGGCGCTGAACGCAGTGGATGTCGGCAAGATTCGTGGCTTCTACACCAACGACACCCACTTCAACTGGACGATCAACGAGGTCAACTGGGCCGAGAAGGTCTCCCAGCTGACCCACGGGGCGCACTACATCGTGAGCACGTCCGACAACGGCAACGGCCCGAAGCTGAACCCGCATCCGGTGCGACAGGGCATCGAGGATCTGTGCAACCCGCCCGGACGCGGCCTCGGGCCCGCGCCGACGACCCAGACCGGGTTCCCGCATGCGGACGCCTTCCTGTGGGTCCACGAACCCGGCAACAGCGGCGGCAGCTGCCACGGCGGCCCGCCGTCGGGCTCATTCTGGGATGCCCGGGCGGTTGATCTGGCCTCGCATGCCAACAACCGGCTCGGACCGAAGTACCCCAGTCCGGCCCTACTGAGCACCAGCCGGCCCTCCTGACACTGGGCGGCCCGCGACACGACCGGTCAGGCGGGTATCGCCCCTGCCGCGGCGAGGACCTCAAAGGCGATCTCGGTCGCCGCCTGCGGCTTCGCCACCGCCGCGGCGGCACGTCCCATCGCCACCAGGCGGCCGCGATCGGCCAGCAGGCCACCGACCTCCTGTGCCAGCCTCGGCCCATCGAGCTCAGCATCGGCAATGACGATCGCCGCGCCGGCGCGCTCCATGAACCTCGCGTTGGCAGCCTGGTGATCGGCGGTGGCGTGCGGATAGGGAACGAGCACCGCCGGTCGACCGTGAGCCGCGATCTCGAACACGGAACCCCCGGAGCGCGCCACGACAAGGTCGCTGGCCAGCAGCGCCTCACCGAACTCGGAAATGTATGGCCGCAGGTCGTAGTGGGGCCCCGGGGATCGGAGCGCCGCGATGTCCCGCTCGCCGGCTGCGTGCAGGACATGAAAGTGGGCTCCCGCGAACGCCTCGATCGCGGCCTGATTGATCGACCGGGCGCCCAGGGAGCCGCCAAAGATCAGCACGCAGGTCTCCTCGGGTCCGATGCCGAAGCGCTTCCGGGCGGCGGCGCGGTCCGTGGCGGGAGGCGGTACGGGACGACCGGTGACGCGGTATTTGTCGCTGTCGCGTCCCTGCAGAGGAAAGGCCAGGCAGACGCGGCGGGCGAGCGGAGCCAGCACCCGATTGGTCAATCCGAGGTGGCTGTCGGCCTCCATCAGCACCAGCGGAATCCGGCGCAGCCCGCCCGCCAGGCCGACCGGCCCGGCGACGTATCCGCCCGCCCCGAGCACGGCGGCCGGTGAGAGCTGGCGCAGGATCTTGCCCGCCCGTCGCACGGCCAGAGCGTCGATCGCGGCGGCTCTCAGTGCGGCCGCCGGGTGCCGGCGCGGCAGCGCGAGGACCCGTAGCCGATGCAACTCGTATCCGGCCGCGGGAACGAGCTCCAGCTCTGCCCGTTCGCCGCCGATGAAGGCCACGTCCGCCCCGCGGGCGCGCAGTGCGTCAGCGACCGCCAGCGCTGGCACCACGTGTCCGGCGGTCCCGCCGGCGCCGATCACGATCCGCGGCGGCGTCACCTGTCGCGGAGGCCCGTCCCGAGCTGCGCCTGGGGTCGACCATCTTCAGCCTCCTCGCGCCGGGGCGGGCGATATTCAGCAGCAGCCCGACAGACGCCAGCATCACGCACAGGTTCGTCGGCGCATAGGAGATGAACGGCAGTGGCACGCCGGTCAACGGCGCGAGCCCCAGCACGACAAAGATGTTGAGAATTCCCTGGCACAGAATCAGTGACGTCAGCCCGGTGGCCAGCAGCTTCGCATACCGGGTTGCGGCCCGGCGTGCCGTGCGCAGACCGGCGTAGGCGATCATCCCGTAGAGGAAGACCACGCCGAAGATCCCCAGCACGCCGAGTTCCTCGCCGATGACCGCGAGGATGAAGTCCGTCTGGGCCTCAGGCAGGTAGAAGATCTTCTGTACGGAATGGCCGAGCCCGACGCCGATGAGGCCACCGGAACCCAGCGCGATCTGACCCTGCACGGCCTGGAAGCCGGCGGTCGACTTGGACGACCACGGGTGCAGGAACGAGGTCAGACGCGCCTGCTGGTAGGGCTGGGCAAGCACGAACAGCAGTCCCACCAGGAGGGCGACCGCGGCGAGGATGCCGAGATAGCGCATCGGCATTCCCGATGCGACCAGAAGTGCCGCCATGGAAAAGACGACCACGAGGGTGGTCCCGAGATCTGGCTCGACCGCGATCAGCAGGCACGCCGGGCCCACCACCACGGCGATGGGGGCAATCGCCTGCCGGAACGAGCGCATCCGGCGCGGGTGGTCGGCAAGGTAGCCGGCCACGTACAGGACCAATGCGAGCTTCATCACCTCGGATGGCTGGAACTGGATCGGTCCCGCCGCGAACCAGCGTCGCGCGCCCAGGATCGACACACCGAAGCCCGGCACCAGCACCAGCAGCAGCAGACCCGTCGCCGCAAGCAGCAACAGCTTGGTCAGCCGGCGGTTGAGCAACTCGATGCCCCGGCGCTCCAGCGCGTACATGGCCACCAAACCAACCGCTCCAAACACCAGGTAGCGGATGAACTGACCCGTACCGGTCCCGCCGTGGCCGCCGAGGACTCCAAGCGGCGACGACGCGCTGTACACCATCACAGCGCCGAAGGCCAGCAGGCACAGCGCGGCGGTCATCAGGATGCGATGCTCGAGCGGGGGCGGGACCCGGCGTGTGGGCGCCTTCGTCCGGCTGCGCTGAGCTGCGGCGTCGGCCGCCGTGCCACCCACGGAGGCCGCGGTCGCCATCAGAGCGCCTGCACCAGGTGGCGAAAATGGTCTCCACGGGCCTCGAAGTCCGAGTACTGGTCGTAGCTGGCACACGCCGGCGACAGGAGCACGGTGTCGCCCGGCTGTGCGGCCGACCGGGCGGCGCTGACCGCCGCTTCAAGCTCGCCGCAGTGCAAGAGCGCGACGTCCGTGTTCGTCAGCGCCTCGGCAAGCTCCCCTGCGGCCTCCCCGATCAGATACACGGCACGACAGCGCTCGGCGATTACCGGCGCCAGCGGGGCGAAATCCTGGTGCTTGCCGAGGCCGCCGGCGATCAGCTGCACCCCGCCGGGATACGACCGAAGCGCCACGATCGTGCTCGCCACATTCGTCGCCTTGGAATCGTTGACGTACGCGACCCCGTCGAGCACCGCGACCCGCTCGAGCCGGTGTGGCACGCCCCCGAAGGTCCGCAGGCCGGAGGCGACCCCGTCGGGCTCGAGACCTCGCGCCAGGCAGACGGCGGCCGCCGCCATCGCGTTCTCAAGGTTATGCGCACCCGGGAGACCGATCTCGTCGGTCGCCATCAGGGCCCGCTCGTCCCACCAGAGATAGCCCGCCCGGGCTGACAGCTCGCTGCCGGGCCCCGCGCCGAACGTCACCCGGCGTGCGCAGCCCCCCAGATCCTCGAGGTCCAGATTCGCCGGAGCGACTGCAATGTCGTCGTTGCCCTGGTTGGCGAAGATCCGCAGCTTGGCCGACACGTAGTCCCCGTAACTCGGGTGACGGTCCAAGTGGTCGGGAGCCAAGTTCAGCAGTACGGCGGCCTCCGGCGAGAAGCTCTCGGTGTCCTCGAGCTGAAACGACGATGCCTCACACACGATCGTGGTCTCAGCGGACGCCGTTCCCACCAGCGAGGACAGTGCCGTGCCCACGTTCCCGGCCACCTCTACCGGCAATCCGATCTCACGATGGATGTGACCGATCCATTCGGTCGTGGTGGTCTTGCCGTTGGTTCCGGTCACGGCGATGAACTCGTTGGGGAGCAGACGCCAAGCGAGCTCGAGCTCTCCCAGCACCGGAATCCCGCGACGACGTGCCGCGAGAATCGCGGGTGCGGTCTGCGGTACCCCGGGGCTCTTGATGAGCGACCCGGCCCTGGCGGCAAGGGCGTCGCCTGATTCATCCAGATGAACTTCGACGCCGGCCTCCCGAAGCCTTCCGACTTCGGGCGTACCCGCATCAACCGCAATCACCTCCTCCCCGCGGGCACAAAGCACGGTTGCCGCCGCCAGTCCCGAGCGCGCCAGACCGAGCACCAGGTACGGACCCGGCGGAAGCGGCGGTCGGGGCTTAGCCACGGATGCTCAGCTGGTACACCGTGAAGCCGATCGCGGCGCAGGCAGCGGCGACGATCCAGAAGCGCAGGATGATCTTGGTCTCCGACCAGCCCTGGAGCTCGAAGTGATGGTGGATCGGCGCCATCAGGAACACGCGCTTTCGAAACGTCTGAAACGAGAACACCTGAATCAGCACCGACAGGGCCTCGATCACGAAGATCCCCCCCAGGAGTACGAGCAACACCTCGGTGCGCGTCATGATCGCCAGCCCGGCGATCGCTCCACCGAGGCCGAGCGAGCCCGTGTCGCCCATGAAGATGCTGGCGGGAAAGCTGTTGAACCAGAGAAAGCCGATGCAGGCGCCGACCAGGCAGCCCGCGAGCATCGTCAGATCGCGCTCGCCGGTGGTGATGAAGGTGATGCCGATGTAGGCCAGCAGCACGATCGCTGCGCATCCGGCGGCGAGACCGTCGAGGCCGTCGGTGAGGTTCACGGCGCTGGTCGTGCCGGCGACCACGAAGTAGATGAACACCGGGAACAGAGGACCGAGATCGACCGTCACGTCCACGAACCGGAGGTTTACGGTGGAGGGAAGATGAGCTTCCTGGGTGGCCACCCACCACAGGGCCAGCGAGATCGCGATCGTCACCGCCAACTTGGTTCGAGCCCTCAGACCGAGGGAGCGGCGCTTGACGATCTTCGTGTAGTCGTCGGCGAAGCCGAGCAGGGCGCAGGCAACGGCCACGCCGAACACACCCAGTGACTTCCAATCCCGAGTCGAGAGGATCAAGAACGGGATCGCGAAGGCGAGGAAGATGACGATTCCGCCCAGGGTTGGGGTCCCGGCCTTCACGTGGTGGCCCTGAGGGCCCTCCTCACGGATGTTCTGCCCAAACTGGTTGCGCCGGATGAAGTCGATGAACTTCGGGCTCAGGAACAGGCACAACAGCAGCGATGCCGTGGCGGCAATCAGGACTCGACCGGAGATCGAACCCATCAGGCTGGCGCTCCGGCCCGCGCGGTGAGGGTCTGGCACACGAGTTCGAGCCCCACACCCCGTGACCCCTTGACGAGGACGACGTCCCTCGGCTGGAGCAGTTCGGGGAGGATCGCGGCCGCCTCGGCCGCACCGGCCACCGCATAGGCCTCCCCGTGAAAGGAGTCGAGCATGGCGGCAGCCAGCGGACCGACGGTGACGAGGAGGTCGAGGTTGGTCGCATCGGCGTGCTCCCCGATGTCGACGTGAAAGGCACGCTCGTCAGGGCCCAGCTCCAGCATGTCCCCGAGAACAGCGACGCGCCGTCCCCCCTTCGTCCGGCCTGCGGTTGCACTGAGGTCGTCGAGCGCCGCCCGCATCGACATCGGATTGGCGTTGTAACAGTCGTCGATCAGGACGATGCCGTCCGGCAGGTCCTGTCGCTGGCCACGTCCGGGGCTCAGCTTGAGCTCGACGCGGCCACTCGGCGTGATGCCGATGGCCTTGGCGGCCGCGACCGCCGCGAGCAGGTTGTTCCGTAGATGAGCCTGGGTGAACGGGACGTCGAGGCTGATGGCTTCACCCTGGAAGTCGATCGTGACGTGCTCGCCTTCGGATCTCGTCAGCCGCACGTCTCCCCTGCCTCCGAAGGTGATGGTGGCGATCTCTGCGCGCCGGTAAGGCTCCAGCAGCGGCTCATCGGCGGGGAGGACGGCGGTGCCGTGGGGCTTCAATGCCGCGATCAGCTCGGCCTTGGCGGCGGCGATCGCCTCGATCGTCCCCAGAAGCTCGAGGTGAACCGGGCCGATGCTGACGATCACGCCGACGTCCGGCTCGGCGATCTCCGCCAGCTCGGCGATCTGGCCCGAGCCCCGCATCCCCATCTCCAGCACCAGTACCTCGGTTTCGGCCGGCGCACCCAGGATCTCCAGCGGCAGCCCGATCTCGGTATTGAAGTTCGCCCTGGAGGCGATCGTGCGGCGATGAGGCGTGAGGATTGCGCAACAGCAGATCCTTGGTTGAGGTCTTACCGGTGGACCCGGTGACGCCGATCACCTTGACGCCAAGGTCGTTTCTCCAGGCCGTGGCCAGGGACTGCAGGCTCTTCAGCGGATCCGGCGCCGAGAGCAGGACGCCGGGCGCGGCACATCGGGCGGCCTGGGCGTGATCTTCGGTGGTCAGGGTGCCCCACGCGCCTTGGGCCAGGGCGTTTGGCGCAAAGGCTCCCCCATCGGCGTTCGCTCCCCGAAGACCGACGAACAGCGTCCCCGGTCCAGCATCACGGGAATCGATGCTCACGCGTTCGGGACCGGTGGCGGTGGGCGGCGGGGCGACCAGGCGGGCACCCGCGGCCTGGGCGAGCTGCTGCGGTGTCCAAGCTCTCATCGGGCTCGCCCAGAGTACTTGGCCCGGCGGAAGTTCCCCGGCGGCCGGGCCTAGTGGGTCTCCCGCTAGCCCTCCGCCGCGGCCGCGGAGCGATCTCCGCGCGCGAGCAGCCTGTGGTCGGCGTCGACCATCCGCCTGATCATCTGCTCAAACGTCGTCGTCGGTTGCCAGCCGAGAACTCGCGCGGCCTTTGCCGAGTCCCCGATCAACTGATCGACTTCAGCCGGACGGGCGAAGGCCGGATCTATGACCACGTGGTCGTCGATCCCGACATCAGCCTGATCGAAGGCGATCTCCAGGCAGTCCCGGACGGAATGAGCAAGGCCGGTGGCGATCACGAAGTCCTGCGGCTCGTCCTGCTGGAGCATCAGCCACATCGCCTCGACGTAGTCCGGGGCGTAACCCCAATCGCGTTCGGCGTCGAGGTTTCCGAGGGCCAGCTTGTCCAGCAGCCCGAGCTTGATCGCGGCCGCATGCCAGGTGATCTTGCGGGTGACGAACTCGAGGCCACGGCGCTCGGACTCGTGGTTGAAGAGGATCCCGCCCGTGGCGTGCAGGTTGTAGCTCTCACGGTAGTTCACCGTGATGAAATGGCCGTACGCCTTGGCGACGCCGTAGGGCGAACGCGGATAGAACGGCGTCGCTTCGTTCTGGGGCACCTCGAGCACCTTGCCGAACATCTCGCTCGAGGACGCCTGGTAGAAGCGGGCCTCAGGACAAACCTCGCGCATCGCCTCAAGCATCCTCGTCACCCCGACGCCGGTGAACTCGGCGGTCAGCGTCGGCTGGATCCACGACACTGCCACGTAGGACATGGCGGCGAGGTTGTAGATCTCATCGGGTTTCGAAGCACGAAGAGCGTCGACCAGCGACCGCTGATCGAGGAGGTCGCCTTGATGGAGCGTGATGCGGTCACGGAGATGGTCGATACGTTCGAACTTCTCCGTTGAAGAGCGACGGACCATTCCGTGCACGTCATATCCGTGGCTGAGCAGCAGCTCGGCGAGGTATGAGCCGTCTTGACCGGTGATGCCGGTGATCAGCGCGGTGCGGTTGCTCACGAGCGGGCGGACTGTAACGCCTCGCGGGCGACGGTGACGTCATCGAACGGGAGCTTGCGGCCCGCCTCGAACTCCTGTCCCTGCTCGTGGCCCTTGCCGGCGATCACCACCACGTCGCCGGCGCCGGCGTCGGCGATGGCGGCTGGATGGCCGCGCGGCGGTCCGGATCGTGTTCGACCTCTCGGCCGGAGCCGGCGAGGATCTCCTCGATGATCGCCTCAGGGTCCTCCGAGCGCGGGTTGTCGGAGGTGACGATCACTCGGTCGGCAAGCCGTTGGGCGATCTCCCCCATCATCGGCCGTTTGCTGCGGTCGCGGTCTCCCCCGGCTCCGAACACGACGTGCAGCCGCCCGTCTGTGAGCTTGCGCGCGGCGTTGAGGACGTTCTCCAGGGAATCCGGCGTGTGGGCGTAGTCGACGATGACCGCAAACGACTGGCCCTCATCGAGGGTCTCAAAGCGGCCGGGGACCTGACCGGCGGTCTGGATGGCCTGCGCCGCCGTATCGTCGCCTACACCCAGGGCACCGGCGGTGGCGAACGCGGCGAGGACGTTGTAGACGTTGAACGTGCCTCTCAGCGGGGAGGTAAGGGTGAGCCGTCCGCTCGGAGCTTCGACCGTGAAGCTCGAGCCGGCGAGACCGGTCTCGACGTCGACCGCCCGGTAGGTAGCGGCTGCGTGGTTGAGGGCGAACGAGATCGGTTGCTCCAGCTCGTCCGCCAGGCGCTCGCCATAGGGATCGTCGATGTTGATGATCGAATGCTGCGGCGCCAGATCAGTGAACAGCTTGCGCTTGGCGGCGAAGTACTCATCCATCGTCTTGTGAAAGTCGAGGTGGTCCTGGGTCAGGTTCGTGAACACTGCGGCGGCGAAATGGATCGCGTCGGCGCGATGGAGCTCGAGCGCGTGCGAGGAGACCTCCATGACCGCGGCCTGGTCTCCGTTGTCCAGCATGGTTCTGAACGTCCGCTGGAGATCGATCGCTTCCGGGGTGGTGCGCACGACCTCGTGCTCCCGGCCGCCGATGATGCTCTTGACCGTGCCGAGCAGACCGGTTCGACGGGCGTCGGCCTCGAGCAGGGCCCGGATCAGGAACGCCGTGGTCGTCTTGCCGTTGGTTCCGGTGATGCCGACGGTCTGCAGCGTGCTCGTCGGATCGCCGTAGAACGCGGCCGCGGCCGGTGCCATCGCGGCGCGGACGTTGTCGACTTTGATCTGGGGGACGTCGTCCAGGTCTGGAAGCTCCCGCTCGACGACGAGGGCGACCGCCCCGTTGGCGACCGCCTGCGGCGCGAAGTCGTGGCCGTCCCGGGTGAACCCGGGAACGCAGAAGAACAGCGTTCCCGGCTTGGCCTCCCGGGCGTCGTAGGCGAGATCGCTGATTTCCAGATCACGGGCATGGGCCACGGCGCCGGGGATAACCTGGTCCAGTCGCATCGGCGGTGAGGCTACAAGGGCGCCTCGCGCGCTAGCCCTGGCCGAACCCCCTCGCGCCCCTGGCCAGATCCCGCCGCTCGATCACCCGGTCGACCAGCCCGTAGGCCACCGCTTCCTCGCCGGTGAAGTACCGATCGCGCTCCATGTCGGCGTGGACGCGCTCGACCGACTGCTCGGTGTGCATGGCGTAGATCTCATCGACGCGAGCGCGCAGCGCGAGCACCTCCCGAGCATGGATCTCGATGTCGCTCGTCTGGCCCTGGTAGCCGCCGGAGGGCTGGTGGATGAGGATCCGGCTGTTGGGCAGCGACATCCGCTTTCCCCTCGCTCCGCCGGCCAGCAGCAGCGAGCCCATCGACATCGCCACCCCGTAACAGATGGTCTGCACGTCGGGGCGGATGAACTGCATCGTGTCGTAGATGGCCAGGCCGGCGTAGATCGAGCCGCCCGGCGAGTTGATGTAGAGGTGGATGTCCTTATCAGGATCGTCGGACTCGAGATGCACGAGCTGCGCGACGATCAGGTTCGCGCTCTCCTCGTCGACCTCGCCGCCGAGAAACACGACGCGGTCGTTGAGCAGCCGGGAATAGATGTCAAACGAGCGCTCGCCGCGTGCGGTCTGCTCGACGACCATGGGTACGAGTGGCATGGGACCTCCTGCGGGGGTGATAAGGTGCAACCCGTTGGTTGCACCCTTCAGAACCGTACCAGACGCGCAACTCTGCGGTTGCGCATTGTCGCTAGGAGACGAAGATGAGCGAGCAGATCGAGCGTGAGCTGTTGCTGGAGGCCACCCCGGAGGAGGTCTGGGCGGTCGTCACCGCCGACGGATGGCTGGCCGACGAGGTGTCGCTGGATCTCCAGCCCGGCGGCGACGCCAGCTTCCGCTCGGCCACGGGGGAGAAGTCCGGCTGGGTGGAGGAAGCGCGGCGCCCCACCGCCTCGCGTTCTGGTGGACGGCCGATGACGAGCCGGCCACCCGGGTGGAGCTGACCCTCCGACGCGCTCAGGAGCGGACGCTGCTGCGCGTCGTGGAGACCCGCCCGCTGGAGCTGCTCGACCTCGTCGGCATCCCGCTCCCCGGCGCGAGCGGCCCCGCGTACGGACCTGCGCTGGTGGCGGCGTAACCGTGCCCGCGGGTCCTGACGACGCCGGCGTGGTCTTCGGCGCGCTGGCCGATCCGACGCGCCGGGCGCTGCTCGCCGCGATCGCCCAGCAGCCGCAGACCACGGCCACCGAGCTGGCCGCAGAGCTGCCGATCTCCCGCCAGGCCGTGCTCAAGCACCTGACCGCGCTCGGAGAAGCCGGCCTGGTCGACCGCGAGCGGTCCGGACGCGAGGTTCGCTACCGCGTCACCCCCGCGCCGCTCTCGGACGCCGTCTCCTGGATGGCCGACGTCGGGGCGCAGTGGGACGAGCGGCTGGGCGTGCTGGAACGGCAGCTCCGCCGGCCACCGACCGCGTACGCCGTTGCCGCTACCGGGGCGAGATGCCCAGGTACGGCACGGCCCAGCCGACGATCTTCTGGAACGCCGGCGCCGCAACCGAGCCGCCGTAGATCGCGCCCTGGGGCTCGTCGACCATCACCGCCACGAGCAGCTGCGGATGGCTGGCGGGGACGAAGCCGATGAACGAGGCGATGTAGGCGCTGCTCGAGTACTGACCGTGGACGACGACGTTGGCCGTTCCGGTCTTGCCGGCCAGGTCATAGCCAGGGATCGCTGCTCCCGAGGCCGTGCCGCCGTCGGCGATCACGCCTCTGAGCATGTCGCGCAGCTGGGACGCGGCAGCCTGAGAGATCACCCGCGTGCCGGGCGAGGTGTTGGTGGGCTTGCCCCCGATCGCCTTGACGATGTGCGGTGCTCGCAGGATCCCGCCGTTGGCGATGGCCGAGTAGGCGGTGGCGATCTGGAGCGGGGTCACCGACTCGCCCTGGCCCATCGGCAGGTTGCCCATCGAGGAACCGGAGTACTGCGAGGCGTGCAGGACGATGCCGCGCTCCTCGCCCGGGAGATCGACGCCGGTCGGAGCGCCAAAGCCGAACTTGTGCACCCAGTAGTCGAAGCGCTGCGCGCCCAGCTTCATCCCGATCTCGTCAGCGCCGATGTTGCTGGACTTCCTGAGGATGTCGGCGACCGACAGCGTCTCATCGCCGTGCACCTCGGCGTCATGGATCTGGCGATCGGCCACCTGCAGGACGGAGGGGATGTTGAACTGGGTGCCTGGGTTCACGACGCCGTCCTGAAGCGCCCCGGCGACGGTGAAGGCCTTGAACGTCGATCCCGGCTCGTAGTTGAAGCTGACGGCGCGGTTCTCGCTCGCGTACGACGGCGCGCCCGCCACGTCATTGGCGTTGATCCGCGGCCAGTTCGCCAGCGCGAGGATCTCGCCGGTGTTGGGGTTCATCGCGATCGCCGTGGCCCCGCGGGGCGAGTACTGCGCCCCGACGCCGGCCAGGACCTGCTCGACCTCGTCCTGCAGAGCGGCGTCGACGGTCAGTGTCACGGTCTTGCCGGGCTGGGTGGGCCGAACGTCGTTGATCGAGATCGGCTGGCCGATCGCGTCGTTGACGAGCTTGCGGATCCCGTCACGTCCGCGCAGCGCCTGGTCGTAGCGGTATTCAACCCCGCCCAGGCCGCGATCGTTCCAGCCGACCGTGCCGAGCACCTGGGAGGCCGCCCACGAGCGCGGATATACGCGCCGGATCTGCGGGACCATCGAGAGCCCGTTGATGTGCAGCTTCGCGACCGCGGTGGCGCGGTCGCCGGGGACCAGATGGGCGAGGTAGACGAATCCGGTGTGGCGTTTGGAGAGCAGCGTCAGCAGCGTGGTCTGCGACTTGCCCAGCAGCGGCGAAAGCTGCGTCGCGACTTTGAGTGGATGCTTGATCAGGTACGGGTCGGCGGCGATGTCGTCGGCCGACTGGCTGATCGCGAGCTCCACCCCGTTGCGGTCGGTGATCGATCCGCGCTCGGCCGGAAGGGTCACCGTGCTGACCTGCTGGGTCACAGCCGCCTTCTGGAGCGAGCCGGCTCGGACCGCGCCGAGGTAGGTGGCGCGCAGCACCGCGATGGTGAGCAGGCTGACGAAGGCCAGGAACAGCAGCCCGATGCGCCGATCGATCAGGGCCATGGTGGTCTAGTTCCCGCTCGGCACTGCGGCTCCTCCGCTGGATGCGACCGGAGTCCCGGATGAACTGCTCTGCGTCGATGGAGTCTGGATTGGCAACGACGTGGCCGTTGCACCGCCGCTCCCAGGCGCGGCAGTGGGCGTGGATGCAGACGTCGTCGGCGTGATCGGGGGGGTTGCGGTCGGAGTCGATGTGCTCTGAGCGGTGGTGACGGACCCGTTGGCCGTGGTCAGGGCCAGGAAGCTGGTCGGACTGGGCGCGTGGATGTTGGCGATGGCCTGCTGGGCGTGGCTGCCCGCGGCGGCGGACAGGAATCCGACGCCGGCCGGGGACGGCATCAGCATCCCGCGGGCCGCGGCGAGGCGCTCGATTCGCTGGTCATCGGCCAGCGTGGCGACGCTCGCCCGCAGCTGCTCATTGGTGCTCTGGAGAGCGGTGCCGCGTTGGATAGCCCGGCCCATGCTGGCGCCAAGCTTCAGAACCTCGACCTGCATGGCCACGATTCCGGCCAGCATCACGCCGAGGATCGGGATCCAGGCGCGACCGCGGATGAGCCGATCCAGCAGCGCGTGGTCCGGCAGAGCACGGATGCAGGCCAGGGCGCGCGCAGCGAGGGGCGCGGATGAAGCGGGGCCCCGCCGCGCGACTCTGCGCCGCGCGGGCGCGAGGCGGAGCCGAGGGACGACGGGGCGTCGCCGGGGAGCGGGGAGCCGCTGGGGACCGCGGCGCGGGGGCCGTGGCGGCGCCGCGGCCGCTCGCCGGCCCCGAAACGCGACGTGGCGAGCGCGGCGCGGCCGGGGCGCGGACGGTTCGGCGATGGCCGGGCAACGCCGTGGCGCCGGCCGGTGAACTGGCGGTCGGCTTCTTGGCTCGCCGCCTTGGCGGCGGGCGTCATCGCTGCGGGCGTCATGTCGTCGTGACCTCCAGCTTTCGAGCGGCACGCAGGTGGGCCGACTTTGATCTCGGATTTGCCGCAACCTCGCCCGGCGTCGGGGCGACGGCTCGGCGCGTCAGCAGTTCCGCCTCCGGCTCGTGGCCGCAGACGCAGATGGGAAGCTCAGGTGGGCAGACGCATCCGCGTGCCCGCTCGACCAGGAAGCGCTTGACCCGCCGGTCCTCGAGCGAATGGAACGAGATCGCGGCGAACTTCCCACCTGGGCGCAGCAACTCCCAGGCCACGGGAAGGGCGGCGTCAAGCTGGGCCAGCTCGTCGTTGACCGCGACGCGCAGAGCCTGGAAAGTCCGGCGCGCGGGGTGTCCGCCGGCGAACTGAGCCGGGATCGGGACCGCGGCCTTGATCGCCTCGACCAGTTGCTGGGTGGAGGTGAGCTCGGAGCGCCGCCGGGCGCGACCGATGGCGCGGGCGATCTGGTTGGCATAGCGCTCCTCGCCGTATTCCCGCAGCAGCCGGGAGATCCGGCGCTCATCCCAGGTGTTGACGATCTCCTGGGCGGTCAGCTCCTGGTCGGGATCCATCCGCATGTCCAGCGGGGCGTCATAGGCGTAGGAGAAGCCACGGGCCCAGGTGTCGACCTGCATCGAGGACATCCCGAGGTCCAGGTAGATCAGATCGGGCTCGGCACCCTCCTCCAGCAGCTGGGTCAGGCCGCTGACGAAGTCCGCGCGGATGAACCGCGTCTGGCAGGACACCTCGGCGGCCAGCTCGGCGAATCGCTCCTCGGCCAGCGGGTCGCGGTCGATGCCGATCAGCACGCCCGCTCGGCCCGATCCGCTCCGCGATCAGGCGGGCGTGGCCTCCGCCACCGAACGTGCAATCCACGGCGATCTCGCCCGGATGCGGATCGAGAAGATCGATCAGCTCACCGGCGAGCACCGGGATGTGCGTCTGGGTCATGTCAAGCAGTGTCGCCAAGACTCGCCGCGATGTCGGGGATTCGGGTCAAAACGTCCTCGCGGTAGCCGTCATAGGCCGCGCGGTTCCACACCTCGATGCACTCGCCCGAGCCCGTCACGATGACGTCCTTGTCGAGGTTTCCGTAGCGCATCAGGGGCGGGGGGATCATCACGCGGTTGGCGGAATCGAGTTCAGTGTCAAACGAGGAGTTGAAGAAGAAGCGCTTGAGCTCCCGCGCGCGGGACGAGATCGGGTTCAGTCCGCTGAGCGTCTGACCGGTAAAGGCCTCGTAGGAGTCGGGCGTCCAGATCGAGACGCACCGTGGCGAGCCTTCGGAGACTTCGGGCGAAGCGGCGAGCACGACGCCGCCCGCCAACGCCGCGCGGAACTTCGAGGGGACCGTTAGCCGGTGCTTCGCGTCGAGCGCGTGTTCGAAGGTTCCGCGAAAGATCAAGGGTTCTCATTCGGCTGACCGAAGTTCGAACCCGGGTGGCTGGGTGGGAGGAGCCCTGCCACCCGGGTCCTGCATGCGTGGCCCACTGTAACCCACTATCTCCCACAATGCAACCCATTTCCCACCCCGTCCCCCACGCGCACCCGTTTTCCTCCCCCAGCGCGCGAAACTCAGCGGGGATCGCGGTTCGCGGCCGGATTTGCGGGTGGGCCGGCGAGGCCCCGGCGTGCAGGATCGGTTGCAGCCAGGCGATCTGACACAGGCGTTGCAGAGCCGACGGCGTTCCGTCCGAGGGGTGTGCCGGTCGCCCGCAGACGCCCCAGGCCCCGGGCGCACTGCGTGGGCAGGCGACCGCCCGGGAGCCCGGGCCTACGCCCCCGGTTGACGACCGACCGGGATCGACCCGCCGGAGGCGGGCCCGTCGGCGTACGGGAGCTCCAGGACCAGCCGCGCGCCACGCTCGGACGGGGCGGCCGCGAGCCGGCCACCGTGGCTCTCGGCCACCGCGGAGGCGATGGCCAGGCCGCGGCCGCGCGCGCCCCGGCCTCCCCGTGGGCGCCGGATGAGCTCGCTCACCGGGGCGGGCAGCCCGGCGCCGCCGTCGATAACCTCGATGCGGGCGGCAGACCGGTCGGCTGCGGCAGCGGAGCTCGATCTCCCCTCCCCCGTGTTCGATCGCGTTGGCGATCAGGTTCCCGGTCGCCTGCGCCAAGCGGATGCGATCGCCGCGCACGACCACGGGCGCCTCCTCGACGATCAGCCTCAGTGCCGCCCGAGCCGTCACCGCGGCCGGCCTGCGCGGCCTCGGCGCAGTCCGAGAGCAACGCCCCCAGGTCGACTAGCGCACCTGCTCCGGCGCCGGGGAGCGCGCTGGCCCCCGGCCCGACCAGCGCCGGCAGCCGGCGAACCGCGGTCAGGTCATCGAGCGCGACCGCCGCCCGCGAGAGCTCGAGGTCAAGCGCGCGGATGCGAGCCTCGGTCAGCTCCGCCCCGCGCGTGCCGAGGTGCAGTCCAAGCCGGACCGCGGTGAGCGGACCCCGCAGCTCGTGCGAGACGCGGGCCACCGACTCGAGCGTCGCCGCGTGCCATCGCAGCGCCGCGATGGCGACGACCACGGCGATCGAGGCCGCCAGCCACCCGGTGAGCGCGAAACCTGGCTGCATCAGTCGACCCCTCCGTCCAGCAGCCGGTACCCCACCCCCCACACGTTGACCACGAACGCCGCGCCGCCCCGGTTCAGCTTCTTGCGCAGTCGCGAGGCGTGGGAATCAAGCGTCCGGGTGGCGCCGGGCGACCGGAATCCCCAGACGCCGCGCAGCAGCTCCTCGCGCGTGAATACGCGCGTCGGCTCGCCGGCCAAGGCGCGCAACAGGCTGAACTCCTTCTTCGACAGGGCCACCGGCTCGTTGTTGCACCACGCCTGACGCGAGAGCGGATCGATCTCCAGCGGCCCCACGCGCAGGCGCCCCGCCCCGGGCCGCAACCGCGTGCGGCGGAGCAGGGCGGCGATCCGGGCGTGGAGCTCGGGGTACGAGAACGGTTTGATCACATAGTCGTCACATCCCCGCTCGAATCCGCGCAGGCGCTCGAGCTCGGACGCGCGGCCGGACAGCACGAGCATCGGAAGATCGGGGTCGACCCGGGCCGCGACCCGGTCGGCTTCACGGACGGCCCGCAGCAGCTCGAGCCCGTCACGGTCAGGGAGGCCGAGATCGACGATCGCCAGGTCGGGAAACGTCGTCTCGATCAGCCGCTGCGCCTCGGTGGCGGACTCCGATTCGAGGATCTCGTAGCCGTCGGCTGCGAGGTTGTCGGCAAGAAAGGTGCGGGTTGCGCGATGATCCTCGACCAGCAGGATCGTGGCGGGTGAGCTCTGCATGTCCCCCAGAGCCGCGGTCCGGGCGTTTCTCCACCCCCTCGGCTGCAACATCGCTTTCAGGCACTGCGCCCGGGGAGGAATCCCCCATATGATCACGACGCCTATGTACCGACGCGGGAACTACAGCTCCGGCGAAGACTTTGTGCTCGAGTATGGCGAGCTGCGGTTCACTTTCAATGAGCGGGACTTCCGCGAACGATGTGAGCAGGCGGCGCGCAAACTCGGGTTTCTCGGGGTCTCCGTTGAGGAGGACGAAGCCGAGGACCTGATCAATCTGGTCGTCAACGGCGAGGTGACCGACCCTGCCTCGGCGCTCGGAGAGCATGTCAACGACTGCTGGCCGGAGCTCGTCGGCCCCTCCGATCGTTCGCTCGTCCACTGGCTACGGCGACTGATCTTCCGCAGCGCCTGGCTGGATCAGCGGGTCAAGGAAGACGAGCTCGACGTCGTCTTCGATGAGGACACAAGCGCGTTCGTCTACGTCCAGCCCCATCGCGGGGGAGAGCCGATCGAGCTCGCCCCTGAGCCGAGCTGGAATCGCGTCGCCTACGTGCGACGCTGATCGCCCGCTAACCGCCCGAGCCCGCCAGCGAGGTGATCTGCTGGTTGGCCGGCGCCGGGTTGTCAAGCAGCAGCTTCGGCACCGTGACCAGCTTGTAGCCCCGGGCCCGCAGCCCGGAGATGATCCGGGGCAGCGCCGCGACCGTTTGGGTGCGGGCGCCGCCCGCGTCGTGCATCAGCACGATCGCCCCTGGGCGGGCCGCCGAGAGCACCGAGTTGACGATCGTCGACACGCCGGGCTGCCGGTAATCGCTCGTGTCGATCGTCCACAGCACCATCAGCATCTTGTACTTGTGCAGCAGCGTCAGGGTCGTGGAGTTGAACAGACCGTAGGGTGGGCGGAACATCCGGGGAAACGAGGCTCCGTAAGCGCCCAGCGAGGAGATCTGCTCAATCAGCTGCCGCTGCTGATCGGCAGCGGAGAGCTTTGACATCGGCGCGTGGGTCTGGGTGTGGTCGCCGATCGGGTAGCCATGGGCGACGATCTCGGTGGTCGAGGCGTGAAAGTACTGCTCCTCAACGCCGACCTCGAAGAATGTTGCGGGAGCGTTCTGGGCCTCGAGCACCGACAGCACCTGCGGCGTGTAGGGCCCGGGACCATCATCGAAGGTGAGGGCGATCTCCTTGTGCTGAGCCCCGGCGATGCGCACGTAGGGGGTTAGCGCCAGCGTCCGGTCGATCGCCGCGTTCTCCGCGGACGCCTCCTGCGCGGTGAATGAGCCCTGACCCGTGCCCGCGAGGGTCTGGATGCGGGCGAAGTAGCCAGGCGCGAGGTTCCCCGTGTGGTGGACGGCAGCGCCTCCACCCGCACCAGCGATGGCGCCCAAGATCAGGGAGGCAGCGGCGAGCAGGCCGAGCGCCAGCAGGCGTCGCCGGCGGTGATGAGGCTCAGGGCTGGGGCGCCGAGCCGATCGCGGCGGGTCAGAACGCGCTGTGGCCGGGTTGCGGAGTGCGGTGGTTCCGTCGTCCATCGTTTTCCCCACTCCTGATGATGGCGGGTCTCTCGGCGTCCTGCGCTGCGCTGCGGCGGCCATTACGCTCCGGGCCATGCCGACACCGATCTGGGTGGTGATGCCGACCTATAACGAGGCGGCGAACGTGGAGGCGATCGTCCGTGCCGTGGCCGGCGAGCTGGGACGGCTGGCTCCGGGCGCGCATCGGATCCTCATCGTCGATGACGGCTCGCCCGATGGAACTGGAGCGATCGCCGATGGGTTGGCCCGGGAGTTCGAAGTGGTTGAGGTTCTGCATCGGCAATCCAAAACCGGCCTTGGGCATGCCTACCTCGCCGGATTTGCCCGGGCGCTCGACGGCGGGGCCGAACTGGTCCTGGAGATGGATGCCGACTTCTCCCACGACCCGCAATACCTCGGGGATCTGCTGGCAGCGGCTGAGACGGCCGATCTCGTGCTCGGATCCCGCTATGTCCCAGGGGGCGGGGTTCGCGACTGGGGGCTGCTGCGGCGGTTGATCAGCCGGGGCGGCGGGTGGTACGCGCGCATGATCCTGCGCGTGAGCGTGCGGGACCTGACGGGTGGCTTCAAATGCATTCGCCGCGAGGTGCTCGAGGCGATCGATCTGGGTAGCGTCCGCGCGGAGGGCTATGTGTTCCAGATCGAGGTGACCTATCGTGCGCTCCTGGCAGGATTCCAGGTTCGCGAAGTGCCAATCGTGTTCCGTGACAGAACCGCGGGCTCCAGCAAGATGTCGACCCGCATCGCCCTCGAGGCGATGTGGTTGGTTCCG
This sequence comes from uncultured Solirubrobacterales bacterium, assembly GCA_963828535.1. Lineage (GTDB taxonomy): Bacteria > Actinomycetota > Thermoleophilia > Solirubrobacterales > Solirubrobacteraceae > Palsa-465. The sequence continues at coordinate 219,374 of CAWHEM010000013.1, forward strand.
CGGATGCGCCGAAACGCGCGTCTGGCGCTGGGACAGATGGCCGGCAGCCGGCAGCCGATCAGCACCTCGCAGATGAGGCCCCTAACGTGATCGCAATGTTGCCCAAACCGCAGCCGACCAGCCGACCGGCATCCTCCTGCAGATGAGCGTCCACGGACCGCTCGGTGCAACGCCTCAGGGTGGGGCGTTCGAGCTCAGATCGCGGGGACGGGATCGCCAAGGCAGGCGTCTCGGCGCCGGCGAGGCGACGTCTCGCACCCGTATCGGACTGCTGGGGCTGGCCGGGATCCTGCTCAGCGGCCTGCTGATCTCGATCGGCGCAGCGCACACGGACGCGCTGCTGCCCGAGTCGGTGCGGCCGGTGCCGAGCTGGCTGGCCGGACCGCTGGGCAACACCGGTCTCGATCTCGGCGTTGTCGGGCTGATCGCCGTGTTCGCGCTGATGTTCGGTGGCTACATGCTGGTCGTGCGTGAATCAGAGCGACTGTCGCCGCGGATGGTCCTGATGGGAATCGCGGCGCTTGCACGCCGTGATCCTGCTCGCGCCGCCGCTGCTCTCGACCGACGTGTTCAGTTATCAGGCCTACGCGCGGATGTTCGCGCTCTACGGCGCGAACCCGTATCTCCAGGGACCACACGTGATCGCCCTCGATCCGCTGTATCCGTTCATCGGCGCCAAATGGGTCAACACGCCGAGCGCCTACGGTCCCGTGTTCACCTCGCTCAGCTACCTCCTGGCGCCGCTCTCGATCGCCGCGAGCGCGCTGGCCTACAAGGCGATGGCCGCTGGAGCCAGCCTGGCCACCGTCGCGCTGGTCTGGAACGCCGCGCGTCTGCGTGGGCTGAACCCGGCCAGGGCGGCGGCGCTGGTCGGTCTGAATCCGCTGCTCGTCGTCTACGGGGTCGGCGGCGGCCACAACGACCTGCTGATGCTCGCGCTGTTGATGGCAGGGATCTATGCGCTGCTGCAGCACCGCGAGCGCACGGCAGGGGCGATGACGGTGATCGGTGCCGGCGTCAAGCTCACCGCCGGCCTGTTCCTGCCCTTCCTGCTCGCTTCGGGGAGCGCACTCGGTGCCCGCAGCCGACGTCGAGAGGTCCTGATCGGTGCCTGCGCCGCCGCGGTGGCGGTGGCCATCCTCGGGTTCGCCGCCTTCGGCAGCGGTCCCCTGCATCTGCTCGGAACGCTGCAGAAGACCCAGAGCGAAGGTGACTGGCACAGCATCCCCGGCTTCATCTCGACCCGGCTGGGTCTGGGAGCGATCGGGCACATCGCCGGGTTGTGCCTCGGCGTCATCTTCGCCGGCGTGTTCGTGTGGCTGGTGCGGAAGGTGTGGCGCGGCGAGATGGACTGGATCGACGGCGCCGGCTGGACGGCGGTGGCGCTGCTGATCACCGCCGGCTCGATGCTGCCCTGGTACGTGGCCTGGCTGATGCCGCTGGCCGCGCTGGGGACCGACCGCCGCCTGTGGCGCGCGTCGCTGGTTATAACCGGCGTTGTGCTGGGCATTCAGATGATTGGCTTCCTCCCTCACGGCAACTCGCTGCTGGGACTCTGAGGCGCCTGCGCGTACGATGAACTGATGACCGCGACCGGCAACTTCGAGAACGGCCCGCGTACGCTGGATCTGCTCAGCGTCGTGGCGCCGGTCTACAACGAGGAAGCCCTGATCGACGAGTTCTACTCGCGCGTCTGCAGCGCGATGGAGGGGCTCGAGTTCGAGCTGGTGCTGGTCGACGACGGCTCGACCGACGGCTCGCCCGCCGTGCTTGACCGGCTCGCCGCCACCGATCCCCGGGTGCGGGTCGTGTACCTGTCGAGGAACTTCGGTCATCAGACCGCGCTGACGGCGGGACTCGACCACGCGCAAGGCGACGCCGTGGTGATGCTCGACGCCGACCTTCAGGATCCGCCTGAGCTGATCCCGCGGATGCTCGACCACTGGCGCGCCGGTTGCGACGTGGTGTACGCGGTGCGGGAGGAGCGAGAGGGCGAATCGCGGTTCAAGCTCACCACCGCCCGCTGGTTCTACAGCCTGTTCGACAAGCTGGCCCAGGTGGAGCTTCAGCACAACTCGGGGGACTTCCGTCTGCTTGATCGGCGCGCGCTCGACGCGCTGCTGTCGATGCGCGAGCGCAACCGGTTCCTGCGCGGGATGACGGTGTGGGTGGGCTACACGCAGGCGGCGGTGCCCTACAGGCGCGACTCCCGTTACGCCGGGGAGACCAAGTACACGCTGCCGAAGATGCTGCGGTTCTCGCTCGACGCGATCTCGTCCTTCTCCCACCGTCCGCTGCAGCTGGCCACGCTGCTCGGCTTTCTCATCTCGACCCTCGCGTTCGTCGCCATTCCCGTGGTCATCGTGCTGCGGATCCTCGGCTCCTATCTGCCCGGGTTCGGGGCGATCACGATCGCCGTGCTGCTGCTCGGCGGAATTCAGCTGATCGCGATCGGGATCATCGGCGAGTACGTCGGGCGGATCTACGACGAGGTCAAGGGCCGTCCGCTGTATCTGGTCCGGGCGCGGCGCAACGCGGTCGCTCCGGACACCCTGCGCCAGCCTCTCCCGCTCGCCTCCGAGCGCAGCCCGGACGCGGGCTAACCGCCGGCGGGGTTCGGTCCGACGGCCCGGTTCGGGCCCCGGATCGGCACCCTCGAATCCCGCCCGGCCGGGGCAACGGCGACAGCGCCGGATCGGCTCCGTCCAGCTGCGCGACAGCCCGCTCGACCTCGGCGATCCGGCTGGCCAGCGCCTTGATCGCGTCGGCGATCGGATCGGGGAGGTGCACCCAATCCGCGTCCGGACCCTCCGGTCGGCGACCCTCGACGCGCACGGGATGCCCGGGGTTGCCGACCACGGTCGAATTCGCGGGCACGTCGTGAATCACGACGCTGTTGGCGCCGATCTTGGATCCATGCCCGACCGTGATCGGTCCGAGCAGCTTGGCGCCGGAGCCGATCGTCACGTTGTCCTGGACGGTCGGATGGCGTTTGCCGGTGGCGAAGCCGGTGCCGCCGAGCGTCACGCCCTGATAGAGGGTCACATCGGCGCCGATCTCGGCCGTCTCGCCGATCACCACTCCCATGCCGTGATCGATGAAGAACCCGTTGCCGATCCGCGCCGCCGGGTGGATCTCGATTCCGGTCGCCGAGCGCGCCAGCGCCGCGATCAACCGGGGCAGCAGCGGCACGCCGACGCCGTGCAGCGCGTGTGCGACCCGGTGGGCGAGCAGCGCGTGTACGCCCGGGCCAGGTGGCGAGGATCTCAAGCCAGCCCGACGCCGCTGGCCGCGGGATCACGACTGTGCGCCGCCGCGACGTCCTGTCTGATCTCCGCCACGGTACGCGCGACCAGCGCCTAAGCCGATACATCGTCAAAGCGGTAGCCAGCCCGGGCGTACCTCGGCCGCAAGTCGTCTCCGGTGGCTACGCATGCGCCTCAGGGGGCGAAGAACGGGGTCGAGACGTAGCGCTCGCCGGAGTCCGGCAGCACGGTGACGATCCGCGCCCCGCGTGATTCCGGGCGCGCGGCGATCTGCAGCGCCCCCGCGACCGCGGCTCCGCAGGAGATCCCGGCCAGGATTCCCTCCTCGCGAGCCAGCCGCCTGGCCGTCTCGATCGCGTCCTCGTCGTCGATCGGCGATCACCTCGTCGAGCAGCTCGCGGTTCAGCACGCGCGGAATGAAGCCGGCCCCGATGCCCTGAATCTTGTGTGGGCCCGGGCGTCCACCCGAAAGCACGGCGGAGCTCCGCGGCTCCACGGCCACGATCCGGCAATCCGGGCAGCGCTGCTTGATCGCCTCGCCGGCGCCGGTGATCGTCCCGCCGGTGCCCACGCCGGCCACGAACACGTCGACGCGATTCTCCAGCGCATCGAGGATCTCCGGGCCGGTGGTGCGGCGGTGGATCTCGGGATTGGCCGGATTGGAGAACTGGTCGGGCAGAAAGACATCCTCGTCGCCCGCCATCGCCCGCGCGGCCTCGACCGCCTCGTCCATTCCCCCCAGCGACTCGGTCACCTCGACGTCGCCCCGTAGAGGCGCAGCAGGCTCTCCCGCTCGCGGCTCATTCCCTGCGGCATCGTCAGCACGAGCTTGTAGCCCCTGGCCGCGCAGACGAAGGCGAGGGCGATCCCCGTGTTCCCGCTCGTCGCCTCGACGATCGTCGTACGTCCCGGCTCAATCCGCCCTTCGCGCTCGGCGGCATCGATCATCGCCACCCCGATCCGATCCTTGACGCTTCCGCCAGGATTGAATGACTCGAGCTTGGCGAACAGCTCCACGTCGAGACCGCGGGTGATGCGCGTGAGCTGAACCATCGGCGTGCGTCCAACCAGATCGGCAATGTTGGTCGGAATTTTGGCCATTCCGTGGAACATACGAGAAATTGCCAAATCTGGGGTCGTCTCGACCCCAACACGTGGGGACGGGCCGGATCAGATGTGGTACATCGCCGAGCCGGCGGCTCGGGCCTCAGCCTCGAACACATCGGCCACGGTTGTCTGCGCGAGCACCGATCGCGCCGCGTTGGCGGCGTCGGCGAACACGCCGGTAGCATCAGGCCCCAGCGGGCCGTCGAGCAGCTCGACCACTTCCAGCACGGCGATCTCCTCGGCCGGGCGGGCGAAACTGTAGCCGCCCTTCACGCCGCGCTGGGACCGCAGCAGACCGGCGCGCCGCAGCGTGGCGAACAGCTGCTCGAGGAACTGGACGGGAATGTCTCCACGCCGTGCCAGCTCGGCGATCGGGACCGGCCCGTTGTCGCCGTGGCGATGGAGCTCGACCAGGGCGCGCACGGCATACGGGCGACTTCGACGTGATCGAGATCATGCTGGCCCGATGCTATCGCCGCCTGGATGTCCGACTGCGGACCGAAGTCCGCGGTGGCAGCTAGATCCAGCCGCGCTCGGTGGCGATCAGCACGGCCTGCGCGCGATCCATCGCGCCGAGCTTGCCGTAGACGTTGTGAAGGTGGGTCCGCACCGTACTGGTCGAGAGCCCCAGCTCGCCGGCGATCTGCTTGTAGACCATGCCGCGGGCCAGGCGGCGCAGCACATCGAGCTCACGGGAGGACATCGGGCACGGATCGACCTGCCGTGGACGTCCGCCGCCGGTGGGCAGCGGAAGGTCGTACATGACAGTTCGCAGATCGGCCGGTTTGACGCCGACGACGCGGGCGACCGCGAGGAGCTCCGACGGCGAGACCGCTCCACCGAACACGTAATGGGCGAGCATGTCGGCCAAACGGATCAGGGCCGCCTCCCCGTCGCAGTCGTCGGCGTGGTGGCGCTCGATCACGCTCGCCACCGACTTCGGCAGGCCCCACCGGCGCGCCAGCACGCCCCCGACGAGGGCGTGGTCGACCCCCAGCTCACGGCGCTCACGCTGGATCCGGTCCTCCGGCGTCCGCGCGTCGCCGTGAATCTGCCGCGGATAGCCGGGGTAGGCGTGGACGAGCACGAGCTTGCCGATGTCGTGCAGCAGCGAGGTGACCATCAGGCGGTCGCGGAACTCGTAGTCGAGCTCGCGGGCCAGACGGTCGGCGGCCCGCTGGGTGGCGACCGCGTGCAGGCGGAAGCGCTCCGGGATGCCCTGCCAGACGGCGGTCCGCTCGAAGAAGTCGAAGGTCCGCGCACGGCTGGCGATGGCGTGCACCGTGTTCGGCCGAGAGGACCTCGACGCCCTTGACCGCGCTCTCGACGCTGCCCCGCGTGCGACCGTCCACCTGGTTGGCGAGCCTCATCACGGCCACCGCGAGCGCGACGTCCCCCTCGACCGCGGCGACGACATCGGCCGTGGTCGGACCGCCGGCCTCGAACAGCCGCAGCACGCGATTGCGTGATTCGACCAGGACCGGAAACGCCTCGAGGGCCTCGAACGCCGCCGTCAGACGTCCGTCCGTGTCCCTCGTTGTGGTGTCGCTCGCGTGCCGCGTACGGATCGGTTGGTGAAGTGCTCACGGCAGCCACAGTTGCCACTGGGGTTCTCGCATCCTTGTCGTCGCGGTGGACCAGGGCGGGGTCTCGATTCGCATCGGGCGACCCCCGCCTAGCCCCTCTATCGGCAGATGTTCGATACCGGTTTAGCCCCGTCTGGAAGCCCGCTCCAGCGCGTTGTCGATGCGTCTGGAGCGTCTCGTCACGCCCCAGCACCGCGACGCTTTCGAATATGCCCGGAGATATCGTTGTGCCTGCGATCGCTACGCGCACCGGTTGGAACACCTGCCCGGGTTTGACGCCTTCAGTGTCCACCACTGCCCGGAGTGCCTGTTCGACGTGCTCGGCGTCGAACGGCTCTGTTCGGGCCAGGGCCGCACGCGCGGCACGCAGCGTGTCCGCAGCGCCGTCTCGGCCGAGCACCTTGTCGAACGCCGCTGGATCCTCGACCGGGCCCTCGAACAGAAACGAGACCAGCGGCCAGAACTCGGCCAGCGTCTGGATCTTGTCCGCCGCGATCTCGGCCGCCGCCCGCAGCCCCGAGCGTCCCGGTGTAGCGCCTCGAGCCGCCGGGTCAGCTCGTCCACCCCGAGCTGGCGCAGCCAGCGGCCGTTGATGTGGCGGAGCTTGCGCTCGTCGAACACCGCCGGGTTCTTGGAAACCCGCTCGAGCCGGAAGCGCTCGGCCAGCTCGTCGCGGCTGAAGTGCTCCTCGTCGGCCGCGAACCCGGCGCCCAGCAGCGCGATGTAGTTGGTCACCGCCTCGGGTAGGTAGCCCGCGTCACGGAGCTCCTGCACGGAGGCCGCCCCGTGGCGCTTGGACAGCTTGCGCCCATCAGGCCCGTGGAGCAGGGGCAGATGGGCGTACCGCGGCGCCGGAGCGCCCAACGCCTCGAACACGAGCAGTTGTTTCGGGGTGTTGGAGAGGTGGTCCTCTCCGCGCACGACATGGGTGATCCCCGCGTCGAGGTCATCGACGGCGACGGCGAAGTTGTAGAGCGGGGATCCGTCCGCCCGGGCGATCACCGGGTCATCCATGTTCGCGTTGGGGAACGAGGTCGCGCCGCGGATGACGTCGTCGACGATCGTCTCACCGGAGTCCGGCACTCGCAGCCGCACGGCCCCGGCGGACTCGGTGTCCGCCGCGAAAGCCGCGGTCGGCGCCATGTCGCTCCTTGAACGCACGGACATCGTCAGCGGTCGCGTTTGAGTGATACGCGTGCCCGCTCTCGAGTAGCTGCTGGAGAACCTCGGCGTGGCGTGGCGCGCGCTCAGATTGGAAGATCGGACCCTCGTCCCAATCCAGCTGGAGCCAGCGCAGCGCGTCGAGGATCTGCTCGACGTTCTCGGGGGTTGATCGCTCCCGGTCGGTATCTTCGATGCGCAGCACGAGCTCCCCCGCCCGTCCCGCGGTCCCACCCTCGGAGCGATGGGCGAGGAGCCAGTTGTACAACGCGGTGCGGGCGCCTCCGATGTGGAGGGCGCCCAGTGGGTGATGGAGCAAAGCGAACGCGCATGACAGAACGCCTCCCATGCTAATCGGCGCCCACGTGTCTCCGGCCGGTGGTCTGACCCGCGCGGTTGAGCGCGGCCGCGAGCGGGGCTGCCGGGCGATCCAGATCTTCAACCAGTCTCCGCGCATGTGGCGCCCGACGGCGTATGGCGAGGAGGACTTCGCCGCGTTCCGGGAGGCGATCGAGGCCAGCGAGATCGACGCGGTGCTGATTCACGCCGTATACCTGCTCAACTGCGCCTCCGAGGATGAGGAGATCCGCACGAAGTCGCTCGCCTCACTGGTTCAGTCGCTGCGCGTCGGAGAGGGGATCGGCGCCGTCGGGGTGGTCCTGCACCCGGGATCCGCCAAGACCGGAGATGTCGGCAAGGCGATCAAGCGCGCCGGCGCGCGTGATCAAGGAGGCGCTGGCACAGACGCGAGGGCTGCTGCGCTGCACCTCGAGGACACCGCCGGCGCCGGCGGCACGCTCGGGCGATCGTTCGAGGAGCTGGCGGCGCTGCTCGACGCCGCAGGCGGAGGGGAGCGGCTGGGGTTGTGCCTGGACTCCTGCCATCTGCTGGCCTCGGGCTACGACATCCGGACGCCGGCAGGGCCTCGACGACACGCTGCAGGAGTGCGACCGGATCGTCGGGCTGGACCGGCTGCACTCGCTGCACGTCAACGACTCGATGACCGCCCTGGGTTCTAACCGAGATCGTCACGCGGTGATCGGCCAGGGCGAGCTCGGGGACGCAGGCTGTGCCACCTTTCTCTCAGAGCCTCTGTTCGAGGCGCTGCCGTGCGTGCTGGAGACCGGCCGCGACGAGCGGCGGCGTCGCCGCCGAGGACATCCAGGACGCATTCAGACTGCGCAAGCGAGGCAAGGCCGCCCGGGCGCGCGCAAACCGGAAGGGCAAATGACGACAGCAGCCCCCCAGCCAGCCGCCGACACGCTCGTGATCTTCGGCATCACCGGAGATCTGGCGCGCAAGATGACGTTGCGCTCGCTGTACCGGCTCGAGCGCCGCGGCCTGTTGACCTGCCGGGTGATCGGCGTAGCGGTCGAGCCGTGGAGCATCGAGCAGCTGCGAGAGCACGCGCGGGAATCGATCGAGGCTGCCGGCGAGAGGATCGACGACGAAGGTGTTTCGGCGACTGGCCGAGCGGATGAGCTACATCAGCGGGGACTTCGGCGAGGCCGGCACCTACAACGAGGTCGCCAAAGCGGTGGGGGAGCGATTTGCCGCCTACTATCTGGAGATCCCGCCGGCGCTGTTCGCTGGGGCGGTCGGAGGCCTCGCTGCCGCAAAGCTACTCGCCCACGGCCAGCGCGTGATCGTCGAGAAGCCGTTCGGGCACGACCTGCGCTCGGCCCAGCAGCTGGCCGCACAGCTGCACCAGTACCTGGACGAGTCGCAGCTTTACCGGATCGACCACTTCCTGGGCAAGCTCGGCTTGGAGGAGATCCTCTATCTGCGCTTCGCCAACACGATGCTCGAACCGGTCTGGAACCGCAACTACGTCGGGTCCGTGCAGATCACCATGGCCGAGAGCTTCGGCGTCGAGGACCGCGGCCATTTCTACGATCCCGTGGGCGCCCTACGCGACGTCGTGGTCAACCATCTGCTGCAGCTGCTCGCCGCCGCCGCGATGGAGGCCCCGGCCGGGCGCGGATCCGAACACCCTCAACGACGCCAAGTTCGCGGTGTTCCGCACGATGCCACCGGCCGATCCACAGCACTACGTCCGCGGTCAGTACGAGGGCTACCGCCAGATCAACGGGGTCGCGCCGGACTCGGAGACCGAGACCTTCGCGGCGCTTCGCCTGGAGGATCGACAACTGGCGCTGGGCCGGCGTCCCGTTCTTCATCCGGGCCGGCAAGCGCCTGCCCGTCACCCAGACCGAGCTGCGGCTGGTGTTCAAGCGCCCACCCCGGCTGCACTTCATGCAGGGTCGGACGGCGGGCACCCCGAGCCCAGCCAGCTCGTGTTCAGGATCGACCCCTCCCCGGGATCCGGCTGATCCTCGACGCTCACCGCGCCGACGCCGACGGGCCGCAGGAGATCGAGCTCGACATGGACTTCGAGCACGAGGGCGGTGAGGGCCCGACCCCGTACGAGGTGCTGCTGCACGCCGCGCTTGTCGGGGACAGGACCAACTTCACCCGTCAGGACAGCATCGAGGAGACCTGGCGGATTCTGCAGCCCCTGCTGGACTCACCGCCGCCGGTCAGGCCCTACGCGCCGGGCACCTGGGGTCCCGAGGGCGCCGAGGACCTGCTCGCCGGCGTTGGGTGCTGGCACGACCCGTGGCTGCCCCCGAAGACCTGAACCGTGGCGAGCGGGCTAACCGACAGCGCTGGCGGGCTCGGCGGTCGGAGCGACCTGGATGCCGGGTGCCGACTCTGTCTCGGCGCCGGGGTCGTCGGCTCCACCGTCCTCGGCGCCCGCTTCGGCTTCGGCGCCTGCCTCGCCCTCGACGGCCTTGGCCACCAGCGCTCCGCCCAGCAGCGACTCGAGCTCGGCGTGCAGGCTGGCGCTGCGGGCGACGCGGAAGTCGGCGCCCGAGGCGCAGCCGGCGGTCACCCACCGACGTGCAGAGCTCGACCACCACGTCGCACTCGCCCGGGAAGCCGGTCAGCAGGTCCTTGAGCTCGCCGAGGATCGTCGCCGGCAGCGCGCTGGCGTCGAGGCGCAGGCGTAGGGCGCTCGGCGCGACCGTCACCTTGGCGGCCTGCAGGTCGGCCCGCTGGACCTCCTCCGGCGTGGGCTCGAAGCGATCGACCTGCTGGGCGATGACACACGTCTTCTCCTTGTCCTTGTGGTCGACGCGTCCACGGACGAGGACGATCGAGTCGGTGCCGAGGGCCTCCTCGTGGGAGGCGAGCGCCTTGCCGAAGACGATGATCTCGACCGAGCCCTCGAGGTCGTCAAGCGTGGCGAACATCATCGGATCGCCCTTCTTGGTCCGGATCCGCTTTGCCTGGGTGATCATCCCCCCCACGGTGACCCAGTCACCGTCGCGCCGCGCGGAGAGCGCGGCCAGCGAGCAGTCGACCTTGGCGGCCAGCGCGGCGCCGACCTCCTTGAGCGGGTGGGCGGAGATGAACAGGCCGATCGCCTCCTTCTCGGCCGCCAGAAGCTCGGCGCGCTCGAATTCCTCGCTGGGGATCGGCGCGTGGCTGGGGGTGGCGAAGGCCGCTGCCGCGGGCTCGGCTCCGCCGAGGTCCATCCCGAGGTCGAAGATCGAGCCCTGACCGATCTGCGCGTCCTGCTGGGCCTTCTGCCCCGCGCCCTGGGCCTGCTCGAGCACCGCCAGCATGCCCTTGCGCGTGGCTCCGGTCGATTCGAACCCGCCGCACTTGATCAGCGCCTCGATCGCCTTCTTGTTGACGGCACGGCCATCGACCCGGGCGCAGAAGTCCCACAGGTCGGTGAACGGCCCGTCTTCTTCCCGGGCTCGCTTGATCGCCTCGACCGCCTGGTAGCCGACGCCTTTGACCGCATCGAGCCCGAAGCGGATGTTGCGGTCGACGACGACGAACTTGTGGTCTGAGAGGTTGACGTCGGGGGGCAGGATCGAGATGCCCATCTGCTCGGCCTGGGCGACGAAGAACGGCACCTTGTCCTTGGTGTCCATCACCGAGGAGATCAGCGCGGCCATGTACTCCGCCGGGTAGTTGGCCCGCAGCCAGGCGGTGCGGTAGGAGATCAGCGCGTAGCAAGCGGCGTGAGACTTGTTGAAGGAATAGTCGGCCGACTTCTCATTGGTCGCCCACAGCAGCTCGATCACCGACTCGGTGGTCCCCGAGGCGCGGCAGCCCTCGACGAACTCAGGCTTCAGCTTGGCCATCGCTTCACGGTTCTTCTTGCCGATCGCCTTGCGCAGGTCGTCAGCCTTGGCGCCGCTGAACCCGGCCAGCTCCTTGGCGATCTGCATCGCCTGCTCCTGGTAGATGATCACGCCCTTGGTGGACTCAAGGATCGGACGCAGGCGTTCGTCCGGGTAGGAGATCGATTCCTGATCGCGCTTGCCGCGTGCGTAGGTCGGGATCTGATCCATTGCGCCCGGGCGGTAAAGCGCTCCGAGCGCGATCACGTCGTCGAACTCGGTCGGGCGGATCTTCTTCAGTGCTTCACGCATGCCCTCGGACTCAAACTGGAAGACGCCGACCGATTCGCCCCGGGCCAGCATCTCGTAGGTCTTTGGATCATCGAGCGGGAGCGTGGCCATGTCCGGGCGCTCCCCCACGGAGCGCTCGATGATGTCCAGCGCATCCTCAATCACGTCGAGGTTGCGCAGACCGAGAAAGTCCATCTTCAGCAGCCCCAATTGCTCGACCGGCTTCATCGAGAACTGCGTAACCGTCCGGAAGACCCGTTCGCCGTTCTCGTCGGAGCCGGCGTCGGCGATCTGCAGGGGCACGATGTCGGTCAAGGGCCGGTCGGCGATCACCACCGCCGCGGCGTGGATCGAGGAGTTGCGGACGATCCCCTCGAGGCCCTGGGCGACCTCGACGATCTGTCGGGCCGTCGGATCGCGGTCGACCTCGGCGCGCAGCGGCTCGCCGAGACGAAGGCAGTCCGCGAAACTGGGGGAGCGGCCCATGATCGGATCCGGTATCAGCTTGGCGAGCTTGTCCCCCGCGCCGTAGTCGAGGCCGAGCACGCGGGCCGCGTCACGGGTGGCCGCGCGCGGGAACATCTTGCCGAAGGTCACGATCTGGGCCACCGACTCCTTGCCGTACTTGTCGGTCACGTACCGGATCATCCGATCACGGCCGCGCACCGAGAAGTCGATGTCGATGTCCGGCATCGAAACACGCTCGGGGTTGAGGAACCGCTCGAATAGGAGGTCGTAGCGCAGCGGGTCGACGTCGGTGATCTGCAGGCAGTAGGCGACGATCGACCCCGCCGCAGAGCCGCGCCCGGGACCAACGGCGATCCCGACATCCTTGGCGTACTTGACGAAGTCCCACACGATCAGGAAGTAGGCGTTGAAGCCCATCCGGTCGATCACTCCCAGCTCGTACTCGGCTCGCTTGAGCGCATCTGCAGGTACCGGGTCGCCGTAGCGCCGGCGCAGGCCCTGGTCCACGAGCCCACGCAGGTACTCGCGCTCGTCGGCAGCGTCCGGCGTCGGATACCGGGGGATCAACTGCCGGCCAAGCTCGAGCTCGACCTCGCAGCGCTCGGCGATCTCCATCGTGGACGCGATCGCCTCCGGCCACTGCGCGAACGCCTGGGCCATCTCGTCGCTAGAACGCAGATAGAACTCGTTGGTGTCGAAGCTGATCTTCGGCTGGCTGAGCGTGGACTTGGTCTGCACGCAGAGCAGAGCGGCGTGATGGTGGTAGTCCTCGCGCCGCAGGTAATGGACGTCGCCCGTAGCCACCAACGGCCGTCCAAGCTCACGGGCGATTCGCACGACGCCCTCGTTGACCTTGTCCTGAGCGGCTAGGCCGTTCTTCTGGACCTCGAAGTAGACGTCCTCCGCCCCGAACACGCTGATCAGCTCCTCGGCGTGAGCACGGGCTTCGGCGGGCCGATCGCCGAGCAGGTGCTGGCAGAACCGCGACTGCAGACATCCCGTCATGGCGATCACGCCTTCGGCGTGCGCCGCCATCTGCGCCAGGTCGACCGAGGGCTTGCCCCGCTGGTAGCCCTCCAGGAAGCCCGCCGAGGACAGCTTGACGAGGTTGCGATAGCCCGTCGGGGTGGCCGCCACGAGCGTCAGATGGAAGCGATCGAGCCTGCCGGTCGCCCGGCGGCTGTGGTCGTCGACGACGTAGATCTCGCAGCCGAGGATCGGCTTGATCCCATGCTTACGGGCGGCGGTGAACAGCTCGACGGCCCCGTTCATCACACCGTGATCGGTCAGGGCCAGTGCCGGTTGGTCAAACGCCGCCGCCCGCGCCGCGAGATCGTCGATGTTGCATGCCCCGTCGAGCAGCGAGTACTCGGAGTGGACGTGAAGGTGGGCGCAGGTGGGGCTCATGCGGACAGCTCGAGCATAGGCGGCGAGGCGGACATTTTGGACCGCTCCGCGCCCCGCGCCGGTGGTTTCAGCCGCTCTGTGCGCGCTCTATCCAGCGCTGCAGCAAGGCCAGCGGGCGAGTGTCACCGCGTAGCTGCGCACCCGCGCGCAGGTCCCCGTCCAGGACCGACAGCACCCGCTCGGTCTCCGCCGGCCTGCACCATGATCGGCAGCGGAACGACCACGGATCCCATCTGCAACCACGCGCGCTCGAATGCCGGTGGCCGCAGCGTGGCCGGCACCGCAAAGCTCAGCTGCCACGTACCGGGCGCCGCGCCGGTCAGCCCCGGCGGCTCGGGCATGGCGGGAAAGCGATGACGCCGATCGGCAGTCTGGATCACCAGCAGGGGCTGGCTGCTCGGCCCCGGACGGCGACGGCGCCGCCGTCCGGTTACGCGGACGGTCAGGCTCTCGTCAATGCAGGCGGACCATTCGACCGCTTCGATGCCGAGCGCGGCGGACACTCCGTGGGGTTCAGTCACTAAGCCGACGGTAAGCCGCCGCGCGGACGGATCGGCGCTGTCGCGAGCGAGCTACCGCCGCCGCTGGACGCCAGGCTCAGTCGCGGTTCGGCGAGCGCTGCGAGGCAACGAGACCGACGACAACGGCCGTCGACACCGCGGCGACGGCAAGCTTGCGTCGCACGCCGCCGAAGCGACGGCGAACATACCACCTGCCGCCCCGCCAGACGACGTAGCCAAGGAGCTTGTAAGCCATGATCCGATCCTACCCGTCACCGTCGTGTCTGACGCGCCAGGCCATCCTGGATTGAAGGGACCAGAGCTCGATGAATCCGGGCGAGGCCTCCTGAGAGAACAACCCACCGGATTGTGCGAAGCTGGCCAGCTGTGCGTCATAGACGGCGTAGGGGGACGACCGTGTGACCGCGCGGGCCGAGCCCTTGTAGAGCCTGATCCCGATCTTGCCGGTGACCTGCGCATTGGCCGCCTCCATATACGCGTCGAGATCGGTCCGCAGCGGCTCCCACCACAGCCCGGCATAAACCAGGTAGGCCCACTTCTGGTCCAGCATCGCTTTGAACTGGTTCTGGTGAATCGTGCCCACGAGCCGTTCGAGCTCCGCGTGGGCCAGCAGCAGGACCGTCGCCGCCGGCACCTCGTAGATATCACGGACCTTCAGTCCGACGATCCGGTCCTCGATGTGGTCGACGATGCCGACCCCGTGACGCGCGGCCAGCTCGGCCGTGCGCTCGAGCAGCGGTACGAGCTCCAGCCGCTCGCCGTTCAGCGCCACCGGCACTCCGCGTTCGAACTCCACCTCCACGACCTCGGCCTTGTCCGGAGCCTCCTCGGGACGGCACACAAGTTGGAACACATCGTCCTCGGGGGCGTGCTCCAGATCTTCGATCCACCGGCCCTCGCTGGAGCGCCCCCACAGGTTGTCGTCGATCGAATACGGCGCCGTCTCCGTGCCCCCCTTGACCGGGATGCCGTGCTCGCGCGCGTAGGCGATCTCCTCATCACGCCCCATCCGCCAGGTCCGTACCGGCGCGATCACCTTCAGCTCCGGCGCCAAAGTGGCCACGGTCGCCTCGATGCGCACCTGATCGTTGCCCTTGCCGGTGCAGCCGTGAGCGATCGTGTCGCAGCCTGTCCGGCGCGCGAAATCGACGGCGAGCTTGGCGATCAGTGGGCGGCCCAGAGCCGTGAACAGCGGATAGCCGAGGCCATAGATGGCGTTGGCCTTGATCGCGGGGAGCACATAGTCCCGGGCAAACTCCTCGCGGGCGTCGATCACATGGCACTCGCTGGCTCCGATCCGCAGCGCCTTGCCCTTGACCACCTCGTAGTCCTCGCCCGGCTGACCGAGGTTGACCGTGAGCGCCACGACCTCGGCTTCGTACTCATCCTGGATCCATTTCAACATCACGCTCGTGTCGAGACCGCCGCTGTAGAGCAGCAGTACGCGGTGGACTTCTGAGCGCTTGGCTAGGTAGGAGGTGGTCGTTTCGTCCATGGCTGCGGGAATGTACGCGGTCAGCCGTTCCGGAGCCGTCGTCTGATGTCCCACCACAGCGCTTCATAGGCGATCGCTCCCCTGGACCCAGGCGCCATCTCGCCGACCACCGTCCGGTTCACTCCCATGCGCTCCACTTCGTCACAAGCGGGAATCGCCGCCCCGAGCACGGCACCCGGGTGGCTGGCGCGCAGACGCGCCATTACCTCGCGGTGCAGCGACTTTCGGACCTCGACCATCGAGAAGAACGCCAGCACGTGTGGCCCGCCGCTGACCAGCTCCTCGAGCTGCTCGAAGGTGCGTGAGGACAGCGTCGCCGGGATCACCGGGACCAGCAGCGCGTCCGCCGCCTCGAACACGCTCTCGGACACCAGCGAAATGCTGGGCGGGCAGTCCAGGAAGATGTACTCGTACTCGTCGCGCAGCGGCTCGAGCACTCGAGCCAGGCGCCGCGTCGGGCGCTTGAACGCGTCCAGGGCAAGGTCCATGTGCCGGTAGGAGAAGTCGGCCGGCAGCAGATCAAGCCCCGGGTGATCGGTGCCCTTGATCAAGGCGCCCACCGGGGACTTCAGCCTGACGAGCTTGCTCGCGCCGCCGGTCACCTTCGCCCGCACGCGAAACAGGTACGTCGATGCTCCCTGCGGATCCAGGTCCCAGAGCAGCGTCGGCGCGCCGGCGCGGGAGGCGAGGTAGGCGAGGTTGACCGCCGCCGAGGTCTTGCCGACCCCGCCCTTGATGTTGTAGGTAGCCAGGACGGTGCTCACGTGAAGGTTTCCTTCACCAGTGTGCGCTGGGCGCGAGAGGCGAAGGCGCCAAAGCGCTCGGCGAAGTCCACCCGCGCCTGCCGCTCGTCCGCGGACAGGCGGTCGATCAGCACCCCGATCGCCATCAGCGCCGCGGGTCCTCCGGGCCGGCTGGCGACCTCGTCGCTGACCGAGCGCAGCAGCGCGATCTGTACTTCCCTGTCCTGGTGGCGCCCGAGCACGTCCTGGAGCGCCTTCAGCGCCTTGATCATCGGCTTCACGACGTCGGCCTCGAACAGCGGCGCCCCGAACAGCTCCAGCAGGTAGCGCAGCTCCTTGCCTCGCTTGCGCAGCGCGTGGAACTCGTCCGCCGGGCTGCAGGGGCTGATCGCCTTACCCATCTTCAGCATCCGCCGATAGACCTTGACGATCCGCGCTGCGGCGACCTCAGCCACGGGCCGCTGGGCCGGCTCGCGGTCGGCGAGCGGTAGCTCTACGAGCTCCTCCAGGAACGCGTCCCAGTCCTGGAGCAGCTGCATGGTCCGCTCCGAACGCAGCACGCGCGCCATCTCGCGGCGGGCGCCCTGGCGACGGGAATCGAGCACGCTGAGCAGCGGCCCGAGGTCAGCCTGCATCGCCTCGGGCACGAGCGCGGCAAGATCGTCGAACTCCAGCACGTAGACATCGAGATCGCGGGTGTCCCCGGTGGCCTGCTGCAGCCACTTGAACTCGCTGCGAAAGCGATCCAGCATGGCCGGCGGGAACACCGTCTTGAATTCACGCTGGACCGAGCGGGAGCGCCGCACCGAGACGCGGAAATCGTGCAGGAACTCGGAGTCGATCCCGGCGATCGTCCCCGGGAGATTGGCCTCGATCACCTCCAGCAGGGCGCGCAGCACCGCGGCTGCCGCGGCGTCGGAGCGCTGCGTCGGAGCCAGCGCGATCTCGACGTGACTCGAGATGCCCCCCGGCACCCCGCCGGCCGCCCGCACGGCCTCGTCGACGAGCGGCTGGTCGGCCGGCCGAAAACCCAGCGTCTCGGTCAACTCGCGCATGACCCCCTGCAGCTCCTCCGCGTAGCCGCGGACCGCGGTGAGTCGCAGCCGGGGGCGCAATGGGTCGTGCCGGCTGCCCGCAGCGACCAGCGCCGGCTCCTCGAGGCTCATCCGCACCACCGTCTTGCGTTCGGAGTCGAGAACGCTCAGCGCCCGGGTTCGGGTGTGGACGTGGACGAGCGCCAGCAGCGCCCGGAGTTCGATGACGGGGGCCACCGCCTCCCGCAGCCGCCCGGAGGCGAGCCCGCTGATCAGCAGCGGCTGCGTTGGCGGGGCCATCGCCTCGCAGGCCAGCTCGAGACCGGTGTCGCGCTCGATCACCGACATTCGCCCGTGCTCGTGGACCACTGAGCGGCCGGCCCTCCACATCAGCCCGTCGAAGGTGTCGAAGAAGGTCCGATCGCTCGCCCGGTGCTCGCCAAAGGCGACCGACAGGCGGGCGCTCAGCAGTTCGCCGGCGGTGTCCAGGCTCGTCTGGTCCGGCGGAAGGAACTCGGAGACGTTCACGGCGCGAGGCGGCTCAAGCGGGCTAGGGCCTCGTCGATCTCGTCCTCAGAGATGATCAGCGGCGGCTCGAAGCGGATCGTCGCCGGGCCGGTGGCGTTGACCACCAGACGCTGTTCGAGCAGGGCCCGCCGGGCGAGCTCCGGGGCCGAGAGCGTCGGATCGAGATCGATGGCCAGCATCAGCCCCCGTCCCCGCGCCTGCGTGGTGAAGGGAAGCGACTGCAGGCCGCTGAGCAGGCGGGCGCCCAGCGAATTCACGCGCTGCAAAAGCTCAGGATCCGAACACAGCTCGAGCGCGACCAGGGCGGCTGACGCGGTCACCGGTCCGCCGGCGAAGGTCGAGCCGTGGTCTCCGGGCTCGAACACGTCGGCCAACCTCGGCCCGGTGACCAGCGCACCTACCGGCAGGCCGCCACCCAGGGCCTTCGCGCTGGTCAGCGCGTCGGGCACGACCGGCGTCTGCTCGTAGGCCCACAGCGTGCCGGTCCGCCCCATCCCGGTTTGGATCTCGTCGAACAGCAGCGCCGCACCGACGCGGTCACACGCCTCGCGCGCGGCTTCGAGGAGCTCGTCGGGGAGGATGTGGATCCCGGTCTCGCCCTGGATCGGCTCGAGCAGCACGGCTGCGGTGCTCTCGTCGACGGCGCGCGCCAGCGCCTCAGGATCCTTCGGCACCACGACGAATCCAGGCACCAGCGGCGCGAACGGCGCCTGCTTGGACTCCTGGGGCGTGGCCGAGAGGGCGCCGTAGGTCCGCCCGTGGAATCCGTCCTGGACGACCACGATGCGCCCACCCGGCCGCGCCCGGCGCGCCAGCTTGATCGCCGCCTCGTTCGCCTCCGCCCCCGAGTTGCAGAGGAACACCTTCCCTCCCAGCGAACTCTGCGACAGCGCCGCCGACAGCCGCATCGCCGGGGCTGTGTAGTACAGGTTGGTGACGTGCATCAGCTGCTCGGTCTGCCGCTGGACCGCCGCGACCACGCGCGGGTGGCAGTGGCCGACGTTCAGCACCGAGATTCCGGCGAGCAGGTCCAGATACTCGTTCCCGTCCGCGTCCCACAGCCGGCAACCGGCTCCGCGGACGAACTCGACGGGATTGCGCGCGTAGGTCGGGATCGCGTAGTCGCGCTCGAGCGCTTGGAGTTCGGACAGGGACATGGTCAGCGCGAGGTGATCTTCGTGCCCTGCCCGGCGTCGGTGAACAGCTCGAGCAGCAACGAGTGCGGCACCCGGCCATCGACGATGTGGGCCGAGGAGACCCCACCCGCGATCGCCACGAGACAGGCCGCGAGCTTGGGCCGCATTCCGCCCTCCACCGACGCCAGCGACTGGGCGACCTCCTCCGCGTCGGCCTCCGAGACGACGCTCGTCGAGTCCGCGGGATCACGCAGCCAGCCGGGCACGTCGGTGAGGAACATGACCTTGTGCGCCCGGAGCGCGCTGGCCACGGCGCCGGCCGCCTCGTCAGCGTTGATGTTGTAGGAGTGGCCTTCCGGATCGGACCCCACGCTGGCCACGACGGGCACGTAATCCTGCGCGATGTGGTTGAGGACATCGACGTCGACGTGCTCGATCCGTCCCACAAAGCCGATGTCCTGGCCGCTCGGCGCCGCCTGTCGCGCAGCGCGGAAGAGCAGGCCGTCATCGCCGCACAGCCCGACCGCCCGCTGCCCCTGTCGGTTGAGCAGCATCACGATGTCCTTGTTGACCTTGCCCACCAGCACCATCTTCGCCACCTCGACCGTGGCCGCGTCGGACACGCGCAACCCATCGACGAACTCCACCGGCAGCTCCAGCCGCTCCATGTAGCTGGTGATGTCCGGACCGCCGCCGTGCACGATCACCGGATTCATTCCGACGTACTTGAGCAGCGCGACGTCGCGCGCGAACTCCACCTTGAGCAGCGGGTCGACCATCGCCGCGCCGCCGTATTTGATCACCACGGTGCGGCCGTGGAACTCCCGGATATAGGGCAGCGCCTCGAGCAGGGTGGCGACGTCACGCATTTTCGAAACCAAGCACTAGGTGGTGTAGTCGGCGTTGATGGTCACGTACTCGTGGCCGAGGTCGGAGAAGAACAGCTCCGTCTCGGCCCCTTCACCGGGCAGGCCGATCTCGTACTCGACCTCCTCGCGCGCGACGGCGGCGGCGAGCGCCTCCCGGTCGTGGGGAACGTACGCCCCGCGGGAGCAGACCTGGACGCCCTCGATGGCGATGTCGACCGGCAGCGGGGCCGTCCCCGGCATCGCCGCGCCGACTGCCTGGACGATCCGCCCCCAGTTCGCATCGCCGCCGTAAAGCGCGGTCTTGACTAACGGCGAGTCGGCCACCGCGCGCGCGACGCGGTGCACGGAGGCCTCCTCCCCACCCCGGACGAGCACCCGTCCCACACGGCGGGCTCCCTCGCCGTCACGGACCACCATCAGCGCAAGCTGGCGCAGCGTGGCGTCGAGCGCCTCGCCGAAGCGCAGCTCGTCCTCGGACTCCGCCGCCACAGTCACGCCGGACTCCCCGCTGCACTGGAGGATCACGGTGTCGCTGGTCGACAACTGTCCGTCGACGCTGACCCGCTCGAACGAGCGCTTGACGGTCACCGTCAACAGCAGATCGCAGGTCTCGGGCGCAAGCCGGGCGTCGGTCTGCACGAACACCAGGAGCGTGGCAAAGCCCGGCGAAATCATCCCGGCGCCCTTGGCCTGCGCACTCAGGCGGACCGTTCCACCGCTCAGCTCGAGCTCGAGCGACACTCGCTTTTCGAACGCATCGGTGGTCTGGATCGCCTGCGAGAAATCCAGCTCTCCGTCATCGCGCAGCTGCGGGCCCGCAGCGTCGATCCCGGCCTGTACCAGCTCGATCGGCAGCGGCACCCCGATCACCCCGGTCGACGCCACGGCCACGGTCTGCGCCGGGACGCCCGCCACCTCCGCGGCGGCCTGGCGCATGCTCACCGCGTGCTCAAGGCCGGGCGGCCCGGTCGCGGCGTTGGCGTTGCCCGAGTTGACGACCACTGCGCGCAGGGCGTGCAGCTCCGCCTGCTCCGTGTTCAGCAGTACCGGCGCGGCCAGCGTGCCCGAGCGGGTGAAGCGCGCCGCGCTCGTGGTCTCAGGCGCATCGCTGACCAGCAGCCCCAGGTCGCGGTCCCCGCTCGGCTTGATTCCGCAGGCCACCCCCGCGGCGCGGAATCCCCGCGGGAGGCCCGCCTGCTCGAGCTCACGCGTGTGCCGGGGAGCGTCGATCCACCGAGAGGCGAAGAACGAGCTCACGAGATCCCCTCACCCTCCGGGAGCCCGAACATCAGGTTCAGGTTCTGGACCGCCTGCGAGGCCGCGCCCTTCCAGAGGTTGTCGATGGCGCCGAACACGAGCACACGGCCGGTGCGCACATCGCGATGCACGGAGATCCGGCAGATGTTCGTCTCCCGTACCGCCCTCACCCCCGGCGGCTCGGTGCTGATCTCCACGAACGGCTCGGAGGCGTAGGCGTCGGCGTAGAGCTCGTCGAGGTCCAGCGACTGCGCTGCATCGTCGACGGTGACGTAGCAGGACACGAGCTCGCCCTGGTCCAGCGGCAGCAGGTGCGGGCGTGAAGGTGATCCGCACATCGGCACCCAGTGCGGCGAGCTCCTGCTCGATCTCCGGCGTGTGCCGGTGTCCGGGAACGCCGTAGGCGTTGACGTTCTCGTCGGCACTGACGAAATGCGTCTTGTCTGTCGGCCGCTCGCCCCGCCCCGGAGACGCCGGACTTGGCGTCGATGACCACGTCGGTGATCACGCCCGCGCGGGCCAGCGGCGCGAGCGCGAGCAGCGTCGCGGTCGGATAGCAGCCCGGGTTGGCGACGAGGTCGGCACCGCGGATCTGCTCGCGGTAGCGCTCGGGCAGCCCGTAGACCGCCTGCTCGATCAGGCCGGGGGCCGGATGCTCGCGGTACCAGTGCTCGTACACGGCGAGGTCGCGCAGCCGGAAATCCGCGCTCAGGTCCACGACGCGGACCCCGCGCTCGCGCAGCTCGGCCACGACTTCGGCCGCGGCTCCGTGCGGATAGGCGACCACGGCCGCGTCCACGTTCGGCGTGGGCGTCGAGATCGAACTCCTCGAGCGTCGAACGGGACCCGGTGCTGGGGATACAGGTGGTCGAGCCGGCGACCCACGTCCGAGCGCGGCGGTGACCGCGCGCAGCTCGAACGCCGGATGGCGATGCAGCAGGCGAGCGGTGAGCGCGCCGGTGAAACCGGCCGCCCCGAACACGGAGACGCTAGGCGACACGGACCCTCCCCCCGAGCTCCCGCTCGAGTGCGGCGACGATCGTCTCCCGCCAGCTGGCTACCTCTTCGTCGGTCAGCGTCCGGTCCGGACGCCCGATAGGACAGCGACAGCGCCAGCGAGACGTTGCCCTCCCCCAGCCGTTCGGCGTCCCGATAGACGTCGAACACCTCGACGCGCGGCCAGCAGCGGTTCGCCGGCGCGGCGAATGGTGGCGATGACCTGGGCGGCGCTGACCTGATCGGGCACGATCACGGCCAGGTCCTCGCGGACCTCGGGGAAGCTGGTGAGGTCGCTGGTAGATCGGCGTCCGCGGTTCGGGAAGCGCGTCCAGATCGAGCTCGAACGCCGCCACGGTCCCGCTCAGATCCCACTTCTGGGCCACGAGCGGATGGATCTCGCCGAGCCAGCCGGCCGGCTCGCCGCCGACGAGAATCGTGGCCGCAGCGGCCGGGATGCAGAAACGGCTCCTGTCCCGACTGCAGCTCCCAATCGACGCGCAGGCGCTCGAGCAGCCCGGCCAGCACGCCCTTGGCGGCGAAGAAGTCGGCCAGCCGCGGCTCAGGCTCGCGCCAGGTCGGCGGGCGGACCCGCCCGGTGAGCAGCGCCGCCACGTGGTGAGGCTCGCGCGGAAGCTCCCCGGGGCCCGTGGGCAGGTAGACGGCTCCGGCCTCGAACAGCCGCAGCGTCGAGACACCCTGGGCGCGGTTGCGACGCGCGGCCTCGAGCAGCGAGCCGAGCAGCGTCGTTCGCAGCTGCGATTGATCCGCCGACATCGGATTCTCGAGCTCGACGGCGTCGGTGTCGCTCAGGCGCAGGCTTCTGGCCAGCTCAGCGACCGACGAAACTCCAGCCGACGATCTCGTGCAGGCCCTGCGCGGTGAGCGAGTCGGCGGCCGCGCGACGCTGGCGCTGGGTGGCGGTCAGGCGTCCGGCGGCGCCGTGGCGCGAGGGCAGCGTGGCCGGAAGCTTGTCGACGCCGTCCAGCCGGGCCACCTCCTCGATCAGATCGGCCTCGCGCGTGACGTCCGCGCGCCGGAATGGCGGGGACACCTGACGTCGAGGCCGTCGGAGCGCTCGGCCGTCGTGAACTCGAGCGCCTCGAAGGATCTCCCGGCAGCGCTCCCGCGGGATCGGGGTGCCGAGCACGCCGGCCACCCGCGCATCGCGCAGGAGGATCGTCTGCGGCTCGGGTCCGGGTCCGCCGATGTCGATCGTTCCCGGCAGCAGTCGCGCGCCGCACAGCTCGATCATCAGCTGGGCGGCCAGCGCCTGGGCCTCCATCGCCTGCTCGGGCTGCAGCCCTTTCTCGAACCGGGCTGAGGCCTCGCTGCGCAGACCGAGCTTCAGCGAGGTCCGATGGATGTTCGGCCCGTTCCAGTTCGCGGCCTCCATCAGGACGCGCGTGGTGTCCGGGCCCACCTCCGAGCGCGCGCCGCCCATGATCCCGGCGATCGACGTCGGGCCTTCGCCGTCGGCGATCAGGACCATCTGGGGGTCGAGCTCGCGGGTCTGACCGTCAAGCGTCTGCAGGCTCTCCCCGTCCTCGGCGGTGCGCACGGTCAGCGTCCCGCCGGCGATCCGGTCGAGATCGAACGCATGCAGCGGCTGGCCGGTGACCAGCATCACGTAGTTGGTGATGTCGACGACGTTGGAGATCGGCCGCTGGCCGGCGGCCATCAGCCGCGCCTTCAGCCACAGCGGGCTGGGTCCGATCTTGACGTCGTCGAACGCGCGGGCGGTGAACCGGGGGCACAGCTCAGGGGGGAATCCACCCGGATCGCTGACGCCGTCGAGCTCCCCCGCGCTACCCGGGTCCTCGGACCAGGGCGGTGCGCTCAGCGCGGCCCCGGTGGCGGCATGGGCTTCCCGCGCGACACCGTAGATGCCGAGGCAGTCGGGGCGGTTGGGCGTGATCTCCAGCACCAGCACGTCGGTCGAGATCGGCAGCACCTCGGCCAGCGGCGTCCCGGGCGCCAGGCCCTCGTGCTCGAGCACGATGATGCCGGCGTGGTCGGTCCCGATCGCCAGCTCATCCTCGGCCAGGATCATGCCGTTGGACTCGATCCCTCTGAGCTTGACCTTCTCGAGACGGCTGCCGTCCGGCATCACCGCCCCCGGCCTCGCCACCGCGACGGTCTGACCGGCGGCAACGTTGTCGGCGCCGCAGACGATCTCCGACGGAGTGCTGCCGCCGACATCGACCATGCACACGCTGAGACGGTCGGCGTCGGGATGACGACGGCGCTCGAGCACCTTGCCGACCACGAAATGCTCGAGCGCGCCGACTCCGTGATGCTCGACGCGCTCGACCTCGGTGCCGGTCAGCGCCAACCGCTCGGCCAGCGCCGCCGCATCGATCGGCGGAGCGCAGTACTCATGCAGCCATTCCAGGGGAACGCGCATCAGCCGAACTGCTCCAGGAACCGGACGTCGTTCTCGTAGAACAGCCGCAGATCGGGGATCCCGTGCTTGAGCATCGCGATCCGCTCAATCCCCATCCCGAAGGCGAAGCCCTGGACCTTCTCGGGGTCGTAGCCGTACTCGCGCACGTGCTCGAACACGTTGGGGTCGACCATTCCGGCGCCGAGGATCTCGATCCACGCGGTGCCCTTGCACAGCGGGCAGCGCTGGCCGTCGGCGGTGATCCCGCCGTCGCAGTTGAAGCACGACACGTCGACTTCGACGCTCGGCTCGGTGAAGGGGAAGAAGTGCGGGCGCAGCCGGACCTGGCGCTCCTCGCCGAAGATCGCCCGGGCGAAGGCCAGCAGCGTGCCCTTGAGATCGGTCAGCGTGATGTCGGTGTCGACTGCCAGGCCTTCGATCTGATGGAACTGTGGTGTGTGGGTGGCGTCGGAATCCGGCCGGTAGACGCGCCCGGGAACGATGATGTAGATCGGAGGGGGCTGGCTCTGCATCGCCCGGACCTGCACCGGAGAGGTGTGCACGCGCAGAAGGATCGTCTCCGGGTCGAACAGGTCCTCGGCCGGCTTGACGTAGAACGTGTCGGTGGTCAGCCGTGAGGGGTGGGTGATCGGCGTGTTGAGCGCGTCGAAGTTGTAGTAGACGCGTTCCACCTCGGGCCCCTCGGCGACGTTGAACCCGAGCCCGATGAACACATCCTCGATCTCGCGCCGGGTCTGGGTGATCAGGTGCAGGCGCCCGATCGCGGGGTGCGGGTCGGCGGGCAGGCTGACGTCGATCCGATCCTCGGCCAGCCGCTGCTCGAGCTCCTGGGTCGATAGGTCCGCGGCGCGACGCTCGAGCGCCGATTCCAGCGCCTGCCGCGCGGCGTTGGCGGCCTTGCCGGTCGCCGCCCGCTCCTCCGGCGGAAGCTGCGCCACCCCCCGGAGCAGGTTCGGCAACTCGGCCTTTCGCCCCAGGTAGCGGATCCGCACGTCCTCCAGCGCCTGGGTGCTGACGGCGGCGTCGATCGCCGCCTGAGCCTCGCTTCTGATCGCATCGATCCGCTCAGTCATGCCGCCCCGCACGCGATCGTTGGTCATCCAGAGTCACCTGAAGGATCGCTGTGGGCGTCATCCGGCGCCATCCTAGTGGCCTCATACAGCGCCACGGTGGCGGCCATCGCCGCATTCAGCGAATGGATCGCGATCGGAATGTGCGCGGTCACGTCGGCCTCGGTAACCACGTCCTCGGGCAGGCCCTCACGCTCGGAACCGATCAGCAGCGTGAGGTCGCCGCGGTGCTCGTTCCGTAAGTCCGCCAGCGGCCTGCCCGCGTCGGCTACCAGGGCGATCTTGGAGCCGGGCAACTCGGCCAGCGTGCGCGCCCGCGCGAGCGGCACCGCGAACACGGCGCCCATGCTCGCGCGCACCGCTTTGGGGCTGAACGGGTCCGCGCTCCCGGGCCCGAACGCCACACTCGCGGCTCCGAAGGCGAGCGCCGAGCGCAGGATCGTGCCGACGTTGCCCGGATCGTGGACGCCGTGCAGATATACGCAGACGGGACCCACGGCCGATTCCGACCAGCGTTCCTCGTACACAGCGAGGGCCCGCGTCCCGGAGGCCAGTCCGGATGCATCCGCCAGCAGCTGAGGCTCTACCTCGATGCCCGGCAGGCCGCTGCCCATCGCGCAGAAGCGCTCGACCGGATGCCACCCGGCCGCGTCGGCGGCCGCGAGCAGATCTTCGCCTTCGGCCACGAATATGCCGGACCGATCGCGCTCACGACGGCGCATCCGCAGCTTGCGGATCTCTTTTAGCTTCTGATTGTGGGAGCTGGTGATGGTCATAGACGAAAAAAAGGGCGCCCTCCTCAGTGGAGTGGCGCCCGATCGGCGGTGCTGGTGCCTTGAGCGAAGTGCTCAGCCGGCCGCCAGCGCCTCGCGGGCGCGGTCGGCAAAACGTCGGAAGGTGTCGGCGTCACGTACGGCGATGTCAGCGAGGATCTTGCGATCCAGCTCGACCCCGGCCTGTTGCAGGCCGTGGATGAACTGCGAGTACGACATGCCGTTCTGACGCGCGGCGGCGTTGATGCGGGTGATCCACAGACGCCGGAAGTCGCGCTTGCGGTTGCGGCGATCCCGGTAGCGGTACTGGTCGGCCTTGAGCACCGCCTCCTTGGCGGTGCGGTAATGCCGGCTCGCGTCTCCGCGGTAGCCCTTGGCCATCTCCAGGGTCGCGCGGCGCTTCTTGCGCGCGTGAACCGAACGCTTGACGCGCGTCATGAGTGCTTGGCCCCCAGCAGCTTCTTGACCCGAGGCTCGTCGTGCTTGGAGATCACGGCAGGGCTGCCCGAGGTGACGCTTACGCTTCGGCGACTTCTTCTCAAGAATGTGGCTCGTGAAGGAGTGCCGGCCGCGGACCTTCCCCGTGGCGGTGAGCTTGAAGCGCTTCTTGGCGCCGGAGTGCGTCTTCATCTTGGGCATGGGCCGAATCAGTAAAGCAGACCGACGCCAGCGGGCCGGCGCCCGGCGGGCTTATGACGCTATGCGTCGCTTGACGCGGCGGCGGGCTGCTTGCGGGCCGCAGCTGGCTGCTTGGGCTCTTTGGGGGCGGCAGGCTCCGCCTTCGGCTCGTCCGCGACGGCAGGCTCCGCCTTCGGCTCGTCCGCGGCGGCAGGCTCCGCTTTGGGCTCCTCCGCGGCGGCAGGCTCCGCTTTCGGCTCCTCCGCGGCGGCAGGCTCAGCCTTCGGCTCCTCCGTGGCGGCGGGCGCGGCCTGCACGGGGGCGGCGCCGTTTTCGGCGCCTTCGGCGGCCTTGTCCTTCTCTCCGGCCAGGACCGACTTCGACGGGCCGAGCATCATCGTCATGTTGCGGCCGTCCTGAATCGGCATCTGCTCCACCACCGCGATCTCCGAGAGCTCCCCCGCCAGGCGCTCGAGCAGGGCGGTTCCGCGCTCTGGATGGGTCACCTCGCGGCCGCGGAACATGATCGTGATCTTGACCTTGTCCTTGCCGAGCAAAAAGCGGGTGACGTGACCCTTCTTGGTGTCGTAATCATTCTGCGCGATCTTCGGCCGAAACTTGATCTCACGGATCGTGATCTGCTGCTGGTGCTTGCGGGCCGCCTTCTGCTTCTGGGCCTGCTCGTACTTGTACTTGGAGTAATCGAGCACGCGAACGACTGGTGGACGGGCCTCCGGGGCGACCTCGACGAGATCAAGATCACGCTGTTGCGCGTAGGACAGAGCCTCGGCCGTCTTGATGACGCCGATCTGGTTTCCGTCCTCTCCGATCAAGCGTACCTCGGGCACGCGGATGCGATCGTTGATCCGCGTCTGATCCCGCTCCGGCGGGCGCCGGTCAAACCTACGAGGGACCGGCACTAGTTAACTTGGCGGCGAAACGTCAAGCGACGCGGAGCCCTGTGGGACGAAGCAGTTGGGTCAACGCAGCCAAGTATAGCGGCGTGATCAGGAGCGAGCGCGACTCTTCACCTCGCCACGCAAGCGCTCGATGAACTCGGCCGTTGCCACCGATCCCAAGTCGCCCTGACGATGTTCACGCAGCGACAGGGTCTCGGACTCCTGCTCACGATCGCCGACCACCAGCATGTACGGGATCTTGCGCAGCTCCGCGTCGCGGATCTTGCGCGCGACAGATTCGGTCCGATCGTCGACCTCGGCCCGCAACTCTGCCTCGCGTAGCCTGGAAACGACTGACCGTGCGTAGGGCAGGTGCCGGTCGGCGATCGGCAGCACGATCGCCTGCATGGGCGCCAGCCACACGGGCAGCTCGCCGGCGAAGTGCTCGAGCAGGATGCCGATGAACCGCTCGTAGGAGCCCATCAGCGCGCGGTGGATCATCACCGGCCGGTGTTCGGCGTTGTCGGCTCCCGTGTAGGTGAGCTCAAAGCGCTCGGGGAAGTTGTAGTCGAGCTGGATCGTGCCCAGCTGCCACGACCGGTTCAGCGAATCGGTCATATGCATGTCGATCTTCGGCCCGTAGAAGGCGCCGTCGCCCTGATTGAGGTCGTACTTGAGTCCCTGGCTCTCCAGAGCCTTGTTCAGCGCGGCCTCGCTCTTGTCCCACAGCTCGTCCGAGCCGATCCGCTGCTCGGGCCGCGTGGAGAGCTCCAGCCTGACATCGAGCCCGAACACCTCATAGGTCGCGAAGGCGAACTCGAGCACGCCGGCGACCTCGTCCTGGATCTGGTCCTCGGTGCAGAAGATGTGCCCGTCATCCTGGATGAAGTGGCGCACGCGCAGGAGACCGTGAAGCGTCCCGCTGGGCTCGTTGCGGTGAAGCAGGCCGGGCTCGGAATAGCGCACCGGCAGGTCCCGATACGAGTGTGGTCGCAGCGAGAAGAGCTGGCAGTGCCCGGGACAGTTCATCGGCTTGATCGCCATCGGGCGGTCCTCGGACTCGGTCACGAACATGTGCTCGCGGTATTTCTCCCAATGCCCCGAGGTCTCCCAGAGGGAGCGATCAAACAGCAGCGGCGTCTTGACCTCGGTGTAGCCGCGTGGGCGTCCCATCTCTCGGCTCAGCTCGACCAGCGAGTTGAACACCGCCGTGCCGGCCGGCAGCCAGAACGCGGACCCGGGCGAGACATCGGAGAACAGGAACATGTTCAGCTGCGGGCCCAAGCCGGCGGTGATCGTTGGCGCGCGCCCGCTCGAGCCGCTCGAGATACTCGGCCAATGCCTGCTTGGAGAAGAACGCCGTCCCATACACGCGCGTGAGCATCGGACGGCTCGAGTCTCCGCGCCAGTAGGCACCGGCGACCGACTGCAGTTTGAACGACTTGATCCGGCTGGTGCTCGGGGAATGCGGGCCCCGGCAGAGGTCGGTGAACGGCCCGTTGGTGTAAAGCGAGACGGTCTCGACGTGCTGGTCACGGACCAGGTCCTTGATCAGCTCCACCTTGTAGTCCTGCGCTTCCGAGGTGAAGCGCTCGAGCGCTTCGGCGACCGGGACGTCCTCGCGCACGAACGGCTCGTCGGCATTGACGTGCTCACGCATCTTCGACTCGATCCGCTCGAAGTCGGCGTCGCTTATCGTCGTGCCCTCGGGAAAGTCGAAGTCGTAGTAGAAGCCGTTCTCGATCGGCGGTCCGATCGAGATCTTGACCCCGGGATACAGCTCCATCACCGCGGCTGCCAGAACGTGCGCGGCGTCGTGACGGATCAGCTCGAGTGCCTCCTCCCCGCTGCGGTCGGTGAGGATCGCGATTTTCGCCGGCACCCCGTTGGTCTCCGGCAACGGACGTGACAGGTCCCTGATCTCCCCGTCCACCTTGATCGCCAGGGCTGCTCGGGCCAGCCCGGCTCCGATCGCCGCGGCCGCATCGGCGCCGGTGGCGCCGTCGGGCAGGGTCAGCGTCTTGCCGTCCGGAAGCTCAACATCCATAGGAGGCGGATGCTAGTTGCCCTCGGGCGACCTGCGCCGCCATCCCTCCTCCGGTCCGGCGCCGCGCCGCGCCGCGCCGCGCCGCGCGGACCGCGATACATTTACCTCTCCCGGACGATTAGCTCAGCTGGGAGAGCGCCGCCTCGACAAGGCGGAGGTCGCTGGTTCGAGCCCAGCATCGTCCATCACCGTAGGGTACGTCTAGAGTCACACAGGCAGGTGCAGGAGCCTGAGGGTTCCCAGTCTCAGCGGATCTGGCGGAAGTGCGCCCGCACACCGCGGCCGAATCCGCTCGGCCGGCCCGAGTAGTAGCCGGCGGGAAATCCGTTCTCCTTGGCTGGATCGTCGAGCAGGGCGTTCGAGCAGCCGTCGTAGTCCTGCACCGTGTCCCACGTCCACGCCAGGTACGACTGCCTGATCGAATCAATCGTCGACATGACCCTCTCTGAATAGGTAGACATGCAGTGCGTATCGCCGAAGCCGCCCACGATCAGCGGGTGTCGGTGGGAGAGGTCCCGTAGGGCGGCGACATGTCCGAGCACGTAGTCCGCGAAGTCGAACGACGATACGTCGGCCATCAGCTCGTGCCGCGGGTCCCGTGGGGCATAGCGCTCCCATTGACTTAGGTCACCCGCGAACTCAGGGCCCGAGATGATGATCGGCGCTCGCGCCCCCGTCGCACGAATCGCGTCGACCATCGCCTGGTTGCCGGCCGTTTGGTAGGAGCCAAAACGAACCGTCCCCTGCGGTGCGTCGGTCGCCGCGCAGCCGTCGCGAAGGCACGCCCATGAGACGTCGTGGGGCTCGTCAAAGGTGTGGAACAGGACCCTCCGGCTGCCGCGAAATGTCGCCGCCACCGAGGCTCCAAAAGGCGATTGAGTGGTCCGCATCGGCCATCGGAACCTCGTCGGAGCTGATCTGGTCGGATCCATAGGCGTGGTTCGCCGGGGCGGCACCGGAGAGCCGGAGGACGACGTAGATCCGTGCGCGGGCCAGCCGGTTCACATAGTTCTCGATCGCGAGGCGGTAGTGCCGCCCGCTGTAGCGCGGGTCGAGGTTGGCGTACCCGCCGAGCAGCATGCTTCGTTGAGCGGCAGGGCCACGGCGTTGGCGTGCCACGACTGGATTGCCCGAACCGATCCCGAATCCACCGGTCCGTAAAAGATCCCGTAGCCGAAGCTACCTGCTTGGACGGGGCCACTGCAGGCGTATTCCGTCCCCGAGCGATTGACGCCAATCAGACGCAACGGGCGTCCGTCAAGGCCGACGAGGCGACCGCCGGAGATGTGCACGAACGGCTGCGTGCGCGCGTGGGCGCTAGCGGCGACCGCAAACACCCCAAGGACGGCGAGTGCGGCAATGAAGAGCTGCGCTTGCCGACCGAGTTGCGTGATCAGAGCTTCCGGAGCTTCCCGAGGCATGAGTCCGGCATCCACCGGGTAGCTCGACCTCGAACGGCAACGAGGGAAGGAAGAGAGAGATGACGGCTCCGATCGAAGACGTCAGCAGCCTACCCGGGCAGAAGCTGACCGACCAGGAGGAGAACACGATCGGCGAGATCAAGGAGATCTACGCGATCGACGGCGACGGCTATCCGATGTGGGTCACGGTGGAAGCTTCGTTCGGGATGGGCAACCGGCGGACGGTGTTCATCCCCCTGGCGCGGATCAAGGACGAGGACGGGACCCTGCGGGTCCCGTACAGCAAGGGCTACATCGAACAGACGCCCGAGGTCGACAGCAGCGACGGCGTCTCGGCCGAGGACGATCGACAGCTGCGTGATCACTTCGGCATCGATACCGGCGACCAGGAGATGCGCACGGACAACAAGTCGTACGCCACGAGGGTGCCCGAGGAGGAGGGCACGGCAAAGCTGGCCGAGGACCCCGACAGTCTCGACACCCCGGATGCCGACACGCGCGACGACGAGACTGAGGAGCGCCTCCACGACCCGGGAAGCGCGGACATAAGGGAGGTCGACGCCGGGGCCATCGCCGACCAGAACGCTAAAAATAGCCGCGGCGAAAGCGGCGAAAGCGAAAGCGGCGCCAGCGAAGGCGAAAGCGAAAGCGAAAGCGGCGCCAGCGAAAGCGAAAGCGAAAGCGAAGCGGCGCCGGCGACGACAAGCAGAGCGACTAGACGGCGACCCGCCGTTCGGCGAACTCGAGCAATTCGGCAAGGATGCCGCTCAGCTCGAGCGTCAAGTCGTCCTCCCGCAGCCCTCCGGACTCCTCAAACGCTGTGTCGGCGCCAGGTACCGCAAGCTCACGTTCGACCACCCTGGCGCCGGCCGTCCCGAGGGCTTTGCGAAGTTCGGCCTGAGCCCACACCGCCCCGAACATGCCGGTGCTCGCGCCGATCACCGCGACCGGCTTGTTGCGCAGGACCGTGTCGGCGAACGGCCGGGAAGCCCAGTCGACCGCATTCTTCAGCCAGCCCGGGATCGAGGCGTTGTACTCCGGGGTGGCGAACAGCACCGCGTCGGCCTCGGCGATGGCCCGACGCCAGCGCTCAACCACCCCGCCCGGGGCCGCCTCGTCGTCCTCGTCGAACGGAGGCAAGGACTTCAGCTCGTCGTATTCGACGAACTCCGCCTCGGGCGGCAGCAGCGCGGCTGCCGCCCGGAGCAGTTGTCGGTTGTAGGAGGCGCTTCGGAGCGCCCCAGAGACGCCAAGAACGCGCATTCGACTAGCTCTGGACGAGCTCGAGCTCGACTGTCAGCTTGACGTCGTCGGCCAGCGCAAATCCGCCCTTGGGCAGCGGCGCATTCCAGTTCAGGCCGTACTCGGTCCGGTCGATGATGGTGTCGAGGGTGATGCCGACCTTGGTCACGTCCCCGAGGGTGACGGCCGGGCCGGCGATCGTTCCACGGCCCTCGATACGGTGGGTATTGCCCTTGATCGTGAGCTCGCCGTCGACGATCAGCTCGTCGCCATCACGGCGGAGGTCGGTCGACCTGAAGGTGATCTGCGGGTAACGCTCGACGTCGAAGAAGTCCGGAGAGCCGAGGTGGCCCTGCAGATTCTCGTCCTTGACCACGATCGAGCTGGCGTCAACCGAACCCTCGAGCTCGGCCGAGCCCTCGGTCACGGTAAGGGTCGCGTCGAGCTTTTCAAAGCGGCCGCGGAAGGTCGCGACGATCATGTGCTTGACGGCAAAGCTCGCCGACGAGTGAGTTGGATCCAGCGACCATACGCCGACAGGGAGGCCGGCGGTGTTGGTTACAGGCTCTGTGACAGACATGGTGCCTCCTGGTTGAAAAGGGATCAATCGGACCGTAGTCCGGTTCAGTTAGTTGAGCACTCTACCATATGAATTAGGACTGCGGTCCGATTCCTCGCTGACATTCCCTCGCCCCCTCCCCCTAGGATCCACTCGTGCCCCAGTCGTTGGCCCTTCCGGTGATCACAGAGCAGCGTGCCGAGCGTTCAGATGCCGCGCGTAACCGCGCGGCAATCCTGGAAGCCGCGCGCAGGCTGATCCGCGAGCAGGGTCCTGAATCGATCACCATGGATCGCCTCGCCTGCGAGGCCGGGGTCGGCAAGGGAACGCTCTTCCGGCGTTTCGGCGACCGCGCGAGCCTTTTTCATGCCCTGCTGGACGAGAGCGAACGTCAGCTTCAGGAAGGCTTCATCCGCGGGCCTGCACCACTCGGCCCTGGCGCCCCGCCCGTCGAGCGGCTGATCGCATTCGGCCATGCGGTGCTGATGCACATCACCCAGCACGGCCCGGTGGTGCTTGCGGCTGACCCGCCGGGACCGCTGGCACGCTATCGCTCCGCCGTCTACGCGGCTTACCGCAGCCACCTCTCGAATCTCTTGGCGCAACTCTGCCCGGATCACGAGGGCTACTTCGTTGAGGTCTTGCTCGCGGGGCTCGCCCCGGAGCTGATCCTGCACCAGGCCGGCGAGGGAATGTCGCTGCAGTCTCTGAAGGACGCCTGGCAGGACCTGGTACAGAGGCTGGTGGCCTGACTGAGGCCATGCTGTTGACTCATCAACTATAATCCGGCTATGGCGATATCTGAATCAACACGTCTGGAAGGAGTTGCGCTCGAAGCCTGGCGCAGTTTCCTGCAGAGTCACGCCAGCATCCTTCGCGGCCTGGACGCCCAACTGGTTGCCGATCACGGCATGACCGCGCGCGACTATGAGGTGCTGCTGTACCTCTCGCAGGCGCCGGATCGCAAACTTCCCATGTCAAAGCTGTCCGAGAGCACGATGCTCACGCGCTCCGGAATCACGCGCCTGGTCGATGGTCTCGTACAGGGCGGCCTGGTCGAGCGCGTCGCCTGCTCCAACGACGCCCGTGTCTCCTACGCGAAGCTGACCGACGACGGCTACGAGAAGCTGCGAGATGCCGGGGCCAGCCACGTCGCCAGCATCCACCAGTTGTTCCTCGAGCACTTCACCGCCGAGGAGACCGCAGTGCTCGCGAACTTGCTCAGCCGCCTCCCCGGCGCCAGCCAGGGTGGCACCTGCACCGTGGAGTAGCGCGGGTCTGGCCGATTGCTCCGCCGGCGCTACCCTACTCAGCCCTGGGCGACGTGGCGGAGTGGCTACGCAGCGGCCTGCAAAGCCGTCTACACCGGTTCGATTCCGGTCGTCGCCTCTGACCCCTTCTGAGGGCTAAATCCCTTGACCGCCGGAAACGCCCGCCGCCGCGATGCTCTGATGATCGAACGCTTCCGGCAGGCCCGGAAGGATCCGCAACTCGCGGTGCTCGAAGGGTTTCACGCTCTCAAGCACGCGGTGAGATTTGGGGCGGACATTGTCGAAGTTGTGGCTGTTCAACCCGATGAGCTGGCCGAGCTCGCGGGCCGGCTGGCCCCAGAGCTCGCAACCACCCTCCCGCGATTGAGCGAGACGATTCCCTCTGAGCTCCTGGCGTCGCTCGCCCCCAAGGCGCCGCGGACGGGGGTGATGGCGATCGCCCGCCGTTCGATCGTCAATTTGCCGACCACGCTCGCTCAGAACCCGTCGGGCCCGGTCGTGCTGCTGGAAGACCCACGAAATATGAGCAACGTCGGCGCCTGCGTCCGGGTGGCGGCAGCCGCGGGGGCGGCCGCGGTAATGACAACAGGAGTCAATGATCCATGGCACCCCGATGCCGTCCGCGGTGCCGCTGGGCTGCACTTTGCCGTCCCGGTCGCCCAGGTTTCTCAGATTCCGAGGAGCGCTCGCCCACTCGTGGCCATCGACCCCGGCGGCCAGGACCTGAGACCGGAGGATGTGCCGCCCGGCGCGATTCTCGCCTTTGGCTCCGAACGACACGGGTTGAGCGACGGATTGCTGGCCCTCGCGGACTCCAGACTGCGGATACCGATGCGCGAGGGCGTATCAAGTCTCAATCTCGCCACCTCGGTCGCCGTGGTCCTGTTCAGCTCCCGGCTCAACGTCCTCCCCGCGACTCAGTTGGGCTGAGGCACGATCCTGATATAGGGCTTCGGTGACTCCCACTCGCCGAACGTTTCCTTGGCCTGATCGTTGGAGACCGACCCCGCGATGATGACGTCCTCTCCCGGCTTCCAGTTCACCGGCGTCGCGACCTTGTGATTCGCGGTCAGCTGTAGCGAGTCGATCACGCGCAGGACCTCGTCGAAGTTCCGGCCCGTGGTCATCGGATACACGAGGATCAGCTTGATCTTCTTGTCGGGACTGATCACGAACACGCTACGGACCGTCTGATTGTCGGCCGGCGTGCGGGACAGCGGATCGCCTTCGACGGTGTTAGGGAGCATCCCGTACGCCTTGGATACCGCGAAGTCAGAGTCACCGATGATCGGGTAGTTGGGCGCCGTTCCTTGAGTCTCTTCGATGTCCTTGGCCCAGTCGGCATGGCGATCGACGGGATCCACCGAGAGTCCGATGATCTTCACGCCGCGACGATCGAACTCAGGCTTGATGTTCGCCATGTATCCGAGCTCGGTCGTGCACACGGGGGTGAAGTTCTTCGGGTGCGAGAACAGCACTGCCCACGAATCGCCGATCCAGTCGTGAAAGTTGATCCGGCCTTCGGTGGTTTCGGCGGCAAAGTCAGGTGCGGTGTCGCCAATCTGCAAGCTCATGTTCACTCCTTCTCATGCTGGTTGCGGGATGGACCCGGTCGCTGACTTAAGCCTAGTAGCCCCGGAATGGGACGGAGTTCGTCCCGTGCCGGTTATTGGCACTCCCGAGAATCAGGCCGCAACGCCGCGTAGCATCACGACGTGATCGGGGTTTAGCCCAATCAGCTCGCCGGTGTGAACCTCGGTCATCCAGGCCAGCTCCATGATCGATCCGCGCGCGGCGCTGAGGATCGCCGCCTCGACCTGCTTAGCCTCGCCTTCGACGCGGAACCGCTCACCACCGACGATTGTGATCTCGGTACACACCTCGGCTCACAACCCGCGCTCGCGCGCATCCCGGCTGAGTTCGACGGCCAATGTCGTCGGATCAAGCCGGTTCTCGAGGTCGGCGATGCGCTTGGTCTCCCGCTGGAACTCCCGGTAGACGGAGTCTTGCAGTCCTTGAACCATCTCCTCCAGGTGAGCGATGCGAGCC
The DNA here is from genome assembly GCA_963828535.1 of uncultured Solirubrobacterales bacterium. GTDB lineage: Bacteria > Actinomycetota > Thermoleophilia > Solirubrobacterales > Solirubrobacteraceae > Palsa-465. Next base: position 255,737 of record CAWHEM010000013.1, read on the forward strand.
TCGAGGGCTTCCGCATAAAGGGGATCCAGTTCTACGCGGGTAGCCGATGACGACGCCGTAATGTCAGCTGATGCACGGCGTATCTGCCTGATCCGTGACAAGAGTCCGTCACGCTCCCGAATGCTCATCGCGTCCCATAGCGCTTCGGCCGGGGCGGGCGGGGCGGGTTGGCCGCACGCTCGTCATCGGTCATCTTCCGGATGACCAGCGAACCGCTGTCGACCTGCTCGCGGACGAACTCGAGCTTGGCCTGTCGTTTCTCCTCGGCCCTCTCGCGCGTGCTTTTCACGAGGACATCTCCCCTCGCGCGAAGCGCTTGAGAACTGAACGTTGCTGAATCTGCGGTCCCGATGGAGGCAGTCCGCGGTTAGGACCAGTGGACACGTGATCTCCTTCCGTCGCCGGCGCGTTCGATGATCCGGCGGGGTCGCTGCGTCGGCAAGCGGACCCTCACGGGCGACGGACACCCATTAGTCCACCGTAGCAGCCGACTCCATCGGAGCCGCAGGAAACCGCGCGCCGTCCCTGGCAAACGCTAGAGTGTTAACACGACCGAGCATCCGCTCGGAATTTCAAGTAGTGCCCCGCGTCTCCGCAGTCGTTGCCTCGCAGCGTCCTCCGTGTTTCGCAGTGCACAGACCCGGAGGGAAGTAAGCATGGCTACAGGAACCGTTAAATGGTTCAGCGACGACAAGGGTTTTGGATTCATCACACCCGATGATTCCGGCAAGGACCTGTTCGTTCATCACAGCGCGATCCAGGGCAACGGCTTCAAGTCGCTGGCCGAAGGCGCGAAGGTGAGCTACGACGCCGAGCAAGGCCCCAAGGGCCCTGCAGCGGCCAACGTTCAGGCTCTTTAGCCTGCAGCCCGACAGCGGCGGAGAGCCCCGGCTCTCCGTCACTCGCGGCAGGCCGGCGCACCACCTGGTCATCGGGTCACGCGCCACGGTGGACACGCACCTGCGGTCCGCTAGGCGATAACACAGGACTGCGCCGCGGCGGATGTGATTTGCTTCCTGCGCCTCAGCTGACCGACCTACGCCGACTCGGCAGCAACTCCATGATCAAGAGATTGGACTGGCATGGCTTCACGCGGAAAGAAAAAAACGACGATGGCAAAGCTGACTCGCGAGAGCAGACTCCGCGAACGTCGATTCGAGAAACAGGCTCGCAAGGACGCGCGCAAACTCGCTGCCTCCGATCCGGATGTAGCCGAAGAGCGCCACGACAGCCGTCGCTGAGTTCGACGACGCCCCGCCCGTAGAGCAGTCGGCAGAGTCGGTTTAGGGCCTACGCTGACTCGGTCGCCAGCGTCCGGCGGGACGCGCCGACGACGCCGGCCTCGGCGAAGCTGACCAGCTTGCCCTGATCTTCATCCCAGAGCTTGAGCCTGACGGTTCTGATCGCCTGCCGAAGTGACAGCTGCGGCACGTTGTGAAACACCGGGTTATCGTCGTGGGCACGCTGGAGGTTGTAATTGGGAATCCGCGCGTTCAAGTGGTGCACGTGGTGCAGCCCGATGTTGCCCGTGAAGAACTGCAAGACCTTCGGCAACCGCAGGTGTGAGCTGCCCCGCAGCGCGGCGTCAGCGTAGCTCCACTCCGTCGGGCTCTGCCAGTACGCGTCCTCGAACTGGTGCTGAACGTAGAACAGCCAGATTCCCGCTGAACCGGCGATCATCGCCGGAGGCGCCCACACGAGGAAGAAATTCCCCGTCCCCAACCACCAGCACAGGGTGCCGACCACCAACAACAGAACCGCGTCCGTAGCCAGCACGCTATGACGCATGCGCGGTCGTTGTGCCCGGGTGGCGATCCGGGGCCCGACAATCATGGCAAACACGGGTCCGAGCCCGAACATCACAAGGGGATTACGGAACAACCGGTAGGCGAGCCGGCCGTGTGGGGTTCGAGCGCGATATTCCGAGATCGTGAGGGTGGGGATGTCACCGACGCCGCGGCGCTCAAGATCACCGGAGGTGGCGTGGTGAACCGCGTGGTCGTGACGCCACCGCATGAACGGTGCCAGCACCATGAGGCCGAGGATGCGGCCGGCGTAGTGATTCGCGCGCTTGGACGGGAACAGCGATCCGTGGGTGCAGTCGTGGAAGACGATGAAGGTTCGTACGAGGAAACCGGCCGCGGGGAGGGCAACGGCAAGGCTCAGCAGGTACGAGACCGCCAGGAACCTGTACATCAGCACGGACAGCGCCAGGTACGGCACGATCGAGGTACCGATGTCCACCAGACTCCGCCCCAGGCGGGGCCGCGCGTAAGCGCTCAGGAGTTCGTTCCAAGACTGATTATTCGCTTCCGACGACATGTGGCTGCTCCGATGCAGGGGTGAACGTTGCCGAGTGCAACGCCCCCGCGTGCCGCCAACTGACCGCCGCGAGCGCGAATTCTTCGTGATCGATGCGGCCCTGCGTCACCGGTGGGGTTCCGCACAACCAGCCTCGACTACCTCCAGCCTATCCCATCTCCGGGCCTTGAAACGCCAATCGGGCTCCACGGTCGAGGATTCATACGCAAGACTTAACCCGCTGTCGCGCCGGCCCCTGCAACCTTGTGGGTGCCTTCTGCGAACTCCTCCACAAGCTTCGCGCAGAAGGCCGGAAGGTCATCCGGGCTCCTGGAGGTCACGAGGCCCTGGTCGACCACCACTTCTTCGTCGACGACATTGCCGCCGGCATTACGCAGGTCGGTGCGGATGCTGGGGTATGAGGTGAGGGTCCGTCCCCGCACGAGGTCCGCCTCCACGAGCACGGCTGGTCCGTGGCAGATCGCCGCGGCCGGCTTCCCGGTCTTGAAATAGTCGCGAAGGAACGAGACCGCGTCCGAGTCGAGGCGGAGCTTGTCCGGGTTTACCGTGCCGCCAGGAATAATCAGCCCGTCGTAGTCATCGGGTGAAACGTCGGCCACGACCTTGTCCACGGAAATCCTCGAGGCGGGTTCGATGTCGTGGTTCATCGCCTGGATCTCGCCGGACTCGAGCGACACCAGCTCGGTGGTGGCTCCGGCGGCCTCGGCGGCCTGCTTCGGCTTTTGGTACTCGATCTCTTCGACGCCATCGGCGGCGAGAATCGCGATCTTCTTGCCCTTGAGCTCATCGGCCATTTCGTGCTCCCTTCCGCCGCCTCCCGACGGCACGAGCGACCCCGATGGTCGCGACAACACGGGGCTACCCCTCACGCGCCGACTCGAACTCGGGGGTGACGGTGCCGCAGGGCCACAGCCCTGGTGGCCGTCGCCGGAGCGGTGACGGCGGGTAGACTCTCGGTAACGCGCGGCTGTAGCTCAGTTGGCTAGAGCGTCTGCTTGCCATGCAGAAGGTCGAGGGTTCGAGTCCCTTCAGCCGCTTGGAACGAAAGCCCCGCTACAGCGGGGCTTTCTGCGTATCGGCAGCCGTGGCATGTGTTCCAAGACGGCTGTCAGTGGTGAACCGTCACGGTGAGCTCTTGGCGGTGTTGCTCACGCTCACAGGTTTGGTCGTGCGCATGTAGACGCTGTACTTACCGGTACCGCCGTTGATCGGCACTGTGGTCGAATTCTGCATCAACGTCGCGTTGACGTGATCGGTCAGCAGCATCGACCACCGACACAACAGCGGTAATCAGGGCAACGTCTACAGCGTTGCGACTGAATACGCGGACACCGTGAGCCCGCTCACGTATAACGCCTCCTTCGGCGGCAGCGGTTAGCCTCGGGTTGCACCGGTCATTTCCTCATCCATGCCTTCGGACCGATAACTCCGAGGCTGGAGCGCACCGAGACCCAACGCGGCTTAGCATGGCGCGGATGCTCAGCCTGTGCCCACGCTCGAACTCGGTCGGGCGGCCGTCGTAGGGGCCCGCGGATGAGCACCGCCACGTTGGAACCGATCCAGCCGCCGCCGGCGACGGTGGCCGCAGCGGCGCGAGCGTGGCGGCGGTGGCTGGCCGGAGTCATCCTGCTGGCCGTCATCGTGCGGGTGGCGTTCATTCTTGCCACACCGCATGCAGCGCTGTTCGGGGATCCGGTCGACTATCAACGGCACGCCGTCTCGATCGCCTCGGGACACGGATATCCCCCGACCGAAATCGCCTCCCCCGGGACGCCGTCCGCATTCCGTCCTCCGGCCTATCCCTATGTACTCGGAGGTCTCTACGCAGTGGTGGGCATTCACCTGCTGGCGGCTCGGTTGTTGTCCGCGCTGCTCGGAGTCCTGACCGTCGCGCTGATGGCTTACTTGGGGCGAGCGATCTGGGGTCAACGGGTCGGGCTGGTCGCCGCCGGGGTGACGGCGATGTTCCTTCCTCTGGCCACGTTAGACACCACGTTGCTCTCCGAATCGCTGTTTCTACTTATAGAGCTGGCGCTGGCATGGTGCCTGCTCATGTGCGTGCAAGATTCCCGGCGCCTGCGTTGGGTCCTACTGTCGGGCCTGCTCTGCGGGCTTGCGGCCCTGACGCGAGTCGTGGGCGATCTTTGGCTGATACCGGCGATCTTCGTCGTCATCACATCCGCGGCTCGCCTCCAGGCCCTTCGCCGGTCGGCCGCGCTCATCGCCGTCTTCGTGGCCACGCTGGCCCCGTGGACGATCCGCAACGCCGTGGTGTTCCACGCCTTCGTTCCCGTCTCCACCGAGGGCGGCTACACGTTGGCCGGAAAGTACAACAGCTATACCACGAAGCCAGACGGCCTTGAGGCCGTGTGGCGGGTCCCCTTCACGGTTCCAAGCCTGAACGCGTCACTGGCGCCGCTCTACCGCCGTCCCGGCGGAGTCAACGAAGCCCAGCTGGACAAGACCCTGCGCGATGACGCGCTCGATTACATCACCGCCCATCCCCACATCCTTCGAGCGTCGGTGCTGCTGGACACGCTGCGTCTCTTTGATCTCGGCAAGGCGCACACCTTCGTCACCTCGATCTCCTACCGGGAACTCGGACTGCCCGGCTGGCTGCAACGACCGGTTACGCTCAGCGCTCAGCTGATCACTGCACTAGCGCTGCTCGCTCTGCTCGCCCGGCTTCTGCGACGCATGCCGTTCCCGCTCGGGCCGACCTGGCTGTGGTTGCTGCCACTGCTCGCTGCGCTCGCGACGGTTCCCTTCGGCGGGAACCCTCGCAAACGTCTGCCGCTGGATCCGTTCTTGATCCTCCTGGCCTCGCTGACCATCTGCACGCTCTTCGAACGGGTTCGTGCTTCACACACGCGAGCCGTCGGCCTCCAGGACTCCGACCCGTTGCGGGCAGCGACCTGAGCACCAGCTCTTACGAATTTCTGAGGAGGAGCACGCGCGGCCCTTACCGCAGCAGCTCATCCTCCATGTCATGCCGGCTATCGCCCACAAATCCGCAGCCTTCGAGATGAGAGGCGGACGTTACGAGCTCACGCGCGCTGTCGCCAACCAGCGGTACTCGCTGCGGGCCACCGATGACGGCTGGTCACTGCTTGCCCCCAGCGGGGCGGTCGTCTTCCGCGGGTTCGGCCTGGCGTCGCGCAGAGCTTGCCTGGAGTTCGCCCACGATTCGGGCGTCCTGGCCGTCGTCAGCTGAGCGGCGGCGCTGGCGGTGAGCACGCCCCGCGATCCTGACGCGCCGCCGACCGCTTGGCACACTGTGGAACCTGATGAGCGACTCTGCCCCCGGCCCTCAGGGCGCATCTCAGCCTGATCGGGCCGCCCCATGGCAGGAGACGGTTCGTGGCGGATATCCGAGTCCCGGAATCTTCGCTCTCGCTGGTATGCAGCAGCTGCAGGCGATGCTGGCAGGACGGACGCCGCGGCCACCTATCTCCCGCCTCACGGGTCTGAGGTTGGTCGACGTCGGTGAGGGCACGGCGGCCTTCCAGCTTCCGATGACAGAATGGTTGTGCTCGCCTCAGGGGGCGATTTCGATCGGGACGGTCACGATCGCCGCGGACGCCGCCGTCGCGTGTGCGATCCAGACCGAGTTGCCGCCTGCGACGCCGTTCACCACTTCGGAGCTGTCCCTGCGGCTGCTCTCGCCGCTGCACCCCGGAGGCTCGCTCACTGCCCGTGGCACGCTAATCCAATCACGCCGGACGATCGCGCTGGCCGAGGTTGGCGTGTTCGACGACCACGAGCGAATCGTCGCGCACGGCAGCTCCCTGTGCTTCGTCACTGCCCCCCTCTCCCCCGCTCGGAGCCATCCCGCGGACTCGGTCGATGATTTCGACTCGGTCCCCGGGCCCGAGACTGAGACGCACCAGTCCCCTGACCCGTACCTGCGCCCCACCGAGGGCCAGATCTTGCCCGAAGCCGTGTGGGAGAGCACGAGCGGGCTGGACGTCCTGAGGGGTCAGCTCACCGGGGAGGTGCCGCTGCCTCCGATCCACCATCTCACGGGTCTGCGGCCGATCGATGTCACCCGGGACGAAGTGTGCTTTGCCATGCCGGCCACGGAATGGCTGTGTGCGCCCGCTCGCGGCCGCGTCCAGGGTGGCGCGGTGGCGCTGCTAGCCGAGACCGCGCTCAGTGCGGCGATCCAGACGGGCATCCCGGCCGGCACCGCGATCGCGCCCGTGGATCTGAAGGTCAACTACCTGCGTCCCCTCCCCGACGACGGCCGGCTGGCATACGCCCGAGGGCGTGTCGTCCATTCCGGGCGCCGGATCACGGTCGGCGGCGCTGAGGTGCTCGACTCCGACGGTAGGGCGATTGCGGTGGCGACCGGGTCCGCGATGGTCCTCCCCGGGCGGCCCGCCTCGCTGCGTGCGGCTTGATGGCTGCCTGGGGCAAAACCGCCGCGGCGGCGCTACTGGTTGCCGTGGCAGTGAGCGCGTGCGCGAGCAGCGTCCGGCTGGCGCCCCAGACGAAGCCGTCGCCCCCAGCGCACGTCGCGGGCGGTCGCCCCGCCCACATCGCGATCGTGGTGATGGAGAACGAGGAATACGCGGACATCGTCGGGTCCACGAGCACGCCCTACATCAATCAACTTGCCGCTCGTTATGGGCTGGCCACCCAGATGTATGCGATTCGGCATCCGTCACTGCCCAACTACCTTGCCCTGACGGGGGGCTCCACCTTCGGCTTCGATGACGACTGCACCAACTGCGCCGTTCCGGGTGCCGGACTGGCGGGTCAACTTCACTCCGCTGGCCTGAGCTGGAAGGCGTACATGGAGGACATGCCGTCCGCTTGCTTCACCGGCGCCGACGCGGGTGGCTACGCCAAGAAACACGATCCGTTCGTGTATTACAACGGCATCAGCGGCGACCCAAGCCTCTGCGCCGACGTCGTCCCGTTCTCTGCGCTCGCGCGCGATGAGACCTCGCATGCGCTGCCCGCGTTCATCTGGATCACCCCGAACCTGTGTCATGACATGCACGACTGCGATCCCGCCGTGGGGGATCGGTTTCTGTCCCGGACGATCCCGCCCCTGCTTCGCGCGTTGGGCCCTCGGGGGCTGCTGCTACTGACCTGGGATGAGGGCTCCAGCGACAACGGCTGCTGCCGCCTGGCCAGCGGCGGTCACGTGGCAACCATCGTCGCCGGCGCGCTGGCCCGGGCCCGCGCGCGGCTGGGCACGGCGACTGACCACTACTCGGTGCTGCAAACGATCGAGGACCTGCTCAGGCTGCCCAGGATCGGCGGTGCAGCCTGCGCCTGCACACCTTCGCTCGCGCCCCTGCTGCGGTTGGGGCCCACGCGCCGCTGGGCTGCAAAGTAACCTGCACGCAAGATGCCGGGATGGCGTGCAGCGGTTCGCTCGCTGGCCCTCGTGAGTCTCGCGCTCGTGAGTCTCGCCTTCCTGCCCAGGGGGCCGGCGAGCGCCCTGGCCGCCCCCGACCTACCGCTCCGACATGCCGGACGGTGGATCACCGATGCGCACGGCCGCGTGGTGATCGTCCACGGCATCAACATGGTCTACAAGCTTCCCCCGTATTCGCCGGCGGCGGTCGGGTTCGGCGACGACGACGCGGTCTTTCTGGCCCGGAGCGGGTTCAACGTCGTACGCGTCGGCGTCATCTGGAAGGCCGTCGAGCCGCGACCTGCTGCTTACGACGACGGCTACCTGAGGGCGATCTCCGCGACCGTGCGCACCCTGGCGCGTCACGGCATCCTCTCGCTGCTTGACTTCCATCAGGATCTGTACAACGAGCGCTTCCAGGGCGAGGGAGCTCCAGACTGGGCGGTTCAGGACGGCGGGCTGCTCAACCCAAGGCTCGGCTTCCCGGTCAACTACCTGGCCAACCTCGCTCTGGAGCACGCGCTCGACGCCTTCTGGGGCAACGCGCCCGGTCCGGGGGGAGTTGGACTGCAGGCTCGGTTTGCGGCGGCCTGGCGGCACGTCGCGGCACGGTTCCGCGCCGACCCGGCGGTGCTCGGTTACGAGCTGTTCAACGAACCGTTTCCGGGAACCCTCTGGGAGCCCTGCCTCGGGCTGGGTGGTTGTGCGGGATTCGATGGTCAGCTGACGACTTTCTATCGTCGCGTCGACAACGCAATCCGGAGCATTGATCCCCGTACCCTCGTGTGGTACGAGCCCAATGTTCTGTTCAACGAAGGCATTCCCACCCGGGTTGGCTCGCTCGGGGATCCCGGGGCCGGCTTCGCGTTTCACGATTACTGTCCGACCGAGGCCACGACCGGGTCGCCGTTGGGGTGCAGCGGTTTTGACGACACCACTTTCTCGAATGCACTCGCCGGCGCCGCCGCGGTGCGCAGCGCGGTCATGATGACCGAGTTCGGGGCGACTGCGGATGCTCCCTACCTGACCGAGATGGTCGCCCGTGCTGACCGGCTGATGGTCCCGTGGATCGAGTGGGCCTACTGCGGGTGCTCAGACCCGACCACCACCGGCCCTGGCAACAATCAGGCGCTCGTGATCGATCCTCGCAAACCGCCCGGCACCGGCAACGTCGAGCTGGGAACCGTCCGCGCGCTGGTCGAGCCCTACCCGCAGGTGATTGCGGGAACACCGCAGTCGTGGAGCTACGACCGTGCTGCCCGCCACTTTCTCCTGCGCTACTCGAGTGCCGTGGCCGGCACCCCGGCCAAGACGTTTCCGGCCGGCTCGATCAGCGAGATCAGCACTCCGGCCATGGTCTACGGCCGCCGCTACATGACGCAGGTGAGCGGCGGTGTGGTTGTCTCGTCGCCCGGGGCCTCGTTGCTGCGGATCGCCTCGTGCCCAGGAGCCACCAACGTCACGGTGAGCCTCACTGCCTCCGGCACCACCCACGGCTCATGTCCCCAACCGCGCCGCCGGCGGCACCGGGGCCGGCGGCTCGTCAAGTCGGGCTGAGCGGCTCCGGTGCTTCTCGGCCGAGCTCCAGCCGAGGTCCGAACGAGATCCGCAGCAACGCGCCGCCCCCGGGGCGTTGGCGGCCTCACGAAGCCGCCGTGAGACTCGGCCGCCTGGCGCACGATGGCCAGGCCGAGCCCGGAGCCCGGCTTGGAACGAGCCGCCTTGGCGCGGTGAAAGCGATCGAAGACGAACGGGAGATCCTGCTCGTCGAATCCGGGGCCGTGATCACGGATCGTCAGCACCCCGTCGCTGCAAGGTCACCTCGATCACGCCCGCCGGCGGGCTCCACTTGGCGGCGTTGTCCAAGAGGTTGCCCACCGCGCGGGCGATACGGTCCCCCTCGCCGCGTACCAGCGTCGGCTCGAGGCTGGTTTGACGGTCAGCTCGGGGGCCCGGCGCCGCGTCCGCTCCACGGCGTCGAGGACGATCGCGTCGACTCGCACCTCCCCCGGTGCGGCGCTGGGCTTTGATCCTCGCGCCAGCTCGACCACGTCAGCGACCAGCGCCGTCAACTCATCGAGTTCGTCGATCATGTCGTTGCGCAGCGCCTCGCGGTCCTCGGCGGAAAGCAGCGCCTCGTCGCGCAACAGCTGCAGGTTCGCGCGCACCGAAGCGATCGGCGTGCGCAGCTCGTGCGAGGCGTCGGCGACCAGATTGCGCTGGGACTGAACCGAGCGCTCCAGCGCGTCCAGCGTGGCGTTGAACGTCCGGCCGAGACGAGCCAGTTCGTCATCGCCGCTGACCTCCAGTCGATCATGCTCGAGCCGATCCGGATTGGCCGCGATCGTCTCGGTCTGCCGCGTGAAGCGGGCAATCGGCGCCAGCGCGGTGCGGGCCACCAGGATGGCCAGCAGCGCTGCCAGTGCGATTCCGGCGGCGGCAATGACGAGCAGCAGGAGGAGTTGGCTGGAGAGTGCGTGATCGACCTCGGTCATCGGCAGCGCGACGGCGAGCGCACCGCGGCTGCCGATGCCCTGCACCAGCACGCGAAGATGCGTGCCCCCGACGTGGATCTCCGTGTACAGCTGTCCGCTGGCCCCGGGCGGCCAGCGACTTCATCGCTGGCTGACCGGAATGCGGTAGCTTTGGTTGCCGGGCACGAACGTGCCGCCACCGCGATAGATCAACGTGACGATCCCCGACGGGCCTCCGAAGCCCGGCCCACGATGATCGAGCGCGAGTCCCTCGTCTCCCGACCCCCAGCGGCTCGGCGCCGCCTGGCGGCGTGATCGCCGAGCACCGACTCCGCGGGGGCCCGTTTCCGCCGCCCGGAAAGTTCCCGCCGAACCGCTCGGCTGGGATCGCGATCTGACGGCTGAGGTTGTGCAGCGAGCTGTCGAGCTGGCCGCGCAGCACCGACTTGGTTCCGGCATAGGCCGAGATCGCCACCGCGAACACCGCCAGCGCCACGGCGATCCCGGCGGCCAGTCCCAGCCGGACCCGCAGGCTCATGCTGCGGCGGGCTCCGGCTCCCGCAGCGAATAGCCCACGCCGCGCACCGTGTGGATCTCCGAGCGCGCGCCGGCATCTTCGAGCTTGCGGCGCAGATAACCGATGTAGACGCGCAGTGCGTTCGAGGTCGGTCCGAAGTCGTAGCCCCAGACGCGGTCATAGATCAGGCTGTGCGGGAGCACGCGGCGGGGGTTGAGCATCATCAGCTCCAGCAGCTGGTACTCCGTCCGGGTGAGCTCGGCGAAGTTCTCGCCCACGACGACTCCATGGCGCGCTGGGTCCAGGCGCAGCTCGCCGAACGACAGCCCGCCCTCGGCGTCCGCTCTCGCCGCCGCGCGCGACGCAGCAGCGCCCGTAGCCTGGCTTTCAGCTCATCGATGTCGAACGGCTTGACGAGATAATCGTCGGCACCGGCGTCGAGTCCGTCGATGCGGTCGGCGACTGCGTCCCGCGCGGTCAGCATCAGGACGGGGACGCGGTTGCCCTCGCGGCGCAGCAGGCGGCAGACGTCGAGCCCGTCGATGTCGGGCAGGCCGACGTCCAGCACGACCGCGTCCGGAACCGCTGCCGCTCACCTCCGAGCCAGCGCCGTGCGCGCCGTTCTCGGCCAGCGGATCTCGTAGCCCGCAAGGTCCAGCGACCGCCGCAGCACGTCCCGCAGCGCGCGATCGTCGTCCACCACCAAAGTCTCATGGCGCCATTGTCCCGGTTGCCGGGACCGCATGCGCGAGCGCTTCCTACGCAGGACTTATTCCGGCGCGGGCTCGCGGCTGGCGATCGCGCAGTACCGCGCCAAGGATGCCGTTGACGAAACCCGGGTGCCTCGGAGCCGCAGAATCGCTTCGCCGTCTCGATTGCCTCGTTGATCGCTCCGGCCGGAGCGATCGCGTGCTCGGCGGGGAGGGCGTCCGGGTAGAGCATCTCGGCCAGGCCGACGCGCAGGATCGAGCGCTCCAGCGGTGCGATCCGCGAGAGCGACCAGCCTGTGGCGTGCGAGCGTGATCAGCTCATCCAGCTCGGGCTGGTGCTCGCGCACGAGTTCGGCCAGTGCGCGGGTGAACGCATGCGTGTCGCGGGGAAAGGTCTCCTCCAGTGGTCGCCCGAGAAGATCGCTCTGGTAGAGGGCCCAGATCGCGGCGCGTCGCTGCTCGGTCCTACGCACGCGAAACGTATTCGCCCGTGCGCGTGTCCACCCGTACGACGTCGCCGATGTTGATGAACAGCGGCACCTGGATCCGCGTCCCGGTCTCGAGCGTCGCCGGCTTGTTGCCGCCGCCGGATGCCGTGTCGCCGCGAACGCCCGGCTCGGTCTGGGCCACCGCCAGCTCCAGCGCGCTCGGAAGCTGGACATCCGCCGGCTCATCATCGATGTAGAGCAGCTCCACCTCATCGGATTCCTTCATCCAGCGCAGCGGCTCGGCAATCGCCGACTCGGGAACGGTCAGCTGCTCGTAGCTCTCGCTGTCCATGAAATGGGCGTCGGTGCCGTCCTTGTAGAGAAACTGCATGCGCCGTACCTCGGTACGAACGGCCCGGAACTTCTCACCGGCGCGGAAGGTGCGGTCGATCACCGCGCCGTCGCGTGCGCGGCGCAGCTTCGTGCGCACGAACGCTCCGCCCTTGCCGGGCTTGACGTGCTGGAACTCGAGGATCTTGAAGATCGTTCCCTCTACGTCGATGTGGTTTCCGTTGCGAAATTGATTGGTGCTGATGCTCATCGTCGTCTCCGATGTTGACACACCGGCTCAATTGACCGTGCGCAGCTCCTTGGGCACGGAGGTGAGGATCTCGCACCCCCGTTCGGTGACCACGACCAGATCCTCGATGCGGACGCCGAGCACGCCGGGAAGGTAGATCCCCGGCTCGACGGTGACGACGTTGCCGACCTGGAGGATGGTCCTCGGAGCGCTGGGAGAGACGGGGGGCCTCGTGGACCTCCATCCCGACGCCGTGCCCCAGCCCGTGACCGAAGCGCTCGCCGTAACCGCCGCGCTCGATCACTCCTCTGGCCACGCCGTCGATGTCGCGGCCGCCCGCCGCCTGCCCGCACGGCCTCCACGCCGGCCAGCTGGGCCGCGCTGACCAGCGCGTAGACCTCCTTGGCCTGATCGTCGAGCTCGCCGGTGGCGACCGTGCGCGTGCAGTCCGAGCAGTAGCCGTCGACCTGGGCGCCCCAATCGATCACCACCAGCTGCCCGGACCTCGATCGCCACGTCGCGCGGCCTGCGCGTGGGGCAGCGCGCCGTGGGCGCCCGCAGCAACGATCGAGTCGAAGCTCGGTCGCTCGCGCTCCCAGCTCGCGCATCGCCGACTCCAGCGCGAGGACCACCTCGCGCTCGGTGCGACCCACGAGGCCGTCCGCCGAGCAGCCGCTCGAACGCTTCGTCGGCGATCGCGCTCGCGGCCCTGATCAGCTCGACCTCCTCGGGCTCCTTGACCGCGCGCAGGCGCTCCACCAGGCCGCTGACCCCGACCAGCTCGATCCGCTCGGGGAGCAGCTGGCGAAGGCGGGCGTGGGTCCGCACCGAGACATGCGCCTCCTCGAATCCGAGCCGCAATGTCCCCCGGGGGCGAGCGCGCCAGCGACCTGTGTGAGCAGGTCCTCGGACGCCTGCAGCCGCTCGTAGCTCGGATCGACCTGCTCGGCGGCCTGCTCGACGTAACGAAAGTCGGTGATGAACGTCCGCGTGCCGGGACCGACCAGCGCAAGCCCGTTGGTGCCCGAGTAGCCGGTCAGATAGCGCACGTTCACGAGCTGGGTGACCAGCAGCACGATCGATCTCGGCTTCGGGGAGCAGGACCGCAAGGCGATCAGGCTCGGTTGCTCATCCGCGTCAGCTCCGCCTTCAGCGCCTGAAGCGCGTCACGGTAGCCATCGGGACCCTTGCCCGCGACCCTGGCGACGCAGAGCTCGCCGATCACCGAATGGCGCCGCCACGTCTCACGGGCGTCCACGTCGGAGAGATGGACCTCGACCGCCGGCAGCCCTGTGAGCTCCAGGGCGTCGCGGATGGCGTAGGAGTAGTGCGTCCAGGCCCCGGGGTTGAGCACCAGCCCATCCGCAAGGCCCTCCAACCGGTGCAGGTGCTCGACGAACTCGCCCTCGTGATTGGTCTGGAAGAACCTCGGTCTCGAGGCCCAGCGCCGCCGCGTCCTGCGCGATCTTGCGCTCGAGCTCAGTCGAAGCTGAGCCGCCCGTAGTGCTCCGGGTCGCGCCGGCCGAGCTGGTCGAGGTTGACGCCGTGCATGACCTCGATGCGGTTGCGGGTTTCGCTCAGCTCGCTCATCGTGCCAGGCCAACTCTCGCACGGCGGCGATCAGATCGCGAGAGGCGACGGCGCAGCCCGGCCGCGGGCGGCCGGCCGCGTCCAGCAGCACGAACGGCACCGGGCCCTCACCGAGGCGCTTCTTGTCCCGTGCGGTGGCCATCACCACGGCATCTGGATCGGCATCCTCGAGCCGGGTCGGCAGCCCTCGCGCCGCGAACAGGAGCCGAGCACCTCGTCGCGCAGCTCGGGCTGGCCGGAGAGCCGCAGCGCGGCCAGCAGCCCCAGGGCGACCGCCTCGCCGTGCCGGTAGCGCGCGTAGCCGGTGCTCGTCTCGATCGCGTGGCCGACGGTGTGCCCGAGGTTCAGCACCTGCCGCACGCCCGCCGTCGCGCTCGTCCTGGGCGACGATTCTGAGCTTGGTCAGACACACAGGCCGCGATCACCTCCGGCGAGGCCGGATCGGCGCCCGCGCGCACGCGCTCCCACAGATCGCCGCCGGCGATCAACGCCGTCTTGACCACCTCGGCATAGCCGGCGGCCAGCTCCGCGGCCGGCAGGCTGGCCAGGGTGCTCGTGTCGGTCAGCACCGCCGCGGGCTGGTGATAGGCGCCGACGTAGTTCTTGGCCTCCGGTAGATCGACGCCGGTTTTGCCTCCGTAGGCCGAGTCGACCTGCGCCACCAGCGTCGTCGGGACCTGGACGAAGCGGACCCCGCGCTGGTAGGTGGCGGCGCAGAACCCGGCCAGGTCGCCGACCACTCCGCCACCCAGCGCGACGACGACGTCCTCACGGGTCATCCCGGCCCGGACGAGCTCTGTCCAGACGATCTCGGCGTGCGCGATCGTCTTCGACTGCTCGCCCGGCATGATCGCAACCCGGCCGTCCAGCGGGTCGAGCGCGTGTCCGTAGAGTCGTCCGGCGTTGCCGTCGGTGACCAGGAACCGTCGTCCGCAGACCATCGGCGGCCAGAAGCGATCGCGCTCCAGCAGGTCCTGCGCCGATGTACACCGGATAGCTGCCCGAGGCGCTCGCGGCCCAGATGACGCGTGTGCCGGGTGGCACGCCGTCGACCGAGGCGAGCACAGCATCCATCGCCGTCGGTCGCTCTGTGACGGGACGACGACATCGGCCAGTTCCGCGTAGAGCGGCTCACGGCGGGCGTAGCGACGCTCGAACTCCTCGCGGTCGCGGGCCAGCGGCCGACCGCTGTTCTGCACTCGGCGCCAGGCCGTGGCGAGGTCAACGTCGATCCACAGCACCAGATGGCTCGGCGAGCGCCTCCCGCACCGCCGCGGACTCGATCGCGCCGCCGCCCAGCGCCAGTACCGGGGCTGAGGGGTCGTCCAGCAGCTCCAGCGTGATTCGCTCCTCGGCGCCCGGAACCCGGCCTCGCCATCGTCGGCGAAGATCTGCTCGATCGTCTTGCCGGCCCGCTGCTCGATGACGTGGTCGACGTCGAGCGGCGCCTGCCCGTGAGCCGCGCGATGGCGTCGGCGGCGGTCGACTTGCCCGCGCCCATGAAGCCGATGCAGGCAACCGTGCGGGTGCCGGTGGGCGTCAGGGCTTGCGCCATCCGATGCGCTCCTCGTAGGCGCGCACGGCGAGGCGGACGTCGTCGATGTGATCGCCTCCGAATTTCTGTCGGTACGCATCCGCCAGGACGAAGGCGACCATCGCCTCCCCGACCACAGCGGCAGCGGGGACGGTGCACGAGTCTGTCCGCTCTCGCAGCGCCTCCGCCGGCTGGTGGGTCTCGATGTCGACCGAGCGCAGCGGCTTGGTCAGGGTGGGCAGCGGCTTCATCGACCCGCGCACCACCACCGGCTCGCCGGTGGTCATGCCGCCTTCCAGACCTCCGGCTCGGTTGGTGTCGCGGTAATAGCCGCGCTTGGGGTCGTAGAAGATCTCATCGTGGGCCTGGGAGCCGGGCAGCCCAGCGACCTCGAACCCATCACCGACGGACACCGCCTTCATGGCCTGGATCGACAGGATCGCCTGCCCGAGTCGCCCATCCAGTCGCTCCTCCCATGAGACATGCGATCCGAGGCCGGGCAGCACGCCGAACGCGCGGACCTCGAAGACGCCCGCCGAGCGACTCATTGGCCTTGCGCAGCCGGTCGATCTCGGCCACCATCGCCCTGCTCGCCTCCGGGTCCAGGCAGCGGACGGGCGATGCGTCGACGTCCGCGAAGTCCTCAGCCGAAAGATCATCGCGCGCGGGAAGCGCTCACGCCAGTGATCTGAAGCACGTGCGAGTACACCTCGACGCCGAGCTCCCGCAGGAACGCCTTGGCCACCGCGCCGCCCGCGACCCGCGCCGCAGTCTCCCTGGCACTGGCCCGCTCGAGGATATCCCGCACATCGCTGAGACCATACTTCTGGGTTCCGACCAGGTCGGCATGGCCCGGCCGCGGTAGGTGGACCTCCTCTACCTCCGCCGTCTACCGGCCAGGGGTTCATGCGCTCTTCCCAGTTCGCGTAGTCGCGGTTGACGACAACCAGCGCGATCGGCCCGCCCAGCGTGTGCCCGTGGCGGACGCCGGCGGTCACGTCGACCTTGTCCTTCTCGATCTTCATGCGACCGCCGCGGCCGTGGCCCGAGCTGACGGCGGGCAAGATCACGGTCGAGGGCCTCACGGTCAAGAATCAGACCAGCCGGCAGCCCCTCGATGATGCAGGTGAGGCCGGGACCGTGCGATTCGCCGGCGGTGATGAGTTTGAGCGCCATGGGCGCTGTAGGTTACGGACGGCGAGTACTCAGCATCCGCTCGTGTCCGTCGTCGCGTTGGCGGTCAGGCTGGTTAGCGTGGCGTCGCACTGGATGAACTGGACTGGGCGGAACACGCTGACGCCGTCGTAGAGCGGATAGTTGCCGAGGTCCAGGTCCTGGGTGATCGTGCTGGCGGTGACGCTGACGTTATCGCCGATCAGGGCGCCGCTGAAAACCCCGGCGGCCCCCAGCGTGCACGGGCTGCCGGGCTTCACCAGGCAGACCCCCGTATTGACCGTGACCGACGAGGTGGGTGCGTAGACGACCATCGACTGCGTCACCGGCGTGGACATCTGGGTGCAGATGTCGAGCACCTTCAGCGTGCAGGCGGCGCTATGCCGATGTTGACGCTGGTGGCGTTGTCGTAGCCGCCGCCGTCGCCCTGGACGTAGATCTGGAACACGCTCGGCGCCACCGTTCCGCTGAGCAGGTTGGTGATCCCCGTGGCGGCTGTGAAATTGCCCTGGTTGGAGCCGAGACCATTGTTCTTGCAGCGCGCCGAGTTGGGACTGTCGATGAAGATCCGTACCGGCGCAGACGCGGTCGGGTTGACGTTGACGGTGCCGGCGGTGACGTTGAAGTTGCAGAACACGTAGTCACCGGGGGCGAAGGTCACGGACTCGGCCGCACTCGTCATCGTGAAGGTGTCGGTGATCGAGTCGTAGTGGTCGCTTCCGCCCGAGACGCTCGGGCAGCCACCGGCCGGGCAGCTCGATTTCGCCGCGGAGATGGTGATAGCTGGGCGCTGGATGATCTGCGACTGGGAGATGACCCCGCCGTTGACGGTGCCACAAGCGATCCCGAGATCGTCGGGGCGGCGACGGTGGCAAGAACGCTGCCCGGAGCTGGTTGAGAGGTTCACGCCGGCGAACAGCGTGGGCAGCGACAGCGTGCCGCGGGCATAGATGTCACCGTTGAACCGACCGCGGTGTTGAGGCCGATCGCGCTGAGGCCGTTGATCGTGACGTTGTTCATCCCCTCGATCGCCTGCAGCGGCGCGATCGGCGCCAGGATCACCTCCTGGCGGGAGTAGACCTTGTTGGTGCCGTTGTCGTCCCAGCCGAGCGAGACGATCTTGGGGTAGTACTGGCGCTCGGCGCCGCCGAGGAAGTTCGTCTGCCCGGGGATGAACTCCGCCCGCTCGAAGGCGTGATTGCCGAGCGGTTCGGTGTAGGTGGTCGAGGTGCCTCCGGAGGTCTGGGGACAGACCCCGGCTGCATTGACAGCGGCGCGTGGCCAGTCCGGTGATCTGAAGGCTGGCGTTGAGCTGCACCGGGATGCAGTCGAGCACTGTGCTGAGCCCGAGCGGACCGCCGTTGAGGTTCCAGTTCGCGATGTTCGATTCGGCCTGCTGGAAGAGGATCCGCTGCACGCCGGCGTCGGCGGCCTGCTGGGCGCGCCGCTCGCGGCCGTCACGGGTGGTCAGGCTGCGTGAGGAGAGCGACTCGGCGAGCCCGGCGGCACCGAACGGCGAGCGCGACGGCGAGAACGACCAGCACGGTGACGATCACAAAGCCGCCCTCGTCGCCGATCGGTTTGGCGCGCGTCGGCTCATCCGAGATTACTCCCAGAGGTGAGCCCAATCGAGCTGTTGACCTGGTTGGTCGGCACGGGATTGGTGAAGATCGAGCTCACGTAGACCGGCGAGCTCTGGCCGATGTCGTGGCGGCCCGCCGTTGCCCAGCAGAACGGCGACGACCACGCGGCGCGCGTCGCCGGCAGCGGCCGAACAGTTGCCCAGCGCAGTGCTGCACCCGATGTAGGTGTCGGTCACGTAGGTGTAGACGGTGGCGGTGTCAGAGCCGACGGTCACAGTCTGCTTTTGGGTGACGATGCCGCCGGCCTGAACGACCAATGGCTCGGCCCCAGTCGCACACCCGGTCCACGACGCCACTCCCGGAGCGATGCCCTCGGATGCGCTGTCGTAGTTGGCCTCGATCAGGTAGCCGGCGTTGCTGGTGCCACAGCCAGTCGAGTTGGAGACGAAGTCGTTCGGGTCGGTGTGGGTTGTGCTGCCGTAGGTCAGGTCGAGTTGGTGGCGGCCGCCGGCGCAGTTTTCATCGCCAGAGCCGCGAAACCGCTCGTCTTCACGGCCTGGCGGATGTTCTCGATCTGCTGGTCGGCGACCGAGATCAGCTCAGCCTGGCGTTGGGAGGCCAGCGAGCTGTCGTTGCCGGTCGAGAACAGCGCCGCTCCAGCGCCGATCACGGTGACCGAGATGACCGCCGCAAGCAGGACCTCGACCATCGTGAAGCCCTGCTCGTCATGCAGGCCGAGGCGGCGTCGCACGCGGTTGGGCAGCGAGAGAATCGACCGATTCACGCGAAGTTCCTCAGATCGACGCCGGTCTGGACGAGGATCGGATTGGAGACGCCGGGCGTGGTGTGGGTCTGGGCGGCATCGAGTTGGCTGGTGACCTGCACACTCAACGCGATCCCGATGTAGGCCGGATCGGTGGCGGGCAGTGCCAGCGCGCCGCCCGTTGAACTGGTGGGCGAGAAGACGATCGACTTCACGCCGTTGATCGGCGTGCTTGACGCCGAGCCGAGCGTCCGCGTGCAGCTGCCGGCGCGCTCGCACCAGTGCTCGGGCAGGTCCAGGAGATCGCCTGGGGGTGGTGACACTCCCGGGGGTCGGAATGTCGAAGCTGATCGTCGTGGTCGTCGCGGCCTGCGTGACCGTGAGGTGGAGCGCGTTGCCCGATGCGTCCTGGGACATGGCCTGGCGCAGATCCGGGTCAGAAGCTCCAGTCCGTTCTCGGCGCGGTGTGCTGCCGCGGTGCGGCTCGAGGACACGTTCTGCTGGCGGATCGAGACGACGATGAAGTAGAGCGGGCCCACGATCACCACCACCGATAGCGCCATCGCGCCCGAGCAGCTCGATCAGCGTGTAACCAGCGATCGCGCCGCAAGCGGAAGCCAGGAGCGCGCGTCGACCCGCGCGGAGACGGACATCGCCGGCACCGTGGCCCATGCGGGTCAGTAGCGCCCGGCGGCAACGATCGCGAGGCGGTCACGGCTCGCCGCCACCAGGGCCAGGCGAACCGTGACCGTGACGATGCCGCAGGGCCAAGCTTGGTCGCGGTGGCCGGCGGCAGATGCAGGATTGCAGTGTCACGGTGCCCGTCTTGATCCCGGAGACGGTGCCGCGGGCGATAACCACGGTCCACCACGTCCGGTGCTTAGGTCCGCGCTGATCAGAGCCGCGTGGCTGAGATCGACAGCGTGGCGATCCCATCGGCCGCCTCGTTGGCGGTCACCTCGTGCGGCCAGGCCGACAGCGAAGCACCGTCCGCAGGCCTTGCGGCATCAGCTGAGGCGCGCGTGGAGCTCGGGCTTAGCGGGGGGGGCGGGCGGCACGGGCAGAGCGCGTTGCACGGACGTCGGAAGAGACGTCCCAGGCACGAGGGCGACGCCAGTCTGTCCCGTTGCACCGGCCTTGACCACCACGGCCTGCGCAGCGACCGTCATGACCAGCGAAGCAACGCACGTCACCCCGACGACGAGCGCAGACAGCAGGGTACGGCGCATCAGTTACCTCCCACCGTGAGATTGCGCAGGTCGACGACGGCGCCGAGGCTCGGCTCGTACCGGAACAGCGACAGGGCGTTTGACGTGGATTGGGCTAGCAGGCGGCGACCGACTGCTGACTCGGTCCGGCGCGCCTTGTTCGCGGCAGCCGCCGAGCCGTCGTCATGCGCCTTGATGGCGGTGACGGTGAACTGGGCCACTGCCCCCGCCGCGGGAAGACTGAGCTGAAATCGTCTCGATCTGGTCCGGCGCCAGCGAGAGGATTTCGCAGTCGATCGGTCCCGGAGTGCATTGCCCCGGCCCACTGAGCACCGTTCCGGGTTGCACGAGGAACAGCACGCGATGTCCACCCTTCAACACCCCGAGCTCGATCAGCAGCGGGAGCTGATCGCTGGGGAGACCACTCAGCCGTTGCAGCGGATCAATCGTGTCAAGGCCACCAGCGGCGTTGGTGATGGCAACGGTGACGCGGTAAGACTGGGTGGCGGTCAGGGCCGGGGGCGCCGGTTTGGAGGGGGCGGTCGGGAAGCTTGGCGTCGGCGCACGGCGCCAGTCCCACTGGTGCCGCCGGCAGTTGTCCCGCCCGTCGCGGTGGTCCCGCCCGTTGCCGACGCACCGGTGTTCGTCTGGGTGGTCCGCCGTCGCCGGCGTCGCGGGGCTGGGAGCCGCCGGGGGGGTTCCGCGGCCGTCGAGGCAGCCGCGCGTGTCGCCTGCTGCTGCGCGAACGGATCACGGGCACGACCACGCAGACTCGAGTGCGACGGCAGTGTGGTGACGCTGACCGCGGGCAGCGCGCTGGCCGTTGCCGATGATGGGGTCGACGTCGGCGGCGGCGGGGCGGCCTGACCGGACTTGGAGAGCATCACCGGCACCGCCACCAGGGCGGCGAGCAGGACCAGGGCCACCGGCCACAGCCTCCGTTCGCGCAGGTCGCGGAGGATCGAGTCGAAGGCGCTCATTTGACTGGGGTGGCGATGGTCGCCGGGGCCGCAGGGACATTGGCGGTGGAACCGGATACGGGCTGCGAGGCTGGCGCTGTGGCCGGTCCGGCCGTGGTAGCTCCGGCCAGCACGCCCTGCGACGCCGGCACGATGTAGGTCGTGGCGGAGACCGTGGCGGTGATCTGTGGGAATCCACGTGGGCCGACACCGAGGCTGATCGCGTTCAGCGACATCAGCCGACCGCTTACCGAGACCCGAGTGTTACGGGCGACGACGAAGCGCTCGAGCCGACCGAGGAAGTCAGACAGATGAAAGAAGTTCCCCTGGAAGGTGAACGTGAACGGTTCAACCGGGAACCCTGCCGGCCCCACCGTAGCGCCGGGCGGCAGCGCGGCCGTCGCAGACTGGAGCCCCGACGGGGAGGCCGCCGGGGGTGCCGACGCGCTGCCGGGAGTGAGCGTCAGGTTGCGAAAATCGACCGACGACGCGGTCGCGGCGCTCTGGACCTGGTAGATCAGCGAGGGCACGTTGTCGTCGGACGGGACAGCCTCACCCAATCGCGCCAGGGTCGTGTAATTGCTGGCAAATGTGCTCTGCGCGGCTTGTCCCGCTGCCACCTGGGCGCGAGCCGCGTCAAGTTGGCTCTGCGCCGAGGTGATCTGAGTGCCGAGCTTCGAGGCCTCGCTGCGCTTCGGCTGGACGACGAAGAACCAGGCGCCTCCGATTGCGGCGAGAACGCACACCACCACGAGCACCGTGCGATCGCGCGCGGTCATTTCGTGCCCCCGTCGAGTGAGCGGCGTTGCTGACGGGCTGCGCGCCGGGGCCGTGGCCGCGGATGCGGGGGTCGTGGCCGCCGGGAGCGGTGGTCGCCGGCGTGGCGGCGGCCGGGGTGGTGGTGGCCGCAGGGGTCGTGCCGCGCGACGCCGTCGCCGCGACGGCGGCCGCGGCCGGCGCCGGGGAGGTGGCCCCCCGGCGGTGGCCCGGGCCAGGCCGGCGCCCGGAAGCGGCGCGAAGAAGACGACGAGATCGAACGTCGGCGCGTTGGCCCCGCAGCCGACGCTCGCGCCGGCCCCGCTCGCGGATGCCCGTGCTTGTCACCCCGGCTCCGGACTGCGCGCTGTCCTGCTTGACCGAGCTGGCGAGCGTCACACGCTGGACGCCGTTGACCAGCCGCAGCCGGGACATCAGCGCGGGCGACGTCGTCCTGGGTCTTGGTGCAGCCCTGCAGCTCGAATGCCGGCGAAGCGATCGCGCCGCGCAGCGAGCTGCCGAGCCGCCGGCGCTTCCGCCGGCGCCGGTGACGGTGGCTCCGGGGGCGACGCTGCCGGTCAGCGACTGCAGCGACGTGTTGGCCGGGCATCACCTTAGAGAGATCGGCCAGCGCGGCGTGCCAGTCGAACCGGCTCGAGGCGATCTGGCGGACGGTCTCGACCCGCGCCTGCGTGAGCTTTAGAAACGAGCGAAGTTGGTCAGCCGGCTGGCCTGCGCCTGCTCCTGGGTGACCTGGGTCTGCAGCGTCGCCAGCTTGCCTGGCGTTCGGAGATCGTGTTCGAGGTCAGGACATAGACCGAGACGAACAGCACCGCCACGCCCAGGAGGCCGATCACGGCGTAGCCCGGGCCCAGGCCGCCGCTGACCTTCACCCCGCTGCTGCGTCGGCGTCGCCCGGGATCAGATTGACGGCCTTCATGCCGGAACCTCGT
Organism: uncultured Solirubrobacterales bacterium; assembly: GCA_963828535.1. Taxonomy (GTDB): domain Bacteria; phylum Actinomycetota; class Thermoleophilia; order Solirubrobacterales; family Solirubrobacteraceae; genus Palsa-465. The sequence goes on from CAWHEM010000013.1 coordinate 278,658, forward strand.
TGACGGTCAGGCCTGCCGCGACGGCAAGGTGGCCAGGATCCGCCATCCCGTAGCCGCCGGCTGCGCCCTCGGCCGGGACTCCGACTTCCAGCGGAAGGCCGATGGCCTGACCGAGCTGCTCGGAGAATCCGGAGATCGAAGGCGCCGGCCCGGTGAGCACGGCGCTGACCACGTCGACCGAGCCTTCCTGAGTGCCGTGGAAGTCGAGCGAGTTGCGGATTTCGTCGGCGACCCGCCGGACCCCGTCGCTGAGACGCTGCGCGCCTCGGCGACGATCTCCTGGTCGCCATCGAGGTCGTCGATCGGGACCAGCAGCCCGACGTGCCGCAGCCAACCGCGCGCGTGCTCGAGCGTCAGCCCGCGCCGCTCGGCCAGCTCGGAGGCCATCACCTCGGTCCCGGTCGGGACGACGCGGGTGAAGAAGCAGCTCGTCGAGCTGGCGACGGCGAGGTTGGTCATGCCGCCGACGCTGACGTAGAGCGTCGGCTCGGTCCGCCCGGGGCGATGCAACGCGCGGATCATGGCGAAGGCGGAGAGGTCGATGCCCTGCGCGCGCAACCCGGCGCGCCGAGTGACGTCCAGCAGCAACTCGATCATGTCGCGCCGCGCGGCGACGAGGACCACGCGGGTACGCGGCCCGTCGGCGGTCTCCACCGCGCCGACGAGGTGATGCTCGAGCACCGCCTGCTCGAGCGGCATCGGAATGTGGTCCTGGGCCTGAAAGCGGACGGCCGATGCGATCTGCTTGCTGTCGGTCATCGGCGGCAGGTCCAGCGTGCGCATCACGATCTTCTGGTTGGCGACGCCGAGCCGGATCTGCCGTGAGAACTTGTGCTCGGCGAACAAGTCCCGCAGTGCGCCGGCGAGCGCGTCGACGTCGGTCACCTCGCCGTCGCGCACCACGCCGGGCGGGCAGCGGGCGACGGCGGCGCGCATCAACCGCGACCTCGCCCGGGCGTGCCTGCACCGCCGCCACATATCCGGGCTCGATGTCCACGCCCACTACCGTTTTTCCTGCACTGAATCGCATGAGACCTAGAACCTTTTCGGCGGATTGCCGGTACAAGTTGAGGGCCGTCCAGTGCTCTGGACGGCCTGCGGTGGTCGGCCGCTCAGCCGACCGAATGCAGATAGAGATGCACGATCGCGGGGCCGGCGAACAGCGCCACGATCCCCCCAAGGGCGAGGAACGGCCCGAACGGGACCGCGGTCTTGCGTCCCTCGGCGACGCCGAGCCGCGCCATCACCGCCGCTCCGAACAGCGCTCCGGTGAGCACCCCGACCAGCAGCGCACCGCGACCGAGCGCCCCAGGAACAGACCGAGCACGGCGGCGAGCTTGACGTCGCCCATTCCCATGCCCCTCGGGATAGGCGAGCGCGAACAAGAGCAGGAAACCACCGGCGGCGGCGCCCGCGATCAGCTGCTCTGGGACCTTCCCGGCGCGAGTACCAGCCCGATCGCGACGGCGGCGATCGCCGCCGGCAGCGTGATCTTGTTCGGGATGATCCGGTTGTCGAGATCGATCAGGGCAATTGGCACCAGGACGGCCACCAGCACAGCCCGAGCGCGATGTCGCCGGCGGAGTGCTTGACCAGCACGGTCGCGACGGCCAGAGCGGCGGTCAGCGCCTCGACGAGTGGGTAGCGGGCCGAGATCGGCGTCCGGCAGCGAGCGGCAGCGACCCCTGCAGCAGCAGCCACCCGAGCACCGGCACGTTGTCGTAGGGCTTGATCGGCACGCTGCAGCTCGGGCAGTGCGAGCCGGGCAGGACGAGCGACTCGCCCAGCGGAAGCCGGTACGCGACGACGTTGAGGAACGAGCCGACGACCAGACCGCCGAGCAGGGCGAGAGCGAGTTGCGCGGCGATCATCTAGGCCCCCTGCCGGAGCGCGGCCGGTGTGATCGAGCGAGAGGTGAGCCCGCGCGCGCTGGGCGCGGGGGTGCACGACACGCGCGAGCCAGATAGCAGGCGAGGAGCAGTCCCCAGGCGATCGAGAGGGCGTTGAGGAGCGCCGGCGTGAGATGGACGCCGTCGCCCGCGTCCAGCGCGACCGACCCGCGGGCGAGCAGCGCCGGGCGCCCATGGCCAAGGCGGTGACACTGGCAACCGGCCAAGTTCCACGGCTTCCCAGGCCGCAAGCGGGATCAGCAGCGCGACGAAGTTGTACTGGAGCGGGTCGGGTCGGTCAGACAGCGGGCCAGGCCGCAGAACGCCAGCAGCGCCAGCGGGTTGAGACGGCGGGCCGTCGCTGCTACGCGACCAGTAGAGCCACAGCGCGCCGAAGCGCGAGACGAGCCCGAACGCTGCTGCAACCGAGCGCGTGATCCCAAATGGCAGCAGGTGGGCGGTGGGAGCGAAGGCCGCATGTGCCGGAATGGAGCGCGGGCCGACCGGCCACCAGAGGCTGAACGGGTCGGTGAAGCCGATCCCGCCCACGGCCGAGTCGGCCTGGGCGAACGCGCCGGGTCGAGCCAGCGGCAGCGTGGCCGACAGCGCCAGAGCGAGGGCTCCCGCCTTGACCGCCGTCGCGATCCGGCGCTCGGGAAGGGCCAGCAGCACACACGGTGCGGCAAGCAGCGCCCACTGCTTGGTGCCGACCGCGAGGCCGAGCAAGAGCCACGTCAAGCCGTTCCGGCCGCGGATGGCGGCGAGCACCGCGGCGGTGGCCAGCGTTGCCGCCAGAACCTCCTCGGGGTGACCGATGTGCACCGCCTGCGACGGTGGCGGGACCGGCGAGCACGATCAGGGCGGCGATCGTGCCCGCGAGCCGCTGGCGTGCGGTGATTCCGGATCGGTCCGGCGATCCAGCTCGCCAGCGCGACGAGCGGGAGCAGGCACGCCAGGGCGCCAAGCTGGTAGGCCAGCTGGCTGCTTCCCCCGAACAGAAGCGCCGCTCCGGCGAACGGTGCCCGCAGGAGCAGCGAGCTGAGTCCCATCAGCGGCTGATGGGAGACGAACGGCCGAGATGTGGCCGTGGATCAGGGCGTCGATCGCGGGCCCCGCGTTGTCTCCGGCCACCGGCGTGACCGACCGGGTAGTCGCCACTGGTCGCATAACTGAGACTCGACTGCGCCGCGGCCGTCGCACCGCAGGGCGGCGAGCAAAAGGGATGGCGGCCGGAGACCCCGCGTTGCCCGGCGATGAGGAGTTGAGGCCACGAACAGCTCATTCCGCTTTCTATCGGATGACAGCCGATTGCGACTTGAGCAAATGTCACCCAGCACGTCGCTTCCAACGCCGACGGGGTGACACCCAGGCCACCCCATCGTCATTGACACTCTTCCAGCGGGAGGCACGTCACGCCTCCTGCCTACCAGGTGCCGTTCACGCACCCGCCGGTCGTGCCGGTACAGGAGCGAGTAACGCCACCCGCCGGCGTTGGTGATCGTGAACGTGTTACCTGTCGGCTCGGCCGTCGCCGTGACGGTATAACCGTTGTACCGACCGGTTGTGCATCGCTCAGATAGGCCTTGTGGTGCTTGGAGTGATCGGGATCGATGCCTCAGCAGCGTTCAACGCGGTCGTGCTGACCGTCGAGTAGCTGCCGTTGTGATCGGTCGAGATCGTCTCGGCCGTGGTCTGAGCGGTGCGCGCCAGCTCCTTCGCTGAGGCATCATTGGCCTTCGACTTCTGGTTGAGGAACGACGGAATCGCGATCGCGGCCAGAATGCCGATGATCAGGATCACGACCAGGAGCTCGATCAGGGTGAAACCCTTCTCGTCCTCGGCACGGCGACGCAGCTTATAGAGCATGGATCCTCCTAGGGATGGTGATTGGGTCTAATCGCCAGATCCACCTAGGCCCCTAAAGGGATCTGGCGATTAGACCCAATCACCGATCCCTAGGAGGATCCATGCTCTATAAGTTGCGTCGCCGGGCCGAGGACGAGAAGGGTTTTACCCTGATCGAGCTCCTCGTGGTGATCCTGATCATCGGCATTCTGGCCGCGATCGCGATCCCATCGTTCCTAAACCAGAAGTCCAAGGCGAATGATGCTTCAGCGAAGGAGCTCGCGCGTACCGCCCAGACCACGGCGGAGACGATCTCGACTGATCACAACGGCGACTACTCGTCGGTCAGCCCGACGACGTTGAACGCTGCTGAGGCATCGATCCCGATCGCTGCCAGCACCACAAGTGCCTTCCTGAGCGCTGCCGCACCGATCGGTACAACCGGTTATTCGGTCACTACAACGGCGGAGCCGACCGGTAACACGTTCACGATCACCAACACGGCAGGCGTGGTTACTCGCACCTGTACCGGGACAACCGGCGGGTGCGTGAACGGCACCTGGTAGCAGCAGGCGTGACGTACGCCTCCCGCTGAGAGGTGTAGGAATTGTTGATGGGGTGGCCTTCGGGCCACCCCATCACCGTTTAACGAACCACGTGTGAGGACAGCTCAAGTCCCAATCGCCTGCAACCGATAGAAACGACGTGAGCTTTCTCGGCCTCAAGTCCTTTTCGCAGCGCCACGCGGGTGTATCCCGCGCCACTCCACTTGTACTCGCCGCCCTGGGTGCGGTTGCCGCGGCGCAGCTGAGCCTTAGCTCGGCGACGAGTGGCGATTATATGGTTGGTCAGGCGGTGGCCGGCGACAACGCGGGTCCGGCGATCGACGCTCTGGTCCACGGGCACATCTCAACCGTGGTCTCCCAGCAGCCGCTGATGGGGCTCACCTCGCTCCTCCTGCGGGCACCATTCGTCGGAGCGGTCGCCTTGTTCGGCGCCGGCAACCAGGTGGCCTATCAGGTCGGCGCACTGGCGTGCCTGCTTCCCCTGGTGGTGCTGGCCAGCTGGTTGGCGGGCCGGCCTGGAATCAACGCCCGTCAGCGGCTAGCGGGGACGATCGCCGCCGTGGTTGTGCTCGTCGGTCCCGCTACCGCCGCGGCGGTGCAAGTCGGTCACCCCGAGGAGGTTCTGGCGGCAACGCTAGCCACCGCAGCCGTGCTCGCGGCGATACGCGGCCGGAACGGATGGACCTGGCTGTTGCTCGGTCTCGCGGTGGGCACCAAGCAGTGGGCACTGCTCGCCGCACCGTGTGCCCTGCTGGCCCTTCCCGAGCGCCGTATCGCGACGGCCCTGAAGGCCGGAGCTCTTGCTCTGGCCCTGTCGGCTACGCTGCCGCTGGCCGACCCCTCCGCGTTTGCGCGGGCAGACTCCGCCGTGGGAGGAATCGGCTTCAGTGACCCATTCAGCCTGTGGTGGCCGGCGGGTCCTCCGCTCGCGGCGTTCGCGCCAACCTCTCACCTCCTGCCGTTCGGGATCTCCCGCTCGGTGGCCGCGGCTTTCGGGCTCGTACTGGCCTTTGGCGGCTTGTGGCTCTACTGGTCGCGCAGCAGCGATCGTACCCCCCATCGCAACTCGCTGGCCCTGCTGGCGTTCTGCGGGCTGGCCCGCTGCCTGACCGACCCAGATCCGCTCCACTACAACCTCGTCGATCTGCTGATCCCACTCGCCGCGTGGGAAGCCGTTGAGCTTGGGCGGCTGCCCGTGGTCACCGCCGTCGCCATGGGCGCTGCGGCGCTGCTCGCCCCGGGTGCGGTCGGACTCGACGTCGGCGCCGGCATTCATCTTACGGCGGCGCTCGTCAATGCCCTGTCAATCGCCTGGGGGCTGGTGCTCGCCTGCTACCTGGCTCGATGCGTGGTACATCCGCGCGCCGAGCAACGGCGGGGTAGCGCGCGCTCGATCGCGTCGGCCGCACTCCGGCAGGGGGCATAGATGGTGGCTGCGCAGCTCGCACTGGCCCTGCTCGGCGGACTGATCGTCGGCTCCTTCCTCAACGTGGTCGCCTACCGGCTTCCGCTGGGCCAATCGCTCGTCCTGCCCGGCTCGCATTGCCCCAGCTGCGGCGTGCCGATCAAGCCATACGACAACGTGCCAGTGCTCGGGTGGCTGGTGCTCAGGGGTCGATGCCGGTCCTGCCGCACCCCGATCTCGGCACGCTACCCACTGGTCGAGGCGCTGACCGCGCTCCTGGCCGTCTCGACGGTCGTGGTCAAGCACTCGGCGGTCGACATCGCCCTTGGCTTGGTCCTCGTGGCCGTCCTGGTGCCCATTGCGCTGATTGATCTCGACAAGCGGATCATCCCCAACAAGATCACGCTGCCGGCGGCGATCATCGCTGTCGCCATCGGGCTCGTACTCGCGCCCGGGAAGGTCCCGGAGCAGCTGGTTGCCGGTGCCGCCGCGGGTGGCTTCCTGCTCTTGTTCGCGCTCGCCTATCCCCGCGGGATGGGCATGGGCGACGTCAAGCTGGCCGCCGTGCTCGGTCTGTTCCTGGGTCGGTCGGTCGGTGTCGCCCTGCTGGTCGGGGTGTTCACCGGAGCGCTGTTCGGCGCGGCGGTGATGGCGCGACTCGGCGTGGCCGAGGGACGCAAGACAGCGGTCCCATTTGGGCCGTTCCTCGCCTTCGGAGGGATCGTCGCGCTGTTCGCAGGCCCCGCGATCGTCCATCTCTATCTGCATTCGGTGGGCTGAATGGGCGACCACCGCCGGTCGTCCAGAGCACTCAGACGGCTCTCAACTTGTAGTGGCAAAACGCCGAAGGGGTTACTGGTCTCATGAGATTCAGCACAGGAAAAACGGTCGTGGGCGTGGACATCGAGCCGGGATATGTGGCGGCGGTGGAAGCACGTCCCGGCGCGGTAGCGGTTGATCGTGCCGCCATCGCGGCGCTCCCGTCCGGCGTGATGCGAGATGGCGAGGTAACAGACACCGATGCCCTCGCCGAGGCATTGCGGGAACTGTTCGCCGAGCACAAATTCTCACGGCACGTCCGGCTCGGCGTCGCCAACCAGAAGATCGTGATGCGCATGCTCGATCTGCCGCCGATTACCGACGCTAAGCAGATTGCTTCCGCCGTTCGCTTTCAGGCTCAGGAACACATTCCGATGCCACTCGAGCAGGCCGTGCTGGAGCACCACGTCGTCGGCCCTGTCGAGACGGCCGGCGGGCCGCGGACTCGCGTTGTCCTCGTCGCCGCACGGCGCGACATGATCGAGGTCCTCCTCGATGTCACCCGGCGCGCTGGGCTGAAGGCTCAGGGCATCGATGTCTCAGCTTTCGCCATGATCCGCTCGCTGCATCGCCCCGGGCGCACGGAGCCGACGCTCTACGCCAGCGTCGGCGGCGTGACCAACATCGCTGTCGCCAGTTCGACGAGCTGCTATCTTCACCCGAGTCGTCCCGACCGGGACCGAGGCGATGGCCTCCGAGCTCGCCGAACGCCGAGGGTTGACGCTCGAGCACGCGCGCGGCTGGTTGCGGCATGTCGGCCTGCTCGTTCCCATCGACGACCTCGACGGAGACGCAGCGATCGTCTCCGAGGCGCGCACGGTGCTCAGCGACGGGGTCCGCCGGATCGCCGACGAGATTCGCAACTCACTTGACTTCCACAGCACTCAGCCGGGCTCGGCTGAGGTGGTCAGCGCCGTCCTCACCGGACCGGCCATTACGGTCTCCGGATTTTCAGAGCAGCTCGGTCAGGCCATCGGCCTGCCGCTCGAGGTCGGAGTTCCGGCCGAGGGCCGCAGCGGCGGCTACGGGTCGGTGGATCCTGGTCATCTCGCGGTCGCCGCGGGGCTGACCGCTCACGAGGTTCCGGCGTGAAGGCTGTCAATCTGATCCCGGGCGATGCCCGACGCAGCACTGGTGTGAAGGTGGCCGGCGGCATCGGTCCCGGCTACGCCGTCATCGGCTTCCTGGGTGTGGCGGTGCTGCTCGTGTCGGTCTATGTACTGACCTCGAACACGATCTCCGACCGCCAGAGCAAGTTGGCGACACTGCAGACCGAGGTCACCCAGGAGCAGGCGCAGGTCAGCCGGCTGACCAATTTCGCGTCGTTCCTAAAGCTCACTCAGGCGCGGGTCGAAACCGTGCGCCAGATCGCCTCCAGCCGCTTCGACTGGCACGCCGCTCTCGCCGACCTCTCTAAGGTGATGCCGGCGAACACCTCGCTGCAGTCGCTGACCGGCACGGTCGCTCCCGGAGCTACCGTTTCCGGCGCCGGAGGAAGTGCCGGCGGCTCAGGCAGCGCGCTGCGCGGCGCGATCGCCTCACCCGCGTTCGAGATGCAGGGCTGCACCAAGACTCAGGACGACGTCGCCCGCGTGATGTCACGGCTGCGTCTGATCAACGGAGTCCAGCGCGTCACGCTCGCCAGCTCCGTCAAACAAGACAGCGGGGCAACAGGCACCGCGGTAACAGCGGGGCATCCGCGACCGGGTCGGCGCGAGCACCGGCTGCGGGGCGAACGCACCAACTTTCGATCTCGTCGTCTTCTTCGCGCCGCTTCCGGGCGCCGGCCTGGCCGGCGCCACCGCCGGGGGAGCCACCTCTCCCGCGCCGGCCGCTGCCGCCGTCGCGTCGACGGCGGGCGCGGGCACGACCCCTGCAGCCACCACCACCCCGGCCACCACCACGCCGGCCACCACCGCTCCCGCAACCACGACCCCCGCATCCGCGGCCACGAGCCCCGGCTCGCGGCCCGTCAGCACCAACGCTCCTGCGACAGGGGGCTCGAAATGACCGCGCGCGATCGGAAAGTTCTCGTGGTGGTGTGCGTTCTCGCCGCGATCGGAGCCGCCTGGTTCCTCGTCATCCAGCCGAAGCGCAGCGAGGCCTCGAAGCTCGGCACTCAGATCACCTCGGCGCAGAGCCAACTTGACGCGGCTCGCGCCCAGGTGGCAGCGGGACAAGCCGCGCAGAGCACATTTGCCAGCAATTACACGACCCTGGCGCGATTGGGTGAGGCTGTCCCGTCGGACGACAACGTGCCCTCGCTGATCTACCAGGTCCAGAGCGCCGCGACCGCGTCGTCGGTCGATTTTCGCAATCTGACGCTCACTCCCGGCAGCGCGTCGGCACCCCCGGCGGCCTCCCCGTCGGGGCTCCAGTCTGCGACGGCCGCGCTGCCGCCCGGCGCTACGGTGGGGCCGGCAGGGTTCCCGGTTGAACCGTTCACGTTCACCTTCCAGGGGAACTTCTTTCATCTGTCTGACTTCCTCGGTCGGCTCGAGCGCTTCGTCGTCGCCCGTAACACTCGGGTCTCGGTAAGCGGTCGGCTGATGTCGCTGAACGCGATCAGCCTCGGTGTCGGCCCACGTGGATTCCCACAGATCACGGCCACGGTCTCCGCCACGACGTACATCGTGCCGGCGTCGCAGGGCGTGCTGGCCGGAGCTACCACGGCCGGACCGGCCACAGCGCCAGCCTCGCAGCCCGTATCTGGTTCCACCACCAATGTCCCTGCGGCTCCGGCGACCATCGCCACCCCAGTCAAATGAGCGCATTCGACTCGATTCTCCGCGACCTGCGTGAACGGAGACTGTGGCCGGTGGCCCTGGTTCTCCTGGCTGCCCTGGTGGCCGTGCCGGTGACGCTCTCCAAGTCCGGTCAGGCCGCCCCGCCGCCACCGGCGTCGACCCCATCATCGGCAACGGCCAGCGCGCTGCCCGCGGTGAGCGTCAGCACACTGCCGTCGCACTCGAGTCTGCGTGGACGTGCTCGTGATCCGTTCGCGCAACAGCTGGCGACACGCGCGGCTGCCTCGACGGCCGCTGGAACCTCCCCGGCGGCTCCCAGCCCCGCGACGCCGGCGACGACTGGAACCACCCAGACGAACACCGGTGCGTCGGCAACGGGCGGGAGCACCGCGACGGGCGGGACAACTGCCGGCGGCACCAGTGGGAGTGGCGCCGTGTCGCCGACGCCAAGCTTCCCGACCGCCCCCTCCAAACCGGCGCCCCCGGCCCTGACCGCGACTCAGTCTTACCGCGTCACCGTTGCCATCACCAATGCCGCTGGTGGCCTTGACACGATTGATCCGCTGCAACGCCTCAGTGGTCTCCCCAGCGATCAGCTCCCGCTGCTCGTCGAGCTCGGGGTGGTGCAGGGTGGACATCGCGCGCTGTTCCTCGTGCAACCCGGAACGGTGCTCAGCGGGCCGGGGCAATGCACTCCGGGACCGATCGACTGCGAAATCCTCTCACTGGCGCCGAACCAGATCGAGACGATTTCGGTTCAGTCTTCCCGCGGCGAGGGGCAGGTGGCCCAGTTCACCGTCACCACCATCAAGGCGCACGACGACGCCTCGGCGGCAGCCGCGAACAAGGCGCGCCGGTCCGAGTCCGCAGTCGGTCGCCGCCTGCTAGCCCAATCCACGTCAACCGCCCTGTCGCTGTTCCGGTACGAGCCGAGTCTCGGCGCCGTCGTCGACCTGCGCAATCTCTCGGTGGGAGGTAACTGATGCGCCGTACCCTGCTGTCTGCGCTCGTCGTCGGGGTGACGTGCGTTGCTTCGCTGGTCATGACGGTCGCTGCGCAGGCCGTGGTGGTCAAGGCCGGTGCAACGGGACAGACTGGCGTCGCCCTCGTGCCTGGGACGTCTCTTCCGACGTCCGTGCAACGCGCTCCGTCGACGGCCTCCTGCACCGACCCGTGGCTTTCGGCCAGCCTCAACGGACCCGCCATCCCGAGCGGCGGCTTGTGCTGGCAGGGCGGCAACTCGGCCAACGCCGTGATGCACGGCAACGAGACCTTTGCCATCACCTGGGATCCTCGTCGCTGGGACTGGGCAACCACCAGAAACTACGTCGAGCAGTATCTGCGGGACGTGGCCGATGGCAGCGGCACGTTTACAAACCCGTACGCCGTGACGTCGCAGTACAGCGATTTTGGGGGCCGAGCGGGCAGCCTGTCGCCCGCCTGGCTCTACGGCGGCGGGTGCATCGACTATGGGAATCCCGCCGATCCCAGTAGCGCGACGTGCAAGTTCCCGAGTGCCATTGGAAGCGGCCCGGGGCGGGACTACCCGTCGAACGGCTGTACCGCGAGTGGAGTCACGTGGGAGATCTCCGGCTACGAGCCAAACACCATCTGCCTGACCGACGCTCAACTCCGGGACGAGCTGACAGCGATGGTGAGGGAGATGGGATTGATCGACCATACCCAGCAGTCGCACACGCCGGAACTGGTGCTGCTCACACCCCCCGGCGTGGAAACGTGCCTTGATGGCAGCGCCGGCTCGTTGTGCTCGGCGCGCAGCGCGCCGAAGGATGCGAACAAGCCGGCGGGTCAGTTCTGCAGCTATCACTCGCAGATCCAAGTCGACGGCCACATGTACGCCTACGTTGTCCAGCCATGGACCGCGCACACCCAATGTGATGACCCCAACGTGACGGATCTGCCGGCAAACGCCACCGCACAAGAGTTGGCGGTTGACGCGGGCAAGCGCCTTGTGAGCCCGCTGAGCCAGGGGCAGATCGCGGCGATCACCAACCCGTGGCTGAACGGCTGGTTCAGCCTCAATGCTTCCGAGATCAACGACAACCTCGGCTGCGGACCGTTCAAGCCGGGCGATAAGGCAATCGTCGGAACCAGTGCCCAGAACCCCTACTTACTACAGGCCGAGTTCAACAACGCCGGTGTGCTCGAACGCGACCCGAATGCACCACCCTGCGCCTCCGCGGTCGCGCTGGCACCGACCTTCGTTGTCCCGAGTCCGATCAATCAGGGCAATGTGGTCGCACTTGACGGCTCGGTGACTGTGTCCACACTGATGGTCCCGAACGGCGGCTATGCCTGGAACTTCGGAGACGGGCTGACCGGCATCGGACCAAGCGTGATTCACGCCTACGCCAAGGGTGGCACCTACACGGTGACGCTGACCGTGACCGACCGGGGCGGGAACACGAGCAGGATCAGCCAACCGATCGTCGTGTTGGGCCCCGACGGGCTGCCCGTGCCGCCCGCCCCCCCCGCTGCGGCCGAGCTCCACGCGCGCCTACAGCTGCTGCCGCAGGGCCTGCGGACGATGCTTCGTGTCGGCCTGGCCGCACGCGTCAGTTCCAACGAGGTTGCCGATGGGATCGCCACGATGTCGATCTCGGCCCGAGACGCTGATCGAGCGCGGATAAGGCATGGACGTGGTGCAGACGTGGTGATCGCCCGCGGGACCGTCTCGCAGATCAGGACGGGCACCGTGGCACTGATCCTGCATCTGTCGCCTGCCACGGCGGCCAAGCTTAGGCGCCTGAGCCACGTCACGCTGACGGTGCGCATTTCTCTGGTGGCGGCAGATCACAACCGCCTGACGATCGTTGCCGCCGGGCGCTACTGACCCGATGGGCCACGGTGCTGGCGATGTCCGGGTGTCCGTCGCGGGTCGACGAGCGCTCCTGGCTTCCAGCTTGCGGCGCGATCCTGGCTACACGCTGATCGAGCTGCTGATCGCGATGGCGCTATCGCTGGTGGTGATCGTGGGGCCGCTCTACTTCATCGTGGTCTCGATCCGCCAGCAGAACGTGTCCTCGAGCCGGACCGCCGCCGCGCACCGCGCCGAGACCGGACTCGAGCAGCTGGCCCGTGATCTGCGACAGGCCATGTCCCAGGATGCATCGGGGAGCGCGCTGCACCTCACGGTCACGCAGGCCGCGACGACAACGACGGTCAGCTTCGACATTCCGACCCCCGGGAATGTCACCACCCCCCAGGCGATCTCTTGGACCTGCCCGAGCACTGGTGCGAGCGCAGCCGGCAGTTGCACGCGGACGCTCGGGTCGTCGTCAAGCACGCCGATCAACGGCGTGAAGTCGATCGTCTTCTCGCCCACCAGTTCAACGGGCGGCGCGCTGGCACTGCCCGCCACCGATCCGGCTTACATCGGGATTGCGTTGAGTGTGCAGGTCACCAGCCAACTTGATGCCGCCCAGACCCACACCACGCCCGGCGTCTCCAATCCGATCCTCGTCCAGACCGGCGTCGATCTGAGGAACTTCGCGTGAATCGGTCGATTCTCTCGCTGCCCAACCGCGTGCGACGCCGCCTCGGCCTGCATGACGAGCAGGGATTCACGATGGTCGAGGTCCTGCTTGCTGCGGTCATGTCGGTCACAGTGATCGGCGCTGGAGCGGCGCTGTTCTCGACCGGCAACGACAGCTCGCTGGCCTCCCAACGCCAGACTGAGCTGATCTCGGTCGCCGACCAGCAGATCGAGAACATCCGCCAGGCCGTGAAGACGAGCGGTTTCGCGGCTCTGGCGATGAAAACTGCGCCGGCGGCCGCCACCAACTCGACACTGACCTACGGCAGCACAACCCACACCGACCCGAACGACTTCGTCTCGAACTCGACTGGCTGTGGCACCAGCAACGCCGGCTACCTGATCGAGGCCAACTACGACAGCGCATCCGAGGGCATCGCTCCGGGAGTGGCGTCGTGGACCGGGTGTGCCACTGGGGCCGAGCCATTGGTCGTTCAGAGCGGCGGCATCGTCACCCAAAAGCAGACTGTGACCGTCGGCTCTGACACCGCCACCGTCTACACCTACGTGACGGACACCTACATCGGATGCAGCACTGCGCTGGGCAACTGTTCGGCCGCTGCCGGCGACGCGCGCCGCGTGGTCGTCGCAGTTCTGCTGGGCAACGGCGGGCGCCACGACATCGGCCAGAGCTCGCCGGTCTACGTGAGCTCGATCTTCACCAATCCCGTGCCCACCAATCAGGTGAACAGCTCGATTGGGCTCACTCTGGGAGTGAATCTCGGATGAGCCGACTGCGCCCAAATCCGATCGGCGACGAGGGCGGCTTCGTGATCGTCACCGTGCTGGTCGTTCTCGCCGTCGCGCTGACTTCGGTGCCGCCGGCCTCGCCGAGTCGCTCTCCTCACGCAGCCTGACCACCCGCGACGGCCGCCAGCGCCGCGCCCAACAGGCCGCCGACGCCGGCATGCAGCGCATCCTCTTCCAGCAAGCCGAATCGAACATCGCGAACTGGAACCTGAACGGGGGTCCGCTCGGGCTCAGCACGGTGCTCGACTGCATGCCGGTGCAGCTCAACGCCAGCCTTCAGATCACCGGGCTGGCCACGGCCGCTGTCAATGCAGCCGGGGTCTGTCCCCAGACCTCCGGAGGCACCTCGACCAGCTACACCGAACCGCTCGGCAATCACGCCTTCGAGCGGGCGGAGTTCATCCCCGGGCAGACGAACTTCCTCGGCGGCGCCGAGCGCCAGTACTACCCCAAGATCGTCGCGCTCGGCTGGGACGACAACGGCTCCAACAAGGTCTACTCCAGGCAGGAGGTGATCCTGGCGCCGATCGCGCCGCTGCAGGCGATCGAGGGGATGAACAACGTCACGATCAACGGCCTCAGCGCAATCGGCCTCAACGCCGCAGTTGGATTCAACGGTGACATCTATGCCCGCGGCACGCTGTCGCTGCCCACGCTGTTCGCCGGCGTGAACCTCTCAACCAGCTCGGGCAGCATTCTTGCCACCGTCGCCGCCCCGACGATCTCGGGATCGCTTGTGGCTACGGTCAACGGCGGGGTCACCTCGCAGTCGCAGATCATCCAGCGCCCACCTATCACCATCTCCGCGGCAAAATCGAGCTGTCCGGCCGGTGGCTGCCCGAGCGTCTCGGGCGGAAGCGACCACTACGACTCGGTCACCAATACCTTCACGATGACGAGTGCGGCCGAGTCCGTGACCTTCGCACCCGGTGACTACGTGTTCTGCAACTTCAACGTCACCGCCGGCACAGTCAACGTCAACCCGACCGCATCGGCGCCCGTACGGATCTTCGTCGACAGCCCCAACTCGACGCGCTGCAAGAGCAACGGTCTCGGCTCCAACCAGGGCAATTTCACAGCTGCCACGGGGATCAACAACCTACTCAGCGGAACCGTGGCCCCGAGCGTGTTCCAGATCTACGTCCAGGGCGACGGCGGGGGCTACGACAACGCCACCAGCGTCAACATCGGTGATAGCGCCGCCTGCACGCTGAAGGTGCTGGGGATCTGCACCCAGATGTCCACGCCGGTGACGCAGTCGATGGTCGTTTACGCCCCACATCGTCGGTGACGGTGAACACGGGGGTGTGCCTGGTGAAGGCTGGGCAGCACCTGCACGCTCGGGGCCGCCGGGGTGTTCAGCGGCGCCCTGATCGGCGACAACGTCAACATCACCGCCAGCACGATCACCCAGGATCTGGACCTCGGCAACTATCCGCTCTACGACGGAGTCAGCGTGTTCCGCCGGTCCAGTTCATCCAGTGCGACGCGACCGTGACCAGCCTGAGCGCCAATGCCACGACGGATACGAGCGGATGCTGAGGGCCGCCGTCCGTAACCTACAGCGCCCATGGCGCTCAAGCTCATAACCGCCGGCGAATCTCACGGTCCCGGCCTCACCTGCATCATCGAGGGGCTGCCGGCAGGTCTGATGCTCGACCGGGAGGCGCTCGACCGTGATCTGGCCCGCCGTCAGCTGGGTCACGGGCGCGGCGGGCGGATGAAGATCGAGAAGGACAAGGTCGAGGTGACCGCCGGGGTCCGCCACGGGCATACGCTGGGCGGCCCGATCGCGCTGGTCGTCGCCAACCGCGACTACGCGAACTGGGAAGAGCGCATGAATCCGTGGCCGGTGGACGGCGGAGGTGCAGGAGGTGCACCTGCCGCGGCCCGGCCATGCCGATCTCGTCGGCACCCAGAAGTACGGGCTGAGCGACGTTCGGGACATCCTCGAGCGGGCCAGTGCCCGGGAGACCGCCGCGCGGGTGGCGGGCGGCGCGGTGGCCAAGGCGTTTCTGCGTGAGCTCGGCGTCGAGGTGTACTCGCACGTGCTCCAGATCACCGGCGTGAGCGCTCCCGCGGCGCGATGATCTGACGGCCGAGGACTTCGCCGGACGTCGACGCCTCGCCCGTCCGCTGCCTGGATCCGGAGGCGAGCAGGGCGATGGTGGCCGAGATCGACCGGCTGCGCAAGGCCAATGAGTCGCTCGGCGGCGTATTCGAGGTCCGGGCGTTCGGCGTGCTGCCCGGCCTCGGGTCGCATGTCTCCTGGGAGGAGCGATTGGATGGCCGACTGGGCCAGGCGATCCTCTCGATCCAGGCCATGAAGGCGGTCTCCGTCGGCGACGGGTTCGAGGTCGCCGGGCTGCCGGGCTCGCAGGCCCACGATGAGATCTTCTACGACGCTGAGCGCGGCTACTACCGCAACACCAACCGAGCCGGGGGCCTCGAAGGAGGAATGACCACGGGCGAGCCGGTGGTGGTGCGCGGGTCGATGAAGCCGCTGCCCACCCTGACCAAGCCGCTGCGCTCGGTTGACATCGAGACCCACCAGCCGGCCGAGGCGCTGCGGGAGCGAACTGATTCGTGCACCGTTCCCGCTGCCGGCGTGGTCGGGGAGGCGATGGTCGCCTTCGTCCTGGCGGACGCGTACCGGCGGAAATTCGGGGGCGATCACATCGACGACGTCCGCGCTCGCCGTGCGCGCCTACAAGGAGCGCATCGGATGGCGTCAGCCCTGACGCTCGCCGGCACCCGCACCGTAGCCTGTATCGGGTTCATGGGTGCGGGTAAGTCGACCGCCGCCAACGCCATCGCGCGGCTGACGGGCAAGCGCCGGATCGACGTCGACCATGTAATCGAGCAGCGTGCCGGCAAAACGATCGAGCAGATCTTCGCGCGAGGACGGTGAAGCCGGATTCCGTGCAGCCGAGGAACGGACCACGCTGGAGCTGCTGGACGATCCGACCGCCCCGGTACTGGCGCTGGGCGGCGGCGCGATCGAGTCCGCGGCGGTGCGCACGGCGCTCGCCGAGCACCTGG
Organism: uncultured Solirubrobacterales bacterium; assembly: GCA_963828535.1. Lineage (GTDB taxonomy): Bacteria > Actinomycetota > Thermoleophilia > Solirubrobacterales > Solirubrobacteraceae > Palsa-465. Next base: position 295,277 of record CAWHEM010000013.1, read on the forward strand.
TCCTATGGATCGACGTCGACATCGATACAGCCTGGCGCAGGGTGCAGAACAGCGGTCGGCCGCTGGCCCGTGACCACGACGAGTTCGAGCGCCGCTACGCCCGCCGTGATCCGCTCTACGCGCAGCTGGCCGACGTCGTGGTCCCCTCGCAGAGGACCGCGGCGATGGAGGCTGTGCTCGCCTCGGTCGACGGCGTTCCGTCCGGCACCCGCGTCATCTGGGCGGTGAGCGAGTCTGGAAGCTATCCGGTGTACATCGGCAAGGACTTGCTGGAGGTCATCAATTCTGGCCCTCGATGGTCGGCGGGCGACGCTTCCTGGTCACCGACGGCAACGCCGGACGTCTTTACGGACACGCGCTCGATCCGCTGGATGGCCGGGTTGCGATCATGCCGGGGGAGCAGTCCAAGACGATCGCGCACGCCGAGATCGTCTGGACCGAGCTCGTGCGGGCTGGGATGACCCGCGACGACGTCGTCGTCGCGCTCGGCGGCGGAGTGGTCGGCGACCTGGCCGGGTTCTGTGCCGCCACCTACCAGCGCGGCGTCCGCTTCGTCCAGGTGCCGACAACGCTGGTGGCGCAGGTCGACTCAGCCTACGGCGGCAAGACAGGCGTCGATCTTCCGGAGGCCAAGAACTATGTCGGCGCTTATCACCAGCCCGCGGCGGTGCTGACCGACACGCGGACGCTGACCAGCCTGCCCGGCCGCTGAGCTGGCGGCCGGCTATGCGGAGGTCGTCAAGACGGCACTGATCGCCGGCGGCGATCTCTGGGAGCGCGTGCGCGCGGGCGCGGATCCGGCCTCGCCCGAGGTGATCTCGGCCTGCGTTCTGACCAAGCTGCGGATCGTCGCGCAGGACGAGCGCGACGGCGGCGTGCGGCAGGTGCTGAATCTCGGGCACACCGTCGGCCACGCGATCGAGACGAGCACGGGCTACGCCCGCTACCGGCACGGCGAGGCGGTCGCCCTCGGGCTGCTCGCCGCGCTGCGGCTCTCCGGCCAGCCCGAGCTGCGCGACGAGGTCCTCGGCCTGCTCGTCGGCGCGAGGGCTGCCGACCAGGCTCGAGGATGCCGATCCGGATGCCGTGGTGATGGCCACCGCGCGGGACAAGAAGCGCCTCGGTGAGGGCCCGGTGCCGTTCGTGCTGCTCGACGCGGCCGGCCAGCCCGCGGCCGGGCTGCACCGTCGCCTCTCGCGATCTGATCGCCGCCGTGCGAGAGTTGGCCTGGCGTGAGCGGATTGACCGAGACGCGCAACCGCATCGAGATCATGCACGGCGTCAACCTCGACCAGCTCGGCCGGCGCGACCCCGAGCACTACGGCGGCTGACCTTCGACGAGCTCGAGCGGAAGATCGCGCAGGACGCGCGGCAGCTCGGCCTCGAGACGAGGTTCTTCCAGACCAATCACGAGGGCGAGTTCGTCGAGCACCTGCACCGGCTGGAGGGACTTGCGGACGGGCTGGTGCTCAACCCCGGAGCCTGGACGCATTACTCCTACGCCATCCGCGATGCGCTCGAGCTCACCGGGCTGCCGGCGGTCGAGGTCCACCTCTCCGACGTCGACGCCCGCGAAGACGTGGCGTCGCCAGTCGGTCATCGGCGAGCTGTGCGTCGCCCGGGTCGCGGGCAAGGGGCCGGACGGATACCGCGACGCGCTCCAGGCGCTGAAGGTGGAGCTGCGCGGATGAGCGACCGCGCCGATCGTCTCGCGGCGCTGCTCGCGGAGGCCGGGGTCGATCTGCTGCTCGTCACCGACCTGGTCAACGTGCGCTACCTGACCGGCTACTCGGGCACCAACGGCCTGGCGCTGGTCGGGCCCGGGACACGGACATTCATCACCGACTTCCGGTACGTCGAGCAGGCGGCAGAGCAGGTCGATCCGAGCTTCGAGCGGCTGCGCGCGTCCGAGGAACTGCTCGCGCTGGTCGCCGACGCGCTGCCTCCGGGGCACGTGCGGCTCGGGTTCGAGGACGCGCATGTTTCGGTGCGAACGCCACGCCCGCCTGCGCAGCTGCTGCCCGAGCGGGTCGAGCTGGTCGGGCGCAGCGGCCTGGTCGAGCGCCTGCGCGCGATCAAGGAGCCGGAGGAGGTCGAGCTGATCAGGGCGGCGAGCGCGATCGCCGACGAAGCGTTCGAGCGGCTGCTGGCGGAGGGACTCGTCGGGCGCACCGAGCGCGAGGCGGTCCTCGCGCTGGAGTCGACGATGCGCGAGCTGGGAGCGCAGCGACCGAGCTTCGACTCGATCGTCGCCGCCGGCGCCCACGGCGCGCTGCCGCACGCCCAGCCGCGCGATGTGGCGATCGAGGCCGGGCAGCTGGTGGTGATCGACTGGGGCGCCGAGGTCGACGGCTACTGCTCGGACTGCACGCGCACGGTGGCCACCGGCGAGCTCGACGATCAGGCCAAGGAGGTCTACGCGCTGGTCAGGGCGGCCCAGCTGGCCGGTCTTGAGGCCGTGCGGGCAGGCGGCACGGGCCGCGACATCGACGGCGTGGCCAGAGGGGTGATCGAGCCGGCGGTTACGGCGAGCGCTTCGGTCACGGGCTGGGGCACGGCGTCGGGATGGAGGTTCACGAGGCGCCCCGTCTCTCCCAGCGCTCCGAGGACCACCTGCAGGCCGGCAACGTGGTCACCGTCGAGCCCGGGATCTACCTCCCCGGGAGCGCTCGGCGTCCGCATCGAGGATCTCGTCGTGGTCACCGAAGCGGGGCTGCGAGATCCTCACCTCGGTCCCCAAGGAGCTGCGGACGGTCAACTGAGCCGGTGTGTCAACATCGGAGACGACGATGAGCATCAGCACCAATCAATTCCGCAACGGAAACCACATCGACGTAGAGGGAACGGTGTTCAAGATCGTCGAGTTCCAGCACGTCAAGCCGGGCAAAGGTGGAGCGTTCGTGCGCACGAAGCTGCGCCGCGCCAGTGACGGCGCGGTGATCGACCGCACCTTCCGCGCCGGCGAGAAGTTTCGTCCGGTGCGCACCGAGGTGCGGCGCATGCAGTTCCTCTACAAGGACGGCACCGACGCGCATTTCATGGACACCGAGAGCTACGAGCAGCTGACCATTCCCGAGACGGCGATCGCCGAGGCGCTGCGCTGGATGAAGGAATCCGACGAGGTCGAGCTGCTCTACATCGATGATCAGCCGGCCGACGTCCAGCTGCCGAGCGCGCTCGAGCTGGCGGTCGCCCAGACCGAGCCCGGCGTTCGCGGCGACACGGCCTCCGGCGGCGGAACCAAGCCCGCGGTGCTCGAGACCGGGCACGAGGATCCAGGTTCCGCTGTTCATCGACATCGGCGACGTCGTACGAGTGGACACGCGCACGGGCGAATACGTTTCGCGTGCGTAGGACCGAGCAGCGACGCGCCGCGATCTGGGCCCTCTACCAGAGCGACCTTCTCGGGCGACCGCTGGAGCAGGCCTTTCCCCGGGACACGCACGCGTTCACGCGCGCGCTGGCGGAACTGGTCCGGGAGCATCAGCCGGAGCTCGACGAGCTGATCACGCGCCCACGCCACGGGCTGGTCGCTCGCGCGGATCGCCCCGCTGGAGCGCTCGATCCTGCGCGTCGGCCTGGCCGAGCTGCTCTACCCGGACGCGCTGCCCGCGCGAGCAGCGCGATCGCGCCCGCAGGGCGCGATCGACGAAGCCGTCGAGACCGCGAAGCGATTCTGCGGCTCCGACGCCCCCGGCTTCGTCAACGGCATCCTCGGCGCCGTCCTGCGCGAACGCCGAGCGCGAACCCGCTCCGGAATAAGGCCTGCGTAGGAAGCGCTCGCGCATCGGTGCGGCAGCGGCGACAATGGCGCCATGAGACTTCTGGTCGTCGACGACGATCGTGCACTGCGGGACGTGCTGCGGCGGTCACTGGCCCTGGCCGGCTACGAGATCCGCTTGGCCGAGGACGGGTGCCGACGCGCTGGCGGAGGTCGAGCGCGCAGCGTGCCCGACGCGGTCGTGCTCGACGTCGGCCTGCCGGACATCGATGGGCTCGAGGTGTGCCGCCTGCTACGCCGCGAGGGCAACCGGGTCCCCGTCCTGATGCTGACCGCGCGCGATGCAGTCGCAGACCGTATCGATGGACTCGACGCCGGTGCCGACGACTATCTGGTCAAGCCATTCGACATCGATGAGTTGAAAGCCAGGCTGCGCGCGCTTCTGCGTCGCGGCGGAGGCGAAGCGGACGCCGAGGGCGGGCTGTCGTTCGGTGAGCTGCGCCTTGACCCTGCCGCCATGGAGTCGTCGTGGGCGAGAACTTCACCGAGCTCACGCGGACTGAATACCAGCTGCTCGAGCTGATGATGCTCAACCCCCGGCGCGTGCTCCCGCACAGCCTTATCTATGACCGCGTCTGGGGCTACGACTTCGGACCGACCTCAAATGCCCTGCGCGTGTACATCGGCTATCTGCGCCGCAAGCTTGAAGATGCCGGTGCGAGCTCGGAGATCCACACGGTGCGAGGCGTGGGATATTCACTGCGGGAGCCGGAGGCCGCCTCAACATGACGCCTGCGGGCCCGGCTGGGACTGGCCGCCGGGATTGCCGTGGCTCTCGCGGTGCTCGCGGTGGCGATCTCGGCCTACGCCGGCACGAAGTCGGTCCTGCGCGGGCAGCTTGACAACTCCCTGCAGAACCTCAGCCATCAGATCTCGATGCCAGCGGAGCGGTTTGGCGGGTCTGGTCCGGGCGGCGGAAACGGGCCCCCGCGGAGCGGGCTCGGGATCACGACGCCAGGCGGCGCCGAGCCACCGGGGGTGGGGGATGAGGGGCTCGCACTGGACCGCCGCGGACCGGGTTTCGGGGGACCCTCAGGGATCGTGACGCTGGTCTATCGCAGCGGCGGCACGTTCGTCCCGATCAGCCAGGGCGACCGCATCCCGGTCACTCCGGCGATGAAGTCCGTGGCCGCCAGGGGCCGCGGCCAGCTGTACACGGAGGCACGCGTCAACGGCACGCATCTTCGCGTGCTCGTTGAGGGCATCGGAAACCGCGGCGCGCTGGCGGTCGCCCTGCCGATGACCGAGGTCGATCACGCGCTCTCCAGCCAACTGCTCCTGCTGCTCGTGATCGCGGCGGGCGGCATCGCGCTGGCCGCGCTCCTGGCCATCCTCGTCGCTCGTACCGCGCTGGCGCCGATTGCCCGCTTCACGCGGCAGACCGAGACGATCGCGGCCAATCGCGAGCGACTCGAACATGAGCGACTGGAGGTCGGCGGAGATGATGAGCTGGCTCGTCTCGGCCGGACCTTCAACACCACGCTCGACGCTCTCGAGCGCTCGGTTCAAGCCCAGCGGAATTTGGTCGCCGACGCCTCCCACGAGCTCCGCACGCCGATCGCCTCCGTGCGCGCGAATCTGCAGTTGCTGCGCGACGAGGCGCGGCTTTCCGCCGAGGACCGCGAGGCGCTGAGGAACGACATGATCGACGAGCTCGATGAGCTGACGGCGCTGGTCGCCGACGTGGTCGAGCTCGCCCGGGGCTCAAAACCAAGTGCGGCCCCGGGTGAGGTGCGAGTCGATGCCATCGTCCTCGACGCCGTGGAACGAACCCGGCGCCGGGCCCCCACGTTGACGGTGCAAAGCAGCCTGGAATCGACGCTGGTCCGCGGGGAGGGGGACCGCATCGCCCGCGCGATCGGCAACCTGTTGGACAACGCCGCCAAATGGAGCCCCGCCGGGGGGGAGATCGAAGTGGCGTTGCATCGGGGCGTGCTCACCGTGCGTGATCACGGCCCCGGCTTCGATGCGCAGGATCTCCCGTTCATATTCGATCGCTTCCACCGCGCCAAGGCGGCTCGCTCCAAGCCGGGCTCCGGGCTCGGCCTGGCGATTGTCAGACAGGCGGCGGAGTCACACGGCGGCTTCGTGCAGGCTGCCAACGCTCCCGGGGGCGGAGCGTTGCTGCGGATCTCGTTCGGGCCTCAGCTGGAGCTGGGCCGAGAAGCCCCTGAGCCGATCAGTGCGACTTGACGAGCCGCCGGCCCCGGTGCCGCCGGCGGCGCGGTTGGGGACATGAGCCGTGGGTGGTGCCGGAGGCAGTGAGGCTCACCGTGACGTTGGTGGCTCCTGGGCACGAGGCGATCCGCAGCAACGAGGCCCCGGGCGACGAGACAACCACACCGCCGCTCACCTGCGTCATGTAGCGGCGGCCGTAGACCATGGCCGGAGTGCTGATCTCGCTGATCGAGCCGGCCGGAAACGTCTTGGCCGGGGTGCCGGCCACGGCGCTCGAGTAGCGCAGGAGAAAGTGGCGGGCAGCACGGTCGTAGCTCCACGACTGCGGTGTTCCCGCAATCACCTGCGGGTAGGGCTCGACCAGCGCGCGGACGGTTCCCAGCTCGACGTTGCCGGTGCCGGGCGGTTTGCGAGGATCGATCACGAGCGCCTGATTGTTGCCAGGGCCGGTGGTGGTCGGGTCTGAGCACCCGCAGTAGGCCCACTCGATCCACGGGACCATCAGCCGGTCAGCACGGGCGACCATCTCGGTCAGGTAGGGAGCATCCGCAGTCGCCCCGAACTCGGTCATCATGACCGCGCTGCGCACCGCGGCGGCGCCGGCGAGTGCATTCGAGAAAGTGGTGTCGTCAAAACCGCTGCACCCCAACGGCGACCCGGTCGTGGCCTCGGTCGGACAGTAATCGTGAAACGCGAAGCCGGCCCCGGGATCCCCGAGCGAGCCAACCCGGGTGGGAATGCCTTCGTTGAACAGAACATTGGGCTCGTACCACACGAGGGTACGGGGATCAATGCTCCGGATTGCGTTGTCGACGCGACGATAGAAAGTCGTCAGCTGACCATCGAATCCCGCACAACCACCCAGCCCGAGGCAGGGCTCCCAGAGGGTTCCCGGAAACGGTTCGTTGAACAGCTCGTAACCGAGCACCGCCGGGTCGGCGCGGAACCGTGCCGCGACGTGCCGCCAGGCCGCCGCAAACCGAGCCTGCAGTCCAACTCCCCCCGGACCGGGCGCGTTGCCCCAGAAGGCGTCGAGCGCGTGCTCCAGAGCGAGGTTGGCCAGGTAGTTGACCGGGAAGCCGAGCCTTGGGTTGAGCAGCCCGCCGTCCTGAACCGCCCAGTCTGGAGCTCCCTCGCCCTGGAAGCGCTCGTTGTACAGATCCTGATGGAAGTCAAGCAGCGAGAGGATGCCGTGACGCGCCAGGGTGCGCACGGTCGCGGAGATCGCCCTCAGGTAGCCGTCGTCGTAAGCAGCAGGTCGCGGCTCGACGGCCTTCCAGATGACGCCGACGCGTACGACGTTGAACCCGCTCCGGGCCAGAAAGACCGCGTCGTCGTCGCCGAACCCGACCGCCACCGGCGAATACGGGGGAAGCTTGTAGACCATGTTGATGCCGTGGACGATCACCACGCGGCCGTGCGCATCGGTGATCCACCGTCCGGCATGTCGGAGCGGTAGGTCGGGGGCGGCCAGGGCGCTCGCCGGCCCCCTGGGCAGGAAGGCGAGACTCACGAGCGCGAGACTCACGAGGGCCAGCGAGCGAACCGCTGCACGCCATCCCGGCATCTTGCGTGCAGGTTACTTTGCAGCCCAGCGGCGCGTGGGCCCCAACCGCAGCAGGGGCGCGAGCGAAGGTGTGCAGGCGCAGGCTGCACCGCCGATCCTGGGCAGCCTGAGCAGGTCCTCGATCGTTTGCAGCACCGAGTAGTGGTCAGTCGCCGTGCCCAGCCGCGCGCGGGCCCGGGCCAGCGCGCCGGCGACGATGGTTGCCACGTGACCGCCGCTGGCCAGGCGGCAGCAGCCGTTGTCGCTGGAGCCCTCATCCCAGGTCAGTAGCAGCAGCCCCCGAGGGCCCAACGCGCGAAGCAGGGGCGGGATCGTCCGGGACAGAAACCGATCCCCCACGGCGGGATCGCAGTCGTGCATGTCATGACACAGGTTCGGGGTGATCCAGATGAACGCGGGCAGCGCATGCGAGGTCTCATCGCGCGCGAGCGCAGAGAACGGGACGACGTCGGCGCAGAGGCTTGGGTCGCCGCTGATGCCGTTGTAATACACGAACGGATCGTGTTTCTTGGCGTAGCCACCCGCGTCGGCGCCGGTGAAGCAAGCGGACGGCATGTCCTCCATGTACGCCTTCCAGCTCAGGCCAGCGGAGTGAAGTTGACCCGCCAGTCCGGCACCCGGAACGGCGCAGTTGGTGCAGTCGTCATCGAAGCCGAAGGTGGAGCCCCCCGTCAGGGCAAGGTAGTTGGGCAGTGACGGATGCCGAATCGCATACATCTGGGTGGCCAGCCCATAACGAGCGGCAAGTTGATTGATGTAGGGCGTGCTCGTGGACCCGACGATGTCCGCGTATTCCTCGTTCTCCATCACCACGATCGCGATGTGGGCGGGGCGACCGCCCGCGACGTGCGCTGGGGGCGACGGCTTCGTCTGGGGCGCCAGCCGGACGCTGCTCGCGCACGCGCTCACTGCCACGGCAACCAGTAGCGCCGCCGCGGCGGTTTTGCCCCAGGCAGCCATCAAGCCGCACGCAGCGAGGCGGGCCGCCCGGGGAGGACCATCGCGGACCCGGTCGCCACCGCAATCGCCCTACCGTCGGAGTCGAGCACCTCAGCGCCGCCGACCGTGATCCGGCGCCCGGAATGGACGACACGCCCTCGGGCGTATGCCAGCCGGCCGTCGTCGGGGAGGGGACGCAGGTAGTTGACCTTCAGATCCACGGGCGCGATCGCGGTGCCGGCCGGGATGCCCGTCTGGATCGCCGCACTGAGCGCGGTCTCGGCTAGCAGCGCCACCGCGCCACCCTGGATGCGGCCGCGAGCGGGCGCACACAGCCATTCCGTGGCCGGCATGGCAAAGCACACTTCGTCCCGGGTGACATCGATCGGCCGCAGACCCGTGAGATGGTGGATCGGAGGCAGCGGCACCTCCCCGGTGAGCTGACCCCTCAGGACGTCCAGCCCGCTCGTGCTCTCCCACACGGCTTCGGGCAAGATCTGGCCCTCGGTGGGGCGCAGGTACGGGTCAGGGGACTGGTGCGTCTCAGTCTCGGGCCCGGGGACGAGTCGAAATCATCGACCGAGTCCGCGGGATGGCTCCGAGCGGGGGAGAGGGGGGCAGTCACGAAGCACAGGGAGCTGCCGTGCGCGACGATTCGCTCGTGGTCGTCGAACACGCCAACCTCGGCCAGCGCGATCGTCCGGCGTGATTGGATTAGCGTGCCACGGCAGTGAGCGAGCCTCCGGGGTGCAGCGGCGAGAGCAGCCGCAGGGACAGCTCCGAAGTGGTGAACGGCGTCGCAGGCGGCAACTCGGTCTGGATCGCACACGCGACGGCGGCGTCCGCGGCGATCGTGACCGTCCCGATCGAAATCGCCCCCTGAGGCGAGCACAACCATTCTGTCATCGGAAGCTGGAAGGCCGCCGTGCCCTCACCGACGTCGACCAACCTCAGACCCGTGAGGCGGGAGATAGGTGGCCGCGGCGTCCGTCCTGCCAGCATCGCCTCCAGCTACTACATACCAGCGAGAGCGAAGATTCCCGGACTCGGATATCCGCCACGAACCGTCTCCTGCCATGGGCCGCCCCAATCAGGCTGGATTCGCCCTGAGGGCCGGGGGCGGCGCTCATCCGGCCCACAGTGTGCCAAGCGGTCGGCGGCGCGTAGGATCGCGGGGCGTGCTCACCGCGGGCGCCGCCGCTCAGCTGACAACGGCCGGACGCCCGAATCGTGGGGAACTCCAGCAAGCTCTGCGCAACGCCAGGCCAACCCACCAAAGACGACCGCCCCGCTGGGGGCAAGCAGTGACCAGCCGTCATCGGTGGCCCGCAGCGAGTACCGCTGGTTGGCGACAGCGCGCGTGAGCTCGTAACGTCCGCCTCTCATCTCGAAGGCTGCGGATTGTGGGCGATAGCCGGCATGACATGGAGGATGAGCTGCTGCGGTAAGGGCCACGCGTGCTCCTCCTCAGAAATTCGTAAGAGCTGGTGCTCAGGTCGCTGCCCGCAACGGGTCGGAGTCCTGGAGGCCGACGGCTCGCGTGTGTGAAGCACAACCCGTTCGAAGAGCGTGCAGATGGTCAGCGAGGCCAGGAGGATCAAGAACGGATCCAGCGGCAGACGTTTGCGAGGGTTCCCGCCGAAGGGAACCGTCGCGAGCGCAGCGAGCAGTGGCAGCAACCACAGCCAGGTCGGCCCGAGCGGGAACGGCATGCGTCGCAGAAGCCGGGCGAGCAGAGCGAGCAGCGCTAGTGCAGTGATCAGCTGAGCGCTGAGCGTAACCGGTCGTTGCCGCCGGCCGGGCAGTCCAGGCCCGGTAGGAGATCGAGGTGACGAAGGTGTGCGCCTTGCCGAGATCAAGAGACGACGTGTCCAGCAGCCCCGACGCTCGAAGGATGTGGGGATCGGCGGTAATATAATCGAGCGCATCATCGCGCAGGGTCTTCTCCAGCTGGGCTTCGTTGACTCCGCCGGGACGACGATAAAGCGGCGCCAGTGACACGTTAAGGCCTGGAACCATAAGGGGACCCGCCACACGGCCTCAAGGCCGTCTGGCTCCGTGGTATAGCTGTTTACTTTCCGGCCAACATACAGCCGCCCTCGGTGGAGACGGAACGAAGGCGTGGAACACCACGGCGTTGCGGATCGTCCACGGGGCCAGCGTGGCCACGAAGACGGCGATGAGCGCGGCCGACCGGCGAAGGGCCTGGAGGCGAGCCGCGGATGTGATGACGACGAAGATCGCCGGTATCAGGGCAAGATCTCCCACGACTCGCGCAGGGCCGCAAGCCCGCAGAGCAGGCCCGACAGTAGGACCCAACGCGGCGCCGGGAATCTTGCACGCACATGAGCAGGCACCAGGCCAGCGCCAGCTCTATAAGTAGAGACAGCGATTCGGAAAGCAACGTGGTGTCTAACGTGGCCAGAGGAAGGAACATCGCCGTCACCCCGGCGGCGACCAGCCCGACCCGTTGACCCCAGATCGCTCGCCCCAAGTAAGCCATCAGCGCGACGGTCAGGACTCCGAGCAGCGCGGACAACAACCGAGCCGCCAGCAGGTGAATGCCCACACTCGTAGAGACCTCCGAGTACATAGGGATAGGCCGGAGGACGGAATGCGGACGGCGTCCCGGGGGAGGCGATTTCGGTCGGGATATCCGTGTCCCAAGGCGATCGAGACAGCATGCCGTTAATAGTCGACCGGATCCCCAAACAGCGCTCATGCGGTCTGGCAAAAATAAAACACCAGCCCGCACGATGACGGCCAGCAGGATGACTCCGGCCAGCCACCGCCGCCACGCTCACGCCACTACGACCACCCAGTTCACCCAGCAACAACTAAGATCGTTCCAACGTGGCAGTACTTCATCCCGCAGGAGCCTCCGACGGCCGCCCGACCGAGTTCGAGCATCCAGCACAGGCTTAGCATCCGCGCCATGCTCGCCCGCGTTGGGTCTCGGTGCGCTCCAGGCCTCGGAGTTCTCGGTCCGAAGGCATCGATGAGGAAATGACCGGTGCAACCCGAGGCTAACCGCTGCCGCCGAAGGAGGCGTTATACGTGAGCGGTCTCACCGTGTCCGCGTATTCAGTGGCAACACTATCAAGGAGACCGCTGCCCTGGTACCCACTGCTCTACTCAAGATGGCGTCGATGCTGCTGACCGATCACGTCAACGCGACGTTGATGCAGAATTCGACCACAGTGCCGATCAACAGCAGTACGGTCGTGCAGCGACCCATTGCGCACGACCAAACCTGTGAGCGTGAGCAACACCGCCAAGAGCTCGCCCGTGACGGTCACCACTGACAGCCGTCTTGGAACACATGCCACGGCTGCCGATACCGCAGAAAACCCCGCATTAGCGGGGTTTTCCTGCGAAGCGGCTGAAGGGACTCGAACCCTCGACCTTCTGCATGGCAAGCAGACGCTCTAGCCAACTGAGCTACAGCCGCGCGTGGCGCGAGAGTCTAACGGCGGTCAACGCTCGGCGACGGAGGGCCGTGGCCTGCGGGTCACTCCCGAGTTCGAGTCGGCGCGGACGGGTAGCCCCCTTCGCGGCCACCGGGGTCGCCGATGCCGCCGGAGGTGGCAGAAAGGAGCATGGCATGGCCGATGAGCTGAAGGGGAAGAAGATCGCGATACTCGCCGCCGATGGCGTTGAGGAGGTCGAATACCAGAAGCCGAAGGAGGCCGTCGAGGCCGCCGGGGCAACGACGGAGCTCGTGTCGCTCGAGTCAGGCGAGATCCAGGCGATGAACCACGACATCGAGCCGGCGTCGAAGCTCGCCGTCGATAAGGTCGTGGCCGACGTTTCCGCTGAGGACTATGACGGGCTGATCATTCCCGGTGGCACGGTCAACCCGGACAAGCTGCGTCTCGATTCGGACGCCGTCTCATTCCTGCAGGAGTACTTCAAGACCGGAAAGCCCGCCGCGGCGATCTGCCACGGACCGGCTGTCCTCGTCGAAGCTGATCTCGTGCGTGGGCGGACCCTTACGTCGTATCCCAGCATCCGCACTGACCTGCGCAACGCTGGCGGCAACGTCGTCGACGAAGAGGTCGTGGTGGATCAGGGTCTCGTGACCTCGCGCAGCCCGGACGACCTTCCGGCATTCTGCGCGAAGCTCGTGGAGGAGTTCGCCGAAGGCACTCACGAGGTCGCTGAGGCTGGCGCGACGGCGGCTTAAATCGTGCGTATGAATCCCTCGGCCCAGAGCCCACCGGGGTTTAAGGCCGGGGGATCGGATAGGGTGTGGTCAGTCGAGGTCAGTCGTGCGGACCCCCCGGTGACGCAGAGCCGCATCGATCACGAAGAATTCGCGCTCGCGGCGGTCTGATGGCGGCACGCGGGGGCGTTGCACTCGGCAACGTTCATCCCTGCATCGGAGCAGCCACATGTCCTCGCAAGCTGAAGAGTCGGTCCTGGAATGACGTGCTGAGCGCCTACGCGCAGCCGCGCCTGGGCCGCAGCCTGGCCGACATCGGCACCTCGATCGTGCCCTACCTGGCGCTGTCGGTGGTGATGTACAAGCTGCTGGCGGTCTCCGTCGTGTGACCCTTGCCGCTTGCGATTCCCGCGGCCGGTTTCCTGGTCACGGACGTTCATCGTCTTCCACGACTGCACCCACGGATCGCTGTTCCCGTCCAAGCGGGCGAACCAGTACGCCGGGCGCGTCCTGGGCTGATGGTGCTGGCGCCGTTCATGCGCTGGCGTCACGACCACGCCGTTCACCACGCGACCTCCGGCGACCTGGAGCGGCGCGGTGTCGGTGACATCCCCACGCTGACGATCTCGGAATACCTGCGCGCTCGAACCCCGCGGCCGGCTGGCTTACCGGTTGTTCCGCAACCCGCTGGTGATGTTCGGTCTCGGCCCGGTGTTCGCGATGATCGTCGGCCCGCGGATCGCCACCCGCGCGCAGCGCCCGCGGATGCGCCACAGCGTGCTCGCCACCGACGCTGTCCTGTTGTCCGTGGTCGGCAGCCTCTGCTGGTGGCTTGGGGTGGGGAACTTCTTCCTCGTCTGGGCGCCCACCGGCGATGATCGCCGGATCGGCCGGGATCTGGCTGTTCTACGTCCAGCACCAGTTCGAGGACGCGTACTGGCAGGGCCCGACCGAGTGGAGCTATGCCGATGCCGCTCTGCGCGGAAGCTCGTATCTGCGCCTGCCGAAGATCCTGCAGTTCTTCACCGGCAACATCGGGCTGCACCACGTTCACCACCTGAACGCGCGGATTCCGAACTACAACCTGCAGCGCGCTCACGACGAGAACCCGGTGTTTCACGACGTTCCGGTGCTGACGCTGCGCGAGGCGCTGGGGACGGTCAGGCTCAAGCTATGGGATGAGGATCAGGGCAAGATGGTGAGCTTCGCTCAAGCCGGCGTCCTGGGCGCTCCGAGCCAGGCGCTGGCCACCGAATCAGCCTGAGCAGAGAGGCCGCGCTACCGAGGCCGCCCTACCGGGCCGAAACCCTGCGGGGCCCTGAGACTAGACCGACTCCGCCGCCGGTTGCTCGGCCGCCGGCACATCCTCAAACTCGGTGCCTGCACCCGCATCGTCGCTGAGACTGGCGCCGTCATCATCTGGCCGTGCATCCGGATCAGAGGCGGCCAGCTTACGCGCGTCCTTGCGAGCTTGTTTCTCGAACCGTCGCTCGCGCAGCCTGCTCTCGCGAGTCAGCTTTGCCATCGTTGTTTTCTTCTTTCCGCGTGAGGCCATGCCAGTCCAATCTCTTGATCGTGGAGTTGCTGCCGGTTGGCGCACGCCGGCTGGGGGAGCCCGGGACGTAGATCGCATCCCACCCCCCGCAGCTATCGGTACCGCTTGGGACCGCGTGCGTGCCGTCCGCCGTGGCGCGGCGCCATGACTCCAGGGCGCGCACCGGCCTGCCGCGAGTGACGGAGAGCCGAGGCTCTCCGTCGCTTTCGGGCTGCAGGCTAGAGAGCCTGGACGTTCGCCGCTGCGGGGCCCTTGGGGCCTTGCTCGGCGTCGTAGCTCACCTTCGCGCCTTCGGCCAGCGACTTGAAGCCGCTGCCCTGAATCGCGCTGTGATGAACGAACAGGTCCTTGCCGGAATCATCGGGGGTGATGAATCCAAAACCCTTGTCGTCGCTGAACCATTTAACGGTTCCTGTAGCCATGCTTACTTCCCTCCGGGTCTGTGCACTGCGAAACACGGAGGACGCTGCGAGGCAACGACTGCGGAGACGCGGGGCACTACTTGAAATCCGAGCGGATGCTCGGTCGTAACCACACTCTAGCGTTTGACGATGACGGCCGGGAGATGGCTATCGCTCTGACAGGGGCGGCTGCTACCGTTCTACAACGGGTTTCCGTCGCCCGAGAGGGTCCGCATGGCGACGCGGCGACCTGCCGCACCATCGAAAAGCGCCGGCGACGGAAGGAGACTGCATGTCCATTGGTTCTCACTACGGACTGCCTCCATCGGGACCGCAGATTCAGCAACGTTCAGTT